>PAPH01000044.1 GCA_002709005.1 Hyphomicrobiales bacterium | reverse complement strand
TCATCGGAAAATCTGGACCGTTTCATTACCTGTCTCCTTCGTTGGGGAACAGGCTAACTAAAAAACGAGGATCATTCAGGGGAGCAGGTCAGCTTGACTCTCGAAATTTCCCTTGTCCTTGGGGCCGAATTACCTTCGGAAACAATTACTTTAGGCGAAATTTGCATTGCCCAGCGTTCTCCAGTTGGTTAGCTGTTGCTAACAAAAACGACTGGTGGGCAGTTCGCTGGAAGACGAGCAGCGTCTTTAGTTTCGGCTGCCCCGGAACGGGCATGTAAATTGCAGCTACCTGATGAAGCAATTTGGGTCTTGTTGAATCAAGCGAAGATACATGTCCTAACTGCGCGTTTGTACTACACTTTGATGCTTCTCGGCCTTGATGCTGATCCCAACTCGAGAAAGTCAGATGACCAGTTGATCATATTGCTCAACCATGAGGTCATTCATGAAGATCATGAATAGGCTATCCCGCATATTTGGAAGTCGCGATCTAACGGTGAGCGCAACGAATAGCAAAGTTCTTGGGCCTGTCGAGATCCGATTGATCGCCGAAGGCAAGCTTGAGAGCCTTGCCAATTTTGCAGCGTCCTCTCGCCTTCACGCGGCCGACCCAAAGGGCGACACGCCACTTCACCTTGCGGCGCGCATGGGTAATCTTGCTGTTTGTGATCTCTTCATTCGGTCGGGTGCTGACCCTAGATCGCTAAATCATGACCAGCGGACACCCGCTGATTTGGCATTTGCCGGAGGCCACGTTTTCGCCGCGCGGCTTCTGTCTTCACTTGTTACGACGTCGCCGGAGACGGTCGACGAGCACGAAGATGTATCGGAGATCGAGACTGCGGTCGAGACCGATGCGGTTCCAGAGCATCATTTCAACGTGGTCCAAGAGACGGAGCCGGACGATTCAACTGACGACCTCGACGATCTCCTGAGTTTTGAGGCCGAGGCAGAACTGGAGGAATTCTTCGGCCATTACAAGGGGGAAACGGCGTCGGGGACCTTCGTCGCGCTCGTCAGTTCGGCACCTGCAGTTTCGGATGACGAGGACGGGGATTGGGATCTCGATCTTTCGGCTGCGCCGATCGCTGGAGAAGGCATCGGATCCAGCGCCGTGGTGACGGCCGATTATGGTGCAGAGAACGACTTCCTGAAAGTCAGGAACCGTGGCCGGCAATCGGCCAAACGCACTGTCGTCCAGACCGGCACGCGGATGTCGATCGACCCGGAGTTCTGCTTCACCTGGGCAGAGGAGATTTTGGCAAAGGGTCGGTGCTCCCTCGACGATATCGACCACTTGGTCACCCTTTGCGAAGGGAATGGTGATCTCGAGGAACTGCGCATCAATCTCCAGCGCAACCTGGAAGCAGCGGGCTTCGATTTCACTCAGGCGACGGGGCATGATGCCGACCTCTGGGACGCCGTCTCGGACACATCGTCCGATGACCTTGCTGACGCGATAGAGGCAGCCCTTACGCGTCGGACGCGGCTTCCCGGCACACAGCGTTTCGTCATGGACAAATCAGAAGAGCTGCAACTGCTGGAGCCAATGATGCGGGCCAAGCAGGAACTCCAGCTGGGCATCCTGGCCTCCGAGACCGCCGTCGAAGCGATCCTCGACGTCATGGACCGCGTTCGCGACGGTTCGAGAGACCCCAGCTCGGTCTCGCTGAGAACCATCATTCCGTCGCGCCCGAGCCATGCTGAGACAGACGAGGTAATGGCGGCTGTGGAGGCGCTGAGGTCATGGCACGCCACTGGCAGAGTGATGGATGGCAAACGAAGAAGAGAGGCACTTGCTGCACTCGATTCGCTGGATCTCACTCTGGCATTCCAAAAGGAGTTAGTCCGCCGGTTGGAACAGTTTCCAGCGTGCCAAAGCACGGCCAGTCAGCTGGAATCCGAAATCCTGATCTGCGAATCTGCCACCAAGCGCCTTATCAACGAGCACTTGCCTTACGTCCGGCGCTTTGCCTCGCGGCATGTGGAGGAAGGCGAGGATCCAGAGGAGGTCTTTCAAGTGGCTTTCATCGGTTTGCAACGTTCCACGAGGCGATTTGATCCCGAACGTGGTTATCGCTTCCTTAGCTACGCAAATTACGGGATGCGACAGGCCATTACGCGATGGCGTTGTGATGAAGGCGCGGCGATCCGCATCCCTGTGCATCAGAACGAAAAGATCACCAAGTTCGACCGCGCCCTTGAGAGGCTGGACGTTCGGGTCGATGGTGCCGTTTCCGACCTCGAACTCGCCAAAGAGCTGGAATGGACAATCGAAGAGGTAAGACAGTTCCGCAGCATCCCGCGTGAAGCCGAATATCCCGCGAGCCCTGACAGTTGGGACCGTTTGACATCTCAGCTGTCAGAGATGGATGCATTCAATCTGGCCGAAATCGGAAAGATCGTAACAGACGCATTGGCCGACCTCCCCGAGCGCCAAGCGGATATCATCCGGAAGCGCTTTGGTTTTGGGCTCGATTCTGAAATGACTCTTGAGGAAATTGGTCAGATATATGGCGTGACGCGGGAGCGCATTCGTCAGATTGAATCCAAAGGCCTGAGAACACTTCGCCACCCAAGCAGGCTCGGAAATCACAAATATCTGTTGGAACGTTGATGTGAAGAATGTCAGAAATGCACCGCCTCATGCCGGGTCGATGCTCGAGTCCCTTCGTGGACTCGGCTACGCGCCTCCCACCGCACTTGCCGATCTGGTTGACAATTCCATCACCGCAAATGCGCGCGACGTCGCCGTTCATCTCGAGTGGGCCGGTTCAAATAGTTGGGTAAGAATAGTCGATGACGGCAACGGCATGGACGACGCGGCTCTGGAGGCCGGAATGCGTCTTGGGGCTCGCGATCCGAGGGCTGAACGCGCTACCCCCGACCTTGGGCGCTTTGGGCTGGGCCTGAAGACGGCCAGTTTTTCCCAAGCACGTCGTCTGACCGTCGCCAGTCGAAAGGACGGTGGACCGGTCGTCTGCCTGCGCTGGGACCTCGATCTCATCGGTCAGGAACCCGGGGCCGAATGGCCGCTCTTCGAGGGACCGGCTCCGGGATCAGAGCATCTGCTCGCGCCGCTGGACCAGATGGCCCACGGCACCGTCGTACTCTGGGAGAAACTGGATCGTATCGTGACGGATGGCTTCGCGGCCACTGACATGATCGAGCTCGCGGATCGCGTGGAGGCGCATCTTGCGATGACCTTCCATCGCCTCATCGATGGCCAACTGCCCAAGCTGTGCCTCTCGCTCAATGGCAGAGGGTTGAAGCCTTGGGATCCGTATCTCATCGGTCATCCCGGCAAGGCGCTGGAAAGCCCCGAGTATCGGATCCTCCACACCACCGGTGTGACCGTGCAATGCCACGTCCTTCCGCATCGCGACATGCTCAAGACTGCCGAACAGGAAGCGGCGGCGGGGCCCGGGGGATGGACGCAGCAGGAGGGCTTCTACGTCTACCGCAACAAGCGTCTCCTTCTCGCTGGGGGTTGGCTTGGCCTCGGCGATGGCGGCAAGCTATGGCCGCGCGATGAAGCTCACAGGCTCGCTCGTATCCGGCTCGACATACCGAATAGCGCCGATGCCGATTGGAAGATCAATGTCCTTAAATCGACGGCCAGCCCCCCGGTGCGCCTGCGATCCCAGCTTCATCGTCTCGCAACAGAAACACGCGACACAGCGCGGCGGGTCTTCGCCCACCGGGGACACGTTACCCCGGCCTCAGGCACGCGCCCTAACGCAGTCGCCGAAGCTTGGCAAGTGCGGCGCTCCGCACAAGGAACGTCTTATCGGATCGCTCGTGACCATGATCTTGTCGCCTCGATCCTCGATCGCGCCGGCCCACTCAAGTCCGACATCCTCGCTCTTCTGAGGCTGATCGAAGAGACAGTGCCCGTTCAGCGTATCTGGCTGGATACGGCGGAAGACAAGGAGACGCCGAGAACTGGCTTCACCGGAGCGGCCGAGAACGAGGTGATGGAGACACTGTCCTCGATGTTTGAAGCACTGGTGAAGTTCCGCGGGCTCAGCCCGACCGAGGCACGCGAGCGGCTCGGTCGCACGCCCCCATTCGACCGGCACCTCGACTTGATTGCAGCCCTTGAAGCGAAAGACACGCAATGACGATTTCAAATCAGAAGGCCTTCGATTCAATCCTTTCCATGGCCCAGAACATGCTCCGCCTTGCTGCGGAACGCGCTCAGAGCCCTGTCACTCCGGAAATGATCGAGAAGGAGCTGACCAAGCTGTCGATCATGATGGAGGACGATTTCGCCCTTGTTGATAGGGACGCGCTCGTTGACGAGCTGATCCGCCGTTCAAGCCGCACGGTGGGCGAGAACGCCACCCTGTCGAGCGGTGAGGACCATGTCGCCTGGCTTGATGCAGAAAGGAAGAAGGGCTGGACCTATTGGCAGCGTTACTCGGAGTATATGGAAGCGCGCATCCCTTGGACGGCCCTAGATGCTCTCGATGTCGCCACTGACGAAGTCCTTTCGCAGCTCGAGGACCCGACCCGGGAAGGCGCCTGGGATCGTCGCGGCTTGGTCGTGGGCCACGTCCAGTCGGGGAAGACAGGCAACTATACCGGACTGATCTGCAAGGCCGCCGACGCCGGTTACAAGATCATCATCGTACTCGCCGGCCTGCACAACAACCTGAGAGCACAGACCCAGATCCGCCTGGACGAGGGGTTTCTCGGCTTTGCTACCATCGCGGATGCTGACGAGCTCCCAGCAGTGGGGGTCGGACTGATCGACAAGGACATGTCGGTCCGTCCCAATGCTGCAACGAATCGGAGCGACAAGGGCGACTTCAACACGGCCGTAGCCGCGAAGATGAATATCAGCCCGGAACAGCGACCGTGGTTGTTCGTCGTCAAGAAGAACAAGACGGTGCTGGAGCGCTTGCTGCACTGGATCCGCAATCGAGTGGCCAATCACATCGATCCCGAAACCGGTCGAAAGCTCGTCACCAACCTTCCGCTGCTGGTCATCGACGACGAGTCGGACCACGGATCGGTCGACACTGGTGAGGATGTCGTTGATGAGTCTGGCGCCCCGGATCTCGAGCATGAGCCCAAGACCATCAACAGGTTGATCCGGTCGGTCCTCCACCATTTCTCGCGGAAGGCCTATGTCGGCTACACGGCTACGCCCTTCGCGAACATCTTCATTCATGACCGCGGTGAAACCGAGAAGCACGGACCGGACCTTTTCCCGGCGGCCTTCATCACCAACCTCGCAGCCCCATCGAACTATGTCGGACCTGGACGTGTCTTCGGATCGGCTTCCAGCACGCCCGACGAGCTGCCGCTCGTACGCCCTTTGATGGAAGAAGAATTCCAGCCGTGGATGCCTAGCAAGACCACGACATCTCCGGAAATCAAGCCACACAGAAACGGACACCAGCCGCGTTGGAAAGGTGAAGACCGTGTGCCGGATTCGCTCGCTGAGGCAATCCGCTCCTTCCTCTATGCCTGTGCCGTGAGGAAGCTGCGCGGACAGGGAAGCAAACACTCATCGATGCTCGTCCACGTGACCCGCTTCACCTCGGTACAGAACGCTGTCGTCAACCAGGTCGCAGAGTACGTGCGGGATCTGAAGGGCCGCTACACCCGCGGCATCGAGCTTGCGGCCCTCGAGGCGTCCATGCGCAAGGAATATGAAAATACCTTCCGACCAGGCATGCAAGGAATCCGCTCTGCACTCGTTGAAGGTGAAACGTTGGAGGACTTTTCTTGGGAGGACATTCGTACCGTCATCCCCGACATCCTGTCCGACATTCGCGTGCGCGAGATTAACGGCACGGCCAAGGATGCACTCGACTATGCCGAGAATGATGGCACCGGCCTCAAGGTGATTGCCATCGGCGGCGACAAGCTGGCGCGTGGTCTGACGCTCGAAGGTCTCTGTACGAGCTACTTCCTTCGGACCGCGCGAATGTATGACACGCTCATGCAGATGGGGCGCTGGTTCGGCTACCGCGACGGCTACCTCGATGTCTGCCGCCTCTACACATCACAGGAAATGGTGGAGTGGTTCGGCCATATCGCCGACGCCGCCGAAGAGTTGCGCCAGGAGTTCGACAACATGGTCGCGGCCGGTGCCACGCCAAAACAGTTCGGTCTGCGGGTGAAATCGCATTCGGTGCTGACAGTCACCTCTCGGGCCAAGATGCGAAACGCTCGCGCAATGCAGCTGACCTATTCGGGCGACCTTCTGCAGACGATCGTGTTTCCCAACCGCAAGGACGACATCACAGCGAACTTCAATGCTACAGATCGGTTCATCAACGCACTTGGTCCATCGACGGATCTGAACGATCAGCATTTCGTTCCACAAGGTCAGAAGTGGAACGGTCACCTCTGGCGAGACGTACCGGCTCTGAACGTCATCTCGTTCCTTCGGGATTACAGGACCCACCCCGCCAGCTTCCGGATCATGAGTCCGCTGATCGCGGACTTCATCGAGGAGATGAACAAGGATCGTGAGCTGACGAACTGGACGGTCGCACTGATCGGCAAGGATAGCGGCCCGGATGACAAGCACCGCTCAGTAGGTGGTCGTTCGGTCAACATGCTCCAGCGCAAGCGCACGACTGAACATGCGGATCGATACTCGATCAAGACCCTGATCTCGCCTCGCGATCAGGCCATCGATCTGACCAAGGCGGAATGGAAAGCAGCACTCGATCTCAGCCAGAAGACCTGGCGCAACGACACGGATCGAAACGAAGGCAAGGAGCCGCCCTCCGAACCGAGAGGCCCACAGATCCGTC
This sequence comes from Hyphomicrobiales bacterium, assembly GCA_002709005.1. GTDB lineage: Bacteria > Pseudomonadota > Alphaproteobacteria > Rhizobiales > Rhizobiaceae > Pseudohoeflea. The sequence goes on along the minus strand of PAPH01000044.1, from coordinate 255,126 downwards.
ACGTCCTCGGAGAAGGCATCGCCGAAGCGGGCATTCCGGCTCGCCGGGAACGCGGCCTGCTCATGCTCTATCTGCTCGATCCCAAGGGTGCGGGTGTCGATGAACTGAGGAATGCCGATCCCGTCGTCGCCTGGGCCATCAGTTTTCCGTCAAGCACTTCCGAGAGAAGGGTCTCCAACTCGAGGTACATCGCCAACAGCGTACTATGGGGAGGCCTCAATGACTGGGTGGACTGAAGATGGGATTGCGCGCGCCTGGCGAGCGCTCGCACGGCAGGAAGCGGCGGAAGACTGGCGATTTGTGCATCTCACCGATATGGGCGCCGTCTCTGTCGAGGCGGGGTGTCAATTCCCCCTCGGACGGGAGGCGTTGATCGTCTCCTTTCCGGGATCGTGGCCTGTGAACCCGGCAAAGCTTCCTGAAGGCAAGGGCTTCGATGTGTTCTGCATCGAGGGTCAGTCCGCATTCGCAGGCAAGACGGCGATTGCTCTCGTCAGGCGGCCGGAAGGCTCCCCCGACATCTTCGCCATCATGGTCGTTGATGTCTTGAGAACTCTGGAGACAGCAGCCAACAGCGCGGGCCGCGATGTCATGGAGACCTTCCTCGAAAGGGTGAGGGAGTGGCAGGCTTTCATGGCCCGAACCCACCGCCCTCTTTCGTCCGATGCACAGATCGGCCTGCTTGGCGAACTCTGGATGCTCAGGCTGCTCACGGACACCTCCCTCGGAGCCGGTGCTCTCGACTGCTGGCAGGGACCGTTGCGGGCTGCACAGGACTTCCACGTTCGGGGTGGCGCGATAGAGGTGAAGAGCACGGTCCGGACCGGCAGCTTCCTTGCGCGGATCAACAGCATCGAGCAGCTGGATGGTGACCGGGCTCCCATCTTCCTTTGCGCCTTCCGCTTCGAGGAAAATATGGACGGGATCTCGCTTGTCGATCTCGTGTCCGTACTCCGCGAGAGGTTTGGACTGGCCGGAGTTCAGCGCGGCTTCGAGGCATTGCTTATGGTGATGGGATACCTCGAAGAACATGCACCGCTCTACAGCCGAACGCTGGCATTGAAGGATGCAAGAACATTCCGCTCGGAAGGTGACATGCCGCGCCTTACGCGTGCCTCCCTGCCAGCGGCCATCCGTTCGGCCGCTTATGTACTCGACCTCGACGCCTTGGAAGTCCACTCCATTGGGTTTCCGGAGCTGATCAACGAATTTGGACTTGATTGACATGAGCCTTGAAGAATTTCACCGCAACTTTCGTTCCGACCTGCAGACCATCATCGCCGAGCGCGTAGAGGCTGGCGAAGGCTCCTTTCCTTCGGATGAGCTCGTCTTTGCGGAAATGGTCATGGAGCATGTCGCAGAAACCGGGATCTGCGAGGCCCCAACCGTTTGCCACTGGAGCGGCAAGGTCGGCAACGCAAAACTTCGCATTACGGGCTATGCGCTCAGCTCCGATGAAACGGCTCTCGACCTGTTCGTGACTCACTATTTCGGGACCGAGGAACTGAACGATCTCAGGGACTCGGATGCCTCAGCAACCGCAAGCGAAGGCGTTCGCTTCCTCTTTCGTGCGGCAAGCGGCAACCTCGACGCAAAGATCGATCCGACCCATCCGGTGAGGGACCTGGTGGCAACTATTCGTTCTCGCTGGGGCGAGATCGACCGAATTCGTGTGTTCGTGATCACCGATGGCAAGACCAAAACCAAACGGTTCTCGAACAAGGAGGTTCACCAGAAGATGGTGGCCGTTGAGGCCATGGATATGGAGAGGCTGTTCCGCCACACCGAGGGCAAGCCGCGAGACGAGCTGGCCGTGAGTTTCGTCCAGTCGATCGGTCGGGCGCTCCCCTGCGTCCACGTCCCGGACCCTGATGCAGACTACGAGTATGCCCTTACTGCCATTCCCGGGCAGCTCATCCGGGATCTCTATCTGCGCTACGGGACGACGCTGCTCGAAGCCAACATCCGCACCTTTCTGGGGAATAAGCGCGCGGTCAACAAGGGCATCGTCGAAACGCTGCGAAAGGAACCGGAGCACTTTCTTGCCTTCAACAATGGCCTCGTTCTTGTCTGCGACGAAGCGGCGTTCGAGCGGACTGAGGACGGAAATCTGGGCCTGTCGTTCCTGAAGGGCCTGCAGATCGTGAACGGCGGCCAGACCACCTCGACCATCTACTTCTCTTCGCGCGACGATCGCACCATCGATCTCAGCCATGTCATGGTCCCGGCAAAGATCATCATCCTCAAGGGTTCGCAGGACGAGGCACGCGAGCGACTGATCAGCAACGTCTCCCGCTATGCGAATAGTCAGAATGTGGTGAAGATGTCCGACCTGTCGGCGAACCGCCCGTTTCATCGAGAGCTCGAGAAACTTGCGAACGATACTTGGTGCCCTGACGGTGCAACGCGATGGTTCTACGAGCGCGCAGCTGGCGCTTATAACGTAATGCTTCTGAGAGACGGCACCACGCCGGCCAAAAGGCGAAACTTGAAGGAGATGATCCCACCGAAACGCAAGCTGACCAAGAACGACATCGCGAAGTACCACGAAGCGTGGCGCGGCCGGCCTAACCAGGTCGCCATGGCTGGCGAGAAGAACTTCGCGGCCTTCATGGATGCTCTCGATAACGATCCGACGATTGTGCCCAGCCCACTCGACGCGCGCTGGTATCGGGCGATGATTGCCAAGGTCATTCTGTTCAAGGCGATTGAAAGCATGATCAAGACGAAGGAAGCAAAGGAGGTCTTTCGCCAAGGATGGGTCAATATCGCGACTTACGTCGTCTCAGTGGTTGCCGATCGACTTGGGGATCGGCTCGATCTCGAGCAGATATGGATGCGGCAAGGGATTTCGGGTGGTCTACGGGACTTGCTCTGGGAATGGGCCGTGACCGTGAACGCCGAGTTCAACAGAATCGCTCCGGGTCAGCAGATTTCGGAAGTAGCTAAGCGTGCGGATACATGGGTGAAGATAAGATCCGCTGATTTTTCTGCTCCGCGGAGTTCTATCCAAGAGCTACGGGAATGATCATGCATGATACCTGTCCCGTAAAAAGCTAAGCTTCGTAGGCGTCATGACGGTTCGGCGGTTTTTGCCGTTTCAGCGTGCCTAGCAGTAGCGCAGCAATCTGCCTTGCAAGAAACGGCGGCACGGCATTTCCGACTTGGACATACTGTTGCGTGCGATTGCCGAGAAACAGGTAATCGTCAGGAAAGGTCTGCAAACGAGCGGCCTCGCGGACGGTCAGGCTACGGCACTGGATCGGATCAGGGTGAATGAAGTAGTGGCCATCCTTGGAGATGTGACTGGTGACCGTGGTCGACGCCTCGTCCGCCAGCTGAACGCGGAAGCGGTCGTTGAAGACACCACTGTGCCAGTTTCGGTGATCGGGGCTCAGCGCCAGAGGGAAATCGACAGCCTTCGGGCTGTAGCCATGGACGGCACCGAAAACGGCAGCATACAAATAGCGACCCAGATCCGAGGCCATGTGCCCGCGCGTCTCGTGCTGGGCGATCGCGCGCAGTTCCGGTCGCTCGATCCACTGCAACAAATCATCTTCCGAAGTGCGATAGCCGTCTGGCAAACGCGTCGCCGCCCTAGTGGTAGGCGAATCTTTCTTCACCCGCTCAGAAACGGTCAGAAACGCCTCATGGAGCGCCGCGTCGTCCTTCCCTTTGGAAATGCCAGCGAGCGTGTTCGCGGCGTCGAGGACTTCTCCTCGCCAGACAGCTGCGCCGTCGCGCCCGCGGCTAATGCCGCTTCGCAAGGCCGGCAACGTTTCAATCACATCGCGGACCGTCCGCGAAGTCGCCGATACTGCGATCTCCGCACCGGCAGCCGCTCCTGTGAGGTCCGAACGGATGCCGACAATGATTACCCTGTGACGACGCTGAGGGACCCCGAACGCCTCAGAGCGCACGATGAAATCCGAGGGCTGCGACGCTGTCTGCAGGCTGGCCTTGCCATCCTCGACCCTGACGGCACGAAGCTCGTAGTGATTGGCGTGACCCGTGCCGAGCGAGGACAGATCTTCCATCAGCATCTCGAAGACAAGTCGGCTCTCGACTGTCGACGAAAGCATGCCCTTGACGTTTTCCATAACGAAAGCGGCCGGGCGAAGCTTGTCGAGCACCCGGATGTACTCGCGAAAGAGGTAGTGCCGCGCATCCTCCTCCGGGACGTAGCCGACCTTGCCTCGGGAGCGGACACGCCCCACAACGGAATAGGCCTGACAAGGCGGGCCGCCGATCAGGATCGTGTCGTCATACTTTCGTTTCAACGTCGCGATGGCCGCATCTATGGCGGTCGCTGCAGCGTCTGTGCCAAGCTCAAGTGCGCGAGCTTCCTCGATGGCATGCTGCCACGCTTCAGCGTCTACGGCTGACCAGTTAGGCTCTGACACTACCCCGGCATGGAAATCGATGAACTCTTTTGGCAAGATGCCATGACGCGCACCATACTCGCGTAGGAACGCACGAAGCCTCAGGGTCCGATGAACCGAGGTCTCCTTTTCGACCGATATGCCGATCCGGAATGGCGCATGGCCGTTCTCCGTGAGGGAGGCGAAACCCTCACCAAGTCCGCCCGGGCCGGCAAACAGATCAATGATGCCGAAAGTGGAAGGCAAATCAGACTCCTGACGAATTTCATCCAGCCGTGTATACTAGGTTCAAGAACGAAAACCAGGGCGCTTGTGACCGATATCGTGGACCAGCAGACCCGGTCCCGGATGATGTCGGGGATTAGGGGAAAGAATACCAAACCTGAGCTGGCTCTCAGGCGGGCATTGCATGCGCACGGTTTCCGCTTCCGGCTTCATTCCGGCAAGGTTCACGGTCGGCCGGACCTTGTCCTTCCGAAGCACGGCGCCGTCGTGTTCGTGCACGGCTGTTTCTGGCATCGACACAAGGGCTGTCGCTACACAACGACGCCTGCGACGCGACCGGAGTTCTGGCAGGCGAAGTTCGACTGGAACGTCGCTCGTGACACCGCCGTGCGTTCAAAACTAATCGAAGATGGGTGGCGTGTAGCGACGGTGTGGGAGTGTGCACTGCGGAAGCCGGAACAGGTCGAAGCCTCGACTGCAGCACTATCGATCTGGCTGCGATCAGAAGGCATTCAGATCGAGATCGGCGATAATGGCGTTCATTCTGAGTGAACTGATATTCGGCAACAAACGCTGCAATTCGCCGAAATTCTGACCTGTTCCCAGAATGTATCTGTTGATCGGCTAACCCTCTTAAGTTTGTGACCTTCACACGGTCATTCGAACGGCTCGAACCGAGGGGCTCTGAGATAGAAGCCAAGGTCGCCGGGTAGCTGCTTTCACCGATGGTCATCACGGTGAGGGTTTGGTCTGTCATCGGGACTATGTCGCGCAATTGGAAGTTCTTATCCGAGCGCGGAGCGAGGCGGATTCAGTAGTTCCGCAATTCGATGGAACAGCAACGTACAATCCTCCCACGAGGACAGGTAGACCGCTCCCGAAATCTACGCGGCGCCAGAATGCATCCCCTAAAGGCGAGTTATTTTTCCTAGGACATCGCTGAAGCTCTGGTCGGTCTTGGCCGGTTGGTGCTTTCGTCGCAACAGCTTGCGCTAAGCATCTATTCCTTTGAAGGCCCCTCGCAGGCTCGGGCCCTTCGCTTCGCATCTCTGCAAATAGGAGCTTTTAGACAATAGTTCTCCATCGCAGGGGCGCCTGCCGCGATGGCCATTTGAATTTTTCACTGAGAGCATCGTTAGTCCCGTAGCGTCGCAAACGGGCGTTGGCTTTCGTCTCAGAGCGTGCTTCAAGGACGAAATTCGTCCGGCGTCACGAATGCACTGTATTGTGCCATACTACCCAGCTGTTTGCCAACGTAATTTACCAGTTTCTTATCTGCCACGCTGTAGATTTCCTGCAGATCGACGGTGCCTGCCGGAGACAGCCTTTTCCAGGCCGACGTGAAGCATGTGCTCAGCGTGAGGATGTCGGTCGGCTTGGAAGTCAGCGGAGAGTCGTCCAGTCTCAATAAGAGATGCCAGTGAGGATTGACGTGGGGAGATTCGAGGAACGCGAAAAAGAATGTGACCTCGTCCTTGTGCCTGCTCCATTTCGGTCCCACGAGTTGCCTGTTGACCCGAGCGTCCCATTGCTTCAGCCGACTTCGCATCCCCTCATTGGAGAGCATGGGATCGTGGGTGGTCAGGGTTACGAAATGTGTAAACCGGTGCTTGGTCAAGAAGTTGGTGACCTCTCTCTGAAGCACGCGCGGTTCAATTCTAGCGATCGTTCTCATATGGTTCAGCCTTTCGACGCGAGCCGAAATGGCCGCTGAGTGCGATATAGCAATCCGCCCCGCGGGTAACGGAAAAAGCAGAGATATTTTTTCGAAGGCCTCCAGCGGTCGATCCGCGGTGCAGGCAGAATGTTGCTTCGAGTGGCTTTTTGATCAATCCGCCGCCGCCTAACGATCGTGACAGTCCTGGTGATGGGCACATCGGCCGGGCTCTTCGCCTCTCGCCAGGATCGCACGATGTCGGCCACGGTGCTGGCCTCAGCAACCCGAGCTTCCTCGCGGGTCAGGCCGTGGTCCCGCATCAAGCGTTCATAGGCGTCAGCTTGTGCCTGATGTAATTGGTTGTAATTATTCCGACCGCTTTGCCAATGGTTGCATCTACCCCGGTGCGTTTCGACGTCTGGTAGATGATTGCTCGACGATGGCTTGGCGGGCATCCGGGGTAGTGCTTCGCCATGAATTTCCGGATCGTCGATCGCTTGAAACTCACTGTGTCCATCAAGCCGCCTCTCCATCTTCCTACTGCGCTCAGATTGCTTGTTCGAGTTCAGTATTCACTTAACTCGTTGTTATGATTCGATTTTATCCTGTATCGATGCACTGTCTTCGGAGGATTGGCAACGCTCGAGGGACCCGCCGGTCAAGCCTTTCCCCGTGAGGACGCAGCCATTCCTGGGCGGCGGGGAGGCAGGATCTGCAGACCGTCCCCGAAGCCCGATTTCGCTAAATCTGGAATTCGCTATTTCCCGAAAATCGCATTGAGCGAATTCCGTGCCCTGGTCGTCAGGCGCGGGTCGGAATGATCGCTCGCCCGCCGGAGCGCCTCGAGCCAATCCCGCTCGTTCTCGGTGACCACGGCGCCGAAGATGCAGTCGATCGCCGACGCGGTGGTCGGACTGTCGAGCTGCTCGAGCGCCATCCTGAACAAAAGGGCCGGGTCGCATTCCAGGGCGGCGGCGAGAGACGGAACGCGATCAAGCGGGAGCTTCGAGGCGCCGGTCTTGATCATCGTCAGCATATTGGGGGTGTTGAAGCCTGCTTCCTGGGCGATCTGCACCTGAAGCTTCCGGTGCCGGAGTTCGAGCACGCGTTTCGTCACAAATCGCGCAAGGCGGGTGTTCTCATAGCGCTTAGCTGCCATCAATGTCTCCATAGCTCTTTGCAGCGAACGTGCTGCTGAGTTGTCTATAGCGACGGCTCGATGGGAACGTTTTGGGAGCGCGCGGGAAAATGTTGGCGGGGTTCGGAGTTGTTCGACGAGCCAAGGTTGAATGCTCCCCTGCAGAGCATCTGTGAGAAACTTAACTGAACAAGCCAAGGGCATTTGTTAATGGCCAGGGGGATTAGGGCGCTGGCCCGACCAAGAGCTCTCGGCCTATTTGATTTGGCGGTGCCACTCATTCGCGCAAACTCAACGCGACCATAGCCTGCTGGCGGAAACGCTGCTGATGGCGTCGGTTGCCTGCGTCCGGAGCTTTTTCGTGCACACGCCACTGGTAACCCCTCCCTGTGCTCGACCCGCCAAAAAACCTGTCGGCGGCAGTTCATGGCAATTGACCGCGAGGGCGATGGCGTGCAAATGTCCTTTTGGACCTAAAAAAACATTATGAGAAATTCAACATGCACAGCCACGTCGGAAATTCCTGGGAGCAACGGGACCTGGAAAGCGTGTTCCACGGTTTTACCGACCTGGAAACACTGAACACGAACGGACCGGTGGTTCTCACCCATGGCGAGGGCATTCATGTCTTCGATGTCCACGGCAAGAGCTACATGGATGCCAATTCGGGGCTCTGGAACAATGTAGCGGGGTTCAACCATCCCGGACTGATCGAGGCGATCTGCGATCAGGCACGTCGGTTTCCCGGGTATCATGCGTTTTTTGGACGCATTGCCGACACGACCGTGGCCTTGTCGGAAAAGCTGGTAGAGATCTCACCCTTCGAGCGGGGCAAGGTGTACTACACAAACTCGGGCTCGGAAGCCAACGACACCGTCGTCAAGATGCTCTGGATGCTCCATCGCCGCAATGGCCAGCCGCAGCGCCGCAAGATCATCACTAGAGTTAACGCCTATCACGGCGTGACCGTGGCTACTGCATCGATGACCGGAAAGGCTTACAACGCCGAATTCGGCCTGCCGCTGCCCGGCTTCATCCATGCGGATTGCCCGCACTTCTGGCGCTTCGGAAACCCGGGCGAGACCGAGCTCGAGTTCTCGCAACGACTGGCGCGAAACCTCGAGGAGATCATCATCAAGGAAGGGCCGGACACCATCGCCGGCATGTTCTGCGAACCGGTGCAGGGCGCCGGCGGCGTCATTCCGCCTTCTGAGGGGTATTTCCAGGCGATCCGGCCGATACTGCGCAAATACAATATCCCGCTGATCGCCGACGAGGTGATCACCGGCTTCGGGCGAACCGGTGAGATGTGGGGCAGCGTGAAGTTCGATGTCCAGCCGGACGCCATCGTCGCCTCGAAGTGCATCACGGCGGGCTATTTCCCCATGGGCGCGGTGATCCTCGGGCCGGAGATGGTCGACGCGCTGACCCGGGTCTCGGAAAATGCAGAGGAATTTCCGCACGGCTTCACGGCAGGCGGCAACCCGCTCGGAAGCGCAGTCGCGCTGAAGGCGCTCGACATCCTGACGTCCGAGGGATTGCTGGACAATATCCGCCGCGTCAGCCCGCGCTTCCTGGCCGGGCTGGATAGTCTGGCCGAGCACAAATACGCCGGAGAAGCCCGCGGCGTGGGATTGATGGGCGCGGTCGAACTGGTCGCCGACAAGGCGACGAAGGCAGCGCTCGACGATAAGCTTCGGGTCTCCGAACGCATCGCCAACAAGGCGCTCGAGAAGGGCCTGATCTGCCGTCCGCTCGGACAAGCGATCGTTCTCGGCCCTCCCTTCATCATCACCGAGGCGCAGATCGACGAGATGTTCGACGTCCTGCGTGAGACGATGACCGAAGTCTTTGCCGACGTCGGCCTCTGACAACGATAGTCATTCCAGCCGCGCGATTAGAAGTCGACCGGGCCGGTCAAGCGGAAAGCTTGCCGGCCCGCCGCAGGATTTGCGTGACTGCCTCTCCGTCGAGCGCCTTGCACAGGTGGCCCGCCGGTTTAAGCGTGGTCATGTCGCTGGCCGCCAGCATGGCGTTCAGAATGGATTCATCGGTCGCATCGACCACCGCCTCATAAGCCGCATCGAGGATTTCGTCATTGAGATGCTCGCTGCGCTGCAGCGCCTCGTCGGCTTGGGGCAGGGGCCGGGAGTTGGCGGTGCTGAAGGCGAGGAAGATGTCGCCCGAATTGTTGCCGCCGGGTGTGCCGGAGCGGCTGATGCCGATGCCCGCACGACGGGCGAGCCGGTTCAACTGGTCCGGGCGCAGCGGCGCATCGGTGGCGACGATGACGATGATCGATCCCCGTTCGCGGTCGAACATGCGATGGTCTGTTAACTCCAGTCCGACCGGCTCGCCGAGGATCGTCAGCCAATCACGGCGGCCGTGATTGGCCTGCACGAGCACGCCGAAGGTGTAACTGCGTCCGCCGAGTTCGACCCTGCGCGAGGAGGTCCCCGTACCGCCCTTGAACTCGTAGCAGATCATCCCGGTGCCGCCGCCGGTGTTGCCCTCGGCCACGGGGCCGGATTTCGCCGTACCTAAAGCCTCCTGCGCGTGTTCTTCTCGGACATGCTGGCCGTTGATGTCGTTGAGGACGCCGTCATAGGTCTCCGCCACCACCGGCATGGCCCACAGGTGCTCGTCGGCGAAGGCGGAGCGGTATTGCGCGATCATCCATTTGACGGCGGCGTGATGGACGATCCCGACGCTGTGGGTGTTGGTGATGCAGATCGGCCCGAGAAAGTGTCCGGCGTCGCGGATCCAGTGGGATCCCGTCATCTCGCCGTTGCCGTTGAGCGCGTGAATTCCTGCCGGGATGATGCGCGCTTCCGGGTCGTATCCGCGGGGCAGGATGGCCGTCACCCCGGTGCGGACCATGCCGTCCGGTTCATTGAGGGTGACGGCGCCCACCAGCACGCCCGCCACGTCGGTGATCGCATTGTTCTCGCCCGGCTTCCCGCGCAGTTTCCAGCCTAAATTCCGGGCTCTTTTGCTCATCTTTTGTGCACCCCTCAACTTGTGGAACTTCTCAAGCCAGTTTCTTCCCGCAATCGGAAAAATAGGATTGTGATGCCGCAGAAAGTATGTTTTTTTAGCACCATAAAAACAACAAAAAAAATTACCAGAGGGCATCTATGGGCTTCTTACAAATAGCCTCGGCTCACAAGGCGTATCAGACGCCGGAGGGCGCGCTGGTTCGTGCGCTGGACGATATTTCGATTGACGTCCGCAACAACGAATTCCTCACGCTTCTCGGCCCATCGGGATGCGGCAAGACCACGCTTCTCAAGATCATAGCCGGCTTCGAGGACCTCGACGGCGGAGACATCATTCTGGAGGGACGCAGCCTCAAGGAGGTGCCGGCGCACCGGCGGCCGTTCAATACGGTGTTCCAGAACTACGCCCTGTTTCCGCACATGACCATCTCGCAGAACATCGGCTATGGACTTGACGTTGCCGGCGTCAAGAAGCCCGATCGCGACCGCCGCGTCGGTGAGGCGTTGGAGATGGTAGGGCTGGTCGGCTATGGCAGCCGTCGTCCCGCGCAACTGTCGGGCGGCCAGCAGCAGCGCGTCGCGCTGGCCCGTTCGCTGATCCTCAAACCGCGCGTTCTGCTTCTCGACGAGCCTCTGTCGGCGCTCGACCGCAAGATGCGCGAAGCCATGCAGATCGAGCTGAAGAATCTTCAGGATTCTGTCGGCATCACCTTCATCTTTGTCACCCATGACCAGGAGGAAGCGCTGGCGATGTCCGACCGCATCGCCGTGATATCGAACGGCCGGCTCCAGCAACTCGGCTCGCCCACGGAGGTCTACGACGCCCCGGACAACGAGTTCGTCGCCAATTTCGTCGGAACCTCCAACCTGTTCACCGGCCGCATCATCGATGTCGACACGGGGCAAGGGCTGGTGACGATGGAGACTGGCAACGGCCGGCGGTTGTGCGCCGGGAGCCGTGCCTACGGGCTAGGCGACGAGGTGAAGCTGATCCTACGGCCCGAGCACTTGCGACTGGTCGACGGCGACACGCCCGACGGACCGTGCCTCATCGAGGGAAGCGTCAAGGACGTGATCTTTGTCGGCTCCGTCGTCCATCTCCACGTCGATGTCGGATTCGGCCGTACGGCGATCGTCTACCACCATCACGACCGGACCGGTTTCCGCAACGATATCGAACACGGCGCGCATGTCCGTCTCGCCTATGCGCCAGATTCCGCCCACCTGATCGCGAATGGACGAGGCTGAGATGGCGTTCGGAAAGACAGCAGATTCGAGACGACGCCAGGGTCTGGTGCTGCTGCTGTCGCCGGTCACGCTCCTGCTCGGCGTGTTCTTCCTGATCCCTCTTGGGATCATGATCGTCTACTCCTTCCTCGAGCCGGGCCTTTACGGCGGGGTCGAGTGGAACTGGTATCCCTATAATTACGGGCGGATCATCGGCTGGCCGCTCAACGACTACGAGACCTTCGAGCCGATCTACCTTTCGATCTTCCTGGGTTCGGTCAAGATCGCCCTGCTGACGGTCCTTGTTTCGCTTCTGATCTGCTACCCGGCGGCGTTCTGGGTCAGCCGCATGAGTGAGCCGCGGAAGAGCTTCGTGCTGTTTCTCATCACGCTGCCCTTCTTCGCCAATCTGCTCGTGCGCATCTATGCCTGGCTATTGCTCCTCAGGCCGAGCGGCTTCATCAACATGGCGCTGGAATCTCTCGGCCTCATCGCCCAGCCGCTCGATATGCTGTTCTCGAGCTTCGCCGTCATCGTCGGCATGGTCTACATCTTCACGCCATTCATGTTCCTGCCAATCTACGCCAATGTCGAGAAGCTGGACTTCTCGCTGGTTCGCGCCTCCCAGGACCTTGGCGCCCCCCCCGTTCAGACCTTTCTCCGCGTCATCCTGCCGCTGACTGTTCCCGGCATTGCCGGTGGGTCGATCATCGTCTTTATTCCCGCGCTCGGGAACTTCATCGTTCCAGCGTTCCTCGGAGGTTCGAAGGTCCAGATGACCGGCAACCTTATCGAGCGGTCCTTCCTGCAGTCGCGCGACTGGCCGTTTGGTGCGGCGCTCTCGCTCCTGATCATGGGCTCCGTCGTCATCATCGTCATGTTCCAGGTCATCCGCAGCACACGGCAGAACAGGGGGGCGGCGTGATGCGCAAGTTCCTGCCCTCCTTCAAGCTGCTGAGCGGTCTGCTCAATGTCTACGGTCTGGTGTTCCTGACGTTTCTGTACATGCCGCTCGGGCTGATTGTGCTCTATTCGTTCAACGCCAACCCTATCAACATGGCGGTGTGGACCGGCTTCACCTTCGACTGGTACGCCACGATCTTCGGTGGCGCGGCGGTGGAAACGACCTTCGACGCGGCGTTCACGGAATCGCCCGAGCGGATCTTCGAGGTCGTCAAGAACAGCTTCCTGGTGGCGTTCACGGCGGCAAGCATCGCCACCATTGTCGGCACAGCGACGGCCATCGCGATTGCCCGCTACAACTTCATCACCAAACGCTTCTACCAAGCGCTTCTGCTGCTTCCGATGCTGATCCCGGACATCGTGCTCGGCATCTCGCTTCTGATCTTCTTCGTGGGCATCGGCTTCGAACTGGGGTTGATGACGATCATCGTCGGGCATGTGACCTTCCTGTCGAGCTACGTCTTCGTCGTCGTATCGGCGCGCTTGGCGGGAATGGACACCACGCTTGAGCAGGCCTCGGCAGATCTCGGTGCGGGACCCGTGACCACCTTCCGGCGCGTGACGCTGCCGCAGATCATGCCCGGGGTGGTCGGCGGCTTCCTGCTCGCGTTCATCATCTCGCTCGACGACGTGGTGATCACATACTTCATCGCCGGGGTCGGCTCGCAGACCCTGCCCCTCTTCATCCTGGCGATGATGCGGAGAGGGATCAGGCCGCAGATAACCGCTCTTGCGGTCCTCATTCTGCTGTTCTCGTTCGTCGTGGCGACGGTCGGTCTGTTGCTGCGCAACCGAAAGCCTTGAAACCGTAAAAAGGGGAATACCGAAGATGAAACGAACGATCACTCGACTTGCAGGCGTCGCGTCAGTCTTGCTGATGACCACGCAGCTGGCTTCGGCCGAAGGCAATCTCAGCCTCTACAATTGGGGCGACTACATCAATCCCGAACTCATCGATGCGTTCAGCAAGGAATATTCCGTGGATGTGACGCTCGACACTTATTCCACCAACGAGGAGATGCTGGCTCGCATTCAGGCCGGCGCTTCCGGATACGACCTCGTCTGGCCGTCGGTGCACATGCACGACATCATGCAGAAGCTGGACCTCCTGCAGCCGGCGCATCCCAACGAGATGAAGGGATGGGAGAATATCGACAAGGGAGCGATGCGATCGCACGAAGACCCCAACGGCGACTACTGCCTGCCTTATGCCTGGGGCGCAGTCGGCATCCTTTATAACAAGGAGCAGATCCCGGAACTGACCTCCTGGAAGGAGTTCTTCGAGTACGGCAAGGAGCATCCGGGCAAGATCACAATGCTCGACGACCTGCGCGAGACGCTCGGCGTTGGCCTGATCATGAACGGCGCGTCGGTCAATTCGCGCGACCCGGCGGAGGTGGAGAAGGCCGAGGCCTACATCCTCGAGCAGAAGCCCAATATCGCCGCCTTCCGCTATGACGTCATCCCTCTGGTGACCTCCGGCGACATCGCCGCCGGCCACTACTATGTCGGTGGCGTCCTCAACGTGCTGCAGAACCCTGATCTCTTGGGCTTCGTAATCCCAGAGGAGGGCGCGACGATGTACCAGGAGGACGTCTGCCTTCTCAAGACGGCACCCAATCCGGACAATGCGAAGCTGTTCATGGAATTCCTGATGCGGCCTGAAAACGCCGCGAAGAATTCCGAGCGGCTGACCAACGGCGTGGTCAACACCGCCGCGGTGGACCTGCTGCCGGAGGAACTCAAGTCCAATCCGTCGATCAATCCGTCGCCGGAAGTTCGCGCCAAGCTGCAGATCTTCGAAGACCTCGGCAAGGATCTGCGGATCTACACGCGCGCCTGGGATCGCATCAAAGCGAACTGACGCGTTGCAAGAAGCCGCCGGGGCGCCTTTCATAGCGCTCCGGCATTTTTATCGGACCGCGTCATGAGCAGATACAAGATCACCCGCGACGACCTGGAGTTCGCCCGCGAGTTCCTCGACGATCCCGTGGGCTACCACAGTCCCGGGCTTCAGCGCGTGCTCAACCGCATGCGCGGACCGGCTTGGGAATTCAAGTATGTTCTCGTTGCCCAACAGCGCCACGCCATCTGGCTGCTGGCGAAATTGCCGAAGGCGCGCGGCTCACAGGTCGAGATCGTCGAGGACGTCATCTATACCGACCTTCTGGACGCCGAGCGCGACATCTTCCGCCGCCGCTGGCGTGACCTGACGGGCGAGGAACTCGATCTGTCGCTTGAGGGCACGCCCTAGAACGAACCGGATAAGCGCTTATGCTGCCAATAGTTGCCTATACCGACAAGCTGAGTGTGGCCGCGGGCGAAAGTTTGTCGGTCATGGCGAGCTCCTTCGGCGCGCGGGAATATCGCGCTGATCTGCGCCGGATCATCCAGGGCGACACCAATCCCGAGGGGCCGGGCTACAAAGACGAGCCGATCGATCTCGATCTCGGCGGTGCGCGGAAGGCGGAGGCCAAGCGGTTTCATCCCGGCTCCTGCGTCATCGTTCCGGGTCGGGGGATGCTCTCAAGTCTTTCCGATTTCACCATCGCCGCGGTGGTGTATCCGACGTTGCTCGACGGACGCGATCGCACGATCATGGCGCTACCCGGATTCGCCCGCATCGGCATCGACGCCGAGGGCCGCTTCCTAGCCGAAGCACACGGCGAGTGGCTGCAGGCCCGCCGCAGGGCGAGAACCGGCGCTTGGCATCTGGTCTCGCTCTCCTACAGCGCCAAAAGCGGCCTCCTCACTCTCGCCGTATCGCACGAGGACGAAGCCGCGAGCGACGATGTCGCGCCGGAGGTCGCCACCGCGAAAGCCGCCGGCGGGGAATGCCGCGCCGAGGAAATTCTGATTGCGGCGGTACGGGGCTCGGACGGTCGGCCAACCGGGTTCTTCGACGGCAAGATCGATCGTCCCGCGCTTTTCGCCGCGGAAGTGCCACATGACAGCCTGCGCCGGCTGCTGGTCGATTTCGCGCAGCTTTCGCGGATGGCCAACCTGCTTGCGGCATGGGATTTCTCGCTGAAAATGACCACGCAGACCATCTGCGACGTGTCGCCCTTCCGGCTCGACGGCCGGATCCACAATGCGCCGGCGCGCGCCATGACCGGCTGGCAGTGGAGGGGACAGGAACTCGACTGGAAGAAACGTCCGGACCTCTACACCGCCATCCATTTTCACTCCACCGATCTCTATGACGCGGAATGGGAGGTCGATTTCACTTTCGCGCTTCCGGCGGGTCTGAAAAGCGGGGTCTACGCCGTTCGGCTGGTGCCCGACGGCGACGAAGATGCCGCCTATTACTGCGTCTTCGCCCTACGTCCGCCGCGCGGGCAGCGGTCGGCCAACACCGTGGCGTTCCTGTTTCCGACCTGCAGTTACCTTGCCTACGCCAACCACCGGCTCGGCATGGACGTGCCAGGAACGGAAATCGGGATGGGGCGCGTCGTCGAGCTCGACCGCCACCACCTATTTCTCCAGGCCAATCCGGAAATAGGTTTCTCGGTCTATGAGGTCCACGACGACGAAAGCGGGGTGTTTCACAGTTCCCGCCTGAGGCCGATCGTCGATCTGCAGCCGAAGGTGAAGTCCTTCCTCGGCGGCTTCGGTTCCAACGTCTGGCAGTTTAACGCCGATACCCACATCCTAGGGTGGCTCGATTCGATCGGGCAGGACTACGACGTCATCACCGACGAGGACCTGCACGCCGAGGGAATGCGGCTTCTGGGCGCCTACAACGTGCTGATCACCGGCACCCATCCGGAATACCACACCCGTAACATGATCGAGGCGCTGCAGGGCTTCACCGACCGGGGCGGTCGGCTGATGTATCTCGGTGGCAACGGCTTCTACTGGGTGGTGAGCTTCAACGAAGACATGCCCGGCATCATGGAATGCCGGCGTTCTGAAGCCGGCATCCGTCCCTGGGAGCCTGGCCACGGACAGTTCTACCACGCCTTCACCGGAGAATATGGCGGCCTGTGGCGCAAGAACGGCCGGCCGCCGAACCGCCTTTGCGGCGTCGGCATGACATCGCAGGGGTTCGACATCAGCGAACCGTACCATCTCACCGCAGCGGCGGGAGATGCGCGGGTCTCGTTCATCTTCGACGGGGTTTCGGCGGACACCAGGATCGGCGCCTTCGGCCTTGCCGGCGGCGGGGCGGCGGGGCTCGAGGTTGATCGGGCAGACCGCAGCCAGGGCACGCCCGAGCACGCGCTGGTGCTAGCCTCCTCCACAAGACACACCGACATTTACCTTATGACCCCGGAAGATCTTCTGGACCCCACGCCCGATTGGTCCGGCACCCAGGCGGATATCATTCGCGCCGATCTTACCTTCTTCGAAACAGCTGGCGGCGGCGCGGTATTCTCGACGGGATCAATCGCCTGGGCGGGTTCGATGGCGTGGAACGGATACGATAACGAGATTGCGCGCATCACTACCAATGTGCTCAAGCGTTTTAACGATCCGGAACGGTTCGAGCTGCCGGAGCTGAAAGACAGCTAACGCACGGTGGCGTCTAGTGGGAAGCGAGCATTGTGAATTCCAGAACAGACCTTCAGCTCAGACTTGTGCGGCAATTGCTGGCCAAGATCGTCGACGGGGCCTTCGCTCCGGGCGCCCATCTGCGTGAGGTCGATCTATCGAAGTATTTCGGCGTCTCGCGCACGCCACTGCGCGCCGCGCTCGCCCAATTAACAGCGCTCGGTGCTGCGGAGCGGGGCGGCGGGCGCGGTCTTTATGTGAAGGCAAGTCCGGAGCAAGCCGTCGAAATGCTGGCCTCCTTGCCGCAGGAAGACGAGGAGCAGGTCAAGGAACAGATCGCCCGTGACTGGTTCGACGGCAAGATACCGCGAGACGTTTCCGAAAGCTTCTTCCGCCAGCGCTATGGGCTGGGGAAGAAGTCGCGCGTCCTCGGCATGCTAGCGGACGAGGGCATCATTACGCGCTCGTTAGGCTATGGCTGGCAGTTCGAGCCGACTCTGAATTCGCAGGAATCCAATGATGCGAGTTACGATTTCCGCCTGCTGATCGAACCGGGCGCCATCCTGCAGGCGACGTTCCGCTACGACCGGGCTAATGCTGCTGCGATACGAAGCCGTCACGAGCGGGTGCTCAATTCGCAGATGCGGAATCTGCCCGAACTGTTCCGTCTCGACGAGGATTTCCATCTGTTCATTGCGGAATGCTCGCGCAACCCGTTCGTCATCCACGCGGTGGCGCAACAGAACAAGCTCCGCCGCCTGCTCGAATATGCCTCGCTGATCGACACCGGCCGTCTCAACGCGTCCTGCGCTGAGCACCTCGAAATCCTTGACGCTCTCGATGAGGGAAAACCCAAACAGGCCGCCGACGCAATGGCCCGTCATCTGCTCAAGGCCAAAGGCTCTCCGCCTGCATTCAAGAACTAGCGACATGCAAAATCTGTTCGCGATCACAGCGCGAGCGCATTGGGTTGCAAGGACTCGAGCGCTATGGCCAAGTGAGGTGGTTGCCGAGCGCGGTACGTCGCGAAACCAGCCCGCGAAGGTTCATTGAACCTTCAGGGAACTATCTCGACAGTATCTAAGTCTTTGAAAGGATGGTGGGCGTGACAGGGATTGAACCTGTGACCCCTACGATGTCAACGTAGTGCTCTCCCGCTGAGCTACACGCCCATCCGATGCGGCGCATACACCATAATCGCGGTGCCGCGTCAACACGTAAATGAAGGGATCGGGAAACCTCTTGGCAAGCCGGGGAAAACGGCTTGGATCGTCGTTCTCAGGCGGCGGCGAGCATCTTGTTGACCTCGTCGACGAGGTCGCGGAGGTGGAAGGGCTTGGAAAGCACCTTGGCGTCCTTGGGCGCCTTGGAATCGGGGTTCAGCGCCACGGCGGCGAAGCCGGTGATGAACATGACCTTGAGGTCCGGGTCGAGCTCGGTGGCGCGGCGCGCCAGCTCGATGCCGTCCATCTCGGGCATCACGATATCCGTCAGAAGCAGCGTGAAAGGTTCCTCGCGCAGCCGGTCATAGGCGGAGGCGCCATTGTCGAAGGAGCGCACGTCGTAGCCTGCCTTTTCAAGCGCCTTGACCAGGAAGCGGCGCATGTCGTTGTCGTCTTCGGCGAGTAGGATTTTTGGTAGCATCCCGTCCAGACCCTTGATTCTTCTGATTATGCCCTTGTCGCGCGACCGTGCCCGACTTTGGTAAACATCCGGTGAACGCACCCTTGCCAAAAGCCGGGCGTCCTGCGGCTTTCCACAGCTTAACACAGGCTCCCGCGGCATGGACAGTGACCGGGCGGTCACTGGACAGTGAAGGGGGCAACTGGCAACATGGCGGGCGAAATCGAAGCGCTGCAGACAGGTGCCGAATGAAAGATGTCGAGGCGACGGTCCCCTCAAGCCCCTGCGGCCACCCCTATTACGAGGTGATCCGACCGGCGGCGCAGACCGAGCCCTTCGTATTCAACTCGCCGCATTCGGGCCGGCACTATACCGAAGCGTTTCTGGCTTCCACCCGGCTCGACCGCAAGTCGATACGGCGGTCGGAAGATCATTATGTCGACCAGCTCTACGCGCCGGTCACCGCGCTCGGTGCGCCGATGCTGAAGGCGCATTTCCCGCGCGCCTGGCTCGACGTCAACCGTGAGCCTTACGAGCTCGATCCGCGCATGTTCGACGCGCCGCTGCCGTCCCACGCCAATATCGGCTCGCTCAGGGTGGCGGGCGGACTGGGCACCATCCCGCGACTGGTGGCAGAGAATGCGGAGATCTATCGCGGCCGGCTCAGTGTCGTGGAGGGGCTGGAGCGTATCGAACGGATCTATCGGCCCTACCACGCCTGCCTGAGACGTCTGATCGCGCAGACCCATGTGCGATTTGGCATCGCGGTGCTGATTGACTGCCATTCCATGCCTGCGGGATTGAAGTCGGCGGGCCAGAACGTCCGCCCCGACTTCATCGTCGGCGACCGGTACGGGTCGAGCGCGGCGCATGACCTGTCGCGCGTCGCCGTCGCCATCCTTTCGGGCCTCGGCTACGAGGTGGCGCGCAACAAGCCCTATGCCGGCGGCTTCATCACCGAACATTACGGCCGGCCGGCGCGCGGGCTGCATGCATTGCAGATCGAGATCAACCGTGGGCTCTATATCGACGAAAAGACGCTCGAGCCGACGCGTGGTTTCAAGCAACTCCAGACGGATCTCGCTCATTTTGCTTCGGCTATGATGGCATTCGTCCGTGACGAAATGGGCGACAACCTGTTGGCGGCAGAGTGACGTCGTCCAAAGCTTACCCTGAGTAAGCTTAGGTTTCTCCCACCATGCCTCCCTGCGGGCAAAGGCAAAAAAAACCGCGCTCAGGAGCGCGGTCAAGTCTAGGGAGGAAACGCCCAAGGAGGGCATTCACAGTCAAAGACTGTATCTGTACTTTAGTTGTGCACCGCACAATTGTCAAACGGTTTTGCAACATTTTTTTGCACAGGCGGTCGCTGCCTTGATAAAGGGCAGGGCTTCTCGCGAACGACGCCGGCTTGACTGTTCGTCGACCCTTCCGTACCCGCATGGCAATGAAACGGAGAGTGCCCACGTGCTTCCTGATCTCGACTTTCTCGATGAACTCGCCAATGCCTCGGCGCGTGAAACGATGCCCCGGTTCCGGGTGGATATCGGTGTGGACAACAAGATCGCCGGCGATTTCGATCCGGTCACGGAAGCCGACCGTGCCGCCGAACGCGCCATTCGCGATCTGATCGGACGGCGCTTTCCCGATCACGGGATCATCGGCGAGGAATACGGAGCCGAGGGCGCCGACCGCGAATTCGTCTGGGTCATCGATCCCGTCGACGGCACCCGCGCCTTCATCTCCGGCCTTCCCACCTGGGGCACGATCATCGGTCTTTACCGCAACGGCCGGGCGGTCATGGGGCTCGTCGACCAGCCTTTCACCGGCGAGCGCTTCATGGGCGGACCCGACGGCGCGTTCACCCGGTTCCGGGGCGGGGCGCGGACCAAGATCGCCACGCGCAAGTCGTCGTCGCTCGCTGCCGCGATCATGATGACGACCTCCCCCTGGCTCTACAACGAGACGGATTTCGCGATCTTGCGTGATCTCGAATCGGCGGCGAAATTGTCGCGCTACGGGTGCGATTGCTACGCCTTCGCCATGCTGGCCGCCGGCCATGTGGATATCTGTATCGAGGCCGGCCTTCACATTTACGACATTGCAGGGCTGATCGCGCCGATCGAACAGGCGGGCGGGATCGTGACGAACTGGGATGGCGGCCGGCCGGAGCAGGGCGGCAACGTGATCGCCTGCGGTTCACGCGAGCTGCACGCCGAGGCGCTTGAGCGGATCAACCGGCAGCGTTAGCTGTTTCCAGCCCGTCTTTCGGCGCTTCTTCCGCAGGCCTCGCCAACAATTTGTCGATCGCCGGCTTCTCGCCGGGAAGCAGGAAGGCGTCGATCGCGGCCAGGGTGGGAATGCGGTAGCGGTCGCTTTCGTGGAGAAGCTCGTGGCGGCCGCCGTCGATCGTGAGCATATGGCCCGCGCGAAAACGGTTGGCAAGCGTCTCGATGGCGCGCTGGTGGACGATCGTGTCCGCGCCCGCGGCGATCAGCAATGTCGGCACCTGGATGCGGTTAAGATGGGAGACGCGGCTCACCCGCTTCATCGCCGAGAGCATGGCGGCGATCCAGCGTGCCGTCGGCGGGCCGAGGCGCAGCTTCGGCCAGGCCTTGTAGACCGCGATATTGCGCGCGTAGCGCTTCGGGTCGGACGTCAGCACATTGCCCTCATAGGGACGCGGAAAGGTGTCGCTTTCGAAGGTCAGCCAGCCGAGTCCCAGAAGGGTGAGCAGCCGGCACAGGGCATGGATCAGGCCAACGCCCACCCGCTGGTTCGACAGTTCCACGAAAGGCGCGATCGTCACCAGCCGGTCGATCCGGTTGGCGAGGTCCGGCGCGGCCGACAGCGCCACCAGTCCGCCCATCGAATGGGCTACCATCACGAAGGGCAGGCGGGTTTCCGGCAGGACGATGGTTTCGAGAAAGATCGAGAGATCGTCCTCGAAATCGGAAAACCGGCGCAGATGTCCGCGCAGCGGCCGTTTCGTCAGCCTGTCCGAGCCGCCCTGGCCGCGCCAGTCGAAGGTGGCGACCCAAAGGCCGCGCTCGGTGAAATGGCGGATGGTCTCGAAATATTTCTCGATGAACTCGTTGCGGCCGTGCAGCAGCACCACCGTGCCCTTGGCCACGGTGGTGCCGGACTTGAAGATCGCATAGCGCAGCTTGCGGCCGTCACGGCCCTCGAAATAACCCGCGATATGGTTCTCCGGCACCGGATTGTCCGGGGTCGCAAGCAGGATCGGATCGGCTTCCGCCGCCTGTTCCTCGGGCTTTTCGTCGGTGCTGGGCTCCATGTGAGAACGGATATGCGCTCGGCCTCCGGAGGTCAAAGAAAAAGAGGGGGAAGCGTGCAGGGAGCCGGTTTCACGGGCCGTTTCACGTGCGCGCCATCGACCCTCTTGAACCGCCGATTTCGAATTCCCACATGGATTTTGCAGGCGCCAGAACGGGTCTGCGGGTTCGAGGTGCCGCCGATGAACGGGGCGCCGGACGAGCCAAACGTGAAAACCAGTCGCTTCAAGGAGGACCATGATGCGTCACGTTGATTTTGCACCCCTTTATCGTTCCACCGTCGGTTTCGACCGTCTGGCAAACATGCTCGACAGCTTGGCTCAGCCGGACCAGTCGCAATCCTATCCGCCCTACAATATCGAGCGGACCGGTGAGAACACCTACCGCATCACCATGGCGGTTGCCGGGTTCGAGGAAAGCGAGATTTCCATCGAGACCCGTGAGCACGTGCTCACCGTCAAGGGTGAGAAAGCCGAGGAGCAGGAAAACGGCAATGCCGAGTTCCTTTATCGCGGCATCGCCAAGCGCGCCTTCGAGCGCCGCTTCCAGCTCGCCGAGCATGTGGAAGCCAACGGCGCCTCCCTCAAGAACGGCCTGCTTCACATCGATCTCAAGCGCGAGATCCCTGAAGCCATGAAGCCGCGGAAGATCGAAATCGCTTCCGAAGCCTCGAAGGCCAAGCAGATTGAGGCCACTGCCGCTTAACGGCCCAATGACCTCCATCGAAGGGGCGTCCGGGAAACCGGGCGTCCTTTTTGTTTGGTCGCGGGCCGCTCAGACCGTGTGAGGGACGGGCGATCTGCCCGGCCGGCGGCTTGCCAGGAGACCGTCCGCTGAAACAAGGCCCGCGCCCTTGAGCGTGAGGTAGACGAGCGGCATAAGCCATAGAAGTCTCTGATCGAGGACGAGGGCGTCTGGGAAGCGGTCGAAGAGCATGCCGACCGTTTCGGGGCCGACCATGTGGACGGTGACATCGACCAGCGTTTGTACGGCGATGAATCCGATCATTCCCAGCGCGGCCACCCGGGTGAACAGGCCGATGACGACGAGCAGCGGCAGGATGAACTCCGCGTAGGTGCCCAGTGTGACGATCAGCCCCCAGGGGAAAAACGCAACTTGGCTGACGTCGCCGCCGGCCGCTTCCACCGCCGGAAGGGCGATCTGATAATAGGCGCCCGGCGCGATCATGAAGAAGCCGAAGACCCCTTCGCCGACCTTGGTGAAGGCGGAGTTGAGGAAATAGAACCACAGCACCGCGGCGAAGACGAAGCGGGCGAAAAGGCCGAGAAACCAGCCGTCGGTCAGCCGCTCGAGCGTGTCGAAGACGGTCGCGTGAAGTCTCGTTATCCGGCTCATGTCATGCTCCTTCGGCGGTGTTTTCGGGGATCGACAGCGTTGTGAACGCGCCCGATTCGAGGAGCGCCGCGATGGCGGCGGCAAGATCGAAATCCCAGTCGCGTTCCGCCGCCAGCAAGGCCGCCGCGCCGAGCGGGTGACCATTCAGCAGCGTGCGGAAGAATGTCGCGCCGCCCGCGGGCAGGGCGCGGAGTTCAACGATCGCGTGGGGGCGGGTAACGAGTGCGGTTTCGGAGTTCGCCGGATCGATGCCCGCGATCGGTTCGCCCGCGCGGGATCGCGTTGCGATCGAAACGATGGCGAAATCGCTTGCGACAAGGCGCGTTGCCGGATGCGGGTCGAAGACGACTGCGCCGAGACGGTCCGGCGCAATCGCGCCGAGGGATTCCGCCGTTAGCGGGTCAGCGTCGGGCGCGTGAAAGGCATCGAGCCAGGCGCGTTCGAGACGGGCGACATCCGGCAGATAGGTGTATTTCCGGAGCTGTTCGAGCGCGCCTATGAATTCCGGGAAATCATGACCATACTCGAACAGCAGCGGCGAGCCGGGAGGACAGGCTCTCACGAATTCCCGTGCGATGTGACCGAAATTGGTCGCGCCCACCAGTGTCTTCAGCGCCGGGAAAATGTCGCCGAGCGCATTGATCAGGCTGACGGTCACATTGTTGCGGTAGACCGAGAACCGCTTCTCCGCCTTCTTGCCGCGCGGCCCGACGACGCCCCGGGGAAGCGGCAGGTCGGGTTCGAGCAGTGCCCTGCCAAACTGGTAAGAAAGACCGGTGTCGTAAGGCGCGATCATCGGTCTATTCCGCCGCGTGACGCCGGCCGAGCCAGGCACTTGCATCATGGCGGGCGAGTATTTCGTCGGCCAATTGTGCCTCGTGGCGCAGCACCGGCCAGTCGGGCACGTCATTGTCCCATTCGATCAGCGTCGGCAGGGGGCCGGCCTGGGCGATCACCACTTCATAGAGTTTCCAGACATCGTCGCAGACCGGGCGGTCATGGGCGTCGATCAGCAGCGGTTCGCCCTCGTCGTCGGTGTCCTCGGCATTGCCGGCGAGATGGATCTCCTCGACCAGTTCCAGTGGGAAATCCCTCAAATAGGACAGCGGCTTCCAGCCATGATTGGTCGCCGAGACGAAGACGTTGTTGACGTCGAGCAGAAGCCCGCAGCCAGAGTGCCGGGCAATCTCGGCGATGAAATCGGTCTCGCTCATCGTCGACTGCTCGAAGGCCACATAGGTGGAGGGATTTTCGAGCAGGATCGGCCGTTTCAGCCGGGTCTGGACCTGATCGATATGATGAACGATCCGGTCGAGCGTGTCGCGGTTATAGGGAAGCGGCAGGAGGTCGTTGTAATAGTGGTCGGTATGGGTGGACCAGGCGAGGTGTTCGGAAACCATCGCCGGTTGATAGCGTTCGACAACGCGGGCGAGGCGTTCGAGATGGGCTGGGTCGAGCCCACGCTCCGCGCCGATGGACAGGCCCACGCCATGGACGGAAAGCGGAAAGCGCTCGCGGACGGCTGTCAGCGCCCGGTGGGCCGGGCCGCCCGCTCCCATGTAGTTTTCCGCGTGGAACTCCAGAAAACCAATGCGGTAATCCTCGGCGAGAATTGCGTCTACGTGCTCGGGCTTGAGGCCCGCCCCCGCCCGTGGCGGAAGCGGCATGTCGGCGAATTGCGGGGAGCCCGCCGGCATCTGCCGGATGTCCGAAAGTGGCTGTCGGGTCATATCGGGTCTTCTCGCAATCCGTGTTGTGCTGCTTGAAAAGTCCTGCCGGGTCAGGCGGGCATGTCGCGGTCGAGCGGCTCCAGCGAGCCCATGCGGCCGTCGGGCAGTTCCATCGAGGCGCAGGTCCCCTCGTCGACATATTTCCAGGCGTTGCCCTGGTAATCGACCTTGGAGGTTCCGGCGCAGGTGGTGCCGGGGCCGGCCGCGCAATCGTTCTTGCCGGCCATCGCGACGCCGTAGCATTTCTCCTGTTCGGCGGCGCCCGCGCCGGTGGTGGATGCGATCAGCGTGGTGCCCGACAGGGCCATGGCGACGGCGCCGGCGAGGGCGGATGCGCCGAGAATGGATTTCTGAGACATGATGTTCTCCTCTGGGTTTGAACGGCCGGCCCGTTTCCGGCCGGCTGAGGAGAACTTGAAGAAGTGCCCGGTAAAGTGGAAATCAAGGGCACGTTATTCGCCGTCACCTTGCGGTGAGGAGAATGGTCCCTGCACATAACGCCGGCGTGAGAGCAGAGTGAACGGCACCCGCTCCGGCAATCTGGACGGGGACATTCGATATCGTGCCAGTGACGCGATCAGCCGAGAAGTTCGGCGAAACGGTCGACGTCGGTCTCGCTGGTGGCGAAGCTGGTCACGAGGCGGATCAGCACCTCGTCGGGTGCGGGCGCGCCGGTCATGTCCTTCGGGGCCGGCCATTCATAGAAACGGGCGCCCTTTGTCTCCGCTGCGAGGGAAACCGTCTTGGGCAGAACCGCGAAGACCTCGTTGGCTCGACCGTCCCAGGCCAGGCGCGCCTTCGCAGATGCACGTATCGCCGAGCGCAGCCTGTCGGCCATCGCGTTGGAATGAGCCGCGAGTTCAAGCCAGAGCCCATTTTCGAGATAGGCAGCGAACTGGGCGGCGATGAAGCGGCTCTTGGAAAACAGATGCGCCCCGCGCTTGCGGATGAACGGTACCTGGCGGGCCATCTCGGGATCGAAGAAGACCAGCGCCTCCGCGCACCAGCAGCCGTTCTTGGTGCCGCCGAAGGAGACGATGTCAACGCCGCGGTCGACGGTCATCTGCGCCGGCGTCGAACTGAGTGCCACCATGGCGTTGGCGAAGCGGGCGCCATCCATGTGCAGCGGCAGGTTCTTTTCCCTGGCGACCGCGGAAATGGCCTCGATCTCGTCATGGCTGTAGACGGTCCCGATCTCGGTCGCCTGGGTAAGGGTGACGGCGACGGGCTGGCCGTGGTGGACGAAATCGGCCGGGTAGCGGGCGATCGTCCGGCGCAACGCCTCGGGGTCCATCTTGCCGTTGGCTCCGTCGACGGGCGAGAGCCGGGCATCCGAAAAGAACTCCGGGGCGCCGCACTCATCCTCGATCACGTGGGCCTGATGGTGGCAGAAGGCGACCCCGCCGGGCCTTGAGACGCTGGCAAGTCCGATCGAGTTGGCGGCCGTTCCGGTGGCAACGAAAAAGACCGCGACCTCGCGTTCGAAGATCTCGTTGAAGGTCGCCTCGACCTGACGGTCGAGATCGCCCGTGCCGTAGGCGGCCGAAAAGCCGGTGGCGTGGCGGGTCAGGGCTTCGGAAATGGCCGGATGGGCGCCGGCCCAGTTGTCGGACGTGAAGATCATGATCGCTCCAGCTTGGCGGCGGGGGCCCGCCATGGGTCGCGACATAGCTAGAGTCTGCCATCGCAGTTGTAAACGTTGCCGAGACCGGCGGGATGGGGGCGGGGTAACGGCGACCTGTGGGTAACGGAATAAAATGACGAATGGTCAACCTGACGGCGCAATATTATTACGTATGAGGCTGTTCATTCGTCATAATACTGCTGCGGCTGCCCAAAAATTGGCTCCATCGGCTTGCATGGCCCGAAGCATTCTGCCATAGAGAGAAATAGGACAGCCTTCCTGTCCTAATTTGCCTGGACCGTCGGCGCCCGCTGCACGATCCGGGCATTGTTTGCGGCCCGGTCCAAAGAGACCAGCCGTGACCGCAGGGTGGGTCTGTGTTAAATTCGGGTATCGCCGCAAGGTGGGGTGGCTTGCCACGCCGAACCGGGACGAACCACCGAGCCAGGTCCGAAGAATAAAGAGTGTCGAGGCCGTGAGACCCGACACGGAAAGCATCGCCGAATGGCGGGCGAAGGGAGAATGGGATGACAGAGATGATGACTTCTCGCACTGCGCGGCTCCTGGCGGGCGCGGCGAAAGTGACCGGACCCGTCGCCACTAAAACTCCCGGCACGAGCTTCGGCCTCCCGCCCGCGCAGGGTCTTTACGATCCGCGCAACGAGCATGACGCCTGCGGCGTCGGTTTCGTCGCCCATATGAAGGGCGAGCGGTCGCACTCGATCATCGAGGACGGTCTTTTCATTCTCGAAAACCTCACCCATCGCGGCGCCGTCGGCGCCGATCCGCTGATGGGGGACGGGGCCGGGCTGACCGCGCAGATTCCGCACCAGTTCTTCAAGGAAGAACTCGCCAAGGAAGGCATCGATCTTCCCGAGCCCGGCCACTATGCCGCCGGCTTCCTGTTCATGCCGCAGGACGAGGGCCTGCGCGAACACCTCAAGGATATCATCCGTGAAGTGATCGCCGCCGAAGGCCAGGTTCTTCTCGGTTTCCGCAAGGTCCCGGTCGACAACTCGTCGCTCTCCAAGGCGCCCGAGATCGCGGCGACCGAACCCTATCACGAGCAGGTCTTCATTGGCCGTGGCGCGGGCGTCGAGGACGTCGCCGATTTCGAGCGCCGGCTGTTCATCCTGCGCAAGGTGATCTCCAACCGCGTCTACGGCGAGACCGAGGGATTGGACAACGGCTTCTATTTCGTGTCGCTCTCGACACAGACCATCGTCTACAAGGGCATGTTCCTCGCCTATCAGGTTAAGGCCTATTACAAGGATCTGAGCGATCCGCGCTTTGTTTCGGCGATCGCGCTCGTCCACCAGCGGTTCTCGACCAACACCTTCCCGTCCTGGAAGCTCGCGCACCCCTACCGGATGGTTGCGCATAACGGCGAGATCAACACGCTGCGCGGCAACGTCAACTGGATGGCGGCGCGCCAGGCGTCGGTCACCTCGCCGCTGTTCGGCGACGACATTTCCAAGCTCTGGCCGATCTCCTACGAAGGCCAGTCCGATACCGCCTGCTTCGACAACGCGCTCGAGTTTCTGGTGCGCGGCGGCTACTCGATGGCGCATGCCGTCATGACGCTGATCCCGGAGGCCTGGGCCGGCAACCTGTCGATGGATCCCGACCGCAAGGCCTTCTACGAATATCACGCGGCCTTGATGGAACCGTGGGACGGCCCCGCGGCCGTTGCCTTCACCGACGGCACCCAGATCGGCGCGACGCTCGACCGCAACGGGCTGCGTCCGGCCCGCTACATCGTCACCGAGGATCACAGGGTGATCATGGCCTCGGAGTCCGGCGTTTTGCCGGTTCCTGAGAAGAATATCCTGCGCAAGTGGCGGCTTCAGCCGGGCAAGATGCTGCTTATCGATACCGATGAGGGCCGCATCATTTCCGACGAGGAGATCAAGTCCTCGATCGCCCAGAAGCATCCCTATCGCGAGTGGCTCGACAAGACCCAGCTCATCCTCGAGGAGTTGAAGCCGGTTTCCCCGCGCGCGCTTCGCGGCGACGTCTCGCTTCTCGACCGCCAGCAGGCCTTCGGCTACACGCTGGAAGATACCCGCATCCTGATGGCGCCGATGGCGACCACCGGCCAGGAAGCCATAGGTTCGATGGGCACCGACACGCCGATCTCGGCGATGTCGTCGAAATCGAAGATGCTCTACACCTATTTCAAGCAGAACTTCGCGCAGGTCACCAACCCGCCGATCGACCCGATCCGCGAGGAACTGGTGATGAGCCTGGTCTCCTTCATCGGCCCGCGTCCCAACATCCTCGATCACACCGGGGCTGCCCGCCGCAAGCGTCTGGAAGTGCGTCAGCCGATCCTGACCAATGGCGACCTCGAGAAGATCCGCTCGATCGGTCACACCGAGGATCGTTTCGACACCAAGACGCTCGACGTCACCTATGACGCCGGAAAGGGTGCCGCAGGCATGGAAGCCGCGCTCACCCGCCTTTGCGAACGCGCCGAAGAGGCTGTGCGCGGCGGCTACAACATCATCATCATTTCGGACCGGCAGATCGGCCCGGACCGGATCGCCATCCCCGCGCTTCTGGCGACGGCCGCCGTCCACCACCACCTGATCCGCAAGGGGCTTCGCACCTCGGTGGGTCTGGTCGTGGAATCGGGCGAGCCGCGCGAGGTTCATCACTTCGCCTGCCTCGCCGGCTACGGCGCGGAAGCGATCAACCCGTATCTCGCCTTCGATACGCTTCTCGACATGCATGGCCGGGGCGAGTTCCCGCCGGAGGTCGACGCCCACGAAGTGGTTTCGCGCTACATCAAGGCGATCGGCAAGGGTATCCTCAAGGTCATGTCCAAGATGGGCATTTCGACCTACCAGTCCTATTGCGGTGCGCAGATCTTCGATGCGGTCGGCCTGTCTTCGGACTTCGTGAAGGACTTCTTCACCGGCACCGCCACCACCATCGAAGGGGTGGGGCTCGCCGAGGTCGCGCAGGAAACCGCGCTGCGCCACGCAGCCGCCTTCGGCGACGATCCGGTTCTCGCCCGCAACCTCGAGGTTGGCGGCGAATATGCCTTCCGCATGCGCGGCGAGCACCATAGCTGGACGCCGGATGCGGTAGCCAAGCTGCAGCACGCCGTGCGCGGCAACGCCAAGGACCGCTATACGGAATTCGCCGAACTGATGGACAGCGAGGCCCAGCGGATGAACACGATCCGTGGCCTCTTCAAGATCAAGACGGCGGAAGATCTCGGTCGCAAGCCGGTTTCCGTCGACGAGGTCGAGCCGGCCTCCGAGATCGTCAAGCGGTTCTCGACCGGGGCCATGTCATTCGGCTCGATCAGCCGCGAGGCGCATACGACATTGGCGATCGCCATGAACCGGATCGGCGGCAAGTCGAACACCGGTGAGGGGGGAGAGGAGGCTGACCGCTATCTGCCTGTTCCCGGAACCACCGACATCAATCCCGAGCGTTCGGCCATCAAGCAGGTCGCCTCTGGCCGCTTCGGCGTGACCACCGAGTATCTGGTGAACTCCGACATGATCCAGATTAAGGTGGCCCAGGGCGCCAAGCCCGGCGAGGGCGGCCAGCTTCCGGGCCACAAGGTCGATGCGACGATCGCCAAGACTCGTCACTCGACGCCGGGCGTGGGGCTGATCTCGCCTCCGCCGCACCACGACATCTATTCGATCGAGGATCTGGCGCAGCTCATCTTCGACCTCAAGAACGTGAGTCCGACTTCGGACATCTCGGTCAAGCTCGTCTCCGAGGTTGGCGTGGGCACCGTGGCCGCCGGCGTCGCCAAGGCGCGCGCCGACCACATCACGATCTCCGGCTTCGACGGTGGAACCGGCGCTTCTCCGCTGACCTCGCTCAAGCATGCCGGCAGCCCCTGGGAAATGGGCCTTGCAGAAACACAGCAGACGCTGGTGCTCAACGGGCTGCGCTCGCGTATCGCGCTGCAGGTCGACGGCGGCCTGAAGACCGGTCGTGACGTCATTATCGGCGCGCTTCTGGGGGCCGACGAGTTCGGCTTCTCCACCGCTCCGCTGATCGCGGCGGGTTGCATCATGATGCGCAAGTGCCACCTCAACACCTGCCCGGTCGGCGTGGCGACGCAGGATCCCGTTCTGCGCAAGCGCTTCAAGGGCACGCCCGAGCACGTGGTCAACTACTTCTTCTTCATCGCCGAGGAAGTGCGCCAGATTCTCGCCTCGATGGGCTACACCAAACTCGACGAGATCGTTGGCGAAGTCGACTTGCTCGACAAGAACGCGCTGATCGCGCACTGGAAGGCCAAGGGTCTCGATTTCTCGAAGATCTTCTACAAGCCCGCCGCGCCGAAATCCGCGATCCACTGGACCGAGCGTCAACAGCATCCGATCGACGACGTTCTAGACCGCAAACTGATTGCGGAAGCGGCCCCTGCGATCAATGACCGCACGCGCATGACCATCGAGACCGAGATCAAGAACGTCGACCGTTCCGCCGGCGCGATGCTCTCGGGCGAAATCGCGCGCAAGCACCAGCATCGCGGCCTTCCGGAGGATACGCTGACCGTCAAGCTCAAGGGCACGGCGGGCCAGTCCTTCGGTGCCTTCCTTGCACACGGAGTGACCTTCGAACTCGAGGGCGACGCCAACGACTATGTCGGCAAGGGGCTTTCGGGCGGACGCATCGTGGTGCGGCCGACCGCTGACAGCCAGATCGTGCCGGAACAGTCGATCATTGTCGGCAACACCGTGCTCTACGGCGCCATCGAGGGCGAGTGCTATTTTCGCGGCGTCGCCGGCGAGCGTTTCGCCGTGCGCAACTCGGGTGCCATCGCGGTGGTAGAGGGTGTGGGCGACCACGGCTGCGAATACATGACCGGCGGCCTGGTCGTCGTCATCGGCGAAACGGGCCGCAACTTCGCGGCCGGCATGTCCGGCGGCGTGGCCTACGTGCTCGACGAGAGCGGCGATTTCGCCAAGCGCTGCAACATGGCGATGGTCGAACTTGAGCCGGTTCCCGAGGAGGACGACATCCTCGAGAAGCTGCACCACCACGGCGGCGACCTGATGCACAAGGGACGCGTCGACGTCTCCGGCGACATGACCCGGCATGACGAGGAGCGGCTGTTCCAGCTCATCTCCAACCACATGCACTACACCGGCTCGGACCGCGCCAGAGAGATCCTCGAGCATTGGGCCGACTACCGTCCGAAATTCCGCAAGGTGATGCCGGTCGAATATCGCCGCGCACTCGAGGAAATGGAACGCAACCGCCTCGGCATGGCGGCGGAATAAGAGAGACTGACGAAGATATGGGTAAGGTTACAGGTTTTCTCGAAATCGATCGTCAGACGGCGAAGTATCAGCCGGCATCGGATCGCATCCGCCACTTCCGTGAATTCACCATCCGGATGAGCGATCAGGAAGTGCAGAAGCAGGCCGCCCGGTGCATGGACTGCGGCATCCCCTATTGCCACGGTCCCACCGGCTGCCCGATCCACAACCAGATCCCGGACTGGAATGATCTCGTCTACAACGAGAACTGGGAAGAGGCGATCGTCAACCTGCACTCGACGAACAACTTCCCGGAGTTCACCGGCCGCATCTGCCCCGCTCCTTGCGAGGAAGCCTGCACGCTCAACCTCGAGGACGTGCCGGTGGCCATCAAGACGGTCGAGCAGGCGCTCGCCGACAAGGCCTACGAGATGGGCTTCATCGTGCCGCAGCCGGTGACGAAGAAGACCGGCAAGACCATCGCGATCATCGGATCCGGCCCCACGGGCATGGCTGCCGCCCAGCAGCTCGGGCGTTCCGGTCACGACGTCCATGTCTATGAGCGTGAAAGCCGCCCCGGCGGCCTGCTGCGCTACGGCATTCCGGATTTCAAGATGGAGAAGCACTTCATCGACCGCCGCGTCGAGCAGATGGAAGGCGAGGGCGTTACCTTCTTCTGCAACGTCAATATCGGCGTCGACAAGACGGTCGAGGAGCTGACCGCGGACCACGATGCCGTTCTTTATTGCGGTGGTTCGGAAAACCCGCGTGATGTCGGCATTCCGGGCGCGGAGCTCGCCGGCGTCCATGACGCGATGCTGTATCTCGTGCAGCAGAACAAGCGCGTGGCGCGTGAGCCGATCGATTCGACCGGCTGGCCGTCCGCGCCTATCCTCGCCGGCGGCAAGCACGTCGTCGTCATCGGCGGTGGCGACACGGCATCGGACTGCGTCGGCACGGCCTTCCGGCAGGGCGCGGTTCGCGTCACCCAGCTCGACATCCGCCCGCAGCCGCCGGAAAAGGAAGACAAGCTCGCCGTCTGGCCCTACTGGGCGACCAAGATGCGCACCTCCTCCTCGCAGGCGGAGGGCGCCAAGCGCGAGTTTCAGGTCGGAACGCTCGAACTAGTCGGCGATAACGGCATTCTCGGCGGCGTGAAGTGCTGCAAGGTCGACGAGAAGCGCAAGCCCATCGCCGGCTCCGAGTTCATCATCCGCGCCGACCTCGTCTTCGTCGCCATCGGCTTCCGTGGCCCGATGGAAGAGGGCGTTCTTACCGACCTCGGCGAGAAGCTCGACATCAATACCGACTATCGTGGATCGAAGAACGTCGTCGCCAACGACAAGGACTACAAGACCTCGGTCGACAAGCTCTGGGTTGCCGGCGACGTGCGTCGCGGCCAGTCGCTGGTGGTCTGGGCGATCCGCGAAGGCCGCCAGGCGGCGCGCGCCATCGATCTCGAACTGATGGGTGAAACCGATCTGCCGCTCTAGGCCGGTCGAATGCTCCTGAATGCAAAAGCCGGCCTCGGGCCGGCTTTTTTCATGGCCGATGGCCGCATCTAACGCCGGGCTCCAGCGGTGGAATGTTGTGGATCGAGGTCGGAGACTTCCAGATGGGAGGTATCGGCCAGGCTGTGGACCGCACGATTGCGCCGGAAGTCGTCCTGCTTGAGGTGGGTAATGCTGCCGGACCTTGCCGGGAAGCTGACGAGACCGGCTGCCTCGATCGGCATGCCGATCCATGCGGCGATGACGAAGGTCAGCGCGAAACCGTGTGTGACGATGATCTGGGTTTGACAAGGCCTATTCACGATGACGTTCGTCGCCCGGTAAATCCGCTGCGCGAATTCGCGCCGTGTTTCTCCATCGGCGATACCACCGCGATGGTCGAGCCTGTTGTCGTCGGGGGCGGGGATCTGTCGAGCGTCGAGCCATTCCTGTGGCATGCCTTCAGCGGACCCGTAGCTGATTTCGCGCAGATCGCGCATTCGCTCGACAGGGCGGCCGAAACGGCTTGCGATGAAGTCCGCCGTCTGTGCTGCGCGCTTGAGATCCGAGCTGAACACCTCGACGATTTCCATGCCGACAAGCGCCGCCAGGCGGTCGGCCGTCCTTTCCGCGTCCGTTTCTCCCCCTGGTGTCAGGCCGGTGTCGTACCAGCCGCCCACCTTGTTTTCGATGTGATGGATCGATTGGGTGTGGGTGACGACATAGATGTTCTTCATGACATTCAATTCGTGACAGGAGGCAAGAGCATTGAAACCCGGCCCGCCGAAGCTGCGTGTGCCCCCAGGTGGAACTTGCTGAAAAGGACGAAGCCTAGTCTTTGGAAGCCGGTTCCAGGATCGGCGGCGCGGCGTCCGCGTTCTCCTCGGCTTTTCCGCCGTCCGGCTTCTTCGTCGCGCCCGTCGTCTTCGGCCAGGCGAAATTGTCGATCCGGCCGACCGGGGCCTCGGGAGCGATGCCCTGATTGACCAGCATGTCGCGCGGGGTCGGGTTGAGGTTGACCGGGGTCACCGTGCCGCCGAGCAGTTGCGACCCGCCGTCGAGATCGGGGTCGGTCATGGCGACAGGGTTTGTCCGGTCGGGATTGCGGGTTTCGAGTGGCGAGGTGGGGAAGCTCAGGTCCGGCAGGTTGGTGTCGTCGAGGCCGGCGGCGCCAATCGCCGGGTCGGCCGCACTGCCCAGCAGCCGGCGGATGTTCTTCTCGGCATAGAAGGCCATCTTGCGGCGGCCCGCCTTGGTCATGTTGATGCCGTCCGAGCCGCGCAGGCGAGCCTGCTGACCGTTGATGTCGGAACCGGTGAAGACGAACTTTCCGTCCTCGTCGACGAAGCCGTCCCAGATATCGACGAACTCGCCGCCGGCCTGCTCGACCTGCTGTTTGAAGATGCCGTTGAGCGCCACCATGTCCGCCGACATCGAGGTGAAATTGAACGATGGCAGCCCGACCCATACGAGTGGCCTGTTGC
Organism: Hyphomicrobiales bacterium; assembly: GCA_002709005.1. Classification (GTDB taxonomy): domain Bacteria; phylum Pseudomonadota; class Alphaproteobacteria; order Rhizobiales; family Rhizobiaceae; genus Pseudohoeflea. The sequence goes on along the minus strand of PAPH01000044.1, from coordinate 220,198 downwards.
CGTCGCGAACCGCCTTGATGACGCTGTCGGTGCGCCTTTCGTATTCGGCGACCCAGGCTTCCGAACGAACCTCCACGCGGCCGCTTTCTGTGCGCATCTGCTGGCTGTCATTGGAGCCGAGCTGCACCACGACGATATCCGGCTTCACCTCCTCGATGATGCCGGGGAGTTCGGCGGGCCAGTCGTAATAGTCGTCGCGAACCAGGCCTGACGAGCCGCTGGACTGCTCGACCACCACGACGCCCGGCGATTTGGCGAAACTCTCCTCGAGCCCGTCGGCAAGCCCGCCGGCGAGGAAATCGCCGACGACGAGCACCTTGCGGGCGTTTTCGAGCTTCTCGACCTCGGGTTCGGGCGGGGCCGCGGGCGCCGCACTGCGTACCGCGGGCTTCGTCGGCCGGCTTGTTCTTTCGCTCGTCTCGTTGCGGCGGCGTTCGGGTTGTGCGGTCTTGCCGCCGCCAAACAGAAGCTGGAGGAAGGACTTGCGCTCAACCCGTTCCTGGGCGGAAGCCGGGCTCACGCCGACAACCGCGATGGCGAAGGCCAGCGCGGCAAAGCATGTCAGACGTGCAGCAAAGCTGATGACAGCCGGCCGGGACATTTGGCGGTTCTCCGGTGCGCTACCGCGCTTCCACCGCCATCCGGTCGGCTGTCAGGATCTTTCGTTCCCGCAGACTAGTGGCCCCGGATGGCTTGGAGAACCTTTTGCGACGGATTGCCGTCCCTGGTCAAGCCGAGGCGGCCCTGGAAGGCTTCGATCGCGGCACGCGAACCGGAGCCGAAATTGCCGTCGATCTCGCCTTCGTAATAGCCGAGCGCCTTGAGCCGGGTCTGGAGCTCGAACTTTTCCTTGATGTCGAGCGTGCCTTCGGGCCGCGGCCAGCGCTGGTCGACGCCGCCCCAGCCAGCGATCTCGTCGGCGAGCACGCCGACCGCGAGCGCGTAAAGGTCGGAGGCGTTGTAGCGCTTGATGATGAAGAAGTTCTTCGTCATCAGGAAAGCCGGGCCGTTGGCACCGGCCGGCATCTTCAGTTCGGCGCGGCGGTCCGGATGCGGCAGCGCCCGGCCGTCGGGCCTTATGAAGCCGAGCCGAGCCCATTCGCCCAGCGTCTTCGTCGCGCCGTTGTATTTGGAGCCGCCGCGCGGGGTGGCAGCCTCGTAACCCCAGGTTTCCCCGGTGCGCCAGCCGTTCTTGTGAAGCAGGTTGGCGGCGGTGGCGAGCGCATCGGGGATCGAGCCCCAGATGTCACGGTGGCCGTTGCGGTCCTGGTCGACCGCGAAGGCAAGGTAGCTCGTGGGAATGAACTGGGTGTGGCCCATCGCGCCGGCCCAGGAGCCGGTCATCTGGCGGGGGGTGATGTCGCCTGCCTGCAGGATCTTCAGTGCGGCGACGAGCTGGGTGCGCGCGAACTTGGCGCGCTTCTTGTCGGCATAGGCCAGCGTCGCCAGCGCCTGCGGCACGTAGTGAAGCCGGTCGTGATTGTCGAGAATGTCGCCATAGTTCGATTCCATCGACCAGATGGCCAGAAGGATGTAGCGGCTGACGCCGAAACGGCTTTCGATTACGTCGAGTGTGCGGCCATGCTTCCGGAGCATCTCCCGGCCCTTCTCGATCGTGTAGGGGTTCACCCGCGAATCGAGATAGTCCCACACCTTGGTGGTGAATTCGGGCTGATAGCGCGCCTTGCGGAGAACCTCCGGATCGGGTTCGGTGACGCCGGAGAAGGCCGCATTGTAGGTTTGCTTGGAAATGCCGCTCTTGGAGGCGGTGGCATAGAAGCCATTGAGGAAGTTGATGAAATCGGCATCGGCTGCCTGGGCGCCCGGCATGCCGAGCGAGGCCGTCATGGCCAGGGTGAGCGCCGATGTTGTCAAAAACGTGCGGACGCGGCGGAACATTTCATTCGATCCTGTGTTAGCAAATGTGTCGGGGCGAAGTTCCTTCAGCATGCCAGCTTGTCGTTAACAGTGCGTTTACCATACAAGAGGCAGACGAACGGTTTTGGGATTATCCGGGGTGGATTGCTCCGCGGAAACGTCCGCCCGCACAGCCTTTGTGGCTGTTTGCGAGGTTCATTACGAATGAGGATATTTTTATGACTGAATTCAAGAAAATCCGGAAAGCCATTCTGCCCGTGGCCGGCCTCGGCACGCGGTTCCTGCCAGCGACGAAAGCCGTCCCGAAAGAGATGCTGACCGTTGTCGACAAGCCGGTCGTCCAATATGTGGTCGAGGAGGCGCTCGACGCCGGGATCGAGCACATCGTCTTCGTCACGGGCCGCAACAAGGGTGTCATCGAGGATCATTTCGACATCGCCTTCGAACTCAACGACACGCTCGAAAAACGCGGCAAGACCGCCGAGTTCAAGGAACTCGAAGAGATGCTGCCGGCCGCCGGCAAGACAAGCTTCACCCGCCAGCAGGCGCCCCATGGCCTCGGCCACGCGGTGTGGTGCGCGCGCGACATCATCGGTAATGAGCCCTTTGCCCTGCTGCTCCCTGACATGGTGATGCGCGACAAGGTAGGCTGCATGTCCGGCATGGTCGATCTCTACGAGAAGGTGGGCGGCAACATCATTTCCGTCGAGGAGTGCGACCCCGAGCTTGCCCACCGCTACGGCATCGTCGGCATGGGCGAGGAACTGCCGGGCGGTTTCCGCGTCACCGAAATGGTCGAGAAGCCGGAGAAGGGCACCGCGCCGTCGAACTATTTCATCAACGGCCGCTACATCCTGCAGCCGGAGATCTTCGAGATCCTGGCGCGCGGCGAGCGTGGCGCGGGCAACGAGATCCAGGTAACCGACGCGATGCTGCATCTGGCCAAGGACCAGCCGTTCTCGGCCTATCGCTTCGAGGGCGAGACCTATGACTGCGGCTCCAAGGACGGCTTCATCATGGCAAACGTCGCCTTCGCCCTGTCGCGCGATGACATGCGTCCGCTGGTCGCCGACAAGATAAAGGCGCTGCTGTAGAGGGAGCGTCTTTACGGCCGTTAACAAATGTCCCGTTGCGGTGGTGTATCGTCGGATTTTCGTTGTCGCATGACGCGGCTATCAACCTCGCGCGGTTCGCCTTGATGAGGAGGTGCCGCTGCCTGGGCAGACGATGACATCCGTTACGAACACCCATTCTGTTGCGCTGCATCTTCTTCAGCAGACAAGCTTGCAGAGCGAGTCCAGAGCGGAGGAACCGCGCCTAGACAAGCTGCTGGCGGTCGCCAATGGTGGGGCCGAGGCAGGACCCGCCGGCGCGCTCCAGCAAGCCCGTTCGAAAGTCTCCGAAGCTATGTTCAGCGTCAACCATGTCAGCGTGAACGAGCTGAAACTCGATCTCATTGAGCGGACGGCTAACGCGCTCGGTATCGATAAAGACGACCACGCCTCGCGCGACGACTTCGTGAAAGCCATGCAAAAGGCTTTCGGCAAGCTGAAGACAGAGGCCGGCGATCTGGCTGTGATGGCGCTCGAAAAGGAACTCGGGCTGGACAGATTGGGCGTGTCGCTTCACGACGTGATCGACAGTGCCAGGGATCCCGAAGCAAACGACAAGCTGACCAAGACGCTTGAAAAACAGTGGGCGCGGTCGGGCGAGCATATCGGCAGCGAGGAGCAGGCCCTGACGTATCAGCCTGACGACATCGGCCTGTACGGCCCGGCCAGTTTCTGAGCGATCATCGTTTCCGGCAGACTCGCGGAACGCTTACCGCCTGACGCGCAGGCCGAGCCCGATGCGTGCCGTATCCGAATCGGGAACGCCGCCTTGCGTCGTCTTTTCATAACCGGCGTCGGCAACGAGAGAGAGATAGCGGTTGAGCGACCAGTCGAGTTCGCCACGCAGGCCGAGGCGCGTCTGGTCGTCAGGCGCCGAGGCGCCTTCGTAATTGCGCAGCGCCGCGGTGCCGGTCAACCGCGCCACCACCGTGTCGCGCAACTGTCGTTCGAGTTCGACAGAAAGCAGATGAACCACCGAACCGCTTTCGCCAGCCGTGGTCGATGCTTCGATTGCGGTGTTCAGGTTCGCCGTCAGGGTGGTTCCGCGCATCGGCGACCATCGCAGCGAGCCGTCGATGGTGAAAGCGTCGATATCCTCAAGCCCTGCATCTTCGATATCGCGCGTCAGATAGCCGGCGGAAATCTCGCCCGAGAGCTTCTCTCCGAGCGGAAGTTCGACGCCTGCCCGCAGGCCGTAGGTAGACGAGGAGCGCTTGAACCCGGAGCTGTCGATCTCCTGATCGTATTCCGTGCGGGCCAGCGAGGCCTCCAGGAATGGAATGAGGGCCGGGGAGACTTCGTAGCCGATCCGGCCGCGCACGCCGGTGGTCAGCGCGTCGCGGTCGTCGCCGGAGATAACGCCGCCGCCTGCCAGTTCCGCGTCTCCGTAAAGAACCTTCGAGACTTCAGCGGTTGCCGTGCCCCGGATAGAGCCGAGCCGCTTGGTGAGCGCCGCGGAGGCCGAGAGCGTGTGGACGCCCGACTGCGCGGTGGCATTGGCGATTGCGTTGGGGTCGGTGCGGTCCTCACGATAGAAATCGTAGCCGGCCGCGAGCTGTCCGCCGAGCGTTTCCGTCAGGTCGAGATCGAGGACGGCGTCGACGGAGGCGGTCGGCTCTTCCTGTCCCTCGCCGGAGATGTTGGCCTGGTAGCTGCCCTCTCCGGTCACTGTGAGCTTGTGGCGCGACCAGTCGGATTCGAGCGTGCCCTCCAGCGTGGTTTCGCTGAATGTCCGGTCGAAGGTGGCGCCGCCGTAGCTTTCGCTCTCGTGGACGATCTTTTCGGTGAGCGTGGGACGCAGCAGGAAGGTGCTGAGCCGGATGCCGGGCGCGAGATCCTCCTCCGGCGTCGTGCCGGTCTCGATGCCGTCCACCGTAGAGATCGGCAGGTTCTGCCGTCCGTAGCGGCCGTCTTCGAGATCCTGCCGCGCCGCGGCGGCGTCGACGCTGGTGGCGCGCGCCGGTTCCTCCTCCGCAACGACATCGGGAGCGGCGTCGGGATCGGGCGCCACCGTCGCGGCATAAGAGGGAACCAGGGGATCTGCTTGCTCGCTGTCATCGCCGGACGTCAACAGGGGGCGAGGTGTCGGCGTGGCCGCGTTGTCAGCCGAAGACGCATAGCTGTCAGCGTTTTGGAAGCCCGTTCCCTCGTCGGTGGTGCCGCGGATATCGGCCGAAGTGATGTCGTAGAGCGAACTGCGGGACGCCGACTGGGCCTGCGCGGCAGAGACGGAACCCGCCAGCAGCATGATCGCCGCCAGCGCAACGCCGCTCGCAAGGGCGGCTTTTCTGTCGCGGTTGGATTTCACGTTCCGAACGCCCACTTCGCCAAATCTTTGCAAAGTGTAAACGTGCGTGGTTAACGCTTCCTTTCCCGGCCAGCCAGAAAGTGCGGGCTCAGGCCGGCTCGACCCTCGGATCGTCGTTCTCGATCGCCACGATCTTCACCCGCGTGCCTGCCGGCAGCTCGGGGCCGCGTACTGTCCACAGCGTGTCGCCCAGCCTGATCCGGCCCTGGCCTTCGGTGATCGGCTCCTCCAGCGTCGCCGTCCGCCCGATCATCTGTTCCATTCGCCGGTTGAGCATTGGCTGGTCGGTATCGTCGTTGCGGCCGGCCATGATCTTCCGGCCGATGAAAGCCGAGATCAGTGCCAGCGCGGCGAAGACGAGGAACTGAACCTGCCAGCCCCAGATGGCACTGTCCCAGAGGGCAAAGGAAATCGCGCCGACCACTATCGCCGCCAGCCCGATCCAGATGAGGAAGATGCCGGGAACCAGAATTTCCGCGCCGAGCAGCAGGAGCCCGAGTATCCACCAGCTCCACGGGCCGAGTTCGGCAATAACCGCTTTGATCATGGCCTAGCCCTCGTCGGGGGCCGGCTGGCCGCGGCGGATCGGCGGCGGGCCCGAGCGCGCAGGGGAGGAGGTTCCAGGCGTCTGGTCGCCGAAGACCTCGCGGGCGAGCGCTCCGATGCCGCCAAGAGAGCCGATGAGCGCGGAAGCCTCAAGCGGCATCAGAACCACCTTGTGGTTCTTGGACGTGGCGATGTCGCCGAGCGCCTCGGTGTATTTCTGAGCTACGAAATAATTGAGTGCATTGACGTCGCCATCGGCCACCGCCTTCGAGACAAGTTCGGTCGCCTTTGCCTCGGCTTCGGCCAGCCGTTCGCGGGCTTCGGCGTCCCGGTAGGCGGCTTCCCGGCGGCCCTCTGCCTCAAGGATCGCCGACTGCTTGGCGCCCTCGGCGCGCAGGATCTGGGCGTTGCGCGCGCCCTCGGCTTCGAGAACCTCGGCGCGCTTCTCGCGCTCGGCCTTCATCTGCCGGCCCATCGCCTCGACCAGATCGTTGGGAGGCGCGATATCCTTGATCTCGACACGGGTGATCTTGATGCCCCACGGCTTGGCGGCCTGGTCGACCACGCGCAGCAGACGGTCGTTGATCGCGTCACGGTTCGAGAGAAGCTCGTCGAGATCCATCGAGCCCATGACCGAACGGATATTGGTCATGGTCAGGTTGAGGAGCGCGAGCTCCAGATTGGCAACCTGGTAGGCGGCTTCGGCCGGGTTGAGGATCTGGTAGAAGGCCACCGCGTCGGTGGATATCGAGGCGTTGTCGCGGGTGATGACTTCCTGGGTCGGAACGTCGAGCACCTGCTCCATGATGTTCATCTTCTTGCCGATGCGGTCGATGAACGGAATGATCAGGTTGAGACCCGGCGTCAGGGTCTTGGTGTAGCGGCCGAAGCGTTCCACCGTATAGGAATAGCCTTGCGGCACCGTCTTGATCCCGGCGAACAGGATCAGGATCGCGATGGCGACGATCACGATGACGGTGATGTCGAACCCGTTGAAGACCATGTCCGTTCCTCCCCTGGCGCTTAAGTGCGCCGCCCGATCCACGTTAGCACGTCCAAGATAGGTGCAGCGGAACGCTGCGGCAAGCAAAGGCTCGTCCGGCCTCAGGCCCAGCCCTGCAGCTCGCGGCGCACTACGGTTTCAAGAACCCGCATGCCGTCGTCGCTATCGTTCAAACACGGGATGTGGGTGAATTTCTCGCCGCCATTGTGGAGAAAGATTTCGCCCGCCTCGCCTGCGATTTCCTCAAGCGTCTCCAGGCAGTCGGACACAAAACCGGGGTTGAACACCGCCAGCCGCTTGGTGCCGTTTTGCGCAAGCGCCTCCACCGTCTTATCGGTATAGGGCTGCAGCCACTCCTCGCGGCCGAAACGCGACTGGAAGCAGAGCATCAGCCTGTCCTTTGACCAGCCGAGCCGCTCGCGCAGAAGCCGCGCAGTCTTCTGGCACTGGCAATGATAAGGATCGCCCTTCTGGAAATAGGAAAGCGGAATGCCATGGAAGGAGGCGATTACCAGTTCCGGCTCCCAGTCGAGGGAGGCCAGATGATTTTCGATCGATCTGGCGAGCGCGTCGATATAGACCGGATCGTCGTGGTAGGGCGGCACCGTGCGTACCGCCGGCTGCCAGCGCATCTCCATCAGCTTGCGGAAGGCGTGGTCATTGACCGTCGCCGTCGTTGCCGCCGCGTATTGGGGGTAGAGCGGGAAGAGAACGATCTTCTCGCAGCCCTGCTTCAGAAGCGCCTCGATGCGGCTGCCGATGGTCGGCGTGCCGTAGCGCATCGCCCAGTCGACCACGACGTTCGGCAGGTCACCCAGAAGTCCGGACATCTTGTCGGACTGGTTGCGCGTATAGGTGCGCAGCCAGCTTTCGCCCGCCTCGTGGTTCCAGATCTCCTCATAGGCCTTGCCGACCTTCTGCGGGCGGCGATTGAGGATGATACCGTGAAGCAGCGGATACCAGATCGCCCGCGGTACCTCGATCACCCGGCGGTCGGAGAGGAATTCGGCGAGATAGCGGCGCATCGACTTGTAGTCGGTGCCGTCGGGCGTGCCGAGATTGACGAGCAGTACCCCGACCTTGCCGAACTTCACCGGCGGGTGGTTTGCGGGAAGCGGGCTTTCGGCAGTCCTGCCGCTGTCGGGAGTGATCTCGGCCATAATCTTTCCGTCTGTTTGATGTGCGGGTGAACATAGCCTGACACAGGCTCAAATCAATCCACGCCAGGCGCGGTTGAACACCGCACCCGGATAGCACTTCCGGGTGGAAGGCGACATGAAAAAGCCTCCGGTCCAAAGGACGGAGGCTCGTTCTGGATCAAATCCGGGCCCAAAGACCCGGGACCGGTCGTCTCAGCGCTTGGTGAAGACGGTCTCGAGGAGGTTCTGCTGGGCCTGAACCGCATTCTGGTTGTCAGCCTTCGGCGCGGCGGCGGCCTCCCGGGGGCGATAAATTTCGCGGTCGAGAAGTGCGACGCGGTTTTGCAGATGAAGCGAACGCTCGACGAGGGTGCGGAATTTCTCGGGCAGCTCGTTCCAGCCCGGTGCGTTGCGGTCGCAGTTGAAACCGTCGAGACGCACCTTGGTCTTTTCGGCCATCACCTGTTCACGGCTCATCTCGCCGTTGTTGACGGCCCGCTGCAGAAGAAGCCACGAGGCCATCTGCATGAGGCGTGTGGTCAGACGCATGGATTCAGCGGCGTAGAGAACCGAGGCCATGCGCGGAAGCAGTTTGGAGGCGTTGCGTCCGTCGCCGTCGAGATAGGCGGCGGTTTCCTCGACCAGACCCATGCCTTCGGCATAAAGGGCCTTGAACTGCGCCGAATTGGCGATCCTGTCTGCGAAGCTGACGGTGTTCAGACTGGTCTCGGTCATCTGCAATATCCCAACGAACTACATACTTGAACGGACAATTACACGGAGTGTTCCCGTCGATGTGAGGATTGTGCCGTGTCGGGATGGTTCCGGCAACCGAATTGTTAAAGAAGGGTTAACGCTGGCGGGTATGCGGCGCCGCGGCTCCTGATGCATCTCGATATGGCACGCGGAGATAAAAAAAGAGCCGCGCGAGCGGCTCTCAAGAGTTTAACAGGGAGGCGTCAGACAGCTGACCCCGAAAGGTGGCTGCCAATCCAGCAGGACTGGATGACACCAGTAAACACTCGTAAAGCTTAACCGAGTCTTAATATGGTTAAGAAATCATGTAAGAAGTTGGAAACACAGCCCTATTTCTTGCGGAAGAAATCCTCTGCCGCACCGCGGCTCTCGGTTTTCGCTTCGATCTCCGCTTCCAGCCTGCCGATTTCCCCCTTCAGGAGCGTTATTCGCGCCCTGAGTTCGTCCACCGAGAGCATCGACAGATCGGAGCCCAACTCGTGCGTTGCGGGCTTTTTCGGCCGGTCGTCGTCAAAAAGCATGTCGCTTCCTTCCGTTCTGCGGTTCTTGCGTTCTGCGCGCTCACATTTACCGGAACCGGTTTAGCGGGTACAGGCTTTCATCCCGAGAGGCGCTTGTTCCATCCTCGAGCGCCACGGACGCAACAGGGAATTTGCCATGCGCGCGATCGTGATCACCGAACCCGGCGGCCCCGAGGTTCTCGTCGCCGAGGAACGGCCGAAACCGGAACCGAAACCCGGCGAAATTCTGGTCCGGGTGCGCGCCGCAGGCGTCAACCGGCCCGATTGCCTGCAGCGTCAGGGACATTACCCGCCGCCGCCCGGCGCTCCGGATATTCCGGGGCTGGAGATCGCCGGCGAGGTTGAGGCGGTCGGCGACGCAGTGACGAGCTTCTCGAAGGGGGACCACGTCTGCGCGCTGGTTCCGGGCGGCGGTTACGCGGACTATTGCGTGGTCGACGAGCGCACCGCGCTGCCGGTCCCGCGCGGCCTGACGATGACGGAGGCGGCGGCCATCCCCGAGACCTTCTTCACGGTCTGGTCGAATGTGTTCGACCGCGCCGGCCTGAAACCGGGCGAGACGTTCCTCGTTCATGGCGGCACATCGGGAATCGGCACCACGGCCATTCAGTTGGCCAAGGCGTTCGGCGCCAAGGTCTTCGCCACCGCCGGATCGGACGAGAAATGCGCCGCCATGCGCGATCTCGGCGCGGACATGGCGATCAACTACCGCGAGGAGGATTTCGTCGAAGTCATCCGCCGCGAGACCGGCAAGGCGGGCGTCGACGTCATTCTCGACATGGTGGGCGGCGACTATGCCAACCGCAATCTCAAGGTCGCGGCGATCGAGGGGCGGATTGTGCAGATCGCCTTCCTCAACGGCAACAAGGCGGAAATCGACCTGTCGCAGATCATGATGAAGCGTCTCGTCTTGACCGGTTCGACGCTCAGGGCGCGGGATGCTGCGTTCAAGGGTGAGATCGCGCAGGCCTTGCGCCGCCAGGTGTGGCCACTTCTCGACGATCGCGCGATCGCGCCGGTGATGGATTCGATCTTCCCGCTCGAAAAGGCCGCCTCCGCCCATGAACGCATGGAAGACGGCGACCATATCGGCAAGATCGTTCTCGAGGTCGGCTGAAGCCTTTAGCCGGACTATTCCGCGGGATTGGCGCGCGGATCGAGGGCGATCGATTCGGGTGTCGCCGAGCGCGAAGCCGGCACCGAGGCGAAGGTCTCGCGATTGTCGGCGGGAATCGCCGCGCGCCGTGTCGAGCGGTAGATCGCATAGGCGGCAATCGAGAGGTGGGCGATCCCGGTGACGAGAAAGAGCCGGTAGGGCGCGTCGCCGGCCATGAGAATGCCGCTGACGGTCGGGCCGATGATCGTGCCGATGCCGTAGAGAAGCAGCAGGCCGCTTGAGACCGTGACGAACTTGTCGGCATCCGCGTAGTCGTTGGCGTGTGCCACGATGATCGGATAGAGCGTGTAGGACATGCCGCCGTAAAGCGCGACGAGGCCGAACAGGATCCCCATGTTGGTCGGCGCGAGAAACGCCATGATCAGTCCGCTGACCGCGGCGGTCGCGGCCAGGGCTGCGAGCACGTAGCGTCGGTCGAGCCGGTCGGAGAGCCTGCCGGCGGGGATCTGCATCACTGCGCCCGAAAAGATCGTGACCGACATCAGCGTCGCCACGGCTCCCCCGGGCAATCCGGCCTTCGCCGCGAAGACCGGTCCCAACGTGCCGAAAGCGCCGTTGGCGATACCCACCAGCAGGATACCGACGAAGGAAACCGGCGAATTGCGGTAGATCATCGGCAGGTCGATGCGGATCTCCGAGAGTGGCGGCGGGCTCGATGCGGTGGACAGAGCCGTCGGCAAGAGAGCCAGGCAGTAGAGGATGCCGGCGACCATGAAGAAGGTCGAGGTCGAGACGTCGCCGAGCGCGATGCTCATCTGCCCCGCGACGATCGCCACATAGGTGATCGTCATGTAGAGCGAAAAGATCAGTCCGCGCGTCTCGTTCGTCGCCCGTTCGTTGAGCCAGCTCTCGATGATCATGAAGGCGGCGGCGAGCGCGAAGCCTGTGACTGCGCGAAGCGCGATCCAGGCGATCGGGTCGACCAGGATGCCGGTCAGCAGCGCGATGATGGCGATCATCGCCGAGAAGGCGGAGAAGGCGCGCACATGGCCGATCCGGCGCACCACCCTTTGCGCAAAAACACAGCCGAGCACAAACCCGGTCGCCCAGGCGGTGCCGAGCATGCCGAGGGATGCGGAGGAGAAGCCTTCCTCCGTTCCGCGCATCGGCAGCAGCAGGCCGTGCAGGCCGTTGCCTGCAAGAAGAAAGGCGGTCCCCAGCAAAAGGGCGAAGACGGGAAGGAGATTTTTGCGCATGTCTCTCTGAAATTTTTCGGTGCAATCTAGGCCGGTTCGGCCCTATCGGTAAATGTTGGCCAGCCAATGTCGGCTAATTGCCGCGAAACCATGGCGGCGGACGATGACTTTGCCTGCGTTATGCGATAGGCGGGCGACAGCACTTCGAAAGTCTCCCGCCGATGATGAAAATCCTCGCAGTCCTGATCATCCTTCTGATGGTCACCCACCTGATCCGGCCCTTCGGCCTCCCCGGGTTGAAGCGCCGGGCCGACGTCTGGAAGATAGGCCTCGCCTTCGCCTTTGCTATGGGGCTGACGGTGCTTCTACGTCCATGACGTAGCCGGACAGATGTTCGGCCCAGTAGCGGTAGCCTGCCGCATTGGCGTGGAACCCGTCGATGGCGAAACCCTCATCGCTCGGAACCGGCAAGGGCTTGGCGGCGACCGCGTGGCGTTCGCGGCACATGCGGAAACCCATCGCGTTGATGATCTGCGTGCGCAGTTTCAATATCCAGGCCAGAACCGGCGGCAGCACTGGCACGTCCGGCATGTTGAGCACCGGCGACCAGACCACCTTGGCATCCGGCCAGCGCGCGTGGATGGCATAGAGAAGGCCCCCGAAGCCCTTCTTGAACTGCATCGCGGTGAGATAGTTCTTCATGTCGTTGGTGCCGACCGCGAGCACGATATGGGTGAAGTTGCGTTCCTCGATATTGGGAAGGATGAGATCGCGCAGATCGCGGGCGACCGCGGAATTGGCTCCGGCGGTTCGCCATGAGACCGACTGCCCTGTGCGGGCGTGAATGATGTCCGCGAGTTGCGGGGCGAGCGCCTCCTCAACCAGGTCGACGCCGACACCGGCCGCCGACGAATCCCCCATGATCAGAAGCCGCCAGTCGGCGGGGCCTTCTCCGGTGGTCCTTGCAAGGCTGCCGCGCTGGTTGCCGCGCGGGGGCGCGAGCCGCGGGGTCTTCCTGCGGATCTGGAGCCCGTAATAGCCAGCGACGGGCAGGAGAAGCCAACTGAGGAGGCCTGCAGTGAAATTATTCATGAAAACGACTCGTCACCTTTCGCGATCCTAATCCAGCTTCGCCGCCGGATTAAAGGTCACGTTTGCAGTTTAATGTGACGGCAAAACAAAACCCGCCGCAATGCGGCGGGTCTTCATCGCGTGTACAACGTGATTGGCACTCAAGCGGCGCGGGAGGCCTGATAAATGCTGTCGATCGCGCTGTCGAGCGCCGCGTTGAATTCGTCGTCCGACTGGCCCTTGGACATGCCTTCGGTCAGCGCGCGCGAGAAGCTGGCGATCATGCCCTCGTTCTTCGAAAGAAGCGCATTGGCCTCGTCGCGGCTGTAGCCACCGGACAGCGCAACGACGCGCATCACGCGCGGATCCTCGATCAGCGGCTTGTAGATGTTGGCCTTCGTCGGGATCGAGAGTTTGAGCATGATCTTCTCGCCTTCGGGGACATCGGCCAGATGCTTCCGGATGGTAGCCAGAAGCATGTCCTCGGTTTCCGCCTTGTCGGCGATCTTGATGTTCACCTCGGGTTCGAGGATCGGCATCAGTCCGTGGGAAAGCACCTGCTTCCCGATCTCGAATTGCTGGGCGACAATCGCCTCGATGCCCTTTTCGTTGGAGGCGTTGATGACCGAGCGTTCCTTGGTGCCGAAGATGTTCTTGGCACGGGCGCGCTCAAGAAGCGCATCAAGGTCCGGCATGGGCTTCATCAGCTGAACACCGTCTTGCTCGTCGGCCAGACCCTTGTCGATCTTGAGGAAAGGCACGATGCCGCATTTCCGCCAGAGATAATCGGCCGTCGGCACCCCGTCGATCTCGCCATCCATGGTGCGCTCGAAGAGGATGGCACCGATCACCTTGTCGCCGGAGAAGGCGGGCGACTTGATGATGCGAGCCCGCATCTCGTGGATCTCTGCGAACATTTCCTCGTCGTTCGAATAGGCATCTTCCGGCACGCCGTAGAGCTTCAGCGCCTTGGGTGTCGAACCGCCCGACTGGTCGAGCGCGGCAATGAAGCCGTCTTTCTCCGACATCTGTTTCGCCATAGCTTCGTTCGTCATGCCTTGATCCTTCGATTGTCCACTGAACCGAAGTGACTAGCAGATGGATCTTGCGACCGGAATAGCAAGCGCGGCTGTTGAATCGATTGAAAAAATATCAATCGTTTGAAAGGCTTGAAGAAATGAGCAGGCAAAAGAAAAGGGCCGGTTGACCGGCCCTTCCGCATGACGCCGCAGGGTTGTGGGATCAGGCCCCGAGCGCCTTCACGCCCGGCAACTCCTTGCCTTCCATCCATTCGAGGAAGGCGCCGCCTGCGGTCGAGACATAGGTGAAGTCCTGGGCAACGCCGGCATGGTTGAGAGCGGACACCGTATCGCCGCCGCCGGCGACGGATACCAGCAACCCCTCGCGGGTGCGGGCGGCCGCATGGCGGGCGGCCTCCACAGTCGCCTTGTCGAACGGTTCGATCTCGAAGGCACCGAGCGGGCCGTTCCAGACCAGCGTGTCGGCTTTGGTGATCCAGGCCTTCACCGCTTCGACGGTCTTCGGACCCACGTCGAGCATCATTGAATCGGACGGAATTGCATCGACGTCCACCACCTCGTTCTCGGCGCCGGCTTCGAACTTCTTGGCGACCACGCCGTCGACGGGAAGTACGATCTCGCACCCCGCTTTCTTTGCGGCTGCGTCGATTGCCCGAGCGGTATCGGCCAGATCGTGCTCGCACAGCGACTTGCCGACGTCGACACCGCGGGCGGCAAGGAAGGTATTGGCCATGCCGCCGCCGATCACCAGCGCATCGACCTTTTCGACGAGGTTCTGCAACAGGTCGATCTTGGTCGAGACCTTGGCACCGCCGACGATGGCGACGACCGGGCGGGCGGGCTTGCCGAGACCCTTCTCAAGCGCTTCGAGTTCCGCCTGCATCGTGCGTCCGGCATAGGCCGGGAGCAGGTGGGCGAGACCTTCTGTCGATGCATGTGCGCGGTGGGCGGCGGAGAAGGCGTCGTTGACGTAGATGTCGCCGTTTTCGGCCAATGCCTTGGCGAAGTCGGGATCGTTCTTTTCCTCGCCGGGATAGAAGCGGGTGTTTTCGAGAAGCAGCACGTCGCCATTGACCATGTTGGCGATGGCGTCCGCCGCCTTCTCTCCGGTCGCCTCGGAAGCGAAATGGACGCGGATATCGAGGATCTGCTCGACGGCCGGGGCAATCGCCTCGAGCGACATGCCTTCGGTGGGCTTGCCCTTGGGGCGGCCGAAATGGGCCATCAGGATCACTTTCGCGCCCTTGGTCGAAAGTTCCTGGATCGTCGGCGCCACCCGCTCGATGCGGGTATAGTCGGTCACCTTGCCGTCCCTGACCGGGACGTTGAGATCGACACGCACGAGAACGCGCTGGCCGGAGATGTCTTGCAGGTCATCGAGGGTCTTGAAAGCCGCCATGGAAACAGGTCCGTCTCTAGTGTTTTCTTGAAAATCCGGATGTTGGCGGAAATCGCATGTCCCGCCATCGCGTGCAAGGCGATCAGGGGTCTTTTTGCTCCTGCGTGGCTGCCAGCCTGCGGATCGAACGAAGCCTTTTCCGCTTGGCGAAATACTCCCGGATCCGTGATTTGATCTCGCGGAAATCGAGGAAGATCGGCAGGTTGGTGGCAGGCGCGACGGGCTCCATCGAGACGCCCACCTTGGAGATGCGGCCGTTTTCATCCGTATCCACGACGATGAGCACGATATTGTGGAGACGCACCCGGTCGCCGTAATGGGCCTTGGCGCCGATGCGGTGCTCGATCAACTCGGCCACGGTCATCGCCGCTTCGGCTTCCGTTGCACTCATCGGGCCATAGGCCTGCAACACCTCTCCGACGGGCCTGCTGGGTGCGATCTGGAACGTGCCGAAGAATTCAGCGTCGGTTTCGCTCACCGGCGCCTTGGTCGCGAACAGCCGGTCGATCAGTCCGGAATAGCCGGGCGCGATGAAGAGGTAGACCTGGTCGTTCTCCTGAAGTCTGCCGGCATACTGATAGCGCATCGACTTGCCGTCGCGGATGACGAGCGAGGGATGGGCCCAGCGGGGAATGCGCTCGCCGAGCACCACCGGGCTGCCGGGCGCTACGCGATAGGAGAGCAGCTCGTGATTCGCATTGCCCGGGAGGTCGAGCTCGACCTTGTCGATCGCACCGATCCTCGGCGGGATGATGAGCTTGAGGCGCGTTGCCACGGTCTTGATGGTCCAGCCTTGAAGGATCAGCGACATCATCACGATGATGAAGACGGTGTTGAAATAGAGCTGGCCGTTCTCGATGCCGCCGATGATCGGCACGATGCCGAGAAGGATCGAGACCGCGCCGCGCAGACCGACCCAGCCGATAAAGCCCATCTCCCGCTGGGTATAGTCGAAAGGCAGAAGACAGAGCCAGACGGCGAGCGGGCGGGCGATGAAGACGAGGAACAGGCCGAGCAGCACCGAGGGCAGAAGGATGGTGAGAAAATCGGAGGGCGTGGCGAGCAGGCCCAGGACGAGAAACATGATGATCTGCGCGAGCCAGGTGATGCCTTCCTGAAACCGGGTGATGGTGGTGCGCGCCGGAATCTTGCGATTGCCCGCATAGATGCCTGCCACATAGACCGCCAGGAAGCCGCTGCCGCCCGCGACGCCGGCCACACCGAAGACCATAAGCGCCATTGCCAGCATCAGGATCGGCGACAATCCGCGTTCGACCGTCAGCCGCTTGAGAACGAAATGGATGAGCGCGCCGCCGATAAGGCCGAAGATGAAGCCGATCCCCATCTGCTTGACGAAGAGCATCAGGAGCTCGAGATTGAAACCGGAAAAGCCCTCGCCGGCGGCGAGAAGCTGGACAAGCGCCATCGTCAGGAAGATCGCCATCGGGTCGTTGGTTCCCGATTCCACTTCCAGCGTCGAGCGCACCTTGTCGCGGATGTTGATGCCCCCGATCCGCAGCAGGAAGAAGACGGCGGCGGCATCCGTCGAGGCGACGATCGAACCCAGAAGCGCGCCTTCGAGGAAGGAGAAATCAAGCACCAGCATCGCCATCAGTCCGACGAGGCATGCCGTGAGTACCACGCCAAGCGAAGCGAGCGTCAGCGACGGGAGTGCTGCGGTCTTGAACGATTGCAGCGTGGTGCCATAGCCCGAATCGAACAGGATGACGGCGAGGGCGGTCGATCCCAGCACATAGGCCAGCCCGTTGTTGGAAAAATCGATGCCCAGTCCGTCGACGCCGGCGATCAGGCCGATGCCGAGGAAGAGAAGAAGCAGGGGAGCGCCGAAACGGAAGGCGAGCAGGCTTGAGAATGCGGCAAGCAGCACCAGTGCCGTCGCCACCATCACCGCGAGATAAAAGCTCTCCACCTGTTTACGCCCTTTTCGCTTTCTCAACTCCCCGAAATATCGAGGGTCGGGCACGGAATTTCCGTACTCCCGCCCGGGCACGAACTGTCCCGATGGAAGCTGCCGGTTAGGCAAGAAGGCGGAAATCGCGGCGGCCCGTCCAACGACACTCAACTGATCCTACAGGATCGTGAACAGACTAAGGCGAAAGCGTAAATGAAGAAAGGCGAACCGTCGCCGATTCGCCTTTCAATTCAGAATATTGGATCGCGAAAAGCTTAAATGAGCTTGGCCATCGCGGTTGCGGTGTCCGACATGCGATTGGAGAAGCCCCATTCGTTGTCGTACCAGGAGAGAACCGAAACCATCGTGCCGTCCATCACCTTGGTCTGATCGAGCGCCACGGTCGAGGAATGCGGATCGTGGTTGAAGTCGATCGAGACGTTCGGGTGGGTGGTGTAGCCCAGGACGTTCTTCAGGCGACCGTCGGCGGCGCCGATCAGTGCATTGTTGATCTCTTCGGGGGTAACCGACTTCTTGGCGATGAACTTGAAGTCCACCAGCGAGACGTTCGGGGTCGGCACGCGCACCGAGATGCCGTCGAGCTTGCCCTTGAGGTCCGGGATCACCAGGCCGATGGCCTTGGCCGCGCCCGTCGAAGTCGGGATCTGGCTCATCGCCGCGGCACGTGCGCGGTAGAGATCCTTGTGCATGGTGTCGAGGGTCGGCTGGTCACCGGTGTAGGAGTGGATGGTCGTCATCATCCCGCGCTCGATACCGAAGGCCGAATGCAGCACGTCGACCACCGGAGCAAGGCAGTTGGTGGTGCAAGACGCGTTGGAGACGACCAAGTCATCCTTCGTCAGCGTGTCGTGGTTGACGCCGTAGACGATGGTCTTGTCGGCGCCGGAGGCAGGTGCGGAGACCAGAACGCGCTTGGCGCCGGCTTCAAGGTGAAAAGCGGCCTTCTCGCGCGCGGTGAAAATGCCGGTGCATTCCATCACGATATCGATATCGAGATCGCCCCAGGGGAGGCTCTTCGGGTCGCGCTCGGCGAACACCTTGAAGCTGTCGCCGCCCTCGATCCTGATCGTGTCGCCGTCGACGGTGACTTCCTTGGGGAAGCGGCCGTGAACGGAATCGAAGCGCATCAGGTGCGCGTTGGTTTCCACCGGGCCGAGATCGTTGATCGCGACCACGTCGATGTCCTTGCGTCCGGATTCATAGATTGCGCGCACGATGTTGCGGCCGATGCGTCCGAAACCGTTAATCGCTATCCGAGTTGCCATTGCAGTGCTCCTTGTCTCGCTGCGCTGAAGCGCCGCCCGATCCGGATGATCAGGCCTTGGCCTTGAGTTTTGCCTCGGCCGCGCTGACGGCCGCATCGGCGGTGATGCCGAAATGTTCGTAGAGTTCCTCATAGGGGCCGGAGGCGCCGAAGGAATTCATGCCGATGAAGATGCCGTCGGTGCCGATGAAACGGTCCCAACCCATGCGAATGCCGGCCTCGATGGCGATCTTGACCGGCGAGTTGCCGACAATGGCTGCCTTGTAGGCGTCGTCCTGGTCTTCGAAGAGTTCGAAGCTCGGAACGGAAACCACGCGGGTGGCAATGCCTTTGGCTTCGAGCTTCTCGCGCGCCTCGACGGCGAGCGAGACCTCTGAACCGGAGGCGAAGAGGGTGACCTCCGCGTCGCTGGCCGAGATCAGGTCGTAGGCGCCGAAGGACGAGAGATTTTCCTCGGTGAACTCCTCGCGAACCAGCGGCAGGTTCTGCCGGGTCAGCGCGAGGCCGCTCGGACGCTTCCGGGATTCGAGCGCCAGCTGCCAGCATTCTGCGGTTTCCACCGCGTCGGCCGGACGGAACATGAGAAGATTCGGGATGGCGCGGAGCGCGGCCATCTGCTCGACCGGCTGGTGGGTCGGACCGTCCTCGCCGAGACCGATGGAGTCATGGGTCAGGACGTGGATGACGCGGATGCCCATCAGGGCGGCGAGCCGGATCGACGGACGGCAATAGTCCGAGAAGATCAGGAAGCCGCCGGAATAGGGGATTCCCCCGCCGTGCAGTGCCATGCCGTTCATCGCCGCGGCCATGCCGTGTTCGCGGATGCCGTAGTGGATGAAGCGGCCGCTGTAATCGTCGGCGGACAGCGGCTTGGTATGGCTGGTGTCGGTGTTGTTCGATCCGGTCAGGTCGGCCGAACCGCCAATGGTGTCGGGAACGACGCCGTTGATGACCTCGAGCGCCATCTGCGACGACTTGCGGGTCGCGACCTTCGGCTTGTCCTCGGTCAGCTTCTTCTTGTACTTGACGATCGCGGCATCGAAGTTGCCGGGAAGATCGCCGGCCATCCGGCGTTCGAAGGAGACGCGGGTCTCCGACGGAGCACCGGCGAGACGGGCTTCCCATGCCTTGCGGTCCTTGACCGAGCGCAGGCCGGCCAGACGCCAGGCGTCGAGCACGTCTGAGGGCACGGAAAAGGCTTCGGCTTCCCAGCCGAGCGCCTTGCGGGTCGCGGTGATTTCGTCCGGGCCGAGCGGCGAGCCGTGGGCGGCCTTGGTGCCGGCCTTGGTGGGCGCGCCGAAGCCGATTGTCGTCTTGCAGGCGATCAGGGTCGGTCTGTCGGACTGCTGGGCGGTCTCGATGGCGCTGGCGATCGCCTCGGGATCGTGGCCGTCGATGTCGAGCGTGTTCCAGCCGGAAGCGGCGAAGCGCGCGAGCTGATCGGTGGAGTCGGAAAGTGTCACCGGTCCGTCGATCGAAATGCCGTTATTGTCCCAGAAGACGATGAGCTTGTTGAGCTTGAGGTGGCCCGCCAGCGAAATCGCTTCCTGGCTGATGCCCTCCATCAGGCAGCCGTCGCCTGCGAGCACATAAGTGTAGTGGTCGACGAGGTCATTGCCGAACTCGGCGCGCAAATGCGCCTCGGCGATCGCCATGCCGACCGAATTGCCCAGGCCCTGGCCGAGCGGTCCGGTGGTGGTCTCGATGCCGGCGGCGTGGCCGTATTCCGGGTGTCCGGCGGTCGGCGAACCGAGCTGGCGGAAGTTCTTGATGTCCTCGATCGAGATGTCGTCGTAGCCCGTCAGATAGAGCAGCGAGTACAAGAGCATCGAACCGTGGCCCGCCGACAGCACGAAGCGGTCGCGATCGGCCCAGCCGGGCTGCTTGGGATCGAACGTCAGATAGCGGGTGAAGAGAACGGTCGCGATGTCCGCCGCGCCCATCGGAAGGCCGGGATGGCCGGAATTCGCCTGCTGGACAGCGTCCATGGACAGAAACCGGATCGCATTTGCCATCCGGTCGTGTTTTTCGCGTGATGCCATGAGGTCAGCCTTCTTGCTTCCTGTTATGACGGATCCCCGCAGCGCGGCGCTTTCAGCCGGCTTCCTGAAGGATCATGGGAGCGGCGAACACATAGCAGGTGCCGCACCGGAGTCAACAAATCGCCGACCGGTTTGGAGCCCGGAGCAGGCGAACCGGCATTCGCTCCGTTCGCGTGGCGGCAAGTTGCCCGCTCACTGGGCTGGGGACAGGCCGGCCGGTTTGTTGACGCTGGCTTCGCGCGATGAATAAGGTGATCGATGCAAACTACGGTCTTTGAAGCGATTCGGCCGGGACCGTCTGTTCGGGACGCCCATGATAAGCAGTGAAAAGACAGTCAAATCGGCGCTGGATTCGCTGAGCAAGGCTCTGGACAGGCTGGAGAACGCCGTCGACAGGCGTGCGGAAAACAGCCGCAACGCCGAGGAGGCGGCTGCGGAGCTCGGCCGCATGCTTGAAGACCGTTCGCGGCTTGCACAGGAACTCGATCAGTCGGAGCACCGCTCGAACCGGCTCGAGGAGGCCAATCGCGAAGTCTCGCGGCGATTGGTAACCGCGATGGAGACCATCCGCGCGGTTCTGGACCGCTGAGCTTCGATTTCGGGAATTCGGAATGGCACAGGTTACGGTCAATATCGACGGAAAAGCCTACAGAATGGCGTGCGAGGAGGGGCAGGAAGAGCACCTCAGCGATCTCGCCGGGCGTTTCGACCGGTATGTGAGCCATCTCAAGTCCCAGTTCGGCGAGATCGGTGACCTGCGGCTTACCGTGATGTCCGGCATCATGGTCATGGACGAACTTCATGAGGTCCAGAGCAAGTTGCGAGGGCTCGAGGCGGAAGTCGAGACCCTGAAGAAGACCCGCGACAACGCGCTGTCGAAAGTCGAGAAGACCGACAGCGATCTCGCGCACGCGCTTCAGGAAGTCACCGGCCGGATTGAAGCGATCGCTGAAAAGCTCAAGGACTGACGGGGTCGCCTCGACGGCGGCCTGCTCGGCGATTCCCTACTCTTCCCGACGTCTGACCTCGTCGATAGCGGCGACCACCTTTTCGGGCATCGTGTGCAGCAATTGCTGCCCTGCCTCGGGGATTTCCTCGAAGCGGCAGCCGGTGATCCGCGATGCCGCGATGCGGGCCAGCTTTGGGTTGACCGCCGGATCGGTATCGCCGTGCAGCATCACGGTCGGTATTGCGATCTGCGCAAGACGGTCGCTCCAGTCATGCCTGCCCGCGTCGGTATCGGCCAGAAAGGCGGAGGCGCCCATGATCGTGGTGTGGCGGAGCCCCGCGTGCAGGATGGCGCAGATCTCGAAATCCTTCATCAGCTTGCGGTCGGCCGCCGAGCGTTCGGCAAGCGCATCGAGATAACGCTGCGTGCCGCCGTAACGCAGATAGGCCAGTCCGGTATGGGCGATGAACTGGTGCGCGGCCCAGGAGCACACCCCGCTCGACATGGCCAGTTTCTGCACCGCGCCGATCGGCATCAGGTTTTCGGCGATCTGCAGTGGATAGTAGCCCGAGCAGAAAACTAGCCCGCTCACCTCGTCGGGTGTCTCGACGCCGTACTCGACGGCCGCCTGCGCGCCGAAGAGATGGCCAAGCAATACGGGACGTTTAAAGCCGTGTCGCGCTGCCACCCGCCGGGTGTCGTCGAGATAGGTTCTGATAAATCCGGGATCGCGGGGCGCGCGGGCGCTGGCCCCGTATCCCGGCTTGGAGACGCCGATGAAATGATATCCGGCGCGGCGGAACGCGTGCTGGGTGCGGTCGGACAATTCGGGGCTTTGCAGCAGGCCGTGAAACATGATCACGCACCGGCCGGGTTCGGGCGCGCCGGATCCGGCTGGGTAATGGACATAGCTCAGTTCCCTGCCGCCGATCTCCTCGATCCGCCATGCGGAGGGATCGTGGGCGAAAGAGATGCTGGTCTTGGCCCGGCTCATGGCGACCGCCGCAGGCGGCGGGGCGCCGGAGAGGGCCGCCAGACTGGTGATGTCCTTGACCACCTGAACAGCCTCGACACGGGAGGTGACGCCGAGCTTGCGGAAGATCGACTGGGTCTGGCTCTTCACGGTGTCGATGGAGCGGTTGCGTTCCTTCGATATCTCGACGTTCGAGCGCCCGACTATCATCAGTTCGAGGACTTCGGTCTCCGACCGTGACAGGCCGAGACTCCGACGCAGCATCTCGGCAATGTGCTCACCCCAGTTGGGGGCGGGCAGGGTGACTGTGACGACGTCCGGGTTGCTGTAGCGCGAAAGCGAAACGAAGCCGCCATCCTCCGGTAGCCGCACGAAGCTGCGCATCTCTCCATCCGCATCTGCGGTGCCTTGCTCCGGATCCTGGCTGAACAGCGCGACCACAGCCTCCGTCACCGGGCCCGAAAGATGTTCGAGAAGGATCTTGCGCGCGCGCGCCGCCTCGGTGATCGGAGTTTCGTAACGCGAGACCGGCATTTCCTCGCGCAACGAAATGCCGAGGCTGTCGAGATCGCCAAAGGTGGTCCGGGCGGATTCCGATTGCGCGACAACGCAAAGCGCCCGGTCGAAGACGAGTCTCAGGGCCGGGCCCTCGACCAGCAGCTTGTAACGGAATTCCGCGCCGGGTGAGAGCGTGCGCGCCAGTTCGTTGGCGATGCGGAAATGACTGTCGAGTTCGCCGGTAAAGACGGGAGCGCCGGCGCCGACCGACAGGAAGGCCTCAAGGTCGCGCATGAGTTCGGTAAACTCCTGCTCGCCATTGAAATAGGAATAGATCGCCTCGATCGTGCGCGGCAGCGCCGACTGCTCGACGGTTTCCATGAACTGCACTGTCCCCCTCGACGACCCGACTATTGCACCGCCGGTTGCCCCCCTGCAAGCGCTGGCCGGGCCTCCTTGTACGAGACGCCGGTCAAAGATCGTCACGCCACCATTTTTAGAAGAATGGCTTTTGCTGCAATCACCCGTTTGGGTGAAAAGGGTTCGAGGCGCGCATCGCGTTCTCCCCATTGGCGCAGGGCACGCTATCACCTATATAGGGAACTGCGATCTGCGCTTCCCGACAGGACACTCAATCCCCGGGGCCTTACTCGATCCTTAGGGAGCTGTCCCTGTCCCGGCCCGTGGGCTTGGACACACGGCGCCCACCTACTTTGTAGGCATCCCGGGATCGTAAATCGTCCATCGGTTGTCGTGGATCGCGCTCTCATCATTCGCGACCGTCGCGAAATCAAAGAGGCCGCCCGATCTCCCGGGCGGCCTCTTTGCATTGGTGGCCACTTTCCCTTGGGAATGCGGACCCTGCGTCATTCCGCCGGGGCCGGCTGCACCTTATTCTCGTGATCGCGCACCATCCGGCGGTTGAAGAGCCGCTGGATGATGACGAAGAACAGCGGCACGAAGATCACGCCGAGCACCGTGGCGGTAATGGTGCCGCCGAAGACCGCCGAACCCACGGCCTTGCGGCCGCCGGAGCCCGCGCCGCTGGACAGAACCAGCGGCAGAACGCCGAGCGAGAAGGCCATGGAGGTCATGATGATCGGGCGGAAACGCTGGCGTGCGGCCTGGACCACCGCCGAGAACAGCGTTTCGCCGGCCTCGAACTTGTCGCGGGCGAACTCCACGATCAGGATCGCGTTCTTGCCCGTCAGGCCGATCACGGTCAGAAGGCCCACCTGGAAGAAGACGCCGTTCTCGAAGCCGCCGAACTTGGCCGCCGCCAGCGTGCCGAGAATGCCGATCGGCATTGCCAGCATCACGGCGAAGGGGATCGCCCAGCTTTCGTAAAGCGCCGCCAGGCAGAGGAAGATGGCGGCCAGCGACAGGGCATAGAGCATCGGTGCCTGACCGCCGGACTCACGCTCCTCGAGCGACAGGCCGGTCCAGGCGACGGTGTAGCCACCCGGGAGCTGCGAGACGAGACGCTCCATTTCGGCCATCGCCTCGCCGGTGGTGGTGCCCGGTGCCGGGCTGCCCTGGATCTGCATGGCCGGAACGCCGTTGTAGCGGGTCAGGCCCTGCGGTCCGAACTTCCAGTTCTCCGAGGTGAAGTTGGCGAAGGGCACCAGGTCGCCATTGGCGTTGCGGACGCGCCATTTGCGCAGATCCGAGGGAGTGGCGCGGGAATCCGCGTCGCCCTGGACATAGACTCGCTTGATGCGCCCCTGGTCATTGAAGTCGTTGACGTACTGGCCGGCCCAGGCGATCTGCAGGAGATTGCCGACATTGGTCGGGGTCACGCCCATCGCGCCGGCCGCGCGCCAGTCGATGTCGAGATTGAACTGGGCCGCGTCCTCGAGGCCCGAGGGTCGGACGGAGGCGATCAGCGGGCTCTGGGAGGCCATGCCGAGGAGCTGGTTGCGCGCCTCGAGAAGCTGCTCGTGGGTCTGGCTGCCCTGGGCCTGGAGATAGAAGTCGAAGCCCGAGACGTTGCCGAGCTCGACCACCGCCGGAGGCACCACGGGGAAGACCATCGCATCGCGGATCTGCGAGAAGGCGCCGAAGGCCCTGCCGGCCACCGCCTGCACGCTCTGCCCGGGGCTCGGCCGTTCCTCCCAGTCCTTCATGCGGACGAAGGCGAGACCCATGTTCTGGCCCTGGCCGGAAAAGGAGAAGCCGACGACGCCGAACATCGAATCGATGTTTTCCGCCTCGTTGGTCATGAAGTGGTTCTCGACCTGCTTGACGACCTCGAGCGTGCGCTCGGCGGTGGTGCCGGTCGGACCCTGGATGAGGGTGAGCATGATGCCCTGGTCCTCTTCCGGCAGGAAGCCGGTGGGGGTCTGCATGAACAGCCAGACCACCGCCGCGCCGAGGGCGAGGTAGATGACGCCGATGCGCAGCGGACGGCGGACGACGAAGCCCACCGTGCCGCTGTAGCCGCCGGTGACCTTTTCGAAACCGCGGTTGAACAGGCCGAAGACGCCGCGCCGCGCATGATGGGCGTCCTTGGAACGCAGCAACGTGGCGCAGAGCGCCGGCGTCAGCGTGAGTGCCACCACCACGGACAACAGCATGGCCGAGACGATGGTGATCGAGAACTGGCGATAGATGACGCCGGTCGAGCCGCCGAAGAAGGCCATCGGAATGAACACGGCCGACAGCACCAGGGCGACGCCGATCAGCGCGCCGGTGATCTGGCCCATCGACTTGCGGGTCGCCTCGCGCGGCGACAGCCCTTCCTCCTCCATGATGCGCTCGACGTTCTCGACGACCACGATGGCATCGTCGACCAGGAGGCCGATGGCGAGCACCATGGCGAGCATGGTCAGGGTGTTGATGGTAAAGCCGGCAAGCGCCAGGATCCCGAATGTGCCGAGGATGACGACGGGAACCGCGAGGGTGGGGATCAGGGTGGCGCGGATGTTCTGCAGGAACAACAACATCACCAGGAAGACGAGCACGATCGCCTCGATGAGCGTCTTGACCACCTCGTCGATCGAGATCTGCACGAAGGGCGTGGTGTCGTAGGGAATGACGTAGCTCACGCCCTCGGGGAAGAATTTCGAATACTCCTCGATGCGCGTCTTCACCAGTTCGGCCGTATCGAGCGCGTTGGCCCCGGTGGCGAGCTGGATGGCCATGCCGGTCGAGGGCTTGCCGTTGAAGCGGGCGATTGTGGAATAGTTCTCTGCGCCGATCTCCACGCGGGCGACATCGCGCAGCAGCACCAGGCCGCCGTCGGCTTCGGCGCGAAGCACGATGTTGCGGAAATCGTCGGGGGTTGAGAGCAGCGACTGGGCGGTAATGGTGGCGTTGAGCTGCTGGCCTTCTACGGCCGGAAGTGTGCCGAAAGCACCTGCCGAGATCTGGGCATTCTGGGCGGAGACCGCCGAGACCACGTCGGAGGGGGTCATCTCGAAGGCCGCCAGCTTGGCCGGGTCCAACCAGATCCGCATGGCGTATTGGGCGCCGAAGACCTGAACGCCGCCCACACCTTCGATGCGGCTGAACGTGTCGACGAGGTTCGAGTTCATGTAGTCCGACAGGTCGGCCTGGTCGAGGCGGCCGTCATCGGAGATCAGCGCGATCACCATCATGAACGACGACGAGGATTTCTGCACCGTCACGCCCTGGCGCTGCACAGTCTCTGGCAGCAACGCGGTGGCCTGCGAGAGCTTGTTCTGCACCTGCACCTGGGCGGTGTCGGGGTCGGTTCCGGTCTCGAAGGTCAGGGTGATCGAGGCGGTGCCGGCGGAGGTCGAACTCGATGACATGTAGCGCATGCCGTCGAGGCCGGTCATCTGCTGCTCGATGATCTGCGTCACCGTGTTGGCGACCGTCTCGGCGGAGGCGCCGGGATAGGTGGCGGAAATCTGCACCGACGGCGGAGCGATTTCAGGGTACTGGGCAATCGGCAGGGTGAGGATCGACAGAATGCCGGCCCCCATGATCAGGATCGAGATCACCCAGGCAAAAACGGGTCGGTCGATGAAGTAACGCGCCATTTCGGTGCTCCGGTTCTCTCAGTTTATTCGGCGGCCGCGGATTTTTCCGCCGCGGCGGCCTCGTCCGAAGCCTCGGGTGCGTCTTGGCGCTCTTCCGGCGTCACCGTCATCCCGATCTGGATTTTCTGCAGCCCGCCCACGATCAGCTTGTCACCTTCCGACAGGCCTTCCGAGACAATCCACTTGTTGCCCTGGTCGCGGCGGATGGTCAGCTCGCGTTCCTCGACCTTGTTCTCGGCGCCCACGACCATGGCCACCGGTCGGCCGCGGCGATCGCGAGTGACGCCTTCCTGCGGGGCAAGGATGGCGTTCTTGAGCACGCCCTGCGGGAGTTCCACCTGCACGTACATGCCCGGCAGGAGGAACTGGTCGGGGTTGGGGAACTGCAGGCGCAGCACCACCACGCCGGTGAGTTCGTTGACGTGCGGCTCGGCTGCGGCCAGCTTGCCGGTCTCGCCGTATTCGCTGCCGTCGGCGAGGTGCAGGACGACGGTCTGGTCCATCGTCTCGTCGACCTTGCCGCCACTGCGGCGCCAGCGGATCATCTCCGCCGAAGACTGGGTGACGTCGACATAAACCGGGTCGAGGGCGCGGATGGTGGTCAGCGCGGTGGCCTGGCCGGAGGTGACGAGCGAGCCCTCGGTGACCTGGCTGAAGCCGGCGACGCCGTCGAGCGGCGCGCGGATGGTGGTGCGTTCGAGATCGATCTCGGCGGAAAGCTTGTTGGCCTCGGCCACCTGGACGCTGGCCGCCGCCGTCTGTCGAGTGGAATCGGCGTTGTCGACATCCTGCTGCGAGGCGACGGAGCGATCGAGCAGCGTCTGCTGCCGCTTGGCTTCGCGCTCGGCCGATTCGAGCGTCGCCTGCGCCTGGGCGAGGGAAGCATTGGCCGCCGCCACCGCCGCCTCGTAGCTGGCGGAATCGATCTTGTAGAGAACGTCGCCGGCCTTGACGGGGCTACCTTCCTCGAAAAGCCGATCGGTGATGATGCCGTTGACCTGCGGCCGGACCTCTGCGACCCGCGAAGCGGTCACGCGGCCGGGCAGGGTGCTGGTCACCGTGGTGTCTTCCGCCTTCAACGTGATGACCGTGACCGCCTGGGGTGGCTGCTCTCCGCCCGCCTGTTGCGCGGAAGCCGGGGAAACATACATGATAGCGGCCACGGCGACGGCTGCGAGCCGCGCGGTCGAGGAACGAATTTTCATTTTTAACTCCGGGAGGCGGGACAAATAGAGAAACTTATGAAGCGCTAATAAGAAAACGGACTAGTTTTGTAAAGCGATTTGTGCGATGCAGCGCGGAAAAGGGAGGTGCAAAAAAATCGCCATGATGCAGGATATGGATATCGTCACTGAACCTCTGTGCCGCAAGGGCAGGCCGGTGCAAATATGCGCCGAAAAGCGCCGCGACCTGATCCTCGACGCGGTCGAGGATTTCATGGTCGAGCAAGGCCTGATTCGCACCAGTATGGATGACGTCGCCAAACGCGCGGGCATGTCCAAGCGGACGATCTACGAGCTGTTCGAGAACCGTGAGAGCCTGTTCGCTGAATGCCTGAGCCGTCGCTCGCATCGCATGCTCGCTCCCTTGACGCCGGCGCAGAAGAGCCTGCCGCTCGCGCCTCGACTCGAGGAACTGTTGACCTTCAATTTCCCGCGTACCTCGGCACGTCAGTCCGTCGAGATGCTGCGGTCAGTGATTACCGCCGCCCGCGACTATCCGGGGTTGGGGCGGCGCATTCACACTGTCTGCCTCGGGCGCCTTTACGACATGGTCGCCGCCGAACTCGTGGAGGGCAATGCGCGCGGGGAGATATCGGTGACCGGGGAACAGGCTGCCGAGCATGCGGTGCTGTTGACGGACATGGCTCTCGAAAGCCCGCTCTCGATGCTGCTCGATCCCGACGCGGTGCTTGAGGATACAGAGAAGAAGGCGGCGCGGCGAAGACTGGCGATCCGCATCTATATCCAGGCCCTCCAGGGGCCCGGCGAACTGAGCATCGCGGCGTGCCGCGTGTCCGACGACGCGCCGGCGGCCTGAGTTTGACACACATGCTCAGGTGGTTCGGCTGTCGGGGCAGGATTGACAGCGCAGGCCCCGCGCCGCAATGGTCCGGCCCAACGCTTCGGGGCTATCTTTACGGACGGGACCATGTCGGACAAGAATGAGCTGCGCGCCGAAGCGCTCGCCCGGCGGGACGGAATCTCTGCGGACCTCCGCATCGAGAAAAGCCTCGCCATGGCGGAACACGCCGACCGGATCGAGTTCGATCCCGGGACGGTGATTTCCGGTTTTCTACCGATCCGTTCCGAACCCGACCTCCGGCCGCTGATGGCCGCGCTGCGCGATCGCGGCGCGCGGCTCTGCCTGCCCGTGGTGCTCGACCGCCAGACCATCGTTTTCCGTGATTTCGTGCGCGGCGCGGAACTGGTGAAGACCGGTTTCGGCACCGTCGGGCCCGCGGACGACGCCGAAGTCCTCGATCCGGAGATCATGCTGGTGCCGTTGTCGGGGTTCGATCCCGCCGGCAATCGCCTTGGTTACGGCGCGGGCCATTACGATCGCGCGATCGCCAGCTTGCGCGCGGCGGGCAAGTCCGTCCAGCTGATCGGCACCGCTTTCGAAGTGCAGGAAATCATGGCCATTCCCGCCGAGCCGCACGACGTGCCGCTCGACCAGTTGCTGACGGAGACAGGTTTGCGTTCATTTCCGACAGGGGTATAGAGGGACCGCTTAAAAGGTAGGACGATAGATGAGACTTCTGTTTCTAGGCGACATGGTGGGCCGCTCGGGCCGCACGGCGGTTTTCGAGAAGCTCCCGGGGCTGATCAGGGATCTCAAACTCGATTTCGTCATCGTCAATGGCGAGAATGCCGCCGGCGGCTTCGGTATCACCGAGGACATATTCCGGCAGACGCTCGATGCCGGCGCCGACGTGGTGACGACCGGCAACCACGTTTTCGACCAGCGCGAGGCGCTGGGCTTCGCCGAGCGCTACGATACCTTCCTGCGTCCGGCCAATTTCCCCGACGGCACGCCCGGCCGAGGCTCCACGCTGATGACCGCGCGCAACGGCGCGCGCGTGCTCGTCGCCAACGTCATGGGCCGGGTGTTCATGCATCCCGATCTCGACGATCCGTTCGGTTGCGGCGAGAAGATCCTCGACGCCTGTCCGCTCGGGGAGCAGGCCGACGCGGTGATCTTCGATTTTCATGCCGAGGCGACGAGCGAAAAGATCTGCTTCGCGCATTTCGTCGACGGACGCGCGAGCTTCGTCGTCGGTACCCACACACATGTGCCGACCGCCGACGCAATGATCCTCAACGGCGGTACCGCCTACATGTCGGATGCCGGCATGTGCGGGGACTACGATTCCTCGCTCGGCATGGACAAGGAGGAACCGCTCAACCGTTTCATCACCCGGCTGAGCAAGGGCAAGTTCGAAGCCGCCAACGGTCCCGCCACCATCTGCGGCGTCGGCGTCGAGATCTCCGACCGCACCGGGCTCGCCGAAAAGATCGCGCCGCTCAGGATCGGACCGCGTCTGGGCGAAACGATCCCCGGGTTCTGGAATTGAGGCCTAGACCCCCTGCAGGACGATGATTGTCGGCCTGCGCGGGAGCGTGCGCAGCGATACCGTGAAGCCGTCCTCGAGCCGGTAGTCGGTCTCGAAATCCTCGCCCATCATGGTGATGAACTGCGACAGCGGCCGTCCTCGCCGATGCATCGGCAGCACGATCGAGGTGTGCAGCCGCTTGACGATCTCGCTCATGCCCGTGTGGCTGAGCGTCAGTCCGCCGTCGACCGGCACCATGACGATGTCGAGCCGGCCGATCTCGGCGTAGTGGTTGTTCTCCAGCGGATGGTGCAGATGCCCCAGATGGCCGATGCAGAGATCGGCGACCTCGAAGATGAAGATCGAATTGGCATCCGCCTCCATCGCGCCATAGGCGCGGATGTCGGTGGTGACGTTGCGGATATAGACATCCTCGACGACGAGATCGTGGTCGGCCGGCTGCGCCTCCGATCCCCAACCCGGCAGCACATATTCGATGCCCTCGTCGGGGGTGAGCGTGAAATGGCTCGAATGGGCCTTGTTCATCGTCGCCACGCGCGGCACGTAGCCGCCACCCGACCAGCCGCCGTAGTCGGTGGCGATCGTCACTCCCGAGGGCGTGGTGATCACATAGGTCGAATGGGCGGCGTAGCGGATATGAACCTCGCCCGGCCCCGCGGCCTGTTTGACGGGCAGGGGGGCATCCGGGGTGAAATCGGCATAGGTGGCGCCGGGAATGGATTGCGCGAGCGCCATGCACTGGCTGACCGGCGGAACGCCCTCCTGTGCGAAAGCGGTCGTCCCAGGTAAGGCCGTGAGAACCCAGGCGGCGATGATCGAGGCGGCGAGGCGGGGATGCATTTTCTGTCTCTCCCGTTCCGTGTCCTTCCACCAGCTTAGCTGCGGCTGGCGCGGCGTAAAGCATCAGATGCGGTGTTTCTGGCCGCCTCACCGGCTTGTGATCGCGCTACCTTGCCTCCGCCGCCCTTCTGGACGAAAGCCGGCAAGCCGCCTATAAGGCGGGCCGATTGCAAAACAAGACCATCGGGACCGACATGGCAGGCCATTCACAATTCAAGAACATCATGCACCGCAAGGGGCGTCAGGACGCCGTGCGGTCGAAGATCTTCTCCAAACTGGCGCGCGAAATCACCGTCGCTGCCAAGATGGGGGCTCCCGACCCGGACATGAACCCGCGCTTGCGTCTGGCCATCCAGAACGCCAAGGCGCAGTCCATGCCGAAGGACAACATCCAGCGCGCCATTTCCAAGGCCGCCGGCAATGACGGCGAGAACTACGATGAAGTGCGCTACGAGGGCTACGGTCCTGGCGGCGTCGCCGTCATCGTCGAAGCGCTGACGGACAACCGCAACCGTACCGCCTCGAATGTCCGCGCCGCCTTCACTAAGTCGGGCGGGGCGCTCGGCGAAACCGGTTCGGTGGGCTTCATGTTCGACCGTGTGGGCGAGATCGTGTACGCTAGCGACAAGGGCACCGCCGACGAGATGATGGAAGCGGCGATCATGGCCGGCGCCGAGGATGTGCAGTCCGAGGAAGAGGGCCATACCATCATCTGTGCCTTCGAGGATATCGGTGACGTCTCCAAGGCGCTCGAGGAACAGCTCGGCGAAGCCGAATCCGTCCGCGCCATCTGGAAGCCGCAGACCACCACGCCGGTCGACGAGGAAAAGGCCGCGTCCGTGCTCCGGCTTATCGGCGTTCTCGACGACGACGACGACGTGCAGAACGTCTACGCCAATTTCGAGGTCGATGAGGAAACCATGGCCAAGCTCTCGGCCTGATTTCTCCGATTTCGTCTTGCAGCTGGAAAGGCCGCCGGGGGGAGCTCCGGCGGCCTTTTTGTCGGGAGGATGTGGAGCCTTCGGCCACTGAGGAAATGGCCGAAGGGGAGGGGCTTTCTCAGAAGAATCCAAGCTTGTTGGGATTGTAGCTCACCAGCATGTTCTTGGTCTGCTGGTAGTGGTCGAGCATCATCTTGTGGGTCTCGCGCCCGATGCCCGACTGCTTGTAGCCGCCGAAGGCCGCATGGGCGGGATAGGCGTGGTAGTTGTTCACCCAGACGCGGCCGGCCTCGATATCGCGGCCGAAGCGATAGGCGCGGGTGCCGTCGCGGGTCCAGACACCGGCGCCGAGCCCGTACATGGTGTCGTTGGCGATGGCGAGCGCTTCCGCCTCGTCCTTGAACGTGGTCACGGAGACGACGGGGCCGAAGATTTCCTCCTGGAAAACCCGCATCTTGTTGTGACCCTTGAGGATGGTCGGCTGGATATAATAGCCGCCGGCGATCTCGGTCGGCATCTGCGCCGCGTCCCCACCAACCAGCACTTCAGCGCCTTCCTGAACGCCGATCCGCAGGTAGGACATGATCTTGTCCTGCTGCTCGCGGCTGGCCTGGGCGCCGACCATGGTGTCCATGTCACGCGGGTCGCCTTGCTTGATCGCCTTCACCCGTTCGATGCAGCGTTCGATGAAGGCTTCGTAGATATCTTCCTGGATCAGTGCGCGGCTCGGGCAGGTGCAGACCTCGCCCTGGTTGAAGGCGAAAAGCACGAAACCTTCGACGGCCTTGTCGAGAAATGCGTCGTCTTCGGCCATCACGTCCGAGAAGAAGATGTTGGGCGACTTTCCGCCGAGCTCGAGCGTCACCGGAATCAGGTTCTCGGTGGCCGCCTTCATGATGATGCGGCCGGTCTCGGTAGAGCCGGTGAAGGCGATCTTGGCGATGCGCGGCGAACGGGCGAGGGGACTGCCCACTTCCGGACCCATGCCGTTGACGATGTTGAGAACGCCATCGGGCAGGAGGTCTGCGATCAGCTCGGCCACGACCATGATCGCGGCGGGCGTCTGCTCGGCCGGCTTGAGAACGATGCAGTTGCCGGCCGCAAGCGCCGGGGCGAGCTTCCAGGCGGCCATCAGTACCGAGAAGTTCCACGGAATGATCTGGCCCACGACGCCCAGCGGCTCATGGAAGTGATAGGCGACGGTGTCCTGGTCGATCTCCGACATGGAGCCTTCCTGGCCGCGCAGCACGCCGGCGAAATAGCGGAAGTGATCGACAGACAGCGGGATGTCGGCAGCCGTCGTTTCGCGAATCGGCTTGCCGTTGTCCCAGGTCTCTGCGCGGGCGATCAGGTCCAGGTTTTCTTCGATCCGGTCGGCGATCTTCAGGAGAATGTTGGAGCGCTCGGCAGCGGGCGTCTTGCCCCAGGCCTCCTTGGCGGCATGGGCCGCGTCGAGGGCGAGTTCCACGTCTTCCTCGCTCGAGCGGGCGACTTCGCAAACCTTCTCGCCGGTGATTGGCGTGATGTTGTCGAAATAGCGTCCCTTGACGGGGGCGACGAACTTGCCGCCGATGAAGTTGTCATAGCGGTCGCGGAACGGCGAAGCATACTCGGCCGCAATACGGGTCATCTCGTTCATGGGGATTCCTCCTTTGGGACCCGGTCCTCCACCGGGAATGGAGGGAGCATGTCAGGTCACGAGGCGGAGTCATCCCCGTCGGATCGGCCTCGCGGAGCAATCTGTCTCAGGATTGAGACAGGTCCGGAGGTGTTTCGCCGATGGCGAGGCGTTTCATGCGCCGGTAGAGCGTGGCGCGGCCGACGCCCAGCATGCGCGCGGCTTCCGATACATTGCCGTCCGCCCGCGAGAGAGCCCGCATCACAGCGGCCCTTTCTGCCTTCTCGAAGCCGGTCGGACCATCCTCGCGGCCGAAGAGATCGGAGGCCGGAAGCGGCTTGAGCTTGCCTGTCGGCTTGAGCCCGAATGCCCTGCGGGCGCTGCGCGTCGCGCCCAGCACGATGTCGTTCTGGTCGACGGCCAGAAGGGTGGCCGCGTCGACGTCGCCATCGGCGACGATGAAGCGGGCCCTGGGGAAGCTGGCGCGGAAATTGTCGATCTCGATCTGGCGCGCGGTCTGGGCGACCGTGGCCTCGATCAGCCGGTTGAAGGCCTCGGTCTGGTCGGCGCGCGCGGAGGAGACGTCTAGCGCGCCGATCAGTTCGCCTTCAGGACCGAAGATCGGCGCATCCATGCAGCTCATCGCTGTATTGCGGGCATGGAAGTGCTCATTGCGATGGATGATCACCCTGCGCGTTTCGGTGATGCAGGTGCCGATGCCGTTGGTGCCCTCCGAGGCTTCCGACCAGTCTGCTCCAGCGGCAAGGCCCCATGCTTCGAAAGTGGTCAGATCGCCGCCGGCGACGCGGACGTCGAGAACCACGCCGTCGGCGTCGGTCAGAAGCACGCCGCATCCCGAACTGCCGACGAGTTGATACAGCGCGTCGAGTTTGGGCGTGGCGATCCGCAGCATGGCTTCGGAGATGAGACGCTTTTCGCCGAGTGCGGTCTCGGTGATCCGGTGAACGCCTTGGCGCTGGCCGGGGTCGAGCCCGTGATGATCGAGCGATCGCCGCCACGATGCCGCCAGCCGCGACGAGGCCGCCGCACTCGGGTCGTTGGCGATCTCCACCACCCGAGCGACGTGTTGTGACAGCTCCGCCATGGCGCATGTCCTCCCGACCGAAACTATAAGTCAAAACAGGAGCGGTTGGAAACCAACACTCTCGTAGAGCGGTTATTCCTGACGAATGATCGATCCGATGGCGTTGACAACCAGCCGCGCCGCCGTGAGTGCCGAAATGCCATCGATATCCGCGGGTGGGTACAGTTCGACAAGATCGAAGCCGACGATCCTTCCGCGTTTGCCGGCTCCTGCGATCAGGTCGATGACCTGCGTGTAGCTCAGCCCTCCCGGCGTTCGGGCTGCCACGCCCGGCATGACGGCGGGATCGAGGCCGTCACAGTCGAGTGTGATGACCACGTTTGCGCCTTCCGGGATGAGTTTCAGCGCTGCTTCCACCCCTTCGGCATGGATCTGACGCGCGGTTACGAAGTGGCTGCCATAGGCCTGCGCGGCCTCGATTTCCTCCCGCCGTGCGCTGCCCACACTCCTCAGCCCGACCTGCACCATGCCGGCGACGTGAGGCATTTCGCTCGCCCGCCGCATGGGGCTTGAATAACCGTGGCGTGAACCGTGCAGTTCGTCGCGCCAGTCGATATGGGCGTCGATCTGGAGAACCCACACCGGACCATGTTCGTCGAATGCCGAGAGAAACGGGATGGGGATCGAATCGTCCCCGCCCAGAAGAACGGGCGCCGCCCCGGCTGCGAGGATGTCGCGGGTCGTTCTTTCGATCAGCGACCTGTTGGCTTGGTCATCGCCCATGACAACAGGCAGGTTTCCGGCATCAATGCAGGAGACGGGGCCACCGTTGAACAACGGTCCGCCGAGATCGAAATCCCAATGCCCTACGAGCTCACGATCTTCGAGGCTTGCCTGACGTATTGCGTCCGGTGCCAGCGCATGGCCGGCGCTGTTTTGCCCTTGATAAGTGCTGCCATGTCCGGCGCCGAATATTACCACGCGGGGCGCGCGACCATCGGGCAAGTGATCGGAAAATCCCAGAAATGATGCCATCGGTGTGAACCGCTCCGCCGGCTCGTCATGGCCGTGCCCGGCACGATAGGGTCACCCGCAGGGCGAAGCTAGAGCACCTTGCGCATCTCGCCGAACAGCTCCACCGATTTCAGCCTCGCTTCCAGCGAATAGATGTGCATGGCGAGCATCACTTCGTCAGCGCCGGTCAGATCGATGAATCGTTCCATCTTCGCCTTCGCCGTCTCCGGCCCGCCGACGACGGCGTAGCGCAGCGTGTGCTCGACGGCGATCTTTTCCATCTCGTTCCAGAACCCGTCCATCGTCTCGAGCGGCGGGGGCATCTTGCCGCGCGCGTTGCGGCGCATGTTGACGAAGTTCTGCTGCACAGAGGTGAAGTGATAGGCGGCTTCCTCGTCGGTCTCGGCCATCACACCCATTGCCGCGGCGATCACATAGGGCTTTTCGAGCTGGGCCGAAGGCTGGAAATTGGAGCGGTAGATGTGCAGCGCCTCTTCGAGCAGATCCGGCGCGAAATGCGAGGCGAAGGCATAGGGAAGTCCGAGCGCTCCTGCGAGGTGGGCCGAATAGAGGCTTGAACCGAGCAACCAGATCGGCACCTTGGCGCCCATGCCCGGCACGGCGATCAGCCGCTGGCCTTCCTGCCGGTCACCGAGATAGGTCTGGAGTTCGATAATGTCGTTGGGGAAGGAGTTGGCGCCGGTCTCGAGATTGCGCCTGAGCGCGCGCGCCGTGTTCATGTCGGTGCCGGGCGCGCGGCCGAGGCCGAGATCGACGCGGCCCGGGAACATGGCTTCGAGTGTGCCGAACTGCTCGGCGATCACCAGCGGCGCGTGGTTGGGCAGCATGACGCCGCCCGAACCGATGCGGATTTTCGTCGTCGCATGACCGGCCTCGGCGATCACCAGCGAGGTGGCGGCACTTGCGATGCCTTCCATGCCGTGATGCTCTGCGAGCCAGAACCGGGTGAAGCCGGCATCCTCGGCTGCCTTTGCCGTTGCACGGGTCGCCGCGATCGCCTCGGACGCGTTCGAGCCCTCGACGATGGGGCAGAGATCGAGAATGGAAAAATCGGTCATGGGAGAATGTCTTTCGGGAGGATCCTTTGGTTCTTCAATGTAGGAAGCCGGGGGGCGCAGGCAAAGGCCATGGACCTATACAATTCTGTTTCCTCTTTGTTCACATTTCGATGGAAAGCTCCGGCCGGCATGGATAGGGTTCGGACATGACAGACGCGATTCGTATCATCGGCATCGACCCGGGACTCAGGCGCACCGGCTGGGGCATCGTGGAAAGCCTCGGCAATTCGCTGCGCTTCGTGGCCTCCGGTACGGTACGCTCGGATGAAAAGCGTGATCTGGCGTCTCGCCTGCACCAGCTCTTCGAGGGGCTGGAAGAGGTGATCCATGCCTACCAGCCCTTCGAGGCAGCGGTCGAGAACACCTTCGTCAACAAGGATGCGACGGCCACGCTCAAGCTTGGCCAGGCGCGCGGCATCGCCATGGTGGTGCCGGTACGCGCCGGTTTGCGGGTGGCCGAATATGCGCCTAATGCGGTCAAGAAAAGCGTCATTGGCGTGGGCCACGGCGACAAGAAGCAGATCCAGATGATGGTGAAGGTGCTTATGCCGCGCGCCGAGTTCGACACCGACGACGCGGCCGACGCGATCGCGATCGCCATCTGCCACGCCCATCACCGCTCCTCTCCCGCCTGGCGCATGGCCGCGGAGTAGCGCCGCGCTTGCGGCAAATGTTCTTGACTTGTTCTATAAGTAAGGATATTTCTTACTCACTCCAACTGGTGTGAGTTTGCTCCATGCGTGTGACGTCGAAAGGACAGGTGACCATTCCCCGGGATCTTCGTGAGCTTGCGGGAATCGAGCCCAACAGTGAGGTTGTCTTTACAATCGAGGACGGCCGTCTCGTGGTGGAGCCGAAAGGGCGGGCGAGAGAATCGGCGGAGCGGGCCCGTCTGGACCGGTTTGTCCAAACACTCGATCGCCTCGAAGGCTCCGGTGATCCGTCGCTCGATGCGGATGCGGTGATGGCGATGACACGGGATCGTGACCAGTGAGCGTTCTCGTCGATACCAACGTTCTGATCGACGTCGCGGTCCGCGACCCGAAATGGCTCGCCTGGTCTCGCGCCAGGCTTATCGGTCTTTGGCGCGAGACGGTGCCGCTCATCAATCCGGTGATCTATGCGGAGTTCTCGGTGCGCTACCGCTCTGTCGAAGAAGTCGACGCGCTTTTGCCGGACGATCAGTTCCGCCGCGAGGGCCTGCCCTGGCTTGCGGCTTTTGCCGCAGGGCGCGCCTACCGGGTCTATCGCGAAGCCGGCGGCCGGCGCGACCGGGTGCTGCCCGATTTCCTGATCGGCGCCCATGCGGCGATCCGCGGCTATTCCATCCTGACGCGGGATGCGAGCGGCTACCGCGCCTATTTCCCCGGCGTCGATCTCATCACGCCCGAAACCCATCCATGAAGGTGGTCCAGAATGATCGGTAAATTGAAGGGCACGGTCGACGAGATCGAGGGCGACAACGTTCTGATCGACGTCCACGGCGTCTGCTACACGGTTTCCTGTTCGTCGCGCACCATTGCCAAACTCAATCCGGGCGAGGCTGCGGTGCTGCACATCGAGACCTATGTGCGCGAGGACCAGTTCCGCCTCTTCGGTTTTTCAAGCCATCTCGAACGCGAGTGGTTCCGCCTCCTGCAAAGCGTGCAGGGCGTCGGCGCCAAGGTGGCGCTGGCCGTACTCTCCACGCTCAGCCCGTCCGATATCGCCAATGCGGTCGCGCTTCGGGATGTCACCATGATTTCCCGCGCCCCCGGAGTAGGCAAGAAGGTCGCCGAGCGCATCGTCACCGAACTGCGCAGCAAAGCTCCGGCCTATGCCGGCGAAGCGGCCCCCTCCATCGGCCTCAAGCAGGAACTCGGAGAGGGCGTTGCCGGCGGTGCCGTCACCGACGCGGTCTCGGCGCTCTCCAATCTCGGTTATTCGCGCGATCAGGCGGCCAATGCCGTTTCGGCCGCGCTGAAGGCCGCGGGGGAAGATGCCGATGCCGCCAAGCTCATCCGTCTGGGGTTGAAGGAACTGTCACGGTAAGACAAATCGCATTTTGTTGGAAAAAGTGATATATTTCCGATGGAATGCAATCTAGGAGACTCTCGCATGACATGGAAGCTGACGGTATCGGCGAAAGGTCAGGTCACGATCCCGAAGGATCTGCGCGAACGGCTGTCCCTCCTTCCGGGCGATGAACTCGTCGCCGTGCTCGAAGCCGATCAGCTTCTGCTGACGCCGAAGAACATCGATTTCAACGATCTGGCCGGACTGCTCGGACAGCCCCCCAAAGGTCGAGCTTCGCTGGAGGATATCGATACGACAGTCGCGCGTGCAGCCGGAGAAAACGTCGTCGCATCGGACGGGCGGAATTCGGAAGCCGCGGAATGATGATCTTCGGTCTCGACACCAATGTCGTGTTGCGCATGCTGATCGACGACGATCCCCGTCACCGCAAGCTGGCGCTGGATTTCGGCGCCGGCCTCGGACGCGACTACACGGCGTTTCTGACCGTCTACAGCCTGCTGGAGCTCGATTGGGCCTTGCGTTCGCAATACGGCTACGACAGGAAGCAGGTGGTTGCGGCGTTGAAGAAACTGCTGCGTACCCGCGGTCTGACGGTTGACGAGCAGCCTGTCGTTCAGCGTGCGCTGACCCTTGTCGAGACGGAGAATGCCGATCTCGCCGATGCGCTGATCGCGGCGAAGTCGAAAGATCATGGCTGCGTCTCTACAAAGACATTCGATGCAAAGGCGGCCCGAAAGGTCCCCGAAATGGAACTGCTGGCATGAGCGAACCCCAACGGCTGATCGATCCTGAAAAGCGCGGCGAGGATGTCGAGCAAAGCCTCAGACCGCAGTCGCTCGACGATTTCACCGGGCAGGCCGAGGCGCGCGCCAATCTCAAGGTTTTCATCGAGGCGGCGAAGAACCGCGGCGAGGCGCTCGATCACGTGCTTTTCGTCGGTCCGCCCGGGCTCGGCAAGACCACGCTGGCGCAGATCATGGCCAAGGAGCTTGGGGTCAATTTCCGCTCGACGTCGGGCCCGGTGATCGCCAAGTCCGGCGATCTGGCAGCGCTGCTCACCAATCTCGAGGATGGCGACGTCCTCTTCATCGACGAGATCCACCGGCTCAATCCGGCGGTCGAGGAGATCCTCTATCCGGCGATGGAGGATTTCCAGCTCGATCTCATCATCGGCGAGGGGCCGGCTGCGCGTTCGGTCAAGATCGATCTGGCGCGCTTCACGCTGGTGGCCGCCACGACGCGGCTCGGGCTTCTGACCAATCCGCTGCGCGACCGGTTCGGCATTCCGGTGCGGCTTCAGTTCTACACGGTCGAGGAACTCGAAAGCATCGTCCGGCGCGGCGCCCGGATCGTCGGGCTCAACATGACCGAGGACGGTGCGCGCGAAATCGCCCGGCGCTCGCGCGGCACGCCGCGTATTGCCGGCCGTCTTCTGCGGCGGGTCCGGGATTTTGCGGAGGTCGCGAAGGCCGAGGCCGTTGACAGGAAGATCGCCGACGAGGCGCTTACCCGGCTGGCGGTCGATTCCATGGGGCTTGATCAGCTCGACCTACGCTATCTCACCATGATCGCGTCGAATTTCGGCGGCGGCCCGGTGGGGATCGAAACCATCGCGGCCGGCCTGTCCGAACCGCGCGACGCCATCGAGGACATCATCGAGCCCTATCTGATCCAGCAGGGCTTTATTCAGCGCACTCCGCGCGGCCGCGTGCTGACAGGCCGGGCGTTTGCTCATCTTGGCCTGGAAACCCCGCGTGAACTGGAGGCCGCACAGTTCCGGCTTTCCCTTGATGGTGAGTAAGCCGGCTGACCGCACGCGTATCCGCATCCGCACGGAGAGCGGCCCGGTCTTCCAGATGCGGATCGCCGGCCTCGGCTTCTCCAACGGTCATGTGCTTGTCCATCGCGCAAGGCATGAGAACTTCTGGACCTTTCCCGGCGGCGGCGCGGAGATCGGCGAGACGAGTCGCGAGACGCTGGTGCGCGAAATGGAGGAGGAACTCGGCCACACGGTTGCCGTCGGTCGGCTTCTCTGGACGGTGGAGAACTTCTTCCACTACGAAGGCCGCGATTGCCACGAACTGGCGCTCTTCTACGTGATGGATATCCCGGCGGACTTTCCGTTTTCCGATAGGGGCGAGATCGTCCATGAGGTGCGCGACGGCGGCAACGACCTCGAATTCAAATGGGTGCCGGCCACCCATGCCGCGCTCGCCGCGCTCGACATCCCGCCCTATTTCATCGCCGCGGAAATCGAAAGCCTGCCCGAGACGCCGCGTCATGTCGTCTGGGACGACCGGAATCTCGACAGTGACGAAAACCGCGCGAAGATGCGCGACGGCGGATTCGACGCCTGAGGCCGGGCGGTGATCCTCCGCCACTCTGGTGCACTTTTCACCGCGATGCCCGAAGCTCGCCCCGATCCTTCCTAACTATCGCGATAACCGACTGAGATGATTACAGAAAGGTAATCTTGCGTTCATTTGCGGTTCATCGGGCGTGCCCCACTTTCGGGTCATCGAAAACCGGAAAGGACACGTCATGAAAAAGGCACTCATTCTCTCGATCACGGCACTGTTGATCGCCGCGCCCCTTGCTCAGGCTCAGGCCCAGACGCGGGGGGATCACCGGATGCCGCAGGCGCAGACCGAGTTGAAGCACAACAAGTCAAAGCCCGTGCTGAAGTCGGATCACAAGAAGCCGCAAGTCCAGTACAAGGCCAACAAGCCGGCCCACCACAAGCATTGGGCCAAGGGTCAGCGGATGAACGACTGGAAAAAGCGCTCTGTGGTCAACGACTATCAGCGCCATGGCCTGCACAGGCCCGGTCAGGGGCAGCGCTGGGTCAAGGTCGACAACCAGTATGTGCTTGTCAGCATCGCTTCAGGCCTGATCGCCAGCATCGTCAGCGGCCGCTGATCACCCAGCTATTGGCCGGTTTGCCGTTGGCTCGCCCTCAACCGGAAAAGGC
Source organism: Hyphomicrobiales bacterium (assembly GCA_002709005.1). Classification (GTDB taxonomy): domain Bacteria; phylum Pseudomonadota; class Alphaproteobacteria; order Rhizobiales; family Rhizobiaceae; genus Pseudohoeflea. The sequence continues at coordinate 178,345 of PAPH01000044.1, read as the reverse complement.
CCTCCCCGGATTTGGCGGGGAGGGCCTTCGAACTTGCATCCTGCGCCGGCCGCGGGGCGTCTCAAGGCGCCGCGACCAGCCACTCCCGGTCGATATCCGAGGGCCGCGTTCCGCCCGCGAGCCTGAGGTTGAGCTCGAAATCCGACAGGAAACCACGGATCACCTCGCTGACGCCCTCCTCGCCGGCGAGTGCCAGCCCGTAGGCATAGGGTCGGCCAATCGCCACCGCTGAAGCGCCAAGCGCCAGCGCCTTGATCATGTCGGCACCGGTCCGGACGCCTGAATCGAAGATGACCGGAATGCGGCCCTTAACCGCTTCGGCAATCGCTGGCAGGGCGGCGATGGTCGACACCGCGCCGTCCACTTGGCGGCCGCCGTGATTGGAGACGATCAGGCCGTCCACACCTTCCTCGACGGCGCGCGCCGCTTCGTCCGGGTGCAGAACGCCTTTCAGAATGATCGGTAGCTTGGTGTAGCCGCGCAGCCGGGCAATGTGTTCCCAGTTCAGCGTCGGATTGGTGTAGATCTCGGTGAACAGCTTCACCGCCTTCCGCGCCCGGCCGGATTTCAGATTGTCGAGCGGCTTGCCGGGATACGCATTGATCATCTGCCAGAGCGTCGAAAGCGAATTGAGATTGATCTTCGGCTTCGGCGCGTCCGGGTCGTCTGGCATTTTTTCGATCAGCCGGGCGAAGACGGGGTCGGAGGTGTATTGCGCGATCCCCTTGCCACGCAGGAACGGCAGATAGGCCAGATCGAGGTCCTTGACCCGCCAGCCCAGCATCTTGGTGTCAAGAGTGACGACGATCGCCGAACAGCCGCAGTTTTCGGCGCGCGTCACGAAGCTTTTCACCAGCTCCTCGTTCTTCGACCAGTAGAGCTGGAACCAGCGCGGCGCACCTCCCATGGCTTTCGCAACCTCCTCCATCGGACGGCTCGCCTGGTTGGAAAAAATCAGCGGCACGCCGTGTTTTGCCGCCGCCCGGCCGACCGCCTTGTCGCTCTCGGGATGGGCCAGTTCCATCACCCCGAGCGGCGCAAGGAAAAGCGGCGCGGGCAGATCCATGCCAAGAAGTCTGGTGGAAAGGTCCACTTCGCTCACATCGTTGAGCATGCGCGGAACGATGCGCCAGCGGTCGAAGTCGTCGCGATTGGCGGCTATCGTTCTTCCCGCTCCCGCACCGCCGGCAATGTAGGCGAAGGTTTCCGCCGAGAGCCGCTTTTCCGCTTCGCGTTCCAGCACGGCCGGGTCCAGCGGCACGCCCGGGCGCTCGCCCGCAACGCCGGCCAGATAGATGGCGCGCTGATGCGCCAGCGCCGAAGGCGGTGTCGTCATGGTGGGCTCCTCCCTGTTCTCCTCAAGGAAAGCCTAATCCACTCGGGCCCGGCGTCCAACAGCGTTGATCTGTCAGGTATTGCGGAAAGAGGCGGCGAGCCTGTTCACAGTCTCGGAGAGCAGCGCCACGCCGCCGGGTTCCCAGCCTAGCGCGCGGATCTTGTCCGTCGGCATCGCGGCGACGCTCGTTCGGTCGGTGTGCTCGGGCAGGGGGCGGTCACTGCCGGTCGCCTGTTTGAGGGGAGCGAGGATGTCATGCGTGTCGGTGACGATGTCCGAGACGTTGAAGCTCTCGCCGGCCACCCTGGCGGTTTCGGCCTCCAGAATCAGCCGGCAGGCGGCGGCAACATCGTGGCCGTGCACCTCGCTTGCCGCGCGCACCGGGACATCGAGGCCGCCGAGATAGTCGGCGAACATCCCGTCCCACTTGTTGGGCCGCAGGTCGCCATAGACGCCGGTGACCCGCAGGCTGGTGCCGGAGAATCCGGCCTCCTCCCCTGTCATGAAGGCGAGCGCCTGCTCGGCCTTCAGCTTGATCTCGCCATAGAGCGTGGTCGGCGTCAGGTGAAGGACTTCTGCGAGCGGTTTGCCGGCCTCGACCCCATCATAGACGGCGCGGCTCGACAGGAATACGACGCGGCGGACGCCGGCGCGACGGGCGGCTTCGAACAGTTGCAGCGTCCCTTCGAGATTGTTGCGGCGGAACTCCGCCGGGTCGTGGCCCTCGCCGCCGCGATAGCGTCCCGGAACATGGCTGAAGGCGGCGTGAATGAAATGGTAGACGTCATCGAAGGCGCAGGAACTGTCCGCATCCGGGTCAAGCGTCAGCGACACGTGCTCCACCTCGTCGGGGAAGAAGCCGCGCGCCGGCGCCTGCCGCGAGGCCACCTTGACGCGGTAGCCGTGCGCCAGCAGGTCCTCGACGATATAGCGTCCGACGAGGCCGGTCCCGCCCGAAACGAGAACCGCCGTCATGACGTTGTGGCCTTCGCCTCCGGTACGGGGAGGCCGGAAATGTCCGGAACGTTCTCGCCGGTGAAATAGGCCTTCCAGAGGTCGATGAGCACCTTCAGTTTCTCCGCCTTCGGGTGGTCGCGTTCCCAGGGCTTCTCGTACTGGTAATGGATCACCGAAATCGCGTTCCAGTCCCATAGCCCGGGCATGTTGAACCAGACATATTGCAGCATGTTGAAAAAGACAGGCAGGCCGTGCCAGTCGGGGAAAAACGTTTGCAAAAACGTCTGATCGGTACGCGGCCAGAAGGCATCCGGCGTATCGAGCTTTTCAATCATAGCCGTGAAGGTGCCGAGCGATGGCTTGGCGACGAAGACGCCGGAATTCAGCCGGTGGAAATCGCCAAGGCCCTCATAGACATTCGGCGCGGCCGAAAATTCCGGATAGCCGAACAGCTTGTCGATATTGTGGATGACGACAGCATCGGCGTCGATGAAGACGCAAGTGTCGTATTCGGTCATCTGCCAGAGCCGGAGCTTGCAGAAATTGTCGAGCGGCGAATGGAAATCCGGCTTGCGGCCCTTGGTGAAGGGGTTCTTGCCGTGGATTTCCTTTTTGGCATGGCGGGCATTGAACGCGTCGGAGGTGTCGAGCAGTTCCGTCGCCATCAGCCTGCAGCCGAGATCAGCGAGCGGTGCGAGCTTTTCTTTTTCCACCCCGCCCGTGTGCAGGATCACGATGTCGGCAGCCGTCCCCGACAGCTTCAGCGAGCGGGCGAGCGCGGTGGCGCCCATCGCGTAGTCGGCATTGGTGACGAGGGTCACATAGGCATGGGACGAGGCCGGCGGCCGGTCGGCCGTCAGACCCGCGGGTTTCTCGGCGGTGCCGCTCACGAGACGGACTTGAGCGACTTGCCTTCCGGGTCCTTGTTGATCCTGGGCGCGATTTCCTTGGTCCAGGCGGAGGTCGCCGGCACGCGGCTGCGGTCAACGCGGTAGGCGAACTTCTTCGCCACATCGACGACTTCGGAAAGAAGCCCGTCCTCGAGCTTCGTCGGGTCGAGACCGAGACCGAGGAATTTTTCGTTATTCACCACGAGGTCGTTCTCGGGCGCTTCCTTGCGCGGGTTGGGGAGATACGCCACCTCCGCGCCGGTGAGCCTCGCTACCAGTTCGGCCAGATCCTTGACCCGGTGGGTCTCGGTCATCTGGTTGAAGATTTCCACCTTGTCGCCGCGCGCCGGCGGGTTCTTCAGCGCCAGTTCGATGCAGCGCACGGAATCGCGGATATGGATGAAGGCGCGGGTCTGGCCGCCGGTGCCATGAACAGTCAGCGGGTAGCCGATCGCCGCCTGGATGAGGAAGCGGTTCAAGACCGTACCGTAGTCGCCATCATAGTCGAAGCGGTTGATGAGCTGCGGGTGGCGCTCGGTCTGCGGGGTATGGGTGCCCCAGACAATGCCCTGGTGCAGGTCGGTGATCCGCAAGCTGTCGTTCTTGGCATAGAACTGGAAAAGGAGCTGATCGAGGCACTTGGTCATGTGGTAGATCGAGCCGGGATTGGCCGGATAAAGAATGTCCTGCTTCACCGTCTCGCCCGACATGGTGTCGATACCGACCGGCAGATAGCCCTCGGGGATCGCGGCACCAACGGTTGAATAGCCGTAAACGCCCATGGTGCCGAGGTGGACCAGATGCGCGTCGATGCCGGTCTCGACGATCGCGTTGAGCACGTTGTGCGTGGCGTTGACGTTGTTGTTGACCGTGTAGTTCTTGTGGCGGTCCGATTTCATCGAATAGGGTGCGGCGCGCTGCTCGGCGAAATGGACGATCGCGTCGGGCTTGTTCTCGGAGAGCCAGGACTTGAAGATCTCGTAGTCGCGGGCCAGATCGATCAGGTGGAAATGAATGCGCCGGCCGGTCTCTGCATGCCAGATGCGGGTGCGCTCCTGGATCGAATCCATCGGGGTGAGGGACTGGACGCCGAGTTCGGTGTCGATCCAGCGGCGGGCCAGATTGTCGATGATGTGGACGTCATGCCCGGCATCGGAGAGATGAAGGGCTGTGGGCCATCCGACGAAACCGTCGCCACCAAGAATCGCAATTTTCATTTCGTAACTCCTGTTTCCACCTGCCTTATGCGGGCCGGATGAGAAAGAATTGTGACAAGGCTATAAAGCTGACAAAAGCTCACGTAATCAACCTCGAACAAGGATGTTGGGGATAAGGACCTCATGAGTGAAAATATTGAACTGGCGGGCACGCTGACCGACAACGGCCACGAACTGCGCCAGCGGGTCTATTACGAGGACACGGATTTCTCGGGCGTCGTCTATCACGCGCGCTATCTCCATTTCCTCGAACGCGGCCGCACGGATCTGATCCGCCATCTCGGTGTGAGCCAGTCGGAGATCCACGGCTCCGGCGATCCTGCGGAGGCGGTGGCCTTCGTGGTGCGCCGCATGGAAATAGATTTCCGCGCGCCGGCCCGGATGGACGATATCCTCGTCATCCGCACCCGCTCGGACGAGGTGAAGGGCGCGCGGATGACGCTGGCGCAGTCGATCGAGTGCGAGGGCAAAACACTGATCGAGGCGAAGGTTCTGGTCGCCGTCATCAACGGCTACGGCCGCGCCCGCCGGCTTCCCGACGCGCTTCTCGACAAGTTCCTGCGCGCCGCCGGCAAGGAAACGGAATAAGCGAAAGGATCTGACATGGTCGTCAGCAATAACGAGGACCTCGAAGGCCTCAGGGAGATCGGCGGCATCTGTGCTCGTGCGATCAAGCTCATGTCGGAAGCGATGACGCCCGGCATGACGACGGGGGAGCTCGACGAAATCGGGCGAAAGTATCTTACCGAAAACGGCGCGCAATCCGCGCCAGAGGTCTGCTACGAGTTTCCCGGTGCCACCTGCATCTCCGTCAACGAGGAAGTCGCCCACGGCATTCCCGGCGACCGGGTGATCGCCGAGGGCGATCTGGTCAATATCGACGTTTCGGCGATCAAGAACGGCTTTTACGGTGATACCGGTGCGTCGTTTGCGGTCGGGACGGTGAACACGAAGACCGAACGATTGTTGCGTGACGGCAAGCGGGCCATGTGGCTCGGCATCCAGCAGGTGAAGACCGGCGCGCGTCTGGCCTCGATCGGCGAGGCGATCGGAAAGTTCGCCCAGAAGAACCGCTACACGCTCATCCAGAATCTGGCGAGCCACGGCGTCGGCCGCTCGCTGCACGAGGAGCCGCGCGAGATCGCGACCTGGCCCGACAAGCACGAGAAGCGGCTGATGCAGGAAGGTCAGGTCTTCACCATCGAACCCTTCCTGTCTCTGGGGGCTTTATTTGCCGAGGACGGCGAGAACGACAACTGGACGCTCTTCGGGGAGCCGCCGGCACCCACGGTTCAGTTCGAGCATACGGTCGTGGTGACGCGAAACGGTCCGGTGGTTCTGACGCTGGCGGACTGAGCGCGCGGCTGCCGAGACCATTCTATCCGCTCACCGCGTCGATCATCTTCTTCGTGACCGACTGGCTCCAATCGTCGGCTTCGACCCAGGGATCGGTCCCGTTCTCGAGCCGTTCGACGACGTCGTTCATGTGAAACTCGTTGGCAGCCTTCAACTTGCCAAGTTCGTCCCAGCTCACCGGCACCGCCACCGGTCCGCCCTCGCGGGCGCGGATGGAGTAGGGGGCGATTGCCGTCGAACCGCGCTCGTTCCTCAGCCAGTCGATGAAGATGCGGCCCTTGCGCTTGGCCTTCGACATCGTTGCGGTGTAGCGCTTGGGGGCCGCGTCTGCGAGTTTGCCGGCCAGCGCCTTGGCGAAGGTCTTGACCTGATCGAAATCGGCGCGGCGTTCGAGCGGCACCACCACGTGCACGCCCTTGCCGCCGGTGACCATGGGCAGCGATTTCAGCCCGGTGGCTTCCAGCACGTCGCGCACCTCGAAGGCGGATTTGACGATGGTCGCGAAATCCAGGCCCTCATCGGGATCGAGGTCGAACACCATGCGGTCGGGCTTGTCGAGATTGTCCTCGGTCGAGCCCCAGATATGAAACTCGATGGTCCCCATCTGCGCCGCCCCCGCCAAATCATCGGCTTCATCGAGCACCATGTACTCGGCTGTCTTGCCGGAACTCTCCTCGATCGGGATGCGACGGATCTGGTCGGGGAAGCCTTCGCCGGCGTGCTTCTGAAAGAAGGTCTTTTCGATGTTCCCGTCGGGCGCGCGCAGGAAGGAGACCGGATGCCCGGCGGCGTATTTCAAGATTTGCTCCGCCACGTCGCCGTAGTAGCGGGCGATTTCGAGCTTGGTGATCTGTCCCTTGTCGAAGATGATCCTGTCGCCGCTCGAGATCTTCACGCCAGCGACGACATTATCGTCCTTGCCCTTCTTGGCGCCGCTCTTGCCGCGGCCGGCACCTGTTTCGGGCCTGGGACCCCTGGCTTTCGTTTCAAGAACCACGTCACGTGCCTCCTTGTCCTCGCGCAGACCCTTGTAGACGCCGTGGCGCACATGACCGTCGGCTGTAAACTCGGCAAAATCTATCTCCGCCACGAGGTCCGGCGTCAGCCATACCGCGTCGCGCGCAATGTCGCCCGGAACCTCGCCGAAGGGCGAGGTCTTGCGGGTACGTTTGTCGAAGAGGGCGGACAGTTGGTCCATCCGGGCCTCGTTGAAACCGGTGCCGACGCGGCCGCGATAGACGAGTTTGCCGCTCTCATGGGCGCCGAGCAGGATGGAAGCAAAGGGTCGCCCGACCTTGTCGGAGGGCGAATAGCCGCCGATCACCAGTTCCTGGCGCTTGGTGCACTTGATCTTCAGCCAGTCGCGGCCGCGGCCCGAACGATAGGGTGCGTCGGCGCGCTTGGCGATCATGCCTTCCTGGTCCCAGCCGCAGAGCCTGGCGTGCATATCCGCGCCGCGGCCCTCGATGTGTTCCGAATAGCGCAGTATCTTGCCGCCGGTCTCCCCGATCAGCTCATGAAGCAGTTCCTTGCGCTCGGTGAGCGGCTTCTTGCGCAGATCCTTGCCGTCGAGCTCCAGCAGGTCGAAGGCGAAATAGGAGATGTTCCCGCCGGTCTTGATCGCCTTCTGCAAGGCGGAGAAAGCGGAATCTCCTGATTCCACCACAGCCTCGCCGTCAATCAGCGCATTGCGGCAATCAAGCTGTTGGCACGCCTCGACGATGGTCGGAAACTTCTCGCTCCAGTCGAGCCCGTTGCGGGTGTAGCAGCTCACCCCCTCCTTTCCGACCGAGACGATCAGCCGGTAACCGTCGAACTTGATTTCGTTGAGCCAACCCTCGTCCTCCGGCGCGTCGTCCACCAGCGTGGCAAGCTGCGGCTCGACGAAGGCGGGCGCCTTGAGGCTGGCGCCCCTGGAATGAGCCTTCTTCTTCTTCGCCGCGGGCTTCCTCTTCTCTTTATCGGTGGGGATGGCGCCTGCCTTCACATTGGCCTTGGCGCTCTTGTCCGAATGCCAGACGCGTTTGCCGCGGTTGCCCTCGCCAGACGCGATTTCCTCCATCGTCCGGCCGGTGGCTGCACTGGTGGTCTCGCGTTCGAGGATTTTGTCGCCATCCTCGTCGGCGAGTTCGTCGCGCTCCTTGATCAACAGCCAGTTGTCGCGCTTTTCGCCTTCCTTGCGGCGCATGAGAACCAGCGTCCAGGCGCCCGAAAGCCGCTCGCCATGGAGGATGAATTTCAGCTTGCCGTCCTTGAGGCCCTTCCGGGGATCCTCGGTCGGTTCCCACCAGCCGGTGTCCCACAACATCACGGTGCCGCCGCCATACTCCTTCTTGGGAATGACGCCCTCGAACTGGCCGTAGTCGAGCGGATGATCCTCGGTCCGCACCGCCAGCCGCTTGTCCTCCGGGTTGAAGCTCGGGCCGCGCGTCACCGCCCAGCTCTTGAGAACGCCATCGAGTTCGAGGCGGAAATCATAATGAAGCCGCGTGGCATCGTGTTTCTGAATCAGGTAGCCTAGCCGCTCGGCTTTTCCCTTCTTGGCGGAGGTGCCCTTCGGCTCCTTCGTGCGGGTGAAGTCACGCTTGCGGTTATATTCGCGGATCGAGGTGTCGGCTTCAGCCATGGATTACCTCACGCCGACTTCTTCTTCCGCGTCGAGGACGACTTGGATGACGAGGCAGACTTGGATGACGGGGCAGACTTGGATGACGGGGCAGACTTGGCCTTGCCCTTCTCGTCGCCGCCGAGGCTCTTTTTCAGTGCCGCCATCAGGTCGACCACGTTGTCGTTGTTGGCAGATGAATCGTCATCCTCCTCATCGATCTCGATCTTCTTGCCCTTCTTCTTCCTGGCGATCAGTTCCTTGAGCGCGTTTTCGTAGTGATCCTTGAAAGCGGATGCGTCGAAGGGACCGGATTTCCGCTCGATCAGAGCGGTGGCCACGTCGAGGAGGTCAGCGTCCGACTTCTTCTTCGGGATGCCCTTGAAGGTTGGATCGGCGTCGCGCAGTTCGTCTTCATAATGCAGGGTCTCAAGAAGCAGGCCGTTGCCGCAGGGCCGGACGGCGGCGAGATATTCCCTGCCGCGCATCGTCAGCTGGCCGAGCCCCACCTTGCCGGAATCCCTCAGGGCGTCGCGGATGACCTGATAGGCCTCCTCCGCGACGTCGCCAGTAGGGACCAGATAATAGGGCTTGTCGTAATAGAGCGGCGGGATTTCGCAGGCATCGACGAACTGCACGAGGTCCATCACCCGCTTGGTCTCGAGCTTCACCGCATCGATTTCCTCGGGGTCGAGGGTGATGTACTTGCCGTCGTCGAGCTCGTAGCCCTTGACGATATCGTCGGTGTCGATGGGGCCGATTCCCTGAACCACCTTTTCGTAATGGATCGGTTTGCCCGACGGCTCGTGGATCTGGCGGAAGCTGGTGCGCCCGGACGTCTTGGTGGCGCTGAACAGTTCGACGGGAATGGAGACCAGCGACAGGCGGATCTGTCCCTTCCACAGGCTACGCGGCGCCATGGCGACCTCCGTTCGATGTGAGGTGAGGGGACGAAAATTGCGGAATCAGCCGCCCGGCGCGTTCTGGCGCGCTGCGACGCAGCAAAATCCACTCGGTTCTCGTCATGGCAGATAGAACCCTGCATCGGGGCATTTGTTCCCCAAAGCCCTTTGGTGCCGGGATTTCGAGGTTCCTAACGAAGCCTTAACCATAATGGGGCATTAATGGCGGCCATCGGTAAGAGGTTGGGGAAAAGCGCCATCCTTTAACCAAAATTGGCCGTGAGAAGGTCACGGCGAGTAGGGACTTCCCCCGGCTCGCGGTTTCTCCGGCAAAGAGTGAAGTCTTGGCCGCCCGGTGTAACCGCCGGGCGTTTGGATTCGAGGGCTATCGAAATGGAACAGGTTGGACTGGCTGCGACGAGCGACGTGACGTTGTGGTCTCTCTTCATGCAGGCGGGTTTCGTCGTCAAGCTGGTGATGCTGGGACTGATCGGGGCCTCGATCTGGACCTGGGCGATCGTCGTCGACAAGGTCGTTACCTATAACCGCGTACGCCGCCAGCTCGACAAGTTCGAGCAGGTCTTCTGGTCGGGTCAGTCGCTCGAGGAGCTTTACCGTTCCCTGTCCGACCGCAAGTCCTCGGGCATGGGCGCGATCTTCGTAGCCGCCATGCGCGAGTGGAAGAAGTCCTTCGAGCGGGGCGCCAAGTCGCCGATCGGGCTGCAGATGCGCATCGACAAGGCGATGGACGTGACGCTGGCGCGGGAATCGGACGCGCTCGAGGCGCGTCTCGGCTCGCTCGCCACGATCGGTTCGGCCGCCCCCTTTATCGGCCTGTTCGGCACCGTGGTCGGCATCATGACCTCCTTCCAGGCGATCGCCGGCTCGAAATCGACCAACCTCGCCGTCGTGGCACCCGGTATCGCGGAGGCGCTGCTCGCTACCGCCATCGGCCTTCTCGCCGCCATTCCCGCCGTCATCGCCTACAACAAGTTCTCCGCCGACGCCGGCAAGATCAGCGCACGGCTCGAAGGCTTCGCCGACGAATTCTCGGGCATTCTCTCGCGCCAGATCGACGAGCGGCTGCAGTCGCGCCAAGCCGCCGAATAAGACTTTCATCCCAGCAGGGGAGACGCACATATGGGCATGTCCGTAGGAGGCAATCAGGGCCGGGGATCGCGCCGGGGACGCCGCGGCGGTCGCCGCCAGCTGGTCAGCGAGATCAACGTCACGCCCTTCGTCGACGTCATGCTGGTGCTGCTGATCATCTTCATGGTTGCGGCTCCGCTTCTCACCGTCGGCGTGCCGATCGATCTGCCGGAAACCCGCGCCAGCGCGATGAATTCCGAGACCCAGCCGATTACCATTTCGGTCAATGAAGCGGGCCAGATCTATCTCCAGGAGACCGAGATCGCCATCGACGAGATCGTCCCCAAACTCGAAGCCATCGCCACCACCGGTTATTCCGAGCGCATCTATGTGCGCGGCGACACCGCCGCCGCCTACGGCACGGTGATGAAGGTGATGGCGCGCATTTCCGCCGCCGGGTATCGCAACCTCGGTCTCGTCACGCTCCAGGAGCAGGATAGCTGATTTTCCGCCCATGAGAGGCAGCATCATCATATCGGCTGGACTGCACGCGCTCCTTATCGGGTTCGCCCTGTCCAGTTTCTCCTCTCCCCGTACCCTCGAGGTTGCGGACGTCGAGGCTTTGCCCGTCGACATCGTGCCGGTGGAATCGATCACCCAGATCCAGCAGGGCGACAAGAAGGCGCCGCTCGCGGAGAAATCAGCGCCGACGCCGACGCAGCGGCCCGATCCGGTTCAGGACGCCGAGAACGTGGGCGAGAACAAGGTCGACCTGACCAACAAGGCGCCGAAGCCCGCCGAACGCGAGATCGTTGCCGAGGCGCCGCCGAAGCCGGCGGAAAAACCGGTACCGACGCCGGAGCCTGATCCCGAACCCCAGCCGGAGCCGAAGCCGGTCGAGGAGGCCGCGCCCGCGCCGCAGCCCGAGCCGGAGCCGAAACCCGAACCTGTCGCCGAGCCGAAGCCCGAGGCGCCGCAGGAAACCGAGGTCGCCGCACTGCCGCCCGAGCCCGATCCGCTCGCCGAGGCCATCGAGAACGCGCCGGAGGAGCCCGCCTTCGAACAGTTGCCGACCGCGGGTCCGGTGCCGTCCACGCGGCCGAAGCCCGAGACGCCGAAGCCGCAGCCGACCGAGACCGCCGAGAAAAAGAGCGAGAAGCCGGCCGAGAAGAAGCAGGAGAAGTCGAGCGCGTCCTCCGCCAAGGACAGCGACTTCAACGCCGACGAGATCGCGGCGCTTCTGAACAAGGACGAGGCCAAGGGCGGCGGCGCCAAGCGCTCGACCGAGACCGCGTCGCTCGGTGGATCGAAGACCACGCGCGGCGAAACCCTGTCGCTCAGCGAAATGGATGCGCTGCGCGGGCAGATCCAGAAATACTGGAATATCATTCCGGGCATGGCCGACGGTGAAGATGTGCGGGTGGTGGTGAAGATGCGCCTCGACCAGACTGGCAACATCATCGGCAATCCGGAAGTCACCGCCACCGGCGGATCGGCCGGCACCCGTTCGACACTCGCCGGCAGCGCCAAGCGCGCCGTTCTCAGGGCGCAGCCCTATCAGCTGCCCGCCGACAAATATGCTTCGTGGTCGGAAGTCATCGTGAATTTCGACCCGAGCCAGATGTTCTAAAGAGAGGCTGACCTATGCCCAAACTGAGCAAAATCGTCTTCCTGATGGCCGCCATGGTCGTGGCTTTCGCCGCCCGCCCGGCGTTCGCCGTCGTCGAGATCGACATCAACAAGGCCAATGTCGAACCGCTGCCGATCGCGATAACCGACTTCCAGTCGAACGACGACATCGGCGCCAAGGTGTCGGGCGTCGTCGAGGCCGACCTTAAACGGTCCGGCCTTTTCGCCCCGGTCAACCGCGCGGCTTTCATCGAGAAGATCGCCAATCCCGACCAGACGCCGCGCTTTCCGGACTGGACGGCAATCAACGCCCAGGCGCTGGTCACCGGTCGTGTCGTGCAGGAAGCAGATGGCCGGCTGCGCGCCGAATACCGGCTTTGGGACACCTTCGCCAACCAGCAGCTTTCCGGCGAGCAGTTCTTCACCCGGCCGGAAAACTGGCGCCGTGTGGCTCACATCATCGCCGACGCCATCTATGAGCGGCTGACCGGCGAGAAGGGCTATTTCGACAGCCGCGTCGTCTTCGTCTCCGAGACCGGTCCGAAGAACAATCGCCAGAAGCAGCTCGCCATCATGGACCAGGACGGGGCCAATGCGCGCATGCTGACCTCGGGCAACGACATCGTGCTGACCCCGCGCTTCTCCCCGAACCGCCAGGAAATCACCTACATGTCCTTCGAGGGCGGCCAGCCGCGCGTTTATCTGCTGCAACTCGAGACCGGGCAGCGCGAACTCGTCGGCAATTTCCCCGGCATGACGTTCTCGCCGCGCTTCTCGCCGGACGGCCAGCGGATCATCATGAGCCTGCAGGAAGGCGGCAACGCCAACATCTACGCGATGGACCTGCGCTCGCGTGCCACCACCCGTCTCACCGATACGGCGGCGATCGATACCTCCCCGTCCTATTCGCCGGACAGCCAGCAGATCGTGTTCGAAAGCGACCGTGGCGGACGCCAGCAGCTTTACAAGATGAATGCCGATGGTTCCGGCCAGCAGCGCATCTCGTTCGGCGACGGTTCCTACTCGACGCCGGTCTGGTCGCCGCGCGGTGACCTGATTGCGTTCACCAAGCAGTCGGGCGGCAAGTTCTCGATCGGGGTGATGCGTCCGGACGGTTCGGGCGAACGCATCCTGACCACGGGCTTCCACAACGAGGGTCCGACCTGGGCGCCCAACGGCCGCGTGCTGATGTTCTTCCGTCAGCCGGCGGGGGCCGGCGGTCCGCAGATCTATTCGATCGATCTGACGGGCTACAACGAGCAGCAGGTCCAGACCCCCGGTTACGCCTCCGACCCAGCCTGGTCGCCACTTCTCGAATAAGCCGGATTTCTGCCGCTTTCGTGCCGTATTTTCGTTTCAAACGGGGCCAAAGCGGCGGATTTTTACCATAGATTAACCACGCCGGTTCAAGGCCGATTAACCGCTTCGGGTTACATTCGGTCAACCACAACACTGAAGGAGGCCGGCCATGGGCCGCATGCTTACTCTCGCCACCAATCCGGCCGTGATCGCGCTTGTCACCGCACTCGCCGTCACCGGTTGCGCCAGCAAGAAGACCCTGCCGAACAATGCCGGCGAACTGGGTCTGAACTCCGCCACTCCGGGCTCGCAGCAGGACTTCACGGTCAATGTCGGCGACCGCATCTTCTTTGACACCGACTCCTCGTCGATCCGTCCGGATGCCGCCGCAACGCTCGACAAGCAGGCCCAGTGGCTGGCGCGTTACCCGCAGTACCGCATCACTGTCGAAGGCCATGCCGACGAACGCGGCACCCGCGAATACAACCTGGCACTCGGCGCTCGCCGTGCGGCGGCCACCAAGTCGTATCTCGCCTCCAAGGGCGTGCCGGCGAGCCAGATGCAGACCATTTCCTACGGCAAGGAACGTCCGGTCGCCGTTTGCGACGACATCTCCTGCTGGTCGCAGAACCGTCGCGCTGTCACCGTGCTCGGCGGCGCCGGAAGCTGATCGGCCCGAAGGCTCGTCAGTCGAAAGAAACGTGAGAAGGCGGCTCTCCGGGCCGCCTTTTTTCATGACCTCACCATAATTTTGGCCCGTTTATACGTTGATTCAGCGGGCATCTCGGAGATAATCCGGCGGTGAGGGCGGGGGCTCTCCGGTCATGCCGCGGGTCCCCGAACGTCCGAGAAACAGACCGGGAGCTCTATTACGTGAGAAAAATTATCCGCGGTACGTGTCAGATGGGTGTGCTGGCGGCGATTCTGGCCGGCACCATTGCGACGGCTCAGGCCGCTCCGCTGTGGTCGAAGCTTCCGCTCCTGGGCGAAGCAAAACCCACGGAACATGTGATCAAAGTCCAGTCGGCCGACGAGACCTATCGAATCGGCCAGCTCGAGGAGCAGGTGCGCAGCCTCAACGGCAAGATCGAGGAACTGGGCTTCCAGCTTCTGCAGATGGAAGAGCGCATTCGCCAGATGCAGGAAGACAACGAGTTCCGCTTCCAGCAGCTCGAGGGCGGCGGTGGCAATGGCGACCGCACCGACGCCGGCCCGGCTGCCGCCGATCCGGCGGTGACCGAGGAGGTGCCGATGGACCATGCCGGCACCGACCAGTTGCCGGGCGTCGAGGACGGTGCGACCGCCTCGACTACGCCCAACCCGCAAATCGGCACGCCGGAACGGACGCTCGGCTCCATCACCTTCGACCAGGACGGCAATCCGGTCAGTTCGAACGCCGACGAGATTCCGAGCGGCAACGCGACCGAAACCGCCTCGCTCAACAATCCCGGCGATCTCTATCAGGCGGGCTACAGCCACATGCTGGCGGGCGACTACCAACTTGCCGAGCAGGTGTTCCGGGATTTCGTCGATATCTATCCGGGTGACGCGCAGACGCCGAACGCCATGTTCTGGCTCGGCGAGGCGCAGTTCTCGCAAGGCAATTACACCGACGCGGCGAAGACCTTTCTCGACGCGCACGAAAAATTCCCGCAGGCCGAAAAGGGTGCCGACACCATGCTGAAGCTCGGCATGTCGCTGGCAGCACTCGACAAGCGCGAGCCGGCTTGCGCTACCTATCGCCAGACGCTGACGAACTATCCGGGCGCCACCCAGGCCGTCCGCTCCAAGGTCCAGCAGGAACAGCTCAAGGCGAGTTGCTGAGGACCGTGGCGGGATCGTCGTCCGACGCCGCCCAACCTGACGGGTCGCCCGTCCTTCGTGCCGCCGCACGATTTCTTAATTCCCTTTCCGACAGTCGCGCCATCGGTGTCGCCATATCCGGCGGCAGCGATTCCACCGGACTGTTGAGCGCGCTCTGCCGCAGCGCCGGTCATGGCCGCATCGTCGCGCTCACCGTCGATCACGGCCTGCGACCCCAATCCGGCGCCGAGGCGAAGCATGTCGCCGGCCTCGCCGAACGTCTCGGTGCCCGGCACGAAACGCTGCACTGGCTGGGCGCCAAGCCGAAGACCGGCATTCAGGCCGCCGCGCGTCAGGCCCGCTACGCGCTTCTGTCCGGCGCCGCCCGCCGTCTCGATCTCTGCGCCATCGTTACGGCTCACACGGCGGGCGACCAGGCCGAGACGCTTGCCATGCGCCAGGCCCGCAGTTCGGAGGGCGAGGGACTGACCGGCATTCCGCCCGCGACCCTGTACGACGAGGCCGTCTGGTTTCTCCGCCCCTTTCTCCATCTTTCCCGTGCCGCGATCCGCGCCCATCTCTCCGCCTCCGGGCTCGGCTGGATCGATGACCCCTCGAACGGCGATCGCCGTTTCGAGCGTGTGAGACTGCGCGAGGCGGGCGTCGCGGCCGAAAATCTCACGGCGCGGTGGCGGAGCCGCACGCAGCGCGCGGCGGAAGCGGGCGAGGCGATCGGCGCCCGCGCCGTCCGCGACGAGGACGATCTCTTCCGCTTCGACCTCTCCGGGCTCGATCGGGATCTGGCGCTCGACTGCCTGCGCTCGCTCATCGACATGGCGGGCGGACGGGCGCGCGGGCTCGATCGCCACGGTCGCGAACGTCTCGGTGAATTACTTGACGGCTCAGATGTCGGGCGGCTGACGGTCGGCCGCGTTCTGATCCAGCACAGGGGCAGCGACATAGCCTTGCGGCGCGAGCGGCGAAACGTCGCGGAAATCAGCATTGAACCGGGCCGCCGGATTCTGTGGGACGGCCGTTACCGGATTGAAAACCGCGATCCGGTGGAATGTCTTTCGATCGCAGGCGGAGGCCGATACGGAATTTCGCCGGAATTGGTCCGCAAGGGTGACGGATCAGGGGCTCCGGAGATAGCGCGATCCTGCGGTCGGCTGTCGCGACTGATGCCGGTTTTCGAGGCCGCGCGGGCCGATGCGCTGGGCGGTCTTGCCGGGCGCATGCGTTTTCCGCGCTGCCCGTGGCGCGATTGGATGGCGGTGGGCGAACCCATCTGATGGCATTCTCCTTGGCAAACCGGCCTCGGAAACCTATGTTGAAACAAACATTCGGCGCTTGTCGCCGCACCGGCCGTGTCGAGGCCGTCACCCGTTGGGGAATAGGATGAATCCGAATTTACGCAATTTCGCACTCTGGGCCATTATCGCGCTGCTTTTGATCGCGCTGTTCAACATGTTCCAGAGCCCGACCGAGCGCACCGCCGGCCGGGAAATCGCCTACTCGAAATTCCTGTCGGACGTTGATACCGGCCGGGTGCGCGACGTCACTATCGTCGGCGAACGCATCTCCGGCACCTACAACGACACCGGCGGTACCTTTCAGACCTATTCGCCCGGCGACACCAACCTCGTCTCCGAGCTGACGGCCAAGAACGTCAACATCACCGCGCGCCCGGAAGTTGATTCGTCGAACACCCTCGTCGGCTACCTGATTTCCTGGCTGCCCATACTGCTCATCCTCGGCGTGTGGATATTCTTCATGCGCCAGATGCAGGGCGGTTCGCGCGGCGCAATGGGCTTCGGCAAGTCCAAGGCCAAGCTTCTCACCGAAGCGCATGGCCGCGTGACCTTCGCCGATGTTGCAGGCGTTGACGAGGCCAAGCAGGACCTCGAGGAAATCGTCGAATTTCTCCGGGACCCGCAGAAATTCCAGCGTCTGGGCGGCAAGATCCCGCGCGGCGTGCTGCTCGTCGGCCCTCCGGGAACCGGCAAGACGCTGACCGCCCGTGCGGTCGCCGGTGAGGCCAACGTGCCGTTCTTCACCATTTCCGGTTCCGACTTCGTCGAAATGTTTGTCGGTGTCGGCGCGTCCCGTGTCCGCGACATGTTCGAGCAGGCCAAGAAGAACGCGCCCTGCATCATCTTCATCGACGAAATCGATGCCGTCGGCCGTCATCGCGGCGCCGGTCTCGGCGGCGGTAATGATGAGCGCGAGCAGACCCTCAACCAGCTCCTCGTGGAGATGGACGGTTTCGAGGCAAATGAAGGCGTGATCCTGATCGCGGCTACCAACCGGCCCGACGTTCTCGACCCCGCGCTGATGCGCCCGGGCCGCTTCGACCGTCAGGTCGTCGTGCCGCTGCCGGATGTCAACGGCCGCGAGAAGATCCTCAAGGTTCATGTCCGCAACGTGCCGGTCGCCCCGAATGTCGATCTGCACATCTTGGCTCGCGGCACACCGGGCTTCTCCGGCGCCGACCTTATGAACCTCGTCAACGAGGCCGCCCTGATGGCCGCTCGCCGCAACCGGCGTCTCGTCACCATGCAGGAATTCGAGGACGCCAAGGACAAGGTCATGATGGGCGCAGAGCGCAAGTCGATGGCCATGACCGACGAGGAGAAGAAGACCACCGCCTATCACGAGGCCGGTCACGCCATCATCGCGCTGAAGATGGCGGGCATCGACCCGATCCACAAGGCGACGATCATCCCGCGCGGCCGTTCGCTCGGTATGGTCATGACCCTGCCCGAGACCGACCGCTACTCGATGAGCCACGAGAAGAGCATCGCCCGTCTTGTCATGCTGTTCGGCGGTCGCGAGGCGGAGATCTACAAGTTCGGTCCCGAGAAGGTCACCAACGGTGCCTCCGGCGACATACAGATGGCAACCAGCCTCGCCCGTGCGATGGTGATGGAATGGGGCATGTCGGACAAGCTCGGCCGCGTGCGCTACGCATCGAACCAGCAGGAAGTGTTCCTCGGCCACTCGGTTTCGCAGACCACCAACATCTCGTCGTCGACGGCCAAGCTGATCGACGAGGAAGTGCGCGACATGATCGAGGAAGCCGAAACGGCCGCGCGCAATCTGATCCGCGACAATGTCGATCAGTTCGAGGCGATCGCCCAGGCACTCCTCGAGTTCGAGACGCTGACCGGCGACGAGCTGCGCGACCTGATGAACGGCAAGCGCCCGACCCGGGAGGATCCGGACGAACCGCAAAGCCCGCGCGGCACCGCGGTCCCCACCGCCGGCGCGAAGAAGGGCAAGGACAAGGGCGATGAACCCGACACCGGCCTCGAGCCGCTGCCGCAGTAAAGCATCGTCCATTCGATGGATTGGAAAGGCCGGCCCAGCGCCGGCCTTTTCTTTTGCCTTCCACGAGCGCCGGCTGGCAGAGGCCGGGCATGGTGCGGTAAAGCTTCCGTCAACCAAGGCCCGCGATTTCTCGCTTGAAACGAAGTGAAATAAATTCTGATTTCCGGTTTTTGTGGTCGAATGGGTATCAGAATACGACGATACTTCCCGAACTGGGCACCGAATCACGGCCGCGGCAGGGGAATACGGGACGGCTGACAGTCCCGCGCGGCCTGCAAGGGGGACTAAATAAATGAGCAAGCGCTATTTCGGAACCGACGGTATCCGGGGGCGGTCGAATACCGCCCCGATGACGCCGGACGTTGCGATGAAAGTCGGCATTGCCGTCGGCAATCTGTTCAAGCGTGGCGAACACCGCAACCGCGTCGTCATCGGCAAGGATACGCGGCTTTCGGGCTACATGCTGGAAAACGCCTTGGTTGCAGGCTTCACCGCGGCCGGACTCGATGTCTTCCTTCTCGGGCCTATCCCGACCCCGGCGGTAGCCATGCTGACGCGGTCACTGCGCGCAGACATCGGCGTGATGATCTCGGCTTCGCACAATCCCTATCAGGACAACGGCATCAAACTCTTCGGCCCGGACGGCTTCAAGCTTTCCGACGAGATCGAGAAGCAGATCGAGGCGATGCTCGACAACGAGGTGTCGCTGTGTCTCGCGCCCGCCGATGCGATCGGCCGGGCCAAACGCGTCGACGGTGTTCACGACCGCTATATCGAATTCGCCAAGCGCACCATGCCGCGCGACATCACGCTGTCGGGCATGCGGGTGGCAATCGACTGCGCCAATGGCGCTGCCTACAAGGTCGCTCCCGCCGCACTCTGGGAGCTCGGCGCCGAGGTCGTGACCATCGGCAACGAACCCAACGGCACCAACATCAACCTCAATTGCGGCTCCACCCACCCGGTGGCGCTCGCCAAGAAGGTGCACGAGGTGCGCGCCGATATTGGCATCGCGCTCGACGGCGACGCCGACCGGGTGCTGATCGTCGACGAGAACGGTGCGATCGTCGATGGTGACCAGTTGATGGCGCTGATCGCCGAATCCTGGGCGTCCGACGGCATCCTGCGCGGCAACGGCCTGGTGGCGACCGTGATGTCCAATCTCGGTCTCGAGCGATTCCTCAACGACAAGGGCATGGATCTCGTCCGTACCAAGGTCGGCGATCGCTATGTCGTCGAGCATATGCGCCAGAACGACTACAATCTCGGCGGTGAGCAGTCGGGCCATATCGTCATGTCCGATTTCGCCACCACCGGCGACGGTCTCGTCGCCGCGCTCCAGGTGCTCGCCTGCGTCAAGCGGATGGACCGTCCGGTCTCGGAAGTGTGCCGGCGCTTCGAGCCGGTGCCGCAGCTTCTCAAGAACGTCCGCTTCGGCGGCGGTGAGCCGCTCAAGGATGCCCACGTCAAGGAGGCCATCCGCGAGGCCGAGGCCGAGCTCGCCGGCAAGGGCCGGCTCGTCATCCGTCCCTCCGGCACCGAGCCCTTGATCCGGGTGATGGCGGAGGGCGACGATCTGGGCCAGATCGAATCCATCGTCGAGGGCCTGGTCGGGGTGATCGCCGGCGTGCGCAGCGCCGCCTGAACGTCTTTCATGATCTGTTAATAAAAGGCGGTCCGAACGACCGACTTTTTTGTATATCCGGTACGTAATTCCGGTCGTCTACGTACTGTTCGTGGTAAATATACGTGGTTAAGCGTGTTTTAACCTTTGCGCTCCATTATCCATAACGAGACAAGGCGTCACGGTTGCCGGGGTGGGCAATCCGGGCGCAGGATCATGGAGATCGAGATGAAAACCACTCTCTTCGCCGGCATTGCAGCAGCAGCCCTGGCGACATCTGCCGGAACGGGAGCGGCGCTCGCCGCCGATGCCCTGCCTCCGATCGTGGAAGCGCCCTATTACGAACCGCCGGCCTACGAGACGGTATCCTCCGCCTCCGGCTGGTATCTTCGCGGCGACGTGGGTTACGCCTGGAACAAGAGCCGCGGCGTTGACTTCTTCCAGGGCGGCTCAGCGGCTGCTTACGTTCCCTTCGCCTCGACCGACCTGCGCGGCGGCTATTCCATCGGCGCCGGTGTCGGTTACAAGACGTCCGGCCGGATGCGCTTCGACGCGACCTTCGACTATTTCGGCAAGACCGATTTCCGTGGCTCGACCACCGGCAGCTGTGGCGCCTCGCTGACCTGCGTGTCGACCGACAAGGCCGATTTCCAGGCCATGAGCCTTCTGGCCAACGCCTATGTGGATCTCTACAAGACCGGTCGTTTCTCCTTCTACGCCGGTGCCGGTCTCGGCGGCACGCGTGTGGTCTGGGGCGATCTGTTCAACACCGCTTGCGACGCCGGCAACCCGGCGAACTGCGACACCACCGTCCGGCACGAAGGCGAGTCCAACTGGCGGTTCACCTACGCTCTGATGGCCGGTGCCACGATCAACATCAACTGCGCGCTGGATGCGGATGTCGGCTATCGCTACCGCAACGTCCGCGGCGGCAAAATGTTTGATTTTTCTACGGGCGGTGGCCCGGGTTACGATCGCGGCTTCCACAGCCACGAAGTTCGCGGCGGCCTGCGCTACACCTTCGGGGGCTGCGACGAAACCCCGATCGAGCCGCCCTACATCCCGCCGACCCCGGTCGTCTACAAGTAAGCCGACCCGGCTACCCAACCTCTTTCCTGAACCGCCCGGCCACAAGCCGGGCGGTTTTCGTTTGCGCGGCGCCCATAGGCCTGCCCACCCCCGAAGTTAACGAACGTGCTTAACCGCCGTTTAACCAGTTTGGTGAATAGTTGGTTGATACGGCGGCCCGAATGGAAGCTCGCCAGGGAAATTGTGAGGGATCGACCGATGTTCAAGCGTGCGACACTGGCTCCGGCAATCGCCATTCTGGCGGCGCTCACCGCGCCGGCGATTTCGGCGGATCTCGACGATATCATTTACGCGCCGATGCTGCCGGAAACCAGGCCGGTCGAAATCGGCAGCGGATGGTACCTGCGCGGCGACATCGGCTACACGGCATCCGAGAGCGGGGCTGCGGCCCGCTACACCGTCTTCGATGCCGGCCCGCCCGAGAGCTACACCTCCACGCCGTTCGCCAGCTCGGATCTGAAGACCGACTGGTCGGCGGCTATCGGCGTCGGTTACGCCTTCACGGATTATCTGCGTGCGGACGCAACCGTCGAATTCGGCTCCGGCCGGTTCAGCGGCAACAGCGTTTCCGGCGATCCGTGTCCGGTCGACCCCGTCGCCGGAACCAGTTGCGCCTTTTCCGACGGTGCCGACTACAAGGGCTACGGTCTCATGGCCAACGCCTATTTCGATCTCGGCACCTTTGCCGGCTTCACGCCCTATGTCGGCGGCGGCCTCGGCATGACCCAGGTGCTGTGGGACGATCTTTCCCGCATCAACCGCTGCGTCGACGGCGGCACCACTTGTTCGGCAGCGATCGCCGGCGCCACCAGCCATCCCGGCGAAACCGAATGGCGCTTCACCTATGCGCTGATGGCCGGCTTCTCCTACGACATCACCGAGCAGCTCAAGCTCGATATCGGCTACCGCTACCAGAACATCGATAGCGGCGCGATGTTCGGCTATGATTCGGCCTCCCGGCTTGCCGGCGCCACTGGCGTCCAGGCATTCGACGACGGAATTGAAAGCCACGAGATCCGCGCCGGCCTGCGCTACGAACTCTGGTAGGTTCGCCTCAAAACCAGGTCTTCCCCAAAAGGGGTGGCGCAAGCCGCCCCTTCTTGCTTGTGGCCGTCGCAGAAGTTCCACTTGACTAAAATCGGGTCCGGGCATATCCCCGCCAGTGGGACACCTCTCCCCAACGAGAGGCAAACTATCTGTGAGGGTAGCTATGACAGATATCTCCAAGCCGGACGTGCGTCCGGCCAATCCCCGTTTTTCTTCTGGTCCTTGCGCGAAGCGTCCCGGTTGGACGCCCGAAGCGCTTTCCGATGCCGCCGTGGGTCGTTCTCACCGTGCCAAGATCGGCAAGTCAAAGCTCAAGACAGCAATCGACAAGACCCGCGACATCCTCGGCGTACCCGATGATTACCGTATCGGCATCGTGCCGGCGTCCGATACCGGCGCCGTCGAGATGGCGCTGTGGTCGCTGCTCGGTGCTCGCGGCGTCGACATGGTCGCCTGGGAAAGCTTCGGCGAGGGCTGGGTGACCGACGTGGTCAAGCAGCTCAAGCTCGCGGACGCCCGCACCATCAAGGCGCCTTACGGCCAGCTTCCCGATCTCGCCTCGATCGATTTCGACCGCGATGTCGTCTTCACCTGGAACGGCACCACCTCGGGTGTGCGCGTTCCGAACGCCGATTTCATTCCGGCGGATCGTGAGGGCCTGACGATCTGCGACGCAACGTCAGCGGCGTTCGCGCAGAAGCTCGATTTCGCCAAGCTCGATGTCGTCACCTTCTCGTGGCAGAAGGTTCTCGGCGGCGAGGGCGCGCACGGCATTCTGATCCTCAGCCCGCGTGCCGTCGAGCGTCTGGAAAGCTACGTGCCGGCCTGGCCGCTGCCCAAGATCTTCCGCATGACCAAGGGCGGCAAGCTGATCGAGGGCATCTTCGTCGGCGAGACCATCAACACCCCGTCCATGCTCTGCGTCGAGGACTATCTCGATGCGCTCAATTGGGCGGAAAGGATCGGCGGTCTCGATGCGTTGATTGCGCGCGCAGACGCCAATGCCAAGGTCATCTTCGACTATTGCGATGCCAATCCCTGGCTCGCCAACCTGGCCGAAAAGCCGGAAACCCGCTCCAACACCTCGGTCTGCCTGACGATCGCCGATCCGGCTGTGACGGCGCTTGCGCCCGACGCGCAGGCGGCTTTCGCGAAGGCCATGGTCTCGCGGCTCGACAAGGAAGGTGTGGCGCTGGACATCGGGGCCTATCGCGATGCGCCCGCGGGCCTTCGCATCTGGTGCGGCGCCACCGTCGAGACTTCCGACCTCGAGGCTCTTATGCCCTGGCTCGGCTGGGCCTTCGAGGCCGAAAAAGCTGCGCTGTCGCAGGCTGCGTAACCGGAAGCCGGGCTCCTCGAGCCGCGGCAGGTGAGGGTAGGCGATGGCGTTCTCCGAACGAACCAAGAGCTTTGTTGCAGACACGCTGGCGCTGGTGATCTTCTTCACCATCGCCAGCGGCGTCAACGAACGCTTCATCGCCGGCATGACGTGGGACGAGGTTGTCGTCTCGCGCTCCATCGGCGCGGTTCTGATGGTGCTGACGGCACGGCCCTACGGGATTTGGCGCGACTGGCTGTTCGGTCGTATCGCTCCCGCGACGCCGCGCGGCGAATTCCTCACCGACTGCCTGTCGCTGCTGCTTTTCCAGGTCCCGATCTACGTCGCGATCATCGTGGCGGGCGGAGCGGATGGGGTGGCGATCCTCAAGGGGGCTGCGGGTTTCGCCGTGCTCATGCTGGTGCTCGGTCGCCCCTACGGCCTGTTTCTCGATTTCGTCCGGGGCCTGTTCGGTCTCTCCGGACAGGGACAGAAACCAATGTCCCTCGGCGGCTGACACATGAATTGACCGGGCCGCGTGCCGGCCCGGATGTCGACTACCGTTTTCGCATTTTCGCCGTGGCGAGCCGCCCGGCACCAACCAACAGGAGGCCAGAATGGCACCTCGCGTACTCGTATCGGACAAACTCTCCCCCACCGCTGTGCAGATCTTCAAGGATCGCGGCGTGGAGGTCGACTACCTGCCGGATCTCGGCAAGGACAAGGAAAAGCTCGCCGAAGTGATCGGCCAGTATGACGGTCTCGCCATACGCTCGGCGACCAAGGTCACCGAAAAGCTGATCGCCGCGGCCGAAAATCTCAAGGTCGTCGGTCGCGCCGGTATCGGCGTCGACAATGTCGACATCCCGGCGGCCTCGAAGCGAGGCATCATCGTGATGAATACGCCCTTCGGCAATTCGATCACCACCGCCGAGCATGCCATCGCGCTGATGTTCGCGGTCGCCCGCCAGCTTCCCGCCGCCGACACCTCTACCCAGGCCGGCAAGTGGGAGAAGTCGAAGTTCATGGGCGTCGAGATCACCGGCAAGACGCTCGGCGTCATCGGCGCCGGCAATATCGGCTCGATCGTCTGTTCGCGCGCCATCGGCCTGAAGATGAACGTCATCGCCTACGACCCGTTCCTGTCGAAGGAGCGTGCCGAGGAGATGGGCGTGACCAAGGTCGAACTCGACGAACTGCTCGCCCGCGCCGACTTCATCACGCTGCACGTGCCGATGACCGACAAGACCCGCGGCATCATCGGCAAGGAAGCGCTCGCCAAGACCAAGAAGGGCGTGCGGATCATCAACTGCGCCCGTGGCGGTCTGGTCGACGAGGCAGCTCTTGCCGAAGCCATCAAGGCCGGTCATGTCGCCGGCGCCGGTTTCGACGTGTTCGAGACCGAACCAGCCACCGAGAGCCCGCTCTTCGGTCTGCCCAACGTCGTCTGCACCCCACACCTGGGCGCATCGACCACCGAGGCGCAGGAAAACGTCGCCCTGCAGGTTGCCGAGCAGATGTCGGACTATCTGGTCAAGGGCGCTGTCTCCAACGCCATCAACATGCCCTCGATCACCGCCGAGGAAGCCCCGATCCTCAAGCCGTTCATCCGGCTTGCCGACGTGCTGGGCAGCTTCGCGGGCCAGGTCACCGAGAGCCCGATCAAGTCGATCGAGATCCTCTATGACGGCGCCACTGCCGGCATGAACACCCGGGCGCTGACCAGCGCGCTGCTCGCCGGCCTCATCCGCCCGCAGGTGGCCGACGTCAACATGGTCTCGGCGCCCATCATGGTGAAGGAGAAGGGCATCGTCCTCTCCGAGGTCAAGCGCGACAAGACCGGCGTCTATGACGGCTACATCAAGCTGACGATCACCACCGAACGCCAGACCCGCTCGGTCGCCGGCACCGTCTTCTCCGACGGCAAGCCGCGCTTCATCCAGATCAAGGGCATCAACATGGATGCCGATGTCGGCGAGCACATGATCTACATCGCCAACACCGACGTTCCCGGCATGATCGGCTTCATGGGCACCACGCTCGGCGACGCCGGCGTCAACATCGCCAACTTCCACCTCGGCCGCGACAAGGACGGTGGCGATGCCATCGCGCTCCTCTATGTCGACGCTCTCGTGGAACAGCCGGTCCTCGACAAGCTGACCGCCAACGCGGCCATCCGCCAGGCCAAGTCGCTCGTCTTCAACGTCGACTGATCCGACACATCCTCCCAAGGATCGAAAAGGCCCGCTCCGCAAGGGGCGGGCTTTTTTGTTGCGCGGAGGGTGGCGTTCTATCGCGCGCGCTTGCCCCGTTCGGCCAGCGCGATCCCGCTCATCACCAGCACCAGGGCCACGACGTGGTAGAGGTGCAGCGTCTCTCGCAGTACGACGACGGAGAGGATGGTGCCGAAGACCGGAATGAGGTTGGTGAACAGCCCGGCGCGGTTGGAGCCGATCAGCCCGTTGGCCTGGATATAGAGCACCTGCGAGATCAGCGAGGGGAAGATGGCGGTGAAGACGGCGATCGAGATGCCCTCCACACCCGGCCAGATCACCCGGTCGACCGCGATCTCCCAGGCGGTGAACGGAAGTGAGAAGATGAAGGCCGAGGTCGCCATGACCGCCATCATGCTCTGCCAGTGCATCACCGGTCGATAGCGCAAGGCCACCGTGTATCCGCCATAGACCAGGACGGCGATCAACATGATGGCGTCGCCCTTGTTGAGGGAAAGCGACAGGAGCTGTTGCGGGGCGCCTGCGGATGCGACGGCCGCGACGCCTGCCACGGTCAGGAAGAAGCCGATCACCTGCGCCGATGTCACAGGCACCCGGAAGATGAAGAAATTGGCGAGAAAAATGACCAGCGGCATGCCGGCCTGGAGGATCACCACGTTGATCGCGGTGGTAAACTCGAGAGCCGAGTAAAGCGAGACGTTGAAGATCGTGAAGCCGGCCGCGCCGAGCGCCGCGAGAACGGGCCAGTGCCTGCGGATGATCGGCAGATCGCGGCGGACCTGCGGCCAGGCGAAGCTCAACAGCACCGTGACCGCGAGCAGCCAGCGCATCGAGGTGAGCAGCATCGGCGAGATCAGGCCGACCGCCAGTTTGCCGGCGACGGCGTTGGCGCCCCAGAACAGTGTCGTCAGCAGCATGTAGAAATAGGCGCGTTGGGTCATGGGGCATCCGGCGGACGAGCGCATAAGGCGAGGTGTTCCATCTAGGCCGCGCGGACCGGGATGGCAATGGCGCGGGTCCAATCGCCGTTTCCCGGCGACCATGGCAGGGAAAATGACGTGCGGTTGGAAATTTCCTTCCCGAGACACCCCTATCGTCACATGCGGGGGGTCGCATGCGCGCTCGCATGACGATATAGAACGTGTTCGAAATTTCCGGCCGGTGCGTTTTCACCGGCAATTCAGGGGACTGTACATGGCCAATGTGGTTGTCGTCGGCTCGCAGTGGGGCGACGAAGGTAAGGGCAAGATCGTCGACTGGCTGTCGGAGCGCGCCGATATCGTGGTGCGTTTCCAGGGGGGGCACAATGCGGGCCATACGCTCGTCATCGATGGCGTTAGCTACAAGCTCTCGCTCCTGCCCTCGGGCGTTGTGCGCGAAGGCAAGATGGGGGTGATCGGCAACGGTGTGGTCATCGATCCGCACGCCCTGATCGCCGAGATGGACCGGCTCGCCAAACAGGGCGTGAAGATCGGCCCGGAGAACCTGCGCATTGCCGACAACGCAACGCTGATCTTGTCGCTGCACCGTGAACTCGATGGCATCCGCGAAGACGCGGCGTCCAATTCCGGAACCAAGATCGGCACCACCCGCCGGGGCATCGGTCCGGCCTATGAGGACAAGGTCGGCCGCCGCGCGATCAGGGTGATGGATCTCGCCAATCTCGAAACGCTGCCGGCCAAGATCGATCGTCTTCTTACCCATCACAACGCACTGCGCCGTGGCCTCGAGCAGCCGGAAATCGAATTCAAGACCATTTTCGAGGAACTGACTTCGATCGCCGACCGCATCCTGCCGTTCCGGGAGACGATCTGGCTGCTTCTCGACAAGGCGCGCCGGGCGGGCAACCGCATCCTGTTCGAGGGCGCGCAGGGCACGCTGCTCGACATCGACCACGGCACGTATCCCTTTGTGACTTCGTCGAACACGGTCTCCGGCCAGGCAGCCGCCGGCTCGGGCCTTGGTCCGGGGTCGCTGCACTATGTGCTCGGCATCACCAAGGCCTATACGACGCGTGTGGGCGAGGGGCCGTTCCCAACCGAACTCAACGACGATATCGGCCAGTTCCTCGGTGAACGCGGCCACGAATTCGGCACCGTTACGGGCCGCAAACGCCGCTGCGGCTGGTTCGACGCCGCACTCGTGCGCCAGTCGGTCGCCGTCAACGGCATCAGCGGGATCGCGCTCACCAAGCTCGACGTGCTCGACGGGCTGAAGGAGATCAAGATCTGCATCGGCTACGAACTCGACGGCGAGCGGATCGACCATTTGCCGGCCAGCCAGGGCGCGCAGGCGCGCTGCACGCCGGTCTACGAATCGGTGGATGGCTGGGAAGGCACCACGGTCGGCGCGCGCAGCTGGGCCGATCTCCCCGCCCAGGCCATCAAGTATGTCCGCCGGATCGAGGAACTGATCGGCGCGCCGGTCGCACTTCTGTCCACAAGTCCGGAGCGCGACGACACCATACTTGTTACCGACCCCTTTGAAGACTAGTTTAAGCACCAAAACAACGCGTTTAAACGAACTTAGCAGGTATCAGTCAAACCATGGCGGATTTTGTAGCTGTCATCCGGAAGGCCGTCGTGAACCTTTCGGACAATACGCCGGAGAACCGGGAAAGGGTCTACGAGAAGGCCCGCTCGGCGATCCGCCGCCAGCTTGAGGCGATGAACCCGCCCCCTGCCGAGGAGATCGTGGCCCGGCAGATGGCGAAGCTCGACGATGCGATCGCCGAGGTCGAGAGCGAGCACGCGGTCGCCGTCGAGGAGGACCAGGACGAAACCGATCGTCTGATGTCGGAACTCGAGGCGCTGGTCGACGAGAAACCCTCGGTGCCCGCGCCGGAGACGCCTCCGGCTCCTCCCGTCGCGGCGCCTCCGCCGCCGCCCGCACATGCCGAGCCGCAATGGACGCCCACGTCGTCCCCGCAGGCCGAGCCGGGTCCGGCTGAACCGGCATGGGAGGATGCGGACGAGACAACCGACGCCGGCGACGGCGCGTATCTCGAGCCCCCCGTTCCCGAGTATCGCGACGACATGGATGTCGCGGCCGAACCGGAATTTCCCGCCGAACACGAGGCGCCGCCTCCGCCGGCGGATCGCCCGGACGTGATAGCCGGGCATGAGCACGACGATGTTTTCGGTCTCGGGGACCGCTCTCGCAGCGCGGATGAAGGGCCTGCGGCTGAGCCACGCTCGGAGCCCCGGTCCGAGCCCCGGCGGCCGGAACGTGCCGAGCGTTCGGGCGGCCGGTCCGGACTGACCGGGCTCGTTCTGGGCCTTGCCGTTCTCCTGCTGCTTGCCGTGGCAGGTTATGCAGCCTGGACGCAGAGAGACGCGCTGACGGCGATGTTCTCGAGCGGCGCGGAGACCGAGACCGCCCAGCCGGAGACACCTGCCGAGACGGAAACCGCCGAAACCGAAACGACGAACGAGCCGGAAGCCGCCCCGCAGGAAACGGAGACGGCGGCTGCGGAAACTGATCAGCCGGCGGAGGATCCCGACCGGAAATTCACCCAGCGGCTCAATGTCGACGGCAGCGAATCCAATCCCGGCCCCGCGCCGGAATTGGCCGCCGCGACCGCTCCGGTCGAGGGCCGTTCTGTGGCCGCTCAGACCGCGCAGGGCGATACGCCGCCGCTTCAGGCCCCGGGCGCGACCGGTGAAGCCGCTCCCGATGCCGCCGGCGAGCAGCCCGCGCAGGGTGAGGAGCCGCTCGGCGTGCAGCAGAAGATGTTCCTTTACGAGGAGCGCCTCGACCAGCAGAGCCCGGCCGTCAACGAGGGTAGCGTGGTCTGGTCGCTGATCGACGATCCGGAAAACGGCGGTCCGAACAATGTCGCCATCCGCGGCGAGGTCAGTACAAATGACGGCAATCTCTCGGCGCTTATCACCATCAAGCGCAATGCCGACAAGTCGCTGCCCGCGAGCCACATCATCGAGATCGTCTTCGCGCTTCCTGCCGATTTCACCGGCGGCGGCATCGATCAGATCCAGCGCATCTCGATGAAGCAGACCGAGCAGGATCAGGGTAATCCGCTGATCGCGGTCCCGGCCAAGATCACCGAGGACTTCTACATGATCGCGCTCAACGACCTCACCGAGGCCGTGCAGACCAACACCCAGCTTCTGCGCACGCGCAACTGGATCGACGTTCCGGTGATCTATTCCAATGGACGCCGCGCGCTGATCACGCTGGAAAAGGGCGCGACCGGC
This sequence comes from Hyphomicrobiales bacterium, assembly GCA_002709005.1. Lineage (GTDB taxonomy): Bacteria > Pseudomonadota > Alphaproteobacteria > Rhizobiales > Rhizobiaceae > Pseudohoeflea. Next base: position 148,406 of record PAPH01000044.1, on the reverse strand, counting down.
ACAGAGGTCTTCAATCAGGCGCTCGACGTCTGGGCGGCGGGATAATCTCCCGGCCGCCCGGAGCGGCGTGCGTCCAGGCGGACGCACAAGGCCCATTCTATTCTTTTGATTTTAGGCTGCGGATGCGGCGCTGAGCAGGCGGGTCAGCAGGGCCTGGGCCTCGGGGCTGCGTTCCGAGCGTTCGATGAAACCGCCACCATAGATGCGTGCCGCTTCATCGGGCGAGGAATAGAGCACGCAGGCCTGGCCCGCGGCAATTCCCGCTTCGCCTTCATCGAGTTCCACTTCGGCGATGCCGTCGATCACGTACAGACGTGCGGGCTGGGGCGGGCGGGTCGAGCGCAGCTTGGCGAAGCAGGCCACGCCGTCCTCTCCGATGCGGTCAAGCGGAACATCGCCCAGCCAATTGACGTCGCGCAGGATGACGCGCGTGGTTTCCAGCGCCTCTCTGGGCCCGACGACGACCCGCTTCGAGCGGGCGTCGAGATGGACGACATAAAGCGGTTCGCCGGTGGCGACGCCGAGGCCCTTGCGCTGGCCGATCGTGTAATTGACGATTCCCGGATGGTGGCCCAGCACCCGCCCATCGATGTGGACAATATCGCCGGCAAGCTGCGAATCGGGCCGGAGCTTGCTGATCACGTCGGCATATTTGCCCTGCGGCACGAAGCAGATGTCCTGGCTGTCGGCCTTCTTTGCAACGACGAGCCCCATTTCCTCGGCGAGTTCCCGGGTCCGCGCCTTTGGCAGGTCGCCAAGGGGGAATCGCAGGAAGTCGAGCTGGTCCTGAGTGGTGGCGAACAGGAAATAGCTCTGGTCGCGGTCTGAATCGACGGGCCTGTAGAGTGCCCGGCGCCCCGCATTGTCCTCGGTCGGCTCGTGGCGCGAGCGGATATAATGGCCGGTCGCCAGGCAATCGGCGCCGAGATCGCGCGCCGTCGCCAAAAGGTCAGCGAACTTCACCGTCTGATTGCAGGCCACGCAGGGGATCGGCGTTTCGCCCATCACATAGCTTTCGGCGAACGGATTGATCACCGCCTCGCGGAAGCGCTGTTCGTAGTCGAGCACGTAATGGGGGATGCCGATGGTTTCGGAGACGCGACGGGCGTCGTCGATGTCCTGACCGGCGCAGCAGGAGCCCGCGCGGTGGACGGCGGCACCATGATCGTAAAGCTGGAGCGTGACGCCTATGACGTCATACCCCTCTCTTTTCAGGAGGCCGGCAACGACGGAGCTGTCCACGCCACCGGACATGGCAACCACGACGCGGGTGTCGCGCGGCGGCTTGGCGATATCGAGACTATTCACTTCAACCCCCGGCATTCAAAGGCGTTCAAGGCGCCGATCAAGCGGACAAGTTCCTGTTTTCGATGGCACATATACATATCCGGTGTGGCATCAACAAGGCCACCGCCGGGCTGTGCCAAAACGTTACCGAAACTATAATCCGGCCTTAGGCAATTTTTAAAACAGAAACGGTAGCTTAGCTTCCAGTAGGTCTTGAGTTTGTAAGAGTGTCCAATGACCGATATGGTACGACCCCGAGTTAAGTATGTGATCGGCCCCGACGGGAGTCCGCTTACGATTGCCGATCTTCCGCCCGCAAATACGCGGCGTTGGGTCATTCGCCGCAAGGCGGAAGTCGTTGCCGCCGTGCGCGGCGGGCTGCTGAGCCTCGAGGAAGCTTGCGAGCGCTACACGCTCACCGTCGAGGAATTCCTCTCTTGGCAGTCCTCGATCAACGATTACGGTCTGGCCGGTCTTCGCACCACCCGCATCCAGCAATATCGTCATTGATTTCGGTTTCGGCGGGTTTCCGCCGAACCAGAATTCATATTTCCCTTCTTCCGGAAGCTTTTTTCCGGGCTCTCCCGAGTCTAGCCGTGCTCCTGCCTTAGCCGCCCGCTGATGATGTGGGCGACGATCGCCATCAATGCGGACGCCAGGTAGAACCACAGCCCCGGTTGTGAGAGTGCGGTGGCGAAGCCGCCGGTCTTGGCGGCGACGATGACGAGGGAGACGATCAGCACGTCCATCAGCGACCAGCGGGCGAGATGGGGGAGGGCGCGGGCGATTTTTCCTTCCGGCTGCAGCGGCAGGCCGGTCGCCTCGGCGGCAATGACCAGCAGCTTGATCATCGGGAAGGCGATCGAGACGAGACCGACGATTCCCGCAAGCGCGATATCGCCGTCCGCGGCGAGGCTGGTCACGATCCCGAAAAGGGACGGTTCGCTGTCGAAAAGATAAAGTGTCTCGAACCGCATCAGCGGCAGCGTCACCCCGAGGGCGAGACAAAAAGGTGCGAGCACGAGGCAGGCAATCAGGACCGGTCTCACGTTTTTTCCTTTGTCCGCCGGGTGAAGGTTTCCCACTCATCACAGCTTCGGGGCGCTTGCAAGGCGCCGACGGCGATCGTGAAATCGCTGTCGCCCGTGGCGGACGCAGAAAGCCGGCGGAGGGCGAAGCATCGCCTTCCACCGGCAAGAATGCGCAGCGTCGTTTACGTTCGTGTCAGCCGGCGCGGCTGGACTTGTGGTCGCGCTCTTCCAGCGCGGCCGCCTTGGCATGTTCCGCCTGGGCTTCCTCCAGAGCGATTTCCGCCGCCTCAAGTTGCACCTGCAGCTCGCGGATCGAATTCTGAAGATTGTCGGCGCGCTGACGCGCCGCCTTGGCGAAAGTCGGGTAGGCGAAGTGCGACGGATCGGTAATTCCCGCCTTCTTCTCCTCGGCGGCGATCTGGTACTCCAGTTCGGCAGCCATCTTCTGCATTTCCGCCATCATGAGCTGAATCTGGTTCAACTGGCGGGACTTTTCGGTCACCTGAAACTGTTTCAGACGAACCAGGCTCTCACGCGATTTCATACGCAATACTCCCGTGATGAGAAACCCCGGATTGGACGCTGCGCCGGGGAAACCCTCCGGCGGCCCGTTTTCGAATCGTTTCCGTGCGGCATCAGCGTTAACCAATCACCCCTTGGTAACCATTCGTTTACGGGCATCGTTAATACTAAGTCCCATGGTTTAAGGGCAGGTAAACGAAAAACCGGTTTTTTTCGAGCGCCTTTCCAGAGTCGAATGAGTCGATTACAGGGGATTCTTAAAGTGGATTCTCAACTCCATTGATCTGCATTTCTTATGTGGAATCAGGAGTCTACCGTGTAAAATTAACATCCTCTGAATGGTTGCATAACCACATCAGAATTTGTTAACCATTCCATGGCAGCCTCCAAATCAGGCAACGACTGGACCGTACCGTGTAGATGACGTTGACCACGGCTCTGCGGCGGCGGAAAAGGGGATAAATATGCGCGTACTACTGATTGAGGATGACAGCGCCACGGCGCAGAGCATCGAATTGATGCTCAAGTCCGAGAGTTTCAATGTCTACACCACCGACCTCGGTGAGGAAGGTGTCGATCTGGGCAAGCTCTACGACTACGACATCATTCTCCTCGACCTGAACCTGCCGGACATGTCCGGTTACGAAGTGCTTCGGACGCTTCGCCTTTCGAAGGTCAAGACACCCATTCTCATCCTCTCCGGCATGGCCGGCATCGAGGACAAGGTTCGTGGTCTCGGCTTCGGCGCCGACGACTACATGACCAAGCCGTTCCACAAGGATGAGCTGGTTGCCCGTATCCACGCCATCGTCCGCCGTTCGAAGGGGCATGCCCAGTCCGTCATCACCACCGGTGACCTGGTCGTCAACCTCGACGCCAAGACTGTGGAAGTCGGTGCGCAGCGGGTCCACCTGACCGGCAAGGAATACCAGATGCTGGAGCTCCTTTCGCTCCGCAAGGGTACCACGCTGACCAAGGAAATGTTCCTCAACCACCTTTACGGCGGGATGGACGAACCGGAACTGAAGATCATCGACGTCTTCATCTGCAAGCTGCGCAAGAAGCTCGCGACGGCCGCCGGCGGCAAGAACTACATCGAGACTGTCTGGGGCCGCGGCTACGTGCTCCGCGAGCCGGACGACAGCGAGATCCGCGAAAGCGCCTGATTGGATCTCTTGCTGACTATCCCCGTCAGCATGTCCCGGACAAGAACGAGCCCGCCCGATGGCGGGCTTTTTCGTTGTTGGCAAACGCCAAGTTCAGGCAGCGGCCGCGAAGCGTCCGAATGCGTTTTCGAGCATCTGGCGGTCGAAGGGCTTGATCAGGAAATCGTCCGCGCCGGCGCGCTTGCCGACCATCAGCACCTTGATGTCGTTTTCGATGGTGCAGTAGTAGATGCGGACCTTGTCGCCGCCTTCCATCTGGCGGACGCTGTGAATGAGGCTGAGCGCATCGGGCATGCCGGCGTCGACGATGAGGATGGCGGGCAGTTGCGCCTCGCACATCATCAGTGCCTCACCGGTGTTGGAGGCTTCCACGACCTGGAAGCTCATGCCGCCGAGAATTCGCTTGGCCACCTTGCAGATAACTGCCGAATCGTCCGCGATCATCAGTCGTTGCTGCATCTGTTCACTCCTTGACCCCTACCGGGCTTCCCCACCCGGCCGGACGTTGTTTGTCCGGATTGAGCCAATGCTAACGGAAAGCAACGAATTTTCGGTAAGCAGATACGCTTAACATAAGGTTGCGCGGCCCGCCGGAAGCGCGGAGCGGTCGAGGTCAGGCAGGTCTGATCAGGCGTGGGACGAGGTGAAGACCACTTCCTCGGCATTGGCCGAGCAGTTGATCGTCATGCCGGCCTCGTCGGCCAGAAGCACGGTGTAATAGGGCTGGATCGCGTGGGCATCGATGGCTTCCTCGACCTGACCCGAATGGATCTCGAGGAATTTCGGCGGCACGCGGACCATGCGTCCCCTGCATACCAGTTTGAATTCGGGCGTGGTCTCGAGGTTTGCCAGCGTGATGTCGATATTGCCGCCGCGCGGAATGGCGCCGTAGGCGACCAGGAAGAGGTTGAGGAGAAGCTTGACCTTGTTCTTCGGGATGATGGCGCGCGGGCCGGTCCAGGTCACTTCCGTCTTTGCATCGGCGGAGACGAAATCCATCACCGCCTTTTCGGCCTCCCCGGTGTCGATGGAGGCGCCGACGGAGCCCGAAGCGCCGAAGGCCAGGCGGGCGAATTTCAGCCGTACCGAAGCGTTGAGCGCGCTGGTGCGGATGAGGTCCATCGCATCCTCGTCCGCGCCGCCCTCGTCGAGCAGTTCGAGGCCGTTATTGATGGCGCCGACCGGAGAGATGATGTCGTGGCAAACGCGGCTGCAGAGAAGGGCCGCCAAGTCAGGTCCAGAAAGAGTGAGGTTGGGGTTCTTCGACATGGTGTCGTCTCCTGTCCCTTTGCATTACCCGAATCGCCAAATCAGTCCGAAACTGCACGTCCGCCCATGCATTCGCAAGCAAAAGCGGGTTTTTTGGCCATAGTCATTCGCCCGCTGACTGCGGGTTTGTCGGAACATAAAGACACCACATTTGGTAAACCGCTTATTAAGACCCTGGTAGCAAAATGGGATCAGACAGGACGGCGATCCGGCCGTCGAGCGCATTCCAGGAGTTCGAACATGAAGCGTATCACCTCGAACCTGATATCCGCGTGGCACCTGTTGCTGGCCGTGGTTCTCGTTGCCGGGCTTTCCGCCCCCGCCCACGCCCAGCAGGGCGGATCGAATTATACAGCGCAGGAAATCGTCGACGCCGGACACGGCTTCTTCGGGTCCACATCCGGTGGTCTCGCCAAGTTGGTCGAGAAGGCCTTTCGGGACTACGGCCTGCCCAACGGCTACATTCTCGGCCAGGAAGCCTCAGGCGCGCTGATCGGCGGCCTCACCTATGGCGAGGGCGATCTCTACACCAAGAATGCCGGTCAGCACGAAGTGTTCTGGCAGGGCCCCTCGATCGGTATCGATTACGGCGGCGACGGCAACCGCACCATGATGCTGGTCTACAATCTGCCGGCCGTGGAGAGCATGTATGGCCGCTTTGGCGGCGTCAGCGGCTCGGCCTTCATCGTCGCCGGCCTCGGCATGACGGTGTTGCAGCGTGACGGGATGCTCGTCGTGCCGATCCGCACCGGCGTCGGCGCCCGTCTCGGCATCAATGTCGGCTATCTCAAGATGACCCCGCGGCCGACCTGGAACCCGTTCTGATCCTCACCTGCATGTCTGACCTGACTGGGCGGCCCCGTGCCGCCCATTTTTTTGCCGACCCTTGTGGCCGGACATCGCTTGCTCCCGGGCCCGATGTCGTGCTTAAAGCTGGCGCGGGGCGAACACTAACGGGACATGTTCGATCGTGATCGGATTTCTGCTGCAATTCGCGCTGGGTTTTCTCGCCGCCGCCCTCATCGGCCTTCTCGCCGCCCCCGTCATCCATCGACGGATCGTCACGCTGACCGAACGGCGCATGCGCGCCAGCGTTCCGCTCTCGGCCGCGGAGGTGAAGGCGGAGAAGGATTTCGCCCGCGCCGAATTTGCCGCCGAACAGGCGAAACTCGCCGTCGAACTCAGGGGCGAGCGCGACCGCACCGCCGCCCAGGTCTCGAAGAACATCAAGCTGGAGGGAAAACTCACCGAAGCGCGCGAGCAGGTGCTGGTCCTCACCCAGAAGGTCGAGGCGGCCACCGAGGAGGCCGGTACCCTGCGCTCGCAGATCCGTGAGCGCGATACACGGCTCGAAACGCTGACCGGCGAGGCCGCCACGGCGACCCGCGAGGTGAAGGAGCGCAAGGGCGAGATCGACAATCTCCGCCGGCAGATCAACCGTCTCGACGGTCAGATCGAGGAGATGAAGATCGATGTCGCCACCCGCGACACCGAAATCGAAAGCTTCAAGGTCCAGCTCCAGGCGATGCGCGACGAGCGCGCGCAACTGCGTGAGGATCTGCGCCTCCGCTCCGCCAGCGGACGCGAGGCGGAGATCCGGCTCAAGCAGGAGACCGAGCGCGCCGCCGATCTCGACACCCGGCTCGCCAAGGCCATTTCGACGCTGTCGGACCGCGAGCAGTCGCTCGAAAGCCGCACCGCCGAGATCGTCCGGCTGAAGGAGGAGAAGGCCAAGCTCGCCGCCGACCTGAAGGAAACCGAGGCCGATCTCAAACAGGCCGAGCGCGATCGCAAGACGCTGGAAAAAAATCTAGCGAAGGCTGAAGCCGAAGCCGAGCGGGAGCGCAGGGATTACGAAGCACGTCTGGCGAAGGCCAATGGCGAGGCCCCGAAGGCGGCCGCCGCGGCGGCGATTGCGCCGGTCGCCAAGGCCGTGGAGAAACCCGCTGCCGAGCCGCCTGCGAAAGCCGAGGCGTCCGCGGCGAAATCGAACGGCCGCAAGCCGCTGCTGCGCAGGGGCAAGGCGGAAGCGCCCGCCATCGAGGAGACGCGCTCGGTGGGCGAACTGATCGATCACCTGCGGCTGCGCCAAACCGCGCTGGCCGAAGAGCTGAAGAAGGCCGACAAGCCGGTCAATGACGCGGCGCTTCGCAAGGAGATCGCCGAGATCGCCGCGCTGATGGTCGAACTCACGGTCCGCCGCGAGGGAGAGGACAGCCCGATCGGCCGCATTCTCTCCGGCAATGAGGACAAGGTGGAAGGGGCCGGTCTCAGCCTCGCCGCTCGCGCCAAGGCCCGCATCGAGGCGGCGGCGAGCTAGAGGACATCGTCCTCATCGTTGCGGGAGGAGGGGCGTTCAAGTCCGCCAACTCCATCTGTCACGGCGCGGCTGCGGAGAGCTTTTGCAACAGCTTGATGAAATGGCTGGTCCGTACACCCTTGGGATTTTGTGCCCGATCGACGATTTGCACGACCACCAGCCGCTTTGACGGCACGATGGCTATGGCCTGTCCTCCATAGCCGGACGCGAGGGCCGCGCCCGGGCCGAAGACTTTCGGATTGAGCGTCCACCAGAGATAGCCATATCCCATGCTTCCCCGGTCGGTGCGGGAATATGCGGCGGTCGACTCCTTCACCCAGGCGGCCGGCACGATTTGCTTGCCACCCCATCGGCCGCCATTGAGAAAAAGTTGACCGAAACGTGCTGCATCCCGGGCACTCATGGTGAACGGATAGGCCGGATGTTCCGATTGGGCTTCGGCCACGTATTGGCCGTCGCGCGCCGAGAAATCCTCCATGCCGGTCGGGACGGCGATGCGCCGGGAGAAGCTGTCGAAAATATCCTCGCCGGTCTCACGCCCGTAGATCGTGCCGAGGGCGTTGAAATCCCAATTGTTGTACCACCAGAACGTGCCGGGCGCGTGACTGCCGCGTTCCGGCCTGTTCCGCCGCATGTCGCCGGTTTCATAGGCGGCGGGGTGATAGATGCCCGACCGCGCCATCAGCAGGTCGCGCACCGTCGCCTGCGTCTCGGCTGCCGTCAGGGCCGGAGGCTTGTCGTCAATGCCGAGATCGGCAAGGGTGCTGGCAAGGCTGATCCGGCCGTCCGAAACCGCGATGCCGAAAAGCGCGCTGAGCAGGCTTTTGCGGATGGAGGCGAGGTTCACTTTGCGTGAGACATCGCCCCAACCGGCAACCACTTTGCCATCCTGCACCACCATCACGGCCGTGGGTTTCAAGCTGGATGCATAGTGCTGCGCGGCCGCCAGCTTCTCCACCGACCAGCCGACCGATACGGGATCTGCGTCTTGCCAAGGATCTGCAACCGCGTTCCCGGTGAGACCGAGTGATAGAAACGCGATCAGGACAAAGACGAGTTTCCGCATCATGGGGAGAGCCTTCACAATGATCGTTGGGGGCGGCCGTGGCGTTATCGAGCCGCCGAGTATCGGCGACATCGTGACAAATGCGGGGCGTCCGCCTGACATTCTCGGCTCAATCCAGGCGCAGGCGCCCCATCGCGCGGGCGACCTGCCACAGCGCCAGACCCGTGGCGGTGGCAACGTTCAGCGAATCCATGCCCGGCGCCTGGGGAATGCGTACCGTCCGTGCCTTTTCGAGAATCTGCGCCGGCAGGCCGGGACCTTCGGCACCCACCACCAATGCGGTGCGGCGCGCAGGCTTGATGTCCGCGATATCGGTCGTTCCACCCGGGGACAGCGCAATGGTCGCAAATCCCGCTTCATGAAGCGTGGCGAGAATGTCGCCCGCGTCTCCGTCCGTGCAGAACGGCACGCGCAACGCCGCGCCCACGGAAACCCGGATCGCCTTGCGATAGAGCGGCGCGCAGCAGGTTTCGTCGATCACCACACCGTCGGCGCCGAATACGCCCGCATTGCGGAAGATCGCGCCCATATTGTCGTGGTTGGAAATTCCGCAGCAGGCGACCACCAGCGCTTCCTCCGGCAAATTCGCGAGAAAGCGCGCGAGATCCGGGGAAGGCGCGTGACGCCCAAGCGCCAGCACCCCGCGATGCATGGCGAAGCCGGTAATCGCGTCCATCACCGCTCGATCGGCGACATAGACGGGGACGTCTTCGGCAAGCTTTTCGATGATCTCGCCCGCGCCCTCGAGCCGGTTTTCCAGCACCAGAAGTTTCTCGACGGCGAAGCGGTCGGTCGCGCCGAGTGACAGCAGCGCGTTGAGCACCACCTTGCCCTCGGCGATAAAGCGGTCGCCGCGCCCGGCAATGTCCTTTTCCTTCAGCGACACGAATTCCGCGATGCGCGGGTCGTCCGGGTCGGTGACGGGGATCGGGGTGCGCGGCCCGCTCATGCCCTAGCGGCCGACCTCGATGGTGCCGAGGCGGGAGCCGGACGAGGCGTCGAAGACCAGAACCTGGGAGGCTCCGCCGCTCGCTGTGCCGAAAAAGGCGATCCGGTCGCCGTCGACCGACATCGAGATCACCTCGAAGCCCGGCGGAAGGTCGATGCGGTCGACAAGTGGCGTGGCGCTCGGCGCGGTCGTGCTGGCCGCCGGCAGGGCCGCCGCCTCCTCGGCGGGACGCGTGAACTTGTAGACAATGGCCGCCAGCACCGCCATAACACCGACAAACATGATGCCGATCGATACGGCGAGCAGCCGCACCATCTTGCGCCGCACCTTCTCCATTTCCGGGTCGAGCGGCTTTTCCTCGAGGTCGTCGGTCATCGGTCTGGTCATTCTCAATCCCTGAAAGGCAGGTCGGTCAGTTGGACGGTGCGTCTCCCTTTAACGAAAGCGCGGGCGAGTTGAAAGCCTTGGTTGTCGAGGGTGCGGCGGGGCGTCTCGACGCATGGATCGCTGCGGCACTCGCGCCCGACTATTCGCGCTCGCGCGTCGAGACGCTGGTCAAGGAGGGCCATGTCAGCGTCAACGGTGCGCCAGCCACCGAGCCCAACCGCAAGCTCCACGACGGCGACCGGATCGAGATCATGCTGCCTGAGGCCGAGGATCCGGAGCCGAAGGGCGAGGACATCCCGCTCGAGGTGCTTTACGAGGATGCCGATCTCATCGTCATCAACAAGCCGCCGGGTCTCGTGGTTCATCCAGCCGCCGGCAACTGGACCGGCACGCTCGTCAATGCGCTGATCCACCATTGCGGCGACAGCCTGTCGGGGATCGGCGGGGTCAAGCGGCCCGGCATTGTCCACCGGCTCGACAAGGATACCTCGGGCGTCATGGTGGTGGCCAAGAACGGCCGGGCCCACCGTCATCTCGCCGACCAGTTTGCCGATCACGGCCGCACCGGCGATCTTGAACGCGCGTACAAGGCGATCGTCTGGGGGCGGCCCGACCCGCTCAACGGCACGATCGATGCGCCCCTCGGTCGGTCGCGGGACCGATTGAAGCGCGCGGTGCGCACCGACAATGGCGATGACGTGCGCCATGCGGTGACCCACTACACGGTCACCGAGCGCTATTGCGAGCAGCCCGATGCGACCTCGCTCGCCAGCCTCGTCGAATGCCGGCTGGAAACGGGCCGCACACACCAGATCCGCGTTCACATGGCTCATATCGGTCATCCGCTGATCGGTGACCGCGATTACGGCATGTCCTTCCGCACCAAGACGAACAAGCTGCCCGCCGACGCGGCGAAGGTTATCGACCGTTTTCCCCGTCAGGCGCTGCATGCCTGGCTTCTCGCATTCGAGCATCCGGCCACCGGCGAGGTCATGCGCTTCGAGGCCGATATGCCGGAGGATATCGAGGCGGTTCGCGCAGCCCTGGTCGGGCTGGATGCCGGCTAGGCTTTGCCGCGACATCATCGGTGTCGCCCGTCTCGCCTCCGGCGCGGATCTGCTTTATAAGGAATTTACGAAGAGCGCATTCACGTAAGCTTTCGCGGGGAAGGGCGGATCGCACGGGGAGGTGCGACGCCTTTCGGAAGCCGCGGGGGCGCGGCCCCGCCGCATGTGGAGAACGGGGCAAGATTTTCGAAAAACGGAACTGGTAGGGAGGACCAAACCGTGGAATCGACACTCATCACAGTGGGGTTGCCGGTATCGCTGGCCATCATCATGTTTTCGCTCGGCCTCGGTCTGACCGTCGCCGATTTCACCCGCATCGCCACCGCGCCGAAGGCCTTCGTCACCGGCTTCGTCGCCCAGGTTTTCCTGCTGCCGATCATTGCTGTGGGCCTGCTGGCGCTGACCGACCTGCCGCCGCATCTTGCCTTCGGGGTGATGATCCTGTCGTTCTGCCCGGGCGGAGCGACGACCAACCTCTTGAGCCGCTTCGCGCGCGCTGACGTGGCGCTTTCTGTCACGCTGACGGCCGTTGTCAGCCTTCTTTCGGTCGTAACCGTGCCGCTTCTCATCGGGTTTAGCTCGGGCCATTTCCTCGATCTGGGCGACCGGCCGATCAACATCTCGAGCCTGGCGATCAGTCTGTTCCTGATCACCACCGTGCCGGTCGTGCTCGGCATGCTCGTGCGTCGCTTCGCGCCAAAATTCACCATCAGGTCCGAACCCTGGTTCTTCCGCGCATCGGCGGGGATCTTCGTCGTCGTCCTCGTCGGCGCGCTGTCCTCCAACTGGGGGCTCTTCCTCGAAAATGTCGCCATTCTCGGTCCGATTCTCGTGGCCTTCAATGTCGTGCTGCTGGCGCTCTTCTGGTTCCTGTCGCGCGGGCTCGGGCTCGGCGGCGCGCAGGCCGCGACGATCGCGATCGAGGGCGGGGTGCAGAACGCCACGCTCGGCATCACCGTCGCCTCGATGATCGCGGGAGCCGCCATGCCGGATTACGCGTTGCCTTCGGCCGTCTACGGCATCACCATGTATGTGGTCACGCTGCCGGCGATCTTCCTCTTGATGCGCCAGCCGAAGCCTGTGGCGCTGCCAGCCTGAGGCCGGAGGGACGTGCCGCTCAGGAGGGCTCGTCGCTCACCTTGTCCATCGCCCGTCCCACGGTAAAGCCGTGCAGGATGGTCGACATGAGGATCGCCAGTCCCACCAGCGCCCAGAGCTGGCTTTCGTTGACGAATTCCATGTGGCGGCCGGCATAGCACAGATAGTAGATCGAGCCGATGCCTCGGACGCCGTAGATGGCGGTTACCGCCCGGTCGTTGCGGCTGAAGTCGGTGCGGATCAGCCCGATCCAGCCGGCGAGCGGACGGATGACGAAGATCAGGGTCAGGGCGATGACGACGTGCGACCATTGCAGGTCCTGAAACAGCAGCGGCAGCATCACGCCGAGCGCCACCAGCAGGACCGCGGTGAGCGCGTGTTCGAGGGATTCGGAGAAGTCGTGAAGCCGGCGATGGAATTCGTGGTCGGCCTCCTGGCGCCGCAACGTCAGTCCCATCACCGCGACCGCGATGAAGCCGTAGCCCTCCACCAGTTCTGTCGAGCCGTAGCACAACAAGACCCCGGCGAGCGCAATCACCCCGGAGCCCGTTTCGGCCAGCGCCGCGTCCCTGGGAACCGTAAACAGCAAAAAACCGAGCGCCTTGCCGCCGGCCCATCCCATCGCGGCGCCGACAATGATGCGGTAGATGAGGTCGACGCCTAACCATTGAAGGCCCCACAGGCCCGGGTTGAGCCCTTCGGCGGCGACCAGAAGGCCGAGATAGACGAAGGGGAAGGCGAGCCCGTCATTGAGGCCCGCCTCGGTGGTCAGCGTGAAGCGCACCGGGTGTTCGGCGCCCTCCTGGGGCGGGCCCACCTGCACGTCGGCGGCCAGAACCGGGTCGGTCGGGGCCAGCACCGCGCCGAGCAGGATCGCCCCGGCGATCGTCAGCCCGCCGGCCCAGACGCCGAGCAGCGCCACGGCAAGGATCGTCAGCGGCATGGAGATCAGGAGAAGCCGCAGCGTCGGGGCCCATTTCGCCAGCGGCCCCAGCTTGTCGATGCGCATGCCGGCGCCGAACAAGGCGATGATGACGGTGAGTTCGCTCACCAGTTCCCAGGGCAGCGGATTGGCCCGTGGATCGGCCGCTTCCGGCACGTGCCCGAGCAGAAGACCCGCGCCGGCGCCGAAGATAATCATCAGCGGCGCGGCCGCCGGCTCGCGTTTCGACACCAGCCGCGGCAACCAGCGCGCGGCGATGATGATGACGCCGAGTCCGGCGAGAACGATGTGATAGGCCTCGAAGGAAAACAGCGGCGTGATCTCCGATGGGGTGTTGGCCGGACATTTAGCGCGCAAATGCGGCGAGGGGAGGGATAGCCTCAATCAGATTGGCTATCCTCGATAATTTGCTCGATACATACAAATATTGCTTCAAAGCCATCGAAAGCGTCTGGTGGGAGCGAAGGGACAATAGAGTTTGCAAATTGAGTTTTGCCCGCTCCAACATCCTTAAAGTGAGTGACGTCTTCCAATTCCCTTTCTACCCTCTTGGTGCCAATTAAGGTTGTTGCCTTCTTCCTTTTCAGATTGAGGCGTTGCCCATCCACCTCAGCGGCCAAATGTTCATCCCGAAACAAAAATTCGATGGGCAGGTTCTCGTATTCGCCGCACTCCTCTCGAAATGTGGGAGGCAGTAGAAGGGTGGCGTACGCTTGTCCGTGAATACTTTTTTTGACCTTGTGCCCCGCAATTTCAATTTCATTGAAATTTTTGTTGAGCTGGTAAGCCTTTATCCCTTCGGAGTCGTAGTCAAAAATGCCAACTACCGCATGAGGGTGATCTGCTGCAACTCCAGCAAGTCTAACGGCCAAACTGTACGCACCGCCATTGCCGCTTCCCGCGTTCGGACCACCAGTTTCACAGGAGCGAACGGCAAACGGCGGTGTCCCTCCTCTTATTTTTTCCCATGCTATAAGCAGAATCTTGGCGTCCGTACGCCCTTCTGTCAGGACAACCGGCGTAGAAATATTGTTCAACTCGTCTCGGAGTGCGCTGACTTCAGCTTCAGCAGCTTTTACCCTGGCTTCAATTGTGGCCACCTTACTTACTGCTTCTGCTACGGCAGGTAAATAAAATCCCTCTCCAACCGCCGCTGCCGCGTCGAACTTTTCTAGCTCTCGGCCTTGTATGGCTTTTGATATTCCATCGTTATCTTTGCTTACGTAGTACTTTTCAGCACTCCTATCGTTTAAAAGGTAGAAAGATGGGCTATGAGTAGTCATAACTATTTGTACTCGGTCCGATTTTGAAATGGAAAGTAGTCGCAGCGCTTCCGATTGCGCCGCTACAAAATCAAGAGAATTTTCTGGTTCTTCAAATCCCCAAATGTGATAGTCAAATTTATCATTTTCCGAGATAAATTTTAGTAGCTCCGGTATATGTCTAACTTTAACCCCGTCTCCTCTCTGCCTTATCAGTGATTTTGGATTTACGTCACCATCTGCTCTTGTTTCAAAATCTAGAGTTTGGAAGAGTTGGCTAAGCTGGGTGGGTGCGCCGATTTTTGTGCTTGTGGATACCTCCTTCGGAAGGCTTTGGAACATTTGACTCGTGAGTTCCTGGAGTTTTTCAGAGAACTCGCTGACCGCTCCCGTGAACGGTGTCGAGCTGGCGACAGTTTCGTGGATATTCCCAAGAAGCCCTTCAAATATGCTAATGTCTTTTATCGCCGGTATATAAATAAATTTTATCTTGTTGAGGAATCTAGTGGCTATGTGCCTCCTACTATTTGGAATGCTGCTGGATATTTCTTCGTTGTAATAGTCTCTTGAAACTGTCCACTGGCGCTTTACATAGAATTGTTTTCCTAACGATGTTTGATAATTTTTTGGTGTGTTGAATGTTATTTTGACATAGAGAAATTTTCTTACATCTTCTGACTGCTCTGATTCTGCAAGTCGGCGTTCCGAGAAATCAATTTCAAACTCAAATGGTTCATTACGGTCAGTTTCTTCCGAAAAGAAAAGGTTCAATGCTCGAACTACATTGGATTTTCCAGAGTCATTCTTTCCAAAAATGATATTTAGATCCTTCAGTTTCCTAAGTTTGAATTTATAAAAAGAACGGAAGTATGATATTTCGATCTCATCGATAAGTTGCATCTCTCGGACCTCCCCCTAGTATCATGTGTTGTCGCTAATTTTATTATGGATCCGCCCTGAGAAATCAATTATTTCGTTATGTTTAGGCTTTGTAGCGATAGTTAATCCGCAGTTGTTGTTTATCAGATGAAACGCCACGCCGTCCGTCACGCGGGCGTGATCGCGCGCGGGCTTGAACCTCCAAATCGCCATTATTATTTGTCATACAGACTGACCCGGCGCGTGTTCGGCCGGGTGTGACGGCTCGCCTTCAGGGAGCCGGAGAATAAGGAGGGTGCTCATGGCCCAGGCCACACTGCCGACCATTTCGAGCGGCGAAAACGGCCTCAACCGTTATCTTGCCGAAATCCGGCGGTTCCCGATGCTGGAGCCGCAGGAAGAATACATGCTCGCCAAGCGTTATGCCGAGCACGAGGACACCCAGGCCGCCCACAAGCTGGTGACCAGCCATTTGCGGCTCGTCGCCAAGATCGCCATGGGTTACCGCGGTTACGGGCTGCCGATCGGCGAAGTGATCTCCGAGGGCAATGTCGGCCTCATGCAGGCCGTCAAGAAATTCGATCCCGAGCGCGGCTTCCGCCTCGCGACCTATGCGATGTGGTGGATCAAGGCGTCCATCCAGGAATACATCCTGCGCTCCTGGTCGCTCGTCAAGATGGGCACGACCGCCAATCAGAAGCGGCTGTTCTTCAACCTGCGCAAGGTCAAGGGCCGCATCCAGGCGCTCGAAGAGGGCGATCTCAAGCCCGAGCAGGTCTCCGAAATCGCCACCACGCTCAACGTGTCCGAGGAGGAGGTCATCTCGATGAACCGCCGCCTGTCGGGCGATGCCTCGCTCAACGCGCCGATCAAGGCGAGCGAGGGCGAGAGCGGGCAGTGGCAGGATTGGCTGGTGGATGATTCCGAAAGCCAGGAAGACATGCTCGTCGAGCAGGACGAACTGGAAAACCGCCGCTCGATGCTGTCGGACGCGATGGATGTGCTCAACGAGCGCGAGCGCCGTATCTTCGAGGCCAGGCGCCTGCGCGACGATCCGATCACGCTGGAGGAACTCTCCGGCGAGTTCGACATATCGCGCGAGCGCGTGCGCCAGATCGAGGTCCGCGCCTTCGAAAAGGTGCAGGACGCGGTCAAGAAGGCGGCCGCCGCCCAGCGTGCCGAAACCAGCGAAAACCTGCTCGCCGCCCACTGAGGCGGTGCTGATATGACCGAATGAAGAGGCAGGCCACGAGGCCTGCCTTTTTTGTTGGCGTGTGGATGTTTGCGGGGATCGCTTGCGCTCGCGGCTCCCGCCCTCAATCCCTCCCTCAGGGGGAGGAGGAGGGGCGTAGGTCCTTCACGCCCTACTGGCTATTCACCATTCGCCCCACCGGTCTCAATCGTGCGTCACGGTGCCTTTGGAGAGGATCTCGATCACCGCCAGGCCGTCGGCCACGGGCGTGCGGGGGGCCTCGCCGGTGGCGATGCAGTGGAGGAAGTGCTCGAGCTCGCGGGTAAGCGGCATGCCCTCGTCGATGGCGATATATTCCGGGTCCACCATCTTCGACTGGAAGCCGGTCTCGTCCTCCCAGACCTCGTGATGGTAGAGCGCGAGCTTCTTGTCCCACGGCTCCATGTCCTCGAACACCGCCATCGCCTTGGAGCCGATCACGGTGAGCCGGCGCTCGCGATAGGGGTTGAGCCGCGAGGTGAACACGTGGCCGCGCACGCCGGAGGGAAACGACAGGTGCAGATGCGCGAAATCGCTCAGGTGGTTGAGCACCGCCGATCCCTCGCCGTGGACGGCGTCCGGCCGCTCGCCGGTCAGCGCCATGATCAGCGACAGGTCGTGTGGCGCGATGTCCCACAAGGCATCGTTCTCGGAATGGAAGCGCCCGAGCCCCAGCCGGTGGGAATGGACATATTTGATCTCGCCCAACTGCCCGCCGGCCGCAAGATCGGTCAGTGCCTCGAAGGCGGGATGGTAGCGCAACACATGGCCGGTCATGGCGAGGAGGCCGGAGGCCTCTGCTGCCTCCACCACCCGTCTGGCATCCGCGACCGAGAGCGCGATCGGCTTTTCGACGAGCACGTGCTTGCCGGCGGCGATCACCTGAAGGGCGGCCTCGGCGTGCTCGTGCGGCGGCAGGGCGAGCACCACGCCGTCGATCCCTTCATCGGCCAGCATGTCCTCGAAGGAGAGCGCCTTGCCGCCGAATTCGGCTACCTTCTCGTTGGCCTTTTCCGGATTGCGGTCGCAGACCGCGCCGAGCGCGCCGAGCCCGGCCAGCGTACGGATGTGATTGCCGCCCCAGACCCCGCAGCCGACGACGGCGATCTTGAGCTCGGAGGTGGGTGCTGCGGTCTCGGTCATGAAGTCTCGTATCCAGATTGGTTGTCGCGGAAAAGGCCGGCCGGTCGTGGCGATCCGGCAAGGGCCTTGGCGTTCCGGCGCGATGACTAGACCCGCGGGGGCCGCAAGGCAAGGGGCGGGGAACGGGCGCGACAAGGCGGCGCGGTCAGTCGGGAAGGCGGTCCGGGCGGCTGTCAGGCCCTCCTGCGCAAGGCCCCGCGGGACCTTGTGACGATGGCTATGGCAAGCGTGCCAAGTAGGGCTAAGAACCGCGCGCCGGATGGCGCCGTCTTTTCCCCGTCCAACGTGCTTGACACCCGGCAGGCCCGCCCCTTATATGCCGCCCGACCGACCCGGACGCCCAGCGCGTCCCCTCGCTCCTGGCGGAGTAGCTCAGTAGGTTAGAGCAGAGGAATCATAATCCTTGTGTCGGGGGTTCGAATCCCTCCTCCGCTACCATCAATCCCCACACCGAAGATGAAAACTGACCTTGATCGACCAAAAGGCCGAGTGTAGCCGTCGATTTTGATGTCGGTGCGCCGCTTCCGTGTGGCGACGTCCAGCTCATCCATTTCCCGTTTGACGTTCATCAGCCGCGGCAAAGCCGAGCTAGATCAGGTGCGTCCGGTTCTATTCGGCCCGAGATCGAAAACTCTCGTAAGCTGTCATTCGGCAGCGCTGCATAAGAAATGCAATTCCTGTTTGCGGGTAAAACCCAGTCCCACCTCAAGAAAGACGACTGCGGTCCGTCATGGGCGAAACGCCATAGGCGGCGCGATAGATGCGGGAGAAATGGCCTGGATTGACAAAGCCGCAGGCCACGGCAACCTGGGTGACAGAGGAATCCGTTTGTTTCAGCAAATGATGTGCCCGTTCCAACCGCATTTCCATGAAGTACTTGGTTGGAGAGGTATTCAGGTGGCGGCCGAACAGACGCTGGATCTGGCGCGGCGAGATTCCGAGTTCGCGGGCTATCGCCGCTGGCGAGATCGGATCGTCGATATTGTCGCGCATCATCTCGATCGCCTTGACGATATGTTTGCTACGCATTCCGTGACGCGAATGTAGGGAGGCCCGTTGCGCCGCTGTGGAATTGCGCACCGCGGCATAGACCATCTGGTCGGCGATTGCGGCCGAAAGATCGTAGCCGTGATCGACCTCGATCAGGTGCAGCATCAAGTCGGCGGTCGCAGTTCCCCCGGACGCGGTGATGAACTTTTCATCGGCAACGAAGACGTTGCGAACAAGATTGACATCAGGAAATTCCTCCATGAAGGCGTCGTGGTATTCCCAGTGTATCGCGGCCTGCATACCGTAGAGGAACCCGGCCTTGGCCAATACCCATGCGCCCGAGCACAACGCACCGATTTGCCTGCCTCTGCTGCGCTCGCGCCGGAGCGTGGCGATCAGGTCACTGTGGTCTCGACGGTGCATCTCAATGCCCGAGATGACGAAAAGACGGTCGCATTCGGGCAAATTTTCAAAGGAATGGTGAACCAGCGTCACGGCGCCGTTTGAACTGGTCGCCGTCCGGCCGTCTGGTGAGGCGAATGACCAGCGATAGAGATCTTTGTTGCTGATCAGATTGGCGAGTCGCAAGGGTTCTACGGCACAGGAGAACGCAAGGTGGGTAAAATTTTCCGCCAACGCGAACATGAAATGCTGCATGCCTGTCATGGGCTCGATCTCTTCGAATGATCGACGCCGCGCGACAGAAGCCGCGCGGCGTCGATCATTATCCTGTTAATCGGCGCGGGCGGCAGCCAGCCAGCTGTCGTAGTCGGCCTGGTGGGCCGCAATCCACTCGGACACGTGCCGGTCGATATCGGCGGACTTGTCTTCGCCGTCTGCCATTTTCTTGTTCTGCGCAGAGATGTCGTTGATGTTGATGTTCATCGCGGCGAAGAGCTTGGCGGCCGGAGGATTGTCAGCCAGGAACTTGTCGGTTGTCAGGATGTACATGTTGTCGACAGCGAAACCGAGGTTCTTGCCGTCGAATGTGGTCTCCGCCTCGACCCCGTCGGGGAGGGAGGTGTAGGGGACGCTCAACCATTCAACATCCTTTCCGGGGACCAGCGCACCGGAGACCCAGTATGGGGTCCATGTGTAGTAGAAGATCGGCTCGCCGTTCTGGTAGCGCGCGATCGTATCGGCCATGATGGCGTTGTAGGAACCCTGATTGTGGGTCACCGTGTCGCGCAATCCATACTCGGTCAGATGGTGCTCGATCACGCGCTCGCAGCCCCAGCCCGGAACGCAGCCCGCCAGATCGGCCTTGCCGTCACCATCGGCGTCGAACTTCGCGGCGATGGCCGGATCCTTGAGGTCACCCAGGTTCGTGACGCCGGAATCATAAGTTTTCTTGTCGATCAGGTAGCCCTGAACCATGCCGCTGATGAAGGGGCCCACACGCTCAAGGACGTCATCTCCGCCGGATTCGTCGAAAAATGCTTGTTGAAGGTTCTTCCACTGGATCGGATAGAAATCAGCGTCGCCAGTACCGACGGCAAGGTGCGCGGTCTGGATTTCCGCTTCGAGCGGTTCGGCGACGGTATAGCCGAGATCTTCGAGCGCATGGAAGACGATCCGGCTCTGGAAGTATTCTTCCGCGATCAGGCCGACGACCGGGCGAACAGTCACGCCTTCGCCGGGTTTGTCATTGGCCAGCGTCGCGCCGGTGAGCGCCGTGGTTGCCAGCACTGCTGCGATTAGTGTCTTCATGAACATTTTTGCTTGTTCCTCTGTTGTTGCTTTGTTGCAGGAAGATCTCAAGTTTTGCCGATGATGCGCATGACGAGCCCGACCGGTCCGCCCTGCCACCAGTGACGGTGACCACGCTCGCGCCCGGATTGCCCCATTCCCTGGGTGATCCGGTCGAGAACGATTGCGAGGATGACAATGCCCATGCCGCCGACGATCGCCTTGCCGGCGTCAAGCCGTCCCATGGCGCGCAACACCTCGTTGCCCAAGCCCTTGACCGAGATCATCGAGGCGATGACCACCATCGATAGCGACAGCATGATCGTCTGGTTGACCCCGGCCAGAATGGTTGGCGTGGCGAGCGGCATCTCGACCTTGAACAGGATCTGGCGCGGATTTGCGCCAAAGGCGCGCGCAGCCTCGACAACCGAAGGATTGACGCCGCGAATGCCGAGAGAGGTCAGGCGAATGAGAGGCGGCAGCGAAAAGATGATCGTCACGATGACGCCGGATACGTTGCCAATACCGATCAGCATGACCACGGGCACCAGATAGACGAATGCCGGGATCGTCTGCATCGTGTCCAGGACCGGGCGTATCGCCGTTTCGAAGCGGTCGCTCTTGCCCGCCAGAATGCCGAGTGGCAGTCCGATCAAGAAGCAAAGGATCACCGACGACACCACGATAGCGAGGGTGGTCATCGCCAGCCCCCAGGCATTCGGTGCGAGCAGACCGAGCGCGATCATGCTGATTGCGACCACGCCGGCGGTTCGCTTGCCGGCCGCCTGCCAGGCGACCAGAACCAGGATCAACAGCATGACAACCGGCGGAACGGCATTTAGCGCGGTATCGATGCCGGTAATCATCGAGTTGAAGACATTCTTCACCGGTTGGATGATTTCCCGGTTGCCGATCGCCCATTGCTTGATGCCGTCCGTCATATCGGCAATGCCGAGGTCGATGGATGAAAACGGGTCGAGGAGGTTGAATTCGGTTTCGGCCATATCGGTGCCTCCTCAGCCTGGAAGATTGGTCCGCGGGCTGAATTCGCCCTTGATGCCGCGAAGAAGCGTGTTCTTCGTAACGATGCCGATCGGATTGCCGTCGATCTTGACGACGACGGGATGCTGCGTGCTGATCGACAGGTTGAGGAGGTCGTCGAGTGACTGACCGGGATGAGCCTCGGGCCAATCCGCGATGTCGCTGTTGCCGCGGCGCTGCAGAAAAGCGTCGATGGGCTCCATGATTTTTCCCGCCGACACCAGGTCGAGCTTCGAAATCCCTGCGACAAACTCGGCGACGTAGTCATCCGCTGGATTGGTGACGATTTCTTCGGGTGTCCCGATCTGCACCAGAATGCCGTCTTTCATGATGGCGATGCGGTCGCCGATGCGGATCGCCTCGTCGAGATCGTGGGTGATGAAGAGCGTCGTCTTCTTCATCTCGGCCGATAAAGTCATGAACTTTTCCTGCAACTGCCGCCGGATCAGCGGGTCGAGCGCAGAGAACGGCTCGTCCATCAGCAAGATCGTCGGATCGGCGGCAATTGCGCGGGCCAGACCGACGCGCTGCTGCATTCCGCCGGAGAGTTCGTCGGGATACTTGTTCTCCCAGCCTTTCAGATCGACGGCTTCGATGGCGCGCAGTGCATTGCTGTTGCGTTCGCGCAAATCGTGGCCGCGTACTTCCTGGCTGAAACCGACATTTTCCAGCACCGTTCTGTGCGGCATCAAGGCCATGTTCTGGAACACCATGCCGATCTTTTCGGCCCGCAGCCGGCGCAAATCCCGCGCCGACAGCGCGTTTACGTCCTCGCCCTCGATCAGGATGGAGCCCGCGGTCGGTTCTATGAGGCGGTTGATATGGCGGATCAGTGTCGACTTTCCGGACCCCGACAAGCCCATGATGCAGAAGATCTCGCCGCGCGCGACACTGAAACTCGCATCCCGCACGCCGACTATGCAGTCATAGCGATCGCGGATCTCCTCTTTCGACATTCTCTGCGTAAGCACGGCGTCCAGCGCGTCACGAGGCATGTCGCCAAAAATCTTCCAGACGCCCTCGCAGCGAATGACGGTTTCTCGCGTGGTCTCGGCCATCTTGTCCCCTCTTTTGCCGCGATCATGAACATAAAAATCTACTGTAGACAAGATGTATTTTATAAGCCTACACATAGACGCATGAACGGCGCTATGCTTCGCGCCAAGCATTGCCGGAAGGAGAAGCAGGTGAGCGACGACAACAGAAGCAGGAAGGCAAACTGTCTGGAGGATCTGCAACGGCGGATCCTCACGTTGGATCTCGAGCCCGGCAGTTACCTGGACGAGACACGGATCGCGGAGGCCTACATGATCTCACGGCCGCCGTTGCGCGAAGTGTTGCGACAACTGGCGGGAGACGGCTATGTCGTTCTGCACGAGAACCGCGGCGCACAGGTCGCGCCGATGACGCACAAGACGCTCCGCAACTTCTTCGTCGCGGCGCCGATGATTTATGCTGCCGTTACCCGACTGGCCGCCGAGAACGCCCGCGCCGAACAGATCATGCGGTTGAAAGATACCCAGTTGCTTTTCCGGGCGGCCATCCGCGATGGCGACACCCCCGCTCGCGCTCTGATGAACGAGCGGTTCCACGCCATCATAGGCGAGATGGCGGACAACGAGTTCCTCGTCCCAAGCCTGCGCCGTCTCCTGATCGATCACACGCGCATCGGCATGACGTTTTACAGTCCAAGGACACAGGCGCTTGCCGATCAACGAGCCGTGGCGGCAGAGCAGCACGATCAATTCATCGCGCTTATCGAGTCGGGAGACGCCGACGCAGCCTCCGAACTGGCGGTGGCGCATTGGGAGTTGTCGCGTGCGGAAATCGAAAGTTTCGTAACGCCGAAAAGTATTCAGATTCCGCTCGGCCATGCTCCGGGCAGCCAGCGGAAGAGAGGTAACGCATGAAGTTCGAAGGTATTTACACGCCCATAATCACGCCTCACCGCGAGGATGGAAGCATCGACCGTGACGCCTTCGTTTCAAATATCGAGGCGCTGATCGAGGCCGGTGTCCACGGCATCATCAATGGCGGATCGACGGGGGAATACTATGCCCAGTCGATGGACGAACGCATTGAAATGGCAAAACTCGCCCGTGAGGTTGTCGGCGAACGCCTGCCGCTGATCGTCGGCACCGTGGCCATACGGCTTCCCGACTCCATTGCAATGGCCGAAGTCGCAGCCAAGATCGGCGCCGCGGCAATTCTGGTCGGTTCGCCCCCCTATGCGGTACCGACCGAGCGTGAAAGCGCTCTCAATGCGCTGGCCATCGACAGGGCGGCCGACCTGCCGGTCATGCTTTATAACTATCCGGGGCGAATGGGCATCGATATGGGAGAAGAGTTTCTCGACCGCATCGGTCGCAGCCGCAATTTTTGCGCCATCAAGGAAAGCTCGGGCGACATCAACCGGGTGCATCTGCTGGCGCGCGATTATCCGCACATACAGATGTCCTGCGGCATGGACGACCAAGCGCTGGAGTTCTTCGCCTGGGGCGCCCGGAGCTGGGTTTGCGGCGGCTCCAACTTCCTGCCGAAAGAACACATCGCGTTGTGGAAGGCCTGCGCGTTAGAGGGCAACTTCGACAAGGGGCGGCGGATCATGTCGGCGATGATGCCTCTGATGCGCGTTCTCGAACAGGGGGGGAAGTTTATCCAGTGTATCAAGTACGGATGCGAGATGAACGGGCAGTATGCCGGGCCGCCGCGCCCTCCGCTCAAGCCGCTCAACAAGGACGACAAACGGCAACTTGAGCAGGTGGTGCGCGTCCTCAAGCGCACTGTTGCCGAAATCGAAGCGGAGGCATGACCATGAGCGAACTCCTGACGACCGAAGAATACAAGGCAATTGCCGCCGGCCTCGATTTCCCGAACCAGGCCTTCATCGACGGCGGTTTCCGCCCGGCGAAGTCCGGCAAGACATTCGACACCGTCAATCCGGCAACCGGTGAGGTGCTGACCGGGATCGCCGCCTGCGGGTCAGCCGATGTGGATTTCGCCGTCGAAAAGGCGCGCGACGCTTTCGAGGATGGCCGCTGGTCGCGGCTGGCGCCGGGCGAGCGAAAGCAAGTTTTGATCCGGCTCGCCAAGTTGATCAAGCGCAACGCCCGCGAACTGGCGGTGATGGAAAGCCTCGACAGCGGCAAGACCATCTTTGACTGCGAGAGGGTGGACGTGCCCGAGACGATCCACTGCCTGATCTGGCATGCAGAACTGATCGACAAGATCTATGACCAGATCTCGCCAGCCTCCGACAATCACATCGCGATGATCGTGCGCGAACCGGTCGGCGTCGTCGGCTTGGTTCTGCCATGGAACTTTCCGATGCTGATGCTGGCCTGGAAGATCGGCCCGGCGCTGGCGGCAGGCTGTTCGGTCATCGTGAAACCGGCGGAGGAAACCTCTCTGACCGCTCTCAGGATCGCGGAACTGGCGATGGAGGCCGGTGTCCCCGCGGGCGTCTTCAATGTCGTGCCGGGCGCCGGTCCGGACGTCGGAGAACCTCTCGGCCGCCACATGGATGTCGACATGATCTCCTTTACCGGCTCGACCGAAACCGGCCGGCGCTTCCTGCGCTATGCCTCCGAATCCAACCTCAAGGAAGTCACGCTCGAAATGGGCGGCAAGAACCCCGCCGTGGTGCTCGACGACGCCGAGAACCTCGACCGTGTCGCCGCCCACATCGTCAACGGCGCCTTCTGGAACATGGGCGAGAACTGCTCGGCCTCCTCGCGCCTGGTCGTCCAGAAAGGTGTCAGGGAGGACCTTCTCAAGCGGATTTTCGCCCATGTGCGCGAATGGCCGGTCGGCGACCCGCTCGATCCGGCCAACCGTGTCGGGGCGCTCGTTTCCAAGGCCCATTACGACAAAGTCTGTTCCTATCTGGGCAAGGGTGCGAAGGTGCTGATGGGCGGCAAGGCCGAGGGCGGCTTTGTCGAGCCGACGGTTCTCGATGTTTCCGATCGCGATGCGGCCCAGGTCCGTGAGGAGATTTTCGGGCCGGTGCTCTCGGTGATGACGGTGGACGGTTTCGACGAGGCGATCGCGCTCGCCAACGACACCGAATACGGGCTCGCCGCTTCCATCTTCACCGCAAACGTCAAGAAAGCCATCCGCGGCGCCCGCGCCATCCGGGCAGGAACGGTGACCGTCAACAGCTTCGGGGAGGGCGACATCTCAACACCCTTCGGCGGGTTCAAGGCGAGCGGCTTCGGCGGGCGCGACAACGGCATCCACGCCCACGACCAGTATACTCAGACCAAGACGATCTGGGTGGACCTCTCCGATGATGCCGATGAGGCCGTCGATTGAGCCGATACCGCGCCAGCCGGCTGCCGGTCCATCTGGGGCCGGCCGCCTGGAACTCCCTTCTCGGCCTGCAGCCCGCGGCCCGGGTGCTGGAGGGTGCCCGAACCGCCGATTTCGTCGTTATCGGTGCCGGCTTTGCCGGACTGTCGGCCGCCCGCCGTCTCACCCAGCTTCAGGCGGGTGCGCGTATCGCGGTGCTTGACGCGGGCCGCCTTGCCGAGGGCGCTGCGGGTAGAAATTCCGGCTTCATGATCGATCTGCCGCACGACCTGTCGTCCGAGGACTATGCCGGGGGCGGCGACGACCGGATGCTCATCGGCCTCAACCGGCAGGCGATCGCCTTTGCCCGCGAGGCCGTTGAGGAATACGGTATCGCGCCGGACTTCTTCGATCCCGCCGGAAAGGTCAATGGCGCGACCAATGCCGCTGCTCAGGCGCACAATGAAAGCTATGCCCGCCATCTCGCCTCGCTCGGCGAAGCCAGCGAAATGCTCGATCCCACACAGATGCACGAGCTGACCGGCTCGCGGCACTATCGCTCGGGGCTCTATACGCCGGGGGCCGTGATGCTGCAGCCTGCGGGCTACATTCGCGGCCTCGGCGCCGGGCTGCCCATGCGGGGCGTCGACATCTTCGAAAACAGCGCCGTCACGGGTTTCGAGCGCCGGGGCGGGGGCTGGCGGGTCAAAACCCGCTCTGGCACGATCGACACCGAACGGGTGATCCTGACGGTCAACGGTCATCTGGAGAGTTTCGGCATCGAGCGCGGCCGGCTCGTGCAACTCTTCCTGTTCGCGGTCATGACGCAGGAACTCGACAGCTCGGCGCTTTCCAAGCTCGGTGGTCAGCCTCGCTGGGGCATCACACCGTCAGATCCGATGGGAACCACCGTACGCCGAATTGACACGGGCCAGGGCGGCAACCGCATCGTCACCCGTACCTGCGCGACGCTGCGGTCGAATACGGTGCCCAGGTCCGGCGACCTCAAGCGTGCCGCCCGGGTGATGCAGCGCAAGTTCGACGAGCGCTTTCCGGAACTCGCCGGCATGCCGATGGAACACGTCTGGGCCGGCCATCTCTGTCTGACGCTGAACGGGGTGGCGGTGATGAGGGAAATCGAGCGCGGAGTTTTTTCGGGCTGCGTGCAGAACGGTCTCGGCACCACCCGTGGCACGCTGACCGGCATCGGAGCGGCGGAACTGGCCTGCGGTGTGGAAAGCGACATCACGCGCTATTTTGCGGCGGAGGCACGGCCCAGGCCGCTGCCGCCGCGACCGTTCCGCGAAGTCGGCGCCAACGCGTTATTGCGCTGGAAGGAATGGCGTGCCCGCGACGAGTGAGGTGAGCCTTGTCGGCTCCTGAGTTCAGAGCGGCAGGCTCAGTTTAGCTGTCCGCCCGCCATCCACCACATAGGTCTGTCCGGTGACGAAACCGCTCTCTTCCGCGGCGAGGAACGCGACGAGCGCGGCCACCTCTTCTGGCGTGCCTTTACGCCCGATTGGATGAATGCGGCCGATGTCGCGCTCAAAAGAGGCGGGGTCGGGCATGCCGGCGATGAAATCGCGGTTGAGTTCCGTGTCGATCCAGCCCGGCGCCACCGCATTGCAGCGGATGCCCTCATGCCCGTGATCCACCGCAATCGCCCGGGTCAGCCCGTGCAAACCGGCCTTGGTGGCGCAATAGGCCGCATGATGCGGGTTGGACGCCAGCCCCTCGATCGAGCCGATATTGACAATCGACCCTCTCGTTCGCCGCAGATGCGGCAGCGCGGCCCTTATCGCCAGGAAGGGCGCAGTGAGATTTACCGCGAGATTGCGCTGCCAATCATCGACCGACATCGTCTCGATGGGAGCTTCCTGCATCATGCCGGCATTGTTGACGAGAACGTCGAGTTGGCCAGCGCGTGAGATCAATTCCTCAATCATCCGGGCCGGCGCGTCGGGGTCGGCGAAATCAACCCGTATCGCCTCATGGTTTTCGTCGCTGCCACGCTGCGCGGTGAACAGTCGCGCGCCCTCGCTTTCGAGCCGCCGGGCGATCGCCCGCCCGATCCCGCTGCGACCTCCTGTGACCAATACGACCTTGCCTTCGAACCGAGTCATGCCACCGCCTTTCCGCCGTTGACCTCGACGAGCGCTCCACACATGTAACGGGCTGCGTCCGATGCGAGAAAGAGAATGACGTCGGCGATGTCGGAAGGCTCGGCAATGCGACCGAGAGGCACGGTCCGGCCGAGTTGGGCAACCGCGTTGTCAGGATCGTAACCGCGCTTGGCGAAGCCTGAACGCAACATCGGCGTGTTGACCTCGTTCGGGCATACGGCGTTGATCCGTATGCCCTGATGGGCATGATCCATCCCCATGCATTGCGTCAGGGATGCGAGCGCCGCCTTGGTCATGCAGTAGGCGGCGTGATTGGGGCCAGGTCGAAGTCCCCAGCAGGAGGCGACGTTGACGATCGCGCCGCCGTCACGCGCGGCCATGATCGGAATGGCGGCTCGGCAGATGCGGAATGGCGCCTCGACATTGACGGCAAGCGACAGGGCCCAGTCCGCATCCGAAGTTTCGGTGACCGCGCCCCGGGTGATCACACCGGCATTGTTGACGACGATGTCGAGCCCGCCGAGCAACTCGGCGGCGCGATCCGGCAGACTATCGACATAAGAGGATTCGGTCAGATCGCCGGGCAGGCGTGCTTCGGCCTCGATCTCGTCGACATTTCTGTCGGCAACGGCGACATGAGCGCCTCCCGCCCGAAAAGCCGCAACCACCGCACCGCCGATCCCGCCCGCCGCTCCCGTAACCAGAACCTTGCGTCCGTAAAACTCCATCGGCTCGTCCTTTTCAGAATGATGCGACCGGAGCGCCGAAGACGCTCTCGTCCGGGATCACCCCGAGTCCCGGTCCGGTCGGCCGGCTGATATGCCCGTCGCGAATAACCACGGGGTGGTCCGCGTCATAGTTCCCCTCGATATAGGGTTGAGCGAGCCACACGCCTTCGCTCAAATGGGGGGCCACAGTGGCGCCGATATGGTTGCAGGCCGCTGCGATGATGTCGCCGCCCCAGGCGTCGTCGCAGGTATGAGGCAGATTTCGTGCCGCGCACATGTCCCGGAAAGCACGCATCGGATGAAGCCCGCCGATACGGGTTACCTTCATGCCAAAACCATCGACGAGACCGGTACCGGCAGCGGTGACAGCGATATTCAGGCTGGTGCTGTTCTCGTCCATAAAGAGCCCGTGCTGCAACTGCGGCCGGATCTTCTGCAGGTCCTCGATCGTGTTGCAGGGCTGCTCGAGAACGAAGGGGATATAGGGACACTCCCGACTTACCCGCAGGGCATCGCGCGTCGTCATTCCGCGATTGGCGTCGACGGCCAGCCGCACGCCGGTGCCGCTTACGGCCTCCCAGACCTTTCGGATGGTTTCGATGTCGAATTCCACCGGACGCCCTCCGACCTTGATTTGCAGGCGGGGATAGCCTTCGCGCGTCTTTTCGAGCGCGATGCGGGCGGTTTCGTCCGGATCGCCGACGATGGTCGAGTAGTAGGACGGAACCCGATCGGTC
Source organism: Hyphomicrobiales bacterium (assembly GCA_002709005.1). Classification (GTDB taxonomy): domain Bacteria; phylum Pseudomonadota; class Alphaproteobacteria; order Rhizobiales; family Rhizobiaceae; genus Pseudohoeflea. The sequence continues at coordinate 119,188 of PAPH01000044.1, read as the reverse complement.
AGCGCTCCGCCCAGCAGCTCGGAAACGCTGACGCCGAGCGCCTTGCCGAGCAGATCGTGGGCGGCGATGTCGATGGCCGCCTTGGCGTAATTGTGCCCGTGGAGGAGCGCGTCCATGCGTCGATGCAACGGTACCGGCCAGATCTCTGTACCGACGAGCCCTTCTGCCATCTGGATGACAGCTGCCAGCGCGCCGCCGGCATGGGCTTCAGCATAGGTCGGACCGACCGGGCAGGTCTCTCCCCACCCAAATGTTCCATTGTCGCCGATCAGCTTGACCAAGGTGGACTTGAGGCTCGCGACATTGGTGTTGGACATTTTGTAAGAGCCGTTCTTGACCGGCAGGTCGTGCTGGAAGATCTGGATTGACTTGATTCTCACGGGGAGGCTCCAAAGAGGAAGTCCGCCAGAAAGGCGGGCGGGTTATGGAAGTTTCAGTGTGTTTGATTCAGTTCGTCTGCAGCGGGTATCTCGCGCTCGCGGCGGGCGATGTAGTCCCGCAATGCCTCGTCGCTGGCCTCGTCGAGTTTCGGCTCTTGATAGTCATCGAGCAGTTTCCGGGCAAACTCCGACGCGCGCTGGGTGATTTCCTTTTCGCCTTCGGAGCTCCATTGCTCGATCGAGTTGTTGTCGAAGAGTTCCGGCATGAAATAGGCGGTCTGGAAATTTTCCCGCGTATGCTGATGGCCGAGGTAGTGGCCGCCGGGTCCGACCTCCGGAATGGCTGCCAGGGCCTGGTCAAAATCGTCCCATTTCGGGCCGGATGCCATGCGATGGGCCATGGCGCATTGCTCTGCATCGACGACGAACTTTGCCACAGAACAGTGCATTCCGGCTTCGTTCCATCCAGCTGAATGCCAGATATAGTTGGCGCCCGAATGCAATACGGCCGACAAGGTCGTAGCGCTTTCGTAACCGGCCTGCGCGTCGAACGTCTTGGCGCCGCCCAGTAGGCTCGATGTGCGCCACGGAACGTTATAGTGGCGGGCCATCTGGCCGATCATGAAGTTCATGAGGGAGATTTCCGGAGTTCCGGCCATGGGCGCTCCGGACCTCATGCTGACGGTCGAGAGATAGTGGCCGTAGATTGCCGGCGCGCCCTTGCGTATGACCTGGGTATAGGCAAGCGCGGAGAGCGCTTCCGCATTGAGCTGGGCAACGGTGGCAGGGACCGATGCAGGCGTGTTGGCGCCGCCGAGTACGAAGGGGGAGCAAAGCACCGGCTGGTTGCGGCGAGAGAAGGCGCGCATGGCGCCCAGCATGGTTTCGTCCCAGACCAGCGGCGAATTGCCATTGCAGTTGCCGGTCGTCACCGGATGGTCTTCGAGGTAGTCCTCGCCGAAGAGGATCGCGCACATCTCCATCACGTCCTCGGCGTTTTTCGGGCTCGTCGTCATGCCCATGAACATCTTGTCCGAGTGCTTCATCGAAGAGTAGGTGATGCGCAGGTGCCTTTGGCTGATTGGATGGTCGTAGGGCTCGACGATGTGGTGGGCGGTGGAATTCAAGGCCGGCAGCATGTGAGAGAGCTTGTGGAACATCGCCAGGTCGGCCAGCGTCGGGTTGCGGCGGACGTTGTCGAGGTCACGGAGGAATGGCGCGCCGGTCATTGGAACGAAAACCGCGTGACGGCCGCCGAGCCGAACGTTGTTGGCAGGGTTGCGGGCGTGATAGGTGAAGTCTGAGGGGATCGTGGCGATGAGTTCGCGCACGAGGCCGCGATCGAGGTAGACCATTTCGCCTTCGACCTTGGCCCCGGCCTTCTTCCAGTCATCGAGAGCTATCGGATCGCGGAAGAGAACGCCGATATTCTCCAGAATGTCCATCGACGCCGCGTCGATTTTCTCGACCTGACTGCCATCCATGACCTCGCAAACCGGAATGCCATAGGTAAGACCGGGCAGCATGGTGAAGTCGCGGGTCGTCCGCAGGGTTCTGCGCGCCGAACGGCCACCTGAACGCATTTTTTGGGTCGATGCCAACTCGCTCATGCGACTACCTCCTGATCCCGTGCAGGCTGTCACGGGATTTCAGGATTGGCTTGCAGAAAACCGAACTGAAAGTTCGAGAAACGACTCCCGGAAAATAGCTGCCTTGAACAAGGGGGAGTTGAAGACAAGCAGCTTGTTCGAAACTCTCCATGGGAGCATCGGGTCTCGCTCGGTGCGGTCCGCCCGGATGGCCATGACTAAGGGGATCACGCAGGCGGCTTGCAAGACGGCATTCAAACAAACCGCGAGCCCGAATGCTGCCGAACCGAGTCTGTAGACGTCGGGCGCCAAGCCCAGCATTGTTAATATCTGTAAGAGATTGAATTTTAATAGTTAAATTTGATCTCCGCAGTTTTGCCGAACGAGCCCCTTGACGAGAAAGCGCTTTTATCCTGTTATGGGAACGTTCTCAGAGAACGTTCCCATAACGGTTGTCTGAGGCGGGAGGAGAATTTGCAGATTTCCAGTTTACAAGCGGCGGCTGCCAAGGCGCTGGTGGCCGAGTCTGTTCGCAAGGCCTATGGTGCGACGGTCGCGCTGCAGCACGCGGACATCACCCTCGAGGGCGGCGAAGTCCATGCCGTGCTCGGCGAGAACGGTGCCGGCAAGTCGACACTGGTGCGCATCCTGACCGGCGCCACCGCGCCGGATGCCGGGTCCATTCACATCCACGGTGAGCCTTACCGGCCGCACTCCATCGAGGATGCGCGGACCCACGGTGTTGCGACCGCCTTCCAGGAACTGAGCCTGGTGCCGAACCTGACCGTGGCGCAGAACCTTCTGCTGCCGCATCTCAGCCGCGGCATCGCCGGCATGGTGTCGGGTCGCCGCAATATCGAGCGCGCAGCCCAGATCCTCGCCGAACACAAGCTCGGCCGGCTCGATCCGCGCGTCGACGTCTCCACCCTGCCGCTCGCCGATCGTCAGCGCCTCGAGATCGTAAGGGCGCTCAAGAATGCCGGCAGCGTCCTCATTCTGGATGAGCCGACCGCCTCGCTTGCGGAGACGGACTGGCTCTTCGAACAGATCGAACGGGCGACCGAGCGGAACGTGGCGGTCCTCTACATTTCCCATCGTCTTTCCGAGGTGCGTGAAATCTGCCGCTCGGCGACGGTGCTGCGCAACGGTGCGACCATCGCCAGCGTCAGTCTGACGGAGGCGACGGACGGCGACATCTTTGAAATGATGGTGGGCAAGAAGGTTCGCGAGGAACTTTCGGGGGAGGGGCGCAGCCGCGCTTCCGGCGAAACCCGGCTGAAGGTGAGCAATCTCTCCGGCGGTACGGTTGAAGAGGTCAGCTTCGATCTCAAGGCCGGGGAAGTGCTCGGCATCGCCGCTCTGGAAGGGCAGGGGCAACGCGATGTCTTCCGCATGCTTGCCGGTCTCGAACGCGTGGATGGGGGCTCGGTCGAACTCGACGGCAAGCCTTATGTGGCGCACTCGCCGCGCGCTGCGCTGAAGGCGGGAAGCGGCGTTGCCTACCTGCCGGAAGAGCGCAAGACGGAAGGTATTCTGGCGGGCATGACGGCGGCTTCCAACGTGGTCTTGCCGATCCTCGGGAAAGTCGGCTTTCCCGCGATCGTCAACGACCGGGTCGAGTTCCGGATGGCAAAGGACGCCGGCGAACGCGTCGACATGGCGCCGCGCTATCTCGGCTTTGCGATCGGCGACCTGTCCGGCGGCAACCAGCAAAAGGCGCTCATTGCGCGGGTTCTCGCCACCGGCGCCCGCACGCTTCTGCTCTTCGATCCCACGCGCGGCGTGGATGTCGGAACGAAAGCGTCGATCTATGCCGCAATCCGCGCCTTTACCGACGAAGGAGGCTCGGTGCTGTTCTATTCTTCTGAACTTCCCGAACTCGTGCAGCTCGCCGACCGGTGCATGGTGCTCTACGGCGGCCAGATCGCTGCGACCTACCCGCGCGACCAGATCGACGAGCAGCGGCTGGTGACGGCGATGACCGGGCATGTCGACGCCCGGGAAAGGGCTGCATCATGACCGACCTGACCCAGACAGCCAGGAGATCCGAGGTTCAGCCGCCTCAGGGGCGTCTCGCGGGGCAGACATTCGCGCGTCTGCTTCAGGGCGGCCTCATCATCGTCATTCTCTATTTCGCGCTTTATGCGCTCTACTTCTACCAGCAACCGCGGGCGCTTTCGGCGGGATCGATCGCCGCGCTCATGAACAACACGGTACCGCTGGCGCTCGCAGCGGCCGGACAGACATTCGTCATCATCAGCCGGGGGTTCGATCTCTCGGTGGCGGGCGTGATCTCGGTCTGTAACGTGGTCATGGCGGTCTATCCGCTCGACGGGCCCGGCGGCGCCGTCATGTCGATCCTGATGTGCGTGGCCATCGGCGGCTCGGTCGGCGCGGTCAACGGCTTCCTGGTGGCCTATCTCAGGCTGCAGTCGATCGCCGCGACGCTTGCCACCATGATCATCTGCCAGGGTGTGGCACTCGTCATTCTCAACGCGCCGGGCGGACGTGTCGCCGACTGGCTGTCCTACGAACTGACGGACCGTCTGTTCAAGACGATCCCTATCTCCGGCTTGTTCGTGCTCGCCGTGGTGCTCGCCTGGCTCTATCTGAGGCGGACCTCCTTCGGGATCTCGCTCTATGCGATCGGCGCCGACGAGCATGCGGCAAGCCTGTCGGGCATCAACGTCAGAAAAGTTCGCTTCTTCACCTTCGTCAGCGCGGGCGTTCTCTACGGTCTCGCGGGCTTCATGCTCTCCGCCCAGACCGCAACCGGCAACCCGACCTCCGGCACCCCGCTGCTTCTTCTCTCCTTCGCCGCCGTGGCGCTGGGCGGCACCTCCCTGTCAGGCGGCAAGGGGAGCCTCTTTGCCTCGGTGATGGGGGCGGCCACCTTGATGCTCCTGCAGAAGGTGCTGTTCTCGAGCGGCGTCTCATCCTTCTACACCGGCGTCTTCCAGGGCTGTGTCCTCATCATTGCCGTCGTCTTCAGCGGACTCATCGAAAAACTGGGTGAAAGGGCCGCCAAGCTATGAGCAACGAAACCGCCACGCTGTCCCAGACAGGCGACACCCGCAAGGCCGCACGCATCAAGCGCGAAACCGTTTCGACGGTCGCCATCGCGATCATCTGCGTCGTTCTGCTGTACCTGTCGCGATTCATTTCACCAGCGCTCGGCTCGTGGTCGCAGGTCGAAACGGTCCTCATTCTGGGCTCGTTCCTGGTGGTCGTCGCCTTCGGTCAGGGGCTCGTCATCCTCACCGGCGGGCTCGATCTTTCGATCCCCGCGCTCATCACGCTCGGGGGCGTCCTGTCCACCACCGCGGTGGGCGCCGGCAACCCCGACGCCTGGTTCCTGCTCCCCGCGGCCCTTCTCGCCTGCGGCTTCGTCGGCTTCCTCTCGGCCGTCGGCGTCGTCTGGCTGAGAGTGCCGCCCTTCATCATGACGATGGCAATGTCGATCATCGTGGCCTCCGCCGCGCTCGGCATCACCAAGGGCACGCCGCGCGGCTACGCGCCGGATGCGGCCGTAGCGCTGATGAAATCCCATATTCTAGGGCTGCCGTCGCCCATCGTCTTCGTCATCGGTTTCGTGTTTCTGGGCTGGCTCCTGCAGGAGCGTTCTCCGCTCGGCCGCTACCTCTACGCGATTGGCACCAACGCGGAAGCTTCGCGGATCGCCGGTGTGCCGGTCACTGCCATGCAGATCTTTCCCTATGTGATCAGCGCCATGTGCGCGGGTTTCGCCGGGTTCATGCTGGTGGGCTATTCGAGCGGCGCGACCCTGCGCATGGGCGACGATTACCTGCTGCCTTCCATCGCTGCCGTCGTCATCGGCGGGTCGTCGATCCTAGGCGGGCAGGGCAGTTTTCTCGGCACGGTCGGCGGCGCGTTCCTGCTGACCATCCTCGGAACCATCATATCCGCGATCGGACTGGAATTCGGCCTTCGCACCATCATCGAAGGCACGATCATCCTGATCGCGCTGCTGCTCCTGCGGGAGGAACTGTTCAACCGAATCCGCTCGATCCGGCGCAAGGCCTAGCGCCCGGGCGATAACTCATCTGGCCAACTTTGGAGGAGAAACGACAATGCTGAAACACAGATTGAAACTCGCCGCCTCGGCGATGGTCATCGCGGCCGCCGCGTTCGGCGCAACAGCCCCGGCTCATGCACAGAGCGAAGACGGCAAGTACAAGATCTATCTGAGCCTTTCCTATTCGGGCAACGCCTGGCAGTCGGAAGCCGCAAACATCGTCAAGGCGCTGGCCGCTACCGCGCCCTACAAGGACTCGGTCGAACTTATCGAAGTGATTTCCGGCACCGATCCGCAGGCGCAGATCTCGGCTTACGAAAGCATGATCGAGGACGGCGCAGACGGTATCGTCAGCTTCCCGATCTCGTCATCGGCGCTCAACCGCACCATTCGCCGCGGGTGCGACGAAGGCGTCCTGTTCTTCATGTACGACGCCACCGTAACCGAAAGCTGCGCCTACAACGTCAGCTACTTGTCGTCCGGGTTCGGCGAGAACTCGGCCCAGGCTCTGGTCAACGAGCTCGGTGGCAAGGGCAAGATCTTCCTGTCGCGCGGTGTGCCGGGCAACTCGGTCGACCAGCGTCATACCGACGGCGCGATGCACATCTTCAACCAGTATCCGGGTATCGAAGTCGTTGCGGAATACTATTCCTACTGGGACGATCGCACCACGCAGCAGGAAACTGCCAAGGCGCTCGCCGCCCATCCGGATGTCGATGGCATCTGGGCCCAGGCCGGTGAGTATGGTGCCATCCAGGCGCTGATGGACGCAGGTGACCGCCTTGTTCCGATGACCGGCGAAAACTCCGCTGGTTTCCGCCTGGCGCTCGCCGATCCGGCGATGCAGGAAAAGGGTCTGCGCGGCGTGTCCGCCGGCTCGCCTCCTGCGCAGTCGGGCTATGCGTTCAAGCTGATGATGGAGATCCTCACCGGCAAGCGCGAACTCGAGCCGATGAACATCGAGTACCCGCTTCCCTGGGTTCCTGCTGCCGACGTGAAGGTCTGCGAAGGCGACAGCTACGAAAACGGCTGCAACGTGTTCCCCAAGGATCGCGTGCCGTCCTCCTTCGTCTCGGAGGTTCTGAACCCGGAACTGCTGCCTGAAGTCAACGTCGAGTCCGCGCTCAACGGTACTCCCGTAGAGGGCGCAACCATCCAGCCGCTGCCGGAAGACGTTCCGGAAGCCGCCAATCTTCCGGGCATCAACTGCGATGACTGCGAAGCTCCGGCAACGCTTTACGAACTGACCAAGGTGGAAGCGACCGTCCAGCCGTAAAAGAGGTCAACCCCGGGGGCGCCGCGGAACATGTGGACCGCGGCGCTCCGAACCGGTGTTGTCTGTTGCGCAATGGAAAGTTGCATTATCCATTGCCAATAATCTGGGCAGCAACGCTAACAGTGGAACCCGAGAACATGTCCTCGAACACCAGAACAAGGGCCGGTCGAAACCGGGTGACAGTCAAGGATCTCGCGAGAGATCTCGGCATGTCGGTCTCGACCGTGTCGAGGGCATTCTACCCGGACGCGGTAATCGCGTCCGAGACCCGGCGCACCGTGCTCAAGCGCGCTGAGGAAATCGGCTATCGCGCCAATCCCTTCGCCAAGAGCCTGGTGACCAAGAAGACGCAGATCGTGGGCATGGTCGCCTCCGATCTCGCCAACCCGTATTATCCCGAGGTGATGACGAACCTGACGGGGTTGCTGCAGAGCCACGGCATGAACACCATGCTCGTCGCGCCCGGACGGCCCGAGGAAATCGACCCGGCCGTCGACCTGCTGCTGACCTATCAGCCCGACCTCGTCATCATTCTGGCGACCAACTTCGAATCTTCGGCGCGCGAGAAATGCGAGGCCGCCGGCGCCCCCTGCATCTTCTTCAACCGGCTTTCGGCCGACGGTCTCGGCTTCGGCGTGACGTGTGACAACATCGAAGGGGGAAGGCGGGCCGCCGATTTCCTGATCGACAACGGCCATACGAAGCTCGCCTATGTCTCCGCCTTTCCCGGCGCCTCTACCAATGTCGAGCGCGGCAAGGGCTTTTGCGACCGCGCCGTGGAGCGCGGTCTCGCTCCGCCCAAGATACTTGAGGCGGGCACCTTCAGCTACACGGACGGCTACAACGCTTGGCGGCAGGTCTCGGAGGGCGAGGCGCCCGACGGCGTTTTCTGCGCCAACGATATCGTGGCGATCGGCTTCATCGAAGGAATACAGGAGAATCTCCGCCTGAAGGTTCCGGAGGACGTTTCGGTCATCGGCTATGACGATATCGCGATGGCCGGCTGGCCGTCGCACAGGCTGACCACCGTGGCCCAGCCGACAAAGGAGATGATGGAGATGACTGTCGAGCTCGCGCGAGAACTTGCCGGCCATCATCACCAGACACATCACGAACCCCGCATCGTGCGCATTCCGCCGGGACCGTTGGTGGAGCGTCAGACGACCACGAGAAGGAGCCAGCAATGAGCGCTCACGCCGACAGCCAGACCTTCAACCGCATCGTGGGCATCCACAAGCCCGATTGCGAGATGCTGATGCGATGCGATCCGATACCCGAAGCCTCCATACCCGGCGAGGCTGAGCTGGTTGCCGCTCTCGGCTCGGAGCAGACCGCCGAATACGCCATGGCCTGCAGGAGAATCTACGAGGATTTGCGGCGGGTCATCGGCCAGCTCGCCGGTCTGATGATCCTGGCCCGCGTCACCCGCAAGATCGAATTCGTCGAACTTGAGCAGGTGGACAATTGCACGAAACGCTGGACGGATGCCGGCGCTCGGATAGCCGCCCTAAAGGCGCACGGCCCGGTCGCCCGGCACAAGCAGCAGATCGAACTCGCCCATGATTTTTGCGGGCGGATTCTGAGAACGTTCCCACAACTCACCGCGCGTACCGATCTCGACATCATTTTCGATGAGATCGGCGACCATCTGAAGCAAGCCTATGCATGCCTGTCGCGGGCGAGTTCGCACGAAGCCGGGCTGGTGATGGTCGATTTTTCCAACGCGTGCTGCAGCTGCGGCCGGTAACTCCGGCCACGATATTCAATCCGAAAGGGAGGAGAAAAACGATGTCGGACTACTCGATCTGGGTTTGCGAATATTCCTACGTGAAGGACTATCACAAGAGTGGCGTGCTCTACGGCGCGCACAATCAGGGCTATGTGAAGCTTCCCTACTGCTACGTCGTGATCAAGGGTCGCGATCATATCGCGATGGTCGATGTCGGCTACAACGACAAGGACTACGGCAAGCATCTGGGAGATAAGTTCGGCGTCGAGAACTGGCGCAACCCGAAGACGGTGCTGGGCGAAATTGGCATCAGGCCGGAAGAGGTCGACACCTGCTTCATCACCCATGCGCACTTCGACCATTTCGGCAATGTCGAGGATTTCCCGAACGCGAAGTTCTACATCCAGGAACGCGAGATCGCGAAATGGGTGTGGGCGATGTCGCTGCCGGACCGCATGCGCTGGATGATGGTCGCCGTCGATCCGGGCGACATTGTCCGGGGGGTTGATCTCGCCCGCGACAAGCGCCTGATTACCGTTGACGGCTCGCTGGAGAACGCTCTTCCGGGCATCGACCTTCACGCCGCTTTCGACAGCCACACCTACGGTTCGATGTGGGTGACAGTTCGCAATGACGGCAAGGAACAGTCCGACGACACCTGGGTGCTCGCCGGTGACCTCGTCTACGTCTTCGAGAACATCGCCGGTCCCGGCGGGGCAGTCGATCTCGACGAAATCTACACGCCGGTCGGTCTCGCGGTCGGCAGCCAGACCAATCTCGTCATGGCCACCGAAGAGATGATGAAGCAGGTGAAATACGAGTCCAAGCGCGTCATTCCGGTCCATGAAGAACGCATCAAGGATGTGTTTCCCTCGCGCACCACGAGCGAAGGCCTTCGGATCACCGAGATATGTCTTGCGGATGGCGAAACCTCGAAGGTGTCGGGATAATGGGTGCACGCACCGTAGCCATCGTCGGAGCCGGCTTGGTCGGCTCCGGATGGGCGATCGTCTTCGCACGGGCCGGTCTTGCGGTGCGTGTCTACGACCCCCAGAAGAAGATCCGCGACGGGTTTCGTGGCTGGGCAGAGACCGCATTGAAGGAGCTGGAGGCAGCCTTGCTGGTCGACAGCGCGGCCGAAACGCTCGCCCGCATGTCGGTCTTCGATACGCTGGAGGAAGCGCTGAACGGCGCCTCCTACATCCAGGAATCGGTTTTCGAGCGTGTCGACGTGAAGACGGAGGCGTGCCTTGCCATCGACACGGCGATGGACCCCGCGGCGATCGTCGGCTCCTCCTCGTCCGGCATCCCGGCCTCCGCCTTCACCGAGGGCTGCGCCAACCGCGCGCGCTTCATGATCAACCATCCGGTCAATCCGCCTCATCTTGTGCCGGTCGTGGAACTCGTACCTGCTCCGTGGACCGATCCCGACTGTGTGGCGGCCGTTCGCGAGCTGATGAACGAGGTCGGACAGGTGCCGGTTTCACTCACCCGCGAGGTGGACGGTTTCGTGCTCAACCGGCTCCAGGGAGCGCTCCTCAACGAGGCCTGGGCGTTGTACGAGGAAGGTTATGCCTCGATCGAGGACATCGATGCGACCGTGCGCGACGGGCTCGGCCTGCGCTGGTCCTTCATGGGACCTTTCGAGACGATCGACCTCAACGCTCCCGGCGGTATCGCGGACTATGCCGAACGCCTCGGCCCGCTTTATTTCGGGATGGGCAACAGCCGGATGGATCATCCCTGGCCACGGGAGGTCATTGCCCGCGCCGAGGCCGAGCGTCGCGTCGAACTCGATGCCGGATCGCTCGCGGACCGCCGTGCCTGGCGGGACAGCCAGCTGATGAAGCTCGCGGCGTTCCGGCAGGCCAACAATCTCAAACGGAGCGCTTCTTCCTGAGTGCGGCTCAACCCAGCAAATTCCGGCGGCCCGCTCGCCGCCGACAGCTTGAAATGATCGGAGAACTAACGTGTCCATTACCCACCTCAAGCGCGGCAAGCCCGCAGATGAACGTTCCGAAGACGACGTGAAGGTCCGCACCACCGTCGAGGGCATTCTCGACGACATCGAAAAGCGCGGTGACACGGCTGTCCGTGAACTGTCGGAGAAATTCGACAAGTATTCGCCCCCCTCCTTCAAACTGTCCGAAGGCGAAATCGAGGGCTTGATGTCGCGGGTTTCCGATCGGGACATGGAAGACATCAAGTTCGCGCAGGAGCAGGTGCGCAAGTTCGCCCGCGAACAGCGCAACTCCATGCTCGACATCGAGGTAGAGCCGATCCCCGGCGTGATCCTGGGTCACAAGAACATCCCGGTGCAGTCGGTGGGGTGCTACGTACCCGCCGGCAAGTTCCCGATGGTGGCATCCGCGCACATGTCTGTGGCCACCGCCTCGGTCGCCGAAGTTCCGCGGATCATCGCCGCCACGCCTCCTTTCAAGGGCGAGCCCAACCCGGCGGTCGTCGCCGCCATGCATCTGGGCGGCGCGCACGACATCTACGTGCTCGGCGGTGTCCAGGCCATCGGCGCGATGGCTATTGGTACCGAGTCAATCAAGCCTGTCGACATGCTGGTCGGTCCGGGCAATGCCTTCGTCGCCGAGGCCAAGCGCCAGCTCTACGGCCGCGTCGGCATCGATCTCTTCGCCGGTCCGACCGAAACCATGGTGATTGCCGACGATACGGTCGATGCGGAGATGTGCGCGACCGACCTTCTGGGCCAGGCCGAGCACGGTTACAATTCGCCTGCCGTTCTGGTGACCAACAGCCGTAAGCTTGCCGAAGGCACGCTCGCCGAGATCGAGCGGATTCTCGAGATCCTGCCGACCGCCGAGACAGCGTCTGTGTCTTGGCGCGACTATGGCGAGGTCATTCTCTGCGACACTCACGAGGAGATGCTCGAGGTTGCCAACGAGATCGCCTCCGAGCACGTGCAGGTGATGACCGATCGTGACGACTGGTATCTCGACAACATGCACAGCTACGGTGCGCTGTTCCTCGGCCCCCGCACGAATGTTGCCAATGGCGACAAGGTGATCGGCACCAACCACACGCTCCCGACCAAGAAGGCGGGCCGCTATACCGGTGGTCTCTGGGTGGGCAAGTTCCTCAAGACGCACAGCTACCAGAAGGTGCTGACGGACGAGGCGGCCGCGATGATCGGCGCCTACGGCTCGCGGCTTTGCATCCTCGAGGGCTTTATCGGCCATGCCGAACAGTGCAACCTCCGTGTGCGCCGCTATGGCGGCAAAAACGTTCCCTACGGAGCGGCGGCGGAATGAGTGTACTTGACCGCTTTTCGCTCGCGGGCAAGCGGGCGCTCGTGACGGGAGCGGGGCGCGGCATCGGCCGCGCCATCGCGATCGCCTTCGCCGAGGCCGGTGCGGATCTTGTCCTGTGCGCCCGCACCCGTGACGATCTCGAAGCCGTCGCTTCTGACATCACCGCGCTCGACCGCACCGCGGAGATCATGGTCTGCGACGTCACGGACATCGCTGATTTCGAGAGCAAGGCGCAGGACCTGCGGGACATCGACATCTTTTGCAACAATGCCGGCATCAACCGTCCCAAGCCGATCTTCGAGGTGACGCCGGACGACTACGATGCCGTCATGGGGATTAATCTGCGCGCGGCCTTCTTCGCGGCGCGGACAATGTCGATCCACATGCGGGATCGAGAAATCAAGGGGTCGATCATCAACATGTCCTCGCAGATGGGGCACACGGGGGCGGCCAACCGGACGCTCTACTGTGCCTCCAAATGGGGCGTCGAGGGACTGACGAAGTCGCTCTCGATCGAACTCGGCAAGCTCGGTATCCGGGTCAACACGATCTGTCCGACCTTCATCGAAACGCCGATGACCGAACCCTATTTCAAGGATCCGAACTTCAAGGATTATGCGTTGAGCAAGATCCAGCTCGGTCGCATCGGCCAGGTCGAAGATCTCATCGGCGCCGCCGTCTACCTCGCATCGGACGCCTCGTCGCTCGTCACCGGCAGCGCCGTGATGATCGACGGCGGCTGGACGGCGAGCTGACTGGCTCAAACGGCACTCCTGCCCATGCTGCGCCTCCGGTCTTCATCGGAGGCGTTTCCTTGAGGTGGTGGTCGGCCGGCGTTCAGCCGGTCAGGCGTTCAGGGGCGAGTTCGACCGCGTAGCGGATGGCCGCGACCAGGCTCTCCGACCGGGCGATGCCCTTGCCGGCGATGTCGAAGGCGGTGCCGTGGTCGACGGAGGTGCGGATGATGCCACCCCTCAGGCCCACGGTGATGTTGACGCCTTCGTCGAAGGACATGACCTTGACGGGAGCATGGCCCTGGTCGTGATAGCAGGCGACCACCACGTCGAAATCGCCGCGCGAGGCCCGGTAGAACAGCGTGTCGGCCGGGTAGGGGCCGCTCGCCTCGATGCCGTCGCGTTGCGCCCGCTCGATGCCGGGGATGAGCTTGTCCTCCTCCTCGCCCTCGCCGAACAGGCCGTTCTCGCCGGCATGCGGATTAATGCCGCAGACAGCGATGCGCGGATGCCTGATGCCGGCTCTGACCAGCGTGTCGTGGGCGAGCTTGACCACCTGATAGGTGCGTTCCGGATCGATCCGGCGGATCGCCTCGATGAGCCCGACATGGGTTGTGAGGTGGATGACCTTCATCTTCGGCGTCGCGAGTATCATCGAATAGGTTTCGGTTTCGGTCAGATCCGCGAGGATTTCCGTGTGGCCCGGATAATGGTGGCCGCCGGCATGCAAGGCCTCCTTGTTGAGAGGTGCGGTGGCGATGGCGTGGATCTGGCCGGCCTGGGCCATCTCGACGGCGGCTTTCAGGAACCGGTAGGCGGCATCGCCGGCGCGCGCATCGACTTTGCCATAGGGAAGGTCGCCGACGTCGAGACCTGGATCGGCACAGAGGACCGAGCCGGAGGGGGCCGCCGGCAAAGGGGCGCCGGGCTTGAAAGTGACGATGTCGAAGCTCGCGCCGACGATGTCGCGCGCTCGCTCGAGTGCTGCCGTATCGCCGATGACGCAGACCTCGGCCATGGCGAGCACCTCGGGATCGGTGACCGCCCGCGCCACGATCTCCGGCCCGACGCCACAGACATCTCCCATGGTGATTCCGATGACGGGCTTCATGACGCATTCTCCCACTTTACATATTGGTCGGCCCTCGCGAGCGTTGCGAGGGATATGACTTGCCATGGCATATTTTGGGGAAAAATGGAAACTAAATATCAAAATGAATGCAATAGCCTGCTATGAGTGACAGATGAACTGATAATTTCTGGAAGATTTCGATCAGGAGGAATGCTGTGCTGAGAGCCAAGCGCCTGGCGCGCGTTCTCGAAATCCTGCGGGCCGAAGGGTTCGTGTCGCTTGGCGACATCGCCGAAAAGCTCGACACCTCGGTCTCGACGGTGCGGCGCGACGTCGACCATCTCGCGCGCATCGGGCCGGTCATCCGGACCCATGGCGGCGCGGCGTTGAACCCTACGGAGGCGCTTCATTTCGAGCCGGGCAGCGAGATCGCCTCGGAGATCGAGGCGGAGGCGAAGGCCGCGATCGGCCGGCACGCCGCAATGCGGATCGAGGCCGGACAGACAGTGCTGTTCGACAGCGGCACCACGACGCGCGAGGTGGCCCGCGCCGCGCTCGCCCGCGCCATCGGCTTCACCGCCTTCACCAACGACGTGGCGATCGCGAGCCTGTTGTCGACCTCCGACCGCATCGCCGTGCACGTCTTCCACGGGCGCATGCGGCCGGGCTCCGCGACCCTGCTCGGGGCCGAGACGGTGGCGGATATCGGCCGCATCCACGCCGATCTTCTCTTCATCGGCACCCATGCCGGATCGGCGGAGGGATTGTCGGACACCTCCACCGATCTTGCGGCCCTCAAGCGGGCGTTTCTCGCCGCCGCCGACCGGAAAATCCTCGTCGCCGACCGGACGAAGTTCCCCAAACGCTCCCTCTGCCTCTTCGCGGGCCTGCAGGAACTCGACGCGATCGTCGTCGATGCGGGGATCGATCCTGCGCTGGCCAGCGAACTCGCCGAACGCAATCCCCGACTGGAACTGGCCGGGGAGGGCGGCGAATGAGCGCCGTCCGCATTCTTGCCGACGACCTGACCGGCGCACTTGATGCTGCCGCGCCCTTCGCGACGTCCTCGCATCCGGTCCATCTCGCGCTCGGCGGTCCGCTCGATGCGGGCAAACAGACCATCAGCAGCGAGAGCCGCGAACTCGCGCTCGAGCCGGCGCGGGCCGCGGTTCGTGCAGCTTTCAACATCCTGCGACCCGGCACGGGCGAGAAGACACTCTGGTTCAAGAAGGTCGACAGCGTGCTCCGCGGCTGGCCGGTGGAGGAGACGCTCGAACTGATGTGCTGTCTCGACCTTCCGGCCTGCGTCTTCGCTCCGGCCTTCCCGGAGATGGGACGGCGCACGGTGGACGGGCGGCACGAGGTCGCCGATCCCGAGCGGGACGGCACTTGGTCGCCGGCGGCAATCCATGACATGCGCGACGCCTTCGCCGCGGCCGGTGCTGAGGTGGCGATGCTCGGGGAGGCCGGTGTGGCCTCGGGCATCATGATCGGAAACGCGAGCGAGCCGGGCGACCTGCGCGGGCTGGTGGCGCAGGCGCCAAGACGCGGCGTACTTTGGGCCGGCAGCCGCGGCCTCGCCGAGGCGCTTTGCTTTCCACATCCGCCACTCGTCGCGCCTACGGTCGGCGCGGTCGTCCTCGGGACCAGCCATCCGGTGACCCGCCATCAGGCGGAGCAACTGGGCAGAGGCGACGCGAGACATGGAGTAACGGTCATCGATCCCGTGCCGGTATCCTCAGATTCCGCGGAGACCCTGAAGCGTGTCCGGCAAGAGATCGGCGCGATGGATCCTCCGGGAGACAAGGCGCTGATTGTCGTCGGCGGCAATACATTGACCGCCACCCTCGAGGCGATTGAAGCTCAGTCGCTTGCCTGCCAGGGCGAGATCGCGCCGGGACTGCCCCTTTCCACGATCATCGGGGGCCGATTCGATGGCGTCACCCTCATCACCAAATCCGGCGGCTTTGGCGATGGTGATCTCCTGGCGAGACTATGCGGACGCGGAATCTGAGGTGGCGCTCTCTTTTTTGATATTGTCATCTGCCGCGCATATCTGGCGCCCGATTAGCTCAGCGAAGCTCTCGGAACGAAGCGAGAGACCGAGAAGCACTGCATTTCAATGTAGTGCGACTGTCCAAAACGGGCCTCCGCTCCCGAAAATCCCCTCACTCAAGATGAAAACAGGCCCGCATCTCGCGCGGAGCCCGTTTGTGAACCAGCCAGCGGGGATTTGCCCTGGTATTCGGCCTTGCCACAGGCCTTGCAGATCGTCGTTTCGTCTTTGATTTGCATTCAACTTCAATCTGCGCCGGCGAGAATCAATGGTTGCAAAATTCCAGCCACGCATGGACCGATTTCGGCGGCGCTCCCCGGCAGCAAGAAGATGCCGACGACGGTGAACCTGGCGATACCGCCTGGCAGCGCAGTTTGAAGGCGACGTGTCGGCTGCGGTTTTGCGGAACGTTACCTCACCCCTTCCACCAGCGCATCCTCCAGCCGGTCGCCGTGCAGCACGGTGATGTCGCCCGTGGTTTCCAGAACCACGGCCCGGACCTCGGCAAGCTCCAAGACGTTGGCGCCGCGGAGCTTGGCCATCACGTCGTCGCGGGTCACGCGGCTTTCGGCCATGGCGGGTTCGAGGAAGACGCCGTCGCGCATCAGCATCAACGGCTCGTTCTCCATCCAGCGGCCCGCCGAGTCCGAGGCGCGCCGGCGCAGCGCCAGCGCCACCTGGACCGCCATCAGCGCGCCGATGCCGGCTACGGCCTGGACGAAGGCGGTCCAGCTTGTCGCTACCGTCGCGGTCGCGAGCAGCGAGCCGGTGGCCAGTGTGATGACGAAGTCGAAAGCGGTCATCTTGGAGAAGGAGCGCAGTCCGACAAAACGGACCGCGGCGATGATGAAAGCCAGACAGAGCGCGCCGAGAATGGTGGCGCGGACGATATGGTCGAGATAGTCGGGTAGACCGAACATGTGGAACCTCTGGTTTCGGGAGAGCAGTCCTCCTGTCTATAACCGGCTGGCGGGCAAAGCGTTGCGCGCCCAGCGTCAGAGAAGGCTTGACGCCTCCGTCTGGTCGGACCAAGATTTGCGGCGAGGCGCTGGAGGAGTGCCTCGGGAGGACCAAGGATGACGTCGATCAAGCTCTTTCGGGGCGGGTTCGGGCATGTGTCCGTATTGAATGTCGCCAGCGACCTGGTGACCCATGCCCATCCGGATGCCCATATCATCATCTGGCTCAAGGGCACGGCCGGGCGGATGGAGGTGGGCGAGCACACGGTGTTCCCGGGCCCGGGTACCGCGGTCGCCATCAATTCGTTCGAGCCGCACAGCCACACGCTGTCGGAAGATGGCGGCGCGGGTCTGTTTCTCGCCCTTTATATCGATCCTGACTGGGTGGCCCGCAGCCGCGGGACGGATCCGTCCGCGCCGATCTTCACCGAACCGGCCTTCATCCTCGCGCCGTGGCTCGAGGCCGCGGTGTCGCGGCTCTATCATTGTCTGGCATGCGACGAGGGACCGGACGATTTCACCGGCTACGAGGTCGAGCGGCTGATCGAGAGCCTGCTCGATGCGGCCTGCGCGCAGGCCCAGCGGCGCAAACGGCTGTCGGCGCGCGCCGGGCACAGCGATTTCCGGGTGCGCAAGGCGATCGCCCTGATGAAGGCCAATATCTGCGAACGGATCTGCTTCGACGACGTTGCCCGCGAGGTGGGCATGTCGCGGGCGCATTTCTTCGCGCTTTTCAAGGAGCAGACGCGGCTGACGCCCAACGTCTACTGGAACACGCTGCGGATGGAGGAGGCCCGGCGGCAGCTGCAGTCCTCGCAGGATCCGCTGATCTCGGTCGCCTGCAATCTCGGCTTCACCACGCAGGGCAATTTTACCCGCTTCTTCCGCGATCATGTCGGCGTGCCGCCGATGCAGTATCGCGAGGCTGCGCGAGGAGTTCACTGAGAAGTCGGTCGCTTTTTCCGACTGAGGGATAAGCCGCCAAGACGCATTGATAAGCCTCGCCCCTCCGGGCGGGCTACGGTCCGGGTCCTGTTGAACACACGAGGACCCAAATCATGCCTTCAATCATCATCTCCAGCATCATCGACGCCCCGGTCGAGAAGGTCTGGGCCCGGATCCGCGATTTCAACGGTTTGCCCTCCTGGCATCCGCGGATGGTGGAAAGCCACATCGAGGACGGCAAGTCGGCCGACGAGATCGGCGCGGTGCGCAACTTCACGCTGGCCAGCGGCCCGAAGATTCGCGAGAAGCTGACGGAATTCTCCGACGAGGATTTCCTGGTCAGCTACTCGATCATCGAACATCCCGCCCCGATCTCCAATCACACCGCTACCCTGAAGCTGCGTCGTGTCACCGACGGCAACCGCACCTTCGCGGAGTGGACATCGAGCTTCGATGCGCCTGAGGGCGAGGGCGACAAGATCGCTGCCGGGATGGGCGCCAACGTGTTTCAGGGCGGTTTCGACGCGCTGCAGAAACATTTCACCGGCAATAGCTGATCAGCACCAGCGAGGAGCATCGCCATGGCGTTAGAACTCCAGACTTTTTCCTCTTCCGCCGAAGCCTCGGCGGCGCTCAGGGGCGGCGGCAAGTCCTATTTGGGAGGAGGTTCCCTGGTGGTACGCGCGGTCAATGAGGGCGACGTCCGGATCACCGGCTATGTCCGATCCACCGACAAGGCTTTGACGTCGATCGCCACGGATGGTGGGCGCGCCCGGCTCGGGGCTTCGGTGACGATGGCGCAGGTCGTCGGTTGCGAGGCGCTCTCCGAACTCGCACCTGCCGCGAAGTTGATCGGCGGACCCGCAGTCCGCAATGTGGCGACGGTGGGCGGCAATCTGTTCGCCCGCTCGCCTTTCGGCGATTTCACCGTCGCGCTGCTGGCGCTCGGGGCGACCGTCCATTTCACCGATGGCGAGATGGATATCGACGCGTTTCTCGCCGCTCGCGAGACGGTGACGGACGAGCGCGGGATCGTGGTCGCCGTCAGTTTCGACATTCCGCCCTCGGGCCGGTTCAGGTTCCTCAAGATCTCGCGGGTCAAGCCGAAGGGCGTGGCGGTTCTCACCATCGCCGCGGCGATCGGCACGGACGCCAAAGGCACGATCTCCGAAGCGAGGATCGCGCTTGGTTGCATGTCCGACCGTCCGATCCGGGCCGAGGCCGCGGAGAAGGCGCTTGTCGGCTCCGAGCTGAGCGAAAGCGGCATCGCGGGTGCCGTCGACGTCATCGGCGAGGGAACGGCGCCGATCACCGATCCGATCGCCAGCAGCTGGTACCGGGCGGAGGTTCTTCCGGTCCATTTCCGGAGGCTGATGCTCGACTGAGGAGACTGCCAGGAGGAGGTCCGCGCGGGCACGTCCCCCGCGGGAACGGTGCGGCCCCACGGAGGGTCAGGGAGAAAAACATGGCCAGGATTCCGGTACAATTCACGCTCAACGGCCAGGAGAAGGCCGAATTCATCGAAAGCGGCGCGACGCTGCTCAATGTGCTGCGCGACCGCATGGGTGACACTTCACCCAAGGGCGGCTGCCAGCAGGGCACTTGCGGCGCCTGCTCGGTCATCATCGACGGGGAGCTGCGGCTGAGTTGCCTGACGCTTGCCGAAACCTGCGAAGGCGCGACGATCGAAACCGCCGGCGGGCTCGCCAACGGCAGCGAACTCCATCCGATCCAGCAGGCGATCGTCGACGGTTTCGCCACCCAGTGCGGCTTCTGCGCGCCGGGCATGGTGATGGCGATCAAGGTGTTGCTCGACGCCAAGCCGGCACCGAGCCGCGAGGACGTGGTCGAGGCCATTTCCGGCAATGTCTGCCGCTGCACCGGCTACGAGCCGATCATTCAGGCGGTGCTTTCCGTCTCGCGGTCCAATTCGCAACAGGCCGTCTGAGGAGTATTGCCATGGAAATCCGCAGCGAATATTTCGCCGATGAACGCCCCGAGACGCTCCACGAGATCGGCCAGTCGCGGCCGCGCGACGATGCGCCGGGCCACGTCACCGGCAAGACGGGCTTCTTCGCCGACCGGACCTTTCCGGACCTTCTGCACTTGAAGATGGTGCGCAGTCCGCATCACCACGCGCTGATCAAGTCGATCGACACATCGGAGGCCGAAAGGCACCCGGGCGTGATCCGGGTGATCACCGCCAAGGATGTGCCGCACAATCTCTACACCATCCTCATCCTCATCCAGGTGGGGCCGGAGGACGAGACCGTGCTCGCCGACAAGAAGGTGAGCTGGAAGGGCGAGGCCGTGGTCGCCGTCGTTGCGACGTCGGAGCGCGCCGCCCACGAGGCCGCGGCCAAGGTGAAGGTCGATTACGAGGTTCTGCCGGCGGTCTTCGACATGGAAGAGGCGCTCAAGCCCGGCGCGCCGGAGGTCAATCCGCACCATCCGGGCAATTATTACGAATATGACAGCGGCGATCACCGCAAGGTGCGTTATGGCAATATCGAGGAAGGCTTCGCCATGGCCGACCACATCCTCGAGCAGACCTATTCCTCCTCGCCGATCGAGCAGGCGCCGACCGAGACGACGGGCTGCATCGTGGCACCCGAGGGCAACGACCGCTTCACCTGCTACACCAACACGCAGGCGATGTTCTTCACGCTCGACAACACCTCGATCATCCTCGAAATGCCGGGCCACAAGCTGCACATGGTCGGCGGCACGGTGGGTGGCGGCTTCGGCGGCAAGGTGGACGTGATCGTCGAGCCGATCGCCATTCTCGCCGCCCGGCTCACCGGCAAGCCGGTCTCCTTCATCTACAGCCGCGAGGAGGAGATGCAGATCTCCTCGCCGCGCGCGGCCGAGAAGATCGTCATCCGGGACGGGGTGATGAATGACGGGCGGCTCGTCGCCCGCAAGGTCACCGGCTACACCGATGCCGGAGCCTATTCGCGGCACTCGCCCTATGGGGCGCAGAAGGGGGCGGCGCACTATCCCGGTCCCTACACGGTGCCAAACGTCTGGATCGATACGTATTGCGTCTACACCAACCGCACGCCGTCGAGCGCCATGCGCGGCTTCGGTGTGACGATCGCCGACTTCGCGCTGGAGGTCCAGATGGACAAGCTGGCGCGGCTGATCGACATGGACCCGCTCGAGTTTCGCTTCATCAACGCCTATCGCGACGGTGATATCAAGGCCCACCGCCAGCCGACCGAGGGTGCCGCGCTGATCGAGTGCATGCAGGAAGCCTCTAAGGTCGCAAACTGGCCGGTGGCCGAGAAATACATGGCGATGTCGTCGGCCAAGAGGGAGATCTGAGATGGCGATCAAGCGCGGCCGCGGCGTTGCGGCGATCAACTATCCGACCGGCATGAACCTCGGCGGCGATCCGAGCCAGGCGCTGGTTCATTCGACGCCGACCGGCAATTTCATGGTGTCGCTGTCGAGTGTCGATCTGGGGCAGGGCCTGAGGCAGGTGATGTCGCAGATCTGCGCCGAGACAATCGGGGTGCCGACAGAAATGGTGCATATCGATACCGCCGATACCGACACCGGTCCGCACTGCATGGGGACATTCGCGTCGCGCGGAACCCACCGCATCGGCAACGCTGTACGCCAGGCGGCGGAGGAAGCGCGGCAGGTGATGCTGGAAGTGGCGGCAGAGGAACTCGAGGTGAACGCGAGCGACTTGGAAACCGACGGAACCGGCAATATCCAGGTCAAGGGCGCGCCGCAGAAGTCGATCTCGATCTTCGACACGGCGCTCGCCGCCCATTTCAGGCGTGGACGCTCGATCTCCGGGCGCGGCATGTTCCTGGTGCAACGGTCCTATCCCGACACGGAGACAGGCGCGATGAAGCCCGCGACCTGCTACGCCCATGCCTGCGTGGTCGCGGACGTGGAGGTGGACGACGAAACCGGTGAGGTCACCGTGCTCTCTGTCAAGAACGTCTACGAGGTGGGCCGCGCTCTCAACCCGGCGATGGTCGAGCAGCAACTCGTCGGCGGCTCCTGGATGGGGATCAGCCACGCGCTCTACGAGACGACCGAGCCCTATTATCCCGACCGCTCCCATGGCGGCACCGACTTCATCCACTATCTGATGCCGGGCCCCGGCGATCTGGCGGAAACCGAGACGATCGTCATCGAGCGTCCCGCCGCCGACGGCCCCTACGGCGCCAAGGGGGTGGGCGAGATGTGTGCCAACCCGCAGATTCCGGCGGTGGCGAACGCCATCTTCGATGCGGTGGGTGTCCGGATCGACACCATGCCGATCACGCCGGAGCGGGTGCTGCGCGCGCTCAAGGCAGAACGGGGAGCGGTCCAGAGCGGGGCCGCTTGATGTCGTCGGCGACGGACAGCCTCGATCTCGAAAGTCTCGCCGCGTCGCCCGAGGCGATTGCCGCGCGCCTCCGAGAGGCGAACTATGTCGCCGACGATGAACTGGCGACGGCCATTTTCCTGGCGATACGGCTCGGCAAGCCCCTGCTTCTGGAAGGCGCGCCGGGTGTCGGCAAGACCGAGGCCGCCAAGGCGATCGCCGCGGCACTCGGGCGCGATCTCGTCCGGCTGCAATGCTACGAGGGCATTGACGCGGCGCACGCGCTCTACGAATGGAACTACCAGCGCCAGCTTCTCGCCATCCGTCACTCCGGCGAGGAGGAAACCGACATCTATGGCGACCGGTTCCTGATCGCCCGGCCCTTGATGAAGGTGCTGCAAGCGCCCGAACAAAGCGTTTTGCTGGTCGACGAGATCGACCGTTCCGATCACGAATTCGAGGCGCTGCTGCTGGAATTCCTGTCCGACTTCCAGATCTCGATACCCGAGCGCGGGACTATCCGGGCCAAAACGAAGCCGCTTGTGGTGCTGACGTCGAACCGCACGCGCGAACTCGCCGAGGCGCTCAGGCGCCGCTGCGTCTATCACTGGATCGCCTATCCGGATGCTGTGCGCGAGGCCGAGATCATCATGCTGAGGGCCGGGGACGTGGCGCGGGAAACGGCGCGCGCCGTGGCATCCGCCGTCCGGGATATCCGCACGCGCCCGCTCGCCAAGCCACCCGGCGTGGCGGAAGCCATAGAGTGGGCCAATGCCGCGACCCTTCTCGAAAAGGGCGGTAGTCCCTGGCCGGAAGCCTTCCGGCGGGCGATCGGCGTGCTGATCAAGGACGAAGAGGACATGGCTTATGTGGCGCCGGAACTCGATGACGTGATCAAGGCGGCGCTGGCATGACGCCGGTGGACGATCTGCCCCGGGCTGCCCGCCCGCTGGTCGGGTTTGTCCGTCATCTCAGGCGACACGGATTTTCAGTCGCGCCCGAACAGGCAATCGCCTTCATGCGGGCGATCACACTGCTCGGTCCGAAATCGATGGCCGATATCCGCCTGGCGGCGCTGTCGACGCTCGCACCGCAACCCGACCAGCGCAAGACCTTCGAGGCGCTTTTCCGAAGCTGGTTCTTCGGCGCAGATCTCGTTGCTGCGGAGGGCGAGAGCGAGGAGGACGAGACGGAGATCAAGGACGACGGCGGCCCCGACGAGCAGGAGCCCGATATCCTCAAATCCGAGGAAGGCGGGGAGCTGTCGTCGTCGGCTGAGCAACTGAGCCGGCGTTCATTCATCCCCGGCGCGGCACGGCTGTCGGAAATCGAGCGGCACATCGCTGGCAGTCTGCCGCGGCGCAGGTCGTTCCGCACCCGGCGAACGTCATCCGTGCGCACGCTCGACTTGCGCCGTTCGCTGCGCTCCATTCTGCGGGCGGATGGCGACATTCCGGTACCGGTCTGGCGTCAGCGGCGCAGCGTGCCGCGCCGGCTGCTCGTGCTGATCGACGTATCGGGCTCGATGAAGCAGCATACGGAGGATTACCTGACGCTCGCCCATGCGCTGGTCCGGGGCGCGGCTTTGGTCGAAGTCTTCACGTTCGCCACAAGGCTGACGCGGGTGACGTCGGCACTGAGGATCCGCGACCGCAATCAGGCGCTGGCGCGCGCCTCCGCGCTGGTCGACGACTGGGACGGCGGAACGCAGATCGGCGCGACGCTGCTCGCCTTCCTCTCGGTACCGCGTTTCGCGAGCTTTGCCCGGGGCGCTGCCGTGGTCATTGTCTCGGACGCGCTGGAGCGCGGCGATCCGGCGGCGATGATCATGGCCACGCGGCGCTTTTCATCCCGCGCCCACCGGCTGTCGTTGGCGACCCCGCTTGCCGGCGATCCACGCTTCCGGCCCGAGACGGAGGCGCTCAAGGCCATCCTGCCGATGCTTGACGATCTGGTCGACGCCTCGTCGATCGCGCGGCTCGGCGATTTTCTTCTGTCGTTGGCGCATCCGGCGCCGAACGCTCAAACAATCTGGGGAAGAGTGTCATGAACCAGCCCATCATCGATTCGCATTTCCACATCTGGCGGCAGGAGGATCTGCCCTGGCTTCTCGGCCCCATGGTGCCGCGCATTTTCGGAGCCTACGAGCCGATCCGGCGGGATTACCCGATCGAGGAATTCCTTGACGACCAGTCGCGCTCGGGCGTCGAGAAGGCCGTCTATGTCCAGACGAACTGGGCCAAGGAGGATTTCGAGAAGGAAGTCGCCTGGGTGCAGGAGACGGCGGATCGCACCGGCTGGCCGCATGCCATTGTCGGCTATGCGGATGTGAGCGTCGAGGACGTGCGCCCGCAGCTCGACCGGCTGAAAAAATATTCGCTGTTGCGCGGAGTGCGGATGCAGCTTCACTGGCACGACAATCCCGACTACCGCTTCGCGCCCTCCGCCGAGCAGGTTCTCGATCCGAATGTGCGGAAGAACGTCGCCCGGCTGAAGGAGTACGGGCTCTCCTTCGATCTGCAACTGTTTCCCGCGCAGATGCGGGACGGGGCGGAGCTGGTGGGCGAGAACCCGGAGACGCAATTCATTCTCACTCATACCGGCATGTTGACCGGCACCGACCCGGAGACGGTCAGCGCCTGGGAAGCTGGATTGCGGGAATTGGCGAAGCATCCGAACCTGAATGCAAAGCTCTCGGGTCTCGGTACCTTCGTTCACCGCAACGATCCGGAGCTGATCGATCTCGTCGTCTCTCGCGCGGTCGCCATTTTGGGCAGCGACCGGCTGATGTTCGGCTCCAACTTTCCGATCGAGAAACTGTGGACAGATCATTTCACGCTCGTGACCGCCTTTCGGGACGCGATCGGCAAGTTCGACGCCCCTCAGCAGGCCGACATGTTCCACGACACGGCGGCGCGAATATACAAACCGGTCTGACGCCGGCCGAATTTGCCGGGACCTCGGGACGCGGCTAGTCTCCGTCTCATGGCAAGGCCGCCTCGCCGCAATCCCCTTATTTGTTCAGCCAAACCTGTCTTCGCTATGATGGTGCGGCACGAAAATCAGCGTTTTGCGGCGCAAAATTCAATGTATTTGACAGGGATTTTTCCGCTTGCTATCCATTTGTCCAACAAATGGATGCGTAGGCGGGCTATCGATGTCGGAGGAATTGGGGATCAAGCGGCAGGCTGATAGCGGGGCGGGAGAAACCATCCGACCCAGCACGGCTTCGGCGGTCGACGATCTGGTCGCCAATATCCGTGCGTTGATCTCCGATCAGGGGCTGAAGGTCGGCGACAATCTGCCGACCGAGCGCGAACTCTGCGAACGCTTTCAGGCCAGCCGCAACACGGTGCGCGAGGCCATGCGTATCCTAAAGGCCTACGGCATCGTCTCGGTCCGCCCCAAGGTGGGCGCGACCATCATCGACGACCGGATGGAGCGCGCGCTCGATCTCTTCGCCTTCAACACGCTTGAGGTTTCGCGCTCGACGTTCAGCGACATCCAGGGTTTCCGAACGCTGCTCGAAGTGGCCTCGGTGGAGGAGCTGTTCGAGCGCATCACGGCCGATGACGTCGCGGATCTCCAAAGAGCCAATGACGAGATGGCAGATGCCGGATCGGCAGTCGAGGCCTCGGAAGCCGATTTCCGCTTTCATACCCGGCTCATCGAGGTTCTCGGAAACAAGGCCATCCTCGACGTCTACAAGATCATGAAGCCGGTGATCCTGAAGATCATGGTCAGGGGCAAGACGCGACGGACGTTCTCGACGGCCACCCATGCCGAACATTCGGCGATCATCGAGGCGCTCTCGACGCGCGACCGGATCGCCTACCAGTACCGGATGAAATGCCATCTCGAGGCGGGTTTCCCGCATTTTGACGATTAGGGAACGAGCTTGCGCCGGGGGAGGAGAACCACGGCGCGGAAGAAGCCGCCGCAGGAGAGGCGGAAGTACAACAACCGCGATCGCGGTCATGGGAGGAAAGACATGATAATCAAAGCACTCTTGGCAACAACTGCCGCCAGCCTCGTGCTGTCGGCGGGCGTTGCCTTCGCCGGCCCGGAAGTCGTTTCCGGTCCCGGCGCGGAACCCGAATGCTTCGCGCCGTGGAGCGGCGACACCAAATACATGCAGTGGGAAGCCAAGGAAGGCCCCTACAAGATGGCTGTCGTCAACGGCTTCGTCGGCAATGGCTGGCGCATCCAGATGATCAAGACCGCCAAGGCGTTCGCCGAGGATCCGGCGATGAAGGACAAGATCTCCGAGTTCAAGGTGGTTTCCACAGGCACTGACGCGGCAGTCCAGCTCGGCGCGATCGAGGACTTCATCAACCAGGGCTATGACGCGATCATCACCATCGCGGTGGCGCCGGACGGTTTCGACCGGGTGATCCGGCTCGCCGACAAGAACAACGTCGTGCTGGTGCCCTTCGACAACGTGCTCGACACCGACAAGGTTATGCAGGTCAACGAGGACCAACTCGAGATGGGCCACAAATGGGGCCAGTTCGTGCTCGACCAGCTCAAGGAGAAGGGCGTCAATGGCGGCAAGATTCTCGAGGTTCGCGGGTTGCCGGGCAACTCGGTCGACCGCGACCGTTCCATCGGCATCAACAAGGTGTTCGAGGACGATGGCGGCGACTGGGAAATCGTCCAGGTCGTCGGCAACTGGGACGACGGCACAACCCAGAAGGTGGTGGCCGACGCCATCGCGGTGCACGGTCAGTTTGAGGCCGTGGTCGGTCAGGGCGGCTCCAATGGCATCGTCCAGGCGCTCAAGGATGCGGGCCATCCCTGGGTACCGGTCGCCGGCGAATCCGAGAACGGTTTCCGCAAGGCCATCGCGCAGTATTCCGGCGATGGATTGAAGGGCATCTCGATCGGCCAGTCGCCGGGTCTCGTGGCAGTCGCCATGAAGGCGGCGGTCTCGGCGCTCGAGGGCAACGTCATGCCGCAACTCATCTCGGTGCCGCTGCCGGTGGCGACCTACGACCAGTTGAAGGACGGCGAGAACTACTGGTCCGATCTTCCGGACAACTTCTTCACCGTCAACGAGTTTCCGCCCTGCGGCGTGAATATCTCGGGTCCGGCGATCATGGCGCAGGATGAAAGTGACGTGAACTAAGCCAGACCGTACGGAAGCCGCTGGCATTTTCCAGCGGCTTCCGGCACTGGCTGCCGCTGCACCCGTGGCGGCGGAGCCGCCACGCGCGCACAGAGGTTGACAGGTCCGGTTCCGGACCAGCGCGCGGGCGGCGCTTCATCGCGTTCGGGGAGGGCGAGTATCGTGTCAGGAAACGGGGAACCCGTGACAATAGAGAAGAGCGGCGTTCCATATGTGCAATTGTCTGGCATCTCGAAATATTTCGCCGGTATCCGGGCGCTCGAGAACGTCAATTTCGCCTGCGAACTGGGTTCCACCCACGCCATTCTCGGGGAGAATGGCGCCGGCAAGTCGACACTTATCAAGATCATGTCAGGCGTGTTGCAGCCGAGCGCCGGCGAGATGCGGGTCGCGGGCCGGCCGGTTCACTTCCGTTCGCCGTCGGACGCGGCGGATGCCGGCATCGTCTGCATCTTCCAGGAACTCTCGCTGCTGCCCGATCTGTCGGTGGCCGACAACATTTCCATTTCCGATCCGCCGCGTCGCTTCGGGCTGATAGACGGTCGCGCCCAGCGCCGCCGCGCCGAGGAACTGCTGGCGCGCATCCGTTGCGAGGATGTCGATCCGCGCGCGCTCGTCCGGGACCTTTCCCTGTCCAGGCGGCAGATGGTCGAGATCGCCAAGGCGCTCGGCAAGAGGCCCAAAGTGCTCATTCTCGATGAGGCGACGTCGGCACTGACGAGCCGAGACGTCGAGACGGTCTACGAGCTACTCGACACCTTGCAGGACGAAGGCGTGGCAAACCTGTTCATCTCCCACCGGATGCACGAGGTCGACAAGCTGTGCGACACACTCTCGGTGTTCCGCAACGGCGGCCATGTCGAGACCTTCAAGAAGGCCGAGCGCAGCCCGTCGGAGATCGTCCGAATGATGATCGGCCGCGACGTGGAGGCACAGTTTCCGCCCAAGCCCGAACCGGTTGCGCGGCCCGCTCATCTATCGATCGCCAACGTCAAATGGGAGAACCGGCTCAAGGGTGTGAACCTCAATGTCGGCAAGGGCGAGATCGTCGGCCTCGGCGGGCTCGACGGGCAGGGGCAAAAGGAACTGCTGCTGGCACTCTTCGGCGTGTTGCGCGGCGTCGAGGGCACTGTGCGGGCGGGCGAGGTCACCGGCATTCCCGGTTCACCGGATGTCGCCAAGGGAGGCAAGGCGCGCATCGCGCTGGTGCCGGAGGATCGCAAGACCGAAGGGCTGATGCTGCCGATGTCGATCGCCGACAACCTGATCGCCGCTTCCTATGACAAGGTCTCAAACGGACCGGTGATCGACCCGGCCAAGGAAAGGGCTGCGGTTGCGGAAGGCATCCAGAAACTTCAGATCAAGATCGGTAGCGCGCGCGATCCGGTCGCCACGCTGTCGGGCGGCAACCAGCAGAAGGTGGTCATCGCCAAGTGGCTGATGACGGATCCGGAGATCATCCTGCTCAACGATCCCACGCGCGGCATCGATGTCGGCACCAAGCAGGAGATCTACAAGCTGATGCGTGATCTCGCCGACGAGGGGAGGGCGATCCTTTTCTACTCGACCGACTATGCAGAACTCATCGGCTGCTGCGACCGGATCGCCGTCATGTATGACGGCGCGATCCTCACCGAGCTGACCGGCGAGGCGATCAGCGAGGAGGCGATCGTCGCCGCCTCACTCAACATCGACACGGGAGCGGCGGCATGACCCTGCTGCGCCAGAACCGTGCCTTTGTCGGCGCGCTCGCCATGCTGGCGGTGCTCTATCTCGTCTACAACATCATGCATCCGCGCGGCTTTTCGACCGCGGTGCTCGTGCAGAACGCCAACGAGGCGGTGGCGATCGCCTTCGTCGCCATGGCGCAAACGCTGCCCGTTCTGCTCGGCGGTCTCGATCTCTCGGTCGGCGCGGTGATGACGCTGGCGGCCTGCGTGGCCTCCGAACTCGTCAACGGCTCGCCGGCGGAAATACTGTTGGGCATGTTCGCGACGCTTGCGGTGGGTGCCGCCTTCGGCTTCATGAACGGCATCATCATCGTCTACGGGCGCTTGCAGCCGATCATCGCGACACTTGCCACCGGCGCGGTCGCCATCGGGCTTGCGCTCTTCATCCGCCCCAAGCCGGGCGGCGACGTCGACGGGGATCTCAACTGGGCGCTCACCAATAGCTTGTGGGATTTCGTCGATACATACGGCTTCTTCGACCCCGACGCCGCATGGTTCCAGCCGATTTCCTGGATTCCCGTGCCGCTGATCCTGCTCTTCGGCATGGCTGCCATCGTCTGGGTGCCGTTCAAGAAATCTGTCACCGGCCGCACGGTCTACGCCATCGGTTCGGCGGAGGGCGCGGCCTACATGTCCGGCCTGCCGATCGACCGGGCGCGGATTGCAGCCTTCACGCTGGGCGGATTTCTCGCAGCCTGCGGCGGGCTCTATCTCGCCATCCAGACTTCGTCGGGCAACGCCGACGTGATGCAGGCCGGTGCGTATACGCTCAATTCGATCGCTGCCGTCGTTCTTGGCGGTACCTCGCTGCTCGGCGGCGCCGGCGGGGCGATCGGCTCGCTCGTCGGCGCGCTGATCCTGCGCGTGATCTCGTTCTACTTCCGTATCGTCTCGATCGATCCGCTGTTGCAGCCGCTGATCGAGGGACTGGTTCTGCTTGCCGCCGTCAGCCTCGGCGCGATCCGAACCCTGCGGGTGAAGAACCGGCTCGAACTGTTCCGGTAGGAGACCAGGATGACCAAGCTCTTTTCGCGCATCAAACCGGAAAACAGGCCGATCCTGATTGCCTCGGCCTTCATCCTGGTGATCCTGATGGTGGGCACCGCCTATACGCTGTCGACGGCGGGCACGGCGCCGCTCCTGTCGCCGGGTTATGTGCTTCAGCAGCTTCAGATCGGCTCGTTCCTCGGCATCGTGGCGGCCGGCATGATGATGGTGATCCTGCTCGGACACATCGATCTCTCCGTCCCCTGGACGCTGACGGCGGCGGCCATGATGGCGACGGCCGTGGGTGGCGACATGGCGGTGCCCACCGGCATCGCCGTCGGCTTGCTCGTCGGTCTCGTCAATGGTCTCGGTGTCGCTTACTTGCGCATTCCCTCGATGATCTTCACGCTCGGTGTGGATTCGGTGATGCGCGGGCTGATGGTGGCGCATACGGGCGGTTTCGCGCCGCAGGACCAGGCGACACCCTTCATGCGTTTTCTGGCGGCAGAAAAAATTCTCGGCATCCCGATGGCGATCTTCGTCTGGGCGCTCGTGTCGGTCATCATCACCATCGTTCTGACCCGCACGAGTTTCGGCCGCTCGATCTATGCGACCGGCATCCGGGAAGCCGCGGCTTACCTTTCCGGCATCCGCACCCGCCTCGTCATCATCGGCGCCTTCATGATGTCCGGCGTGTGCGCGGCAATCGCCGGCGTTTTGTTGGCCGGCTATTCGGCCAAGGCCTATCAGGGCATGGGCACGCCCTATCTGCTGCCGGCCATCGCGGCTGTGGTGCTGGGGGGAACACGCATTCTCGGCGGGCAGGGGCGCTATGTGGGGACGCTTGTCGGGGTGATCCTGATCGTGCTTCTCAACTCCGTGCTTTCGATCATGCAGATGCCGGAAGCAGGCCGGCAGGTGATCTACGGCTCTGTGATCGTCGGCATGCTTCTGGTCTACGGTCGCGGCACCAAGGTGACGGCATGAGGACGACATGACTTTGCATTACGACATTCGAGACCCGCGCTTTTCAAAGCTGATTCACATGAACGCCCATCTCGAGCGCCTGTGGTCAGGCGGTCGCTGGTGCGAGGGGCCGGCCTGGTTTCCGGCAGGCAAATATCTGATCTGGTCGGATATCCCGAACGACCGGCTGATGCGGTGGGATTCAACCGACGGAACCGTTTCGGTTTTTCAGACCCCTTGCGGCTTTCACAACGGCCATACGACTGACGGCGAGGGACGGCTCGTCTCCTGCGAGCATGGTGGACGCCGGGTTAGCCGGATCGAGCATGACGGAACGGTCAGCGTGCTCGCCGACCGGTATGAGGGCAAGCAACTGAACTCGCCCAACGACGTGGTCGTCAAATCGGACGGCTCGGTCTGGTTCACCGATCCCTCCTACGGCATCGACAGTGACTACGAGGGCCATGCCGCACCCTCGGATATCGGCGCGCGCAACGTGTACCGTATCGCGCCCGACGGCGGCGTCACACTGGTGATCGGCGACATGGTGCAGCCGAACGGGCTCGCCTTCTCGCCCGACGAACGCATTCTCTACGTTGCCGACACCGGCCAGACCCACGACCCGGACTGCCTGCCGGTGATCCGGACCTATCCGGTCTCGTCGGACGGGACGGGCGTGGGCGAGGGTCGCGACTTCGTGCAGTCCGATTGCGGCCTGTTCGACGGTTTCCGGCTCGATACCACCGGAAATATCTGGACGTCGGCGGGCGACGGTGTTCATTGCTATTCGCCCGAGGGCGATTTGCTGGGCAAAATCCTCATTCCCGAAGTTGTCGCCAATCTGTGTTTCATGGGCCCGAAGCGAAACCGGCTGGCGATCTGCGCCACCACCTCGCTCTATGCCATCTACGTGAATGCCCGCGGCCTGTAGGCGCGCGGAACCCTGATTTGTAATCCGGGCCGTCCTCCCAAGTCGCGGACCCGATGGAATTGAAATGGAGAAACCGATGACCAAGCGTAAACGCCCGGAAGACCTCAGATCGAAACTGTGGTTTTCAAATCCGGACGATCCGGAAATGACGGCGCTCTACGTCGAGCGTTATGTCAATTACGGGCTGACCCGCGAGGAGCTGCAGTCGGGCCAGCCGATCATCGGGATCGCGCAGACGGGCTCGGATCTTTCGCCCTGCAACCGGCATCATATGGAGCTCGCCAAGCGGGTGCGCGACGGCATCATCGCGAAGGGCGGCCTGCCGCTGGAAATTCCCGTTCACCCGATCCAGGAAACCGGCAAGCGCCCCACAGCCTCGCTCGACCGCAATCTCGCCTATCTGGGGCTCGTGGAAGCGCTCTATGGCTACCCGATCGACGGCGTGGTGCTGACGATTGGCTGCGACAAGACCACGCCGGCACTTCTGATGGCCGCCGCCACCGTCGACATTCCGGCGATAGCGTTCTCTGTCGGCCCGATGCTCAATGGCTATTTCCGCGGCGAGCGCACCGGGTCGGGTACCATCGTATGGAAGGCGCGCGAACTGCACGCTGAAGGCAAGATCGACGATGAGGGGTTTGCCGAACT
Organism: Hyphomicrobiales bacterium; assembly: GCA_002709005.1. Classification (GTDB taxonomy): domain Bacteria; phylum Pseudomonadota; class Alphaproteobacteria; order Rhizobiales; family Rhizobiaceae; genus Pseudohoeflea. Next base: position 86,411 of record PAPH01000044.1, on the reverse strand, counting down.
GGTGACCTCGTCGGCGCCGTCTGTCGGCTACTGCAACACGATGGGCACGGCTTCGACGATGAACTCGCTCGCCGAATCGCTCGGCATGCAGCTTCCCGGTTCCGCGGCCATCCCTGCGCCCTACCGCGAGCGCGGGCAGATGGCGCACGCAACGGGCATGCGCATCGTCGACATGGTGTGGGAAGATCTCAAACCCTCCGACATCATGACGCGGCAGGCGTTCGAGAACGCGATCGTGACCAATTCGGCGCTCGGCGGTTCCACCAATGCGCCGATCCATCTCAATGCTGTCGCCCGCCATGTCGGTGTCCAGCTCGACAATGACGACTGGGAGAATCTCGGCCACCACATTCCGCTTCTCACTAACCTGCAGCCGGCGGGGTCCTATCTCGGGGAGGATTTCCATCGGGCGGGCGGCGTTCCGGCGGTCATCGGCGAATTGATGAAGGCAAACCTGCTGCCGCATCCGGATGCCATCACCGTCAACGGCAAGCCGATCGGCGAGAACTGCGGGGAGCGCGCGAGCGAGAACGAGGATGTCATCCGCACCGTCGCAGCACCGATGATGAAGAGCGCGGGCTTCATGAACCTCAAGGGCAACCTCTTCGATTCCGCCATCATGAAGACCTCGGTGATCTCGCCGGAATTCCGCGAGCGCTACTTCTCCAATCCCGACGATCCGGAGGCCTTCGAGGGTCGGGCAATTGTCTTCGACGGTCCGGAAATCTTCCACAAGACCATCGACGATCCGGAGCTGAACATCGACGAGAACTGCATTCTCGTCATGCGCGGGACCGGTCCTCTCGGCTATCCGGGCGGCGCGGAAGTGGTCAACATGCGGCCGCCGAGCTACCTCTTGAAGAAGGGCATCGCGGCGCTTCCCTGCATCGGTGACGGCCGCCAGTCGGGGACCTCGGGTTCGCCCTCGATCCTCAACGCCTCGCCGGAAGCAGCTGCCGGTGGCGGTCTCGCGCTCCTCAAGAACGGCGATAAGGTCCGCATCGATCTCAAGACAGGACGCGTTGACGCGTTGGTAGATGAAAGCGAATGGACGGCGCGCGCCGAGGCGCTCGCGAGTGAGGGCGGCTACCCGATGCCCGAAAGCCAGTCGCCCTGGCAGAAATATTTCCGTGAACTCGCCGAGCCCTTCTCGGAGGGCATGGTGTTGCGGGGCGCGACCGACTTCCAGAAGATCGCGTCGAAGTTCACGCCCCGGAACAACCACTAGACTGATACGGAAGAGATATGACAGTTCTCGCATATACAAATGCCGGCGGTACCCATGTCGGTCGTGCCTGGCTTGCCGACGCCGACGGACCGGCGGTAGTGACCGTGCGCGACGGTCGGCTCGTCGACATCACCTCGAAAGACGCGCCCACCATGCGCGACCTCCTCGAACTCGAAGATCCGCTCTCCCACGTCAAGAACGCCGAGGGCCGTGATCTTTGCGCGGTCGACGAGGTCGGTGCCGCCGAGGGTATCGAACTGCTCGCGCCGTCCGATCTCCAGGCGATCAAGGCCTGCGGCGTCACCTTCGCCGAATCCATGGTGGAGCGCGTCATCGAGGAGCGCGCCGCCGGCGATCCGGACAAGGCCAATGCGCTGCGCCGGAAGATCGGCGCGGAGATCGGGGCCAGCCTCTCGGACGTCGTTCCGGGCTCGGAGAAGGCGGCGCTCGCCAAGAAGGCGCTGATGCGCGAGGGATTGTGGTCGCAATATCTGGAAGTGGGCATCGGCCCCTATGCCGAGGTCTTCTCGAAGTCGCAGCCGATGTCGTCGGTAGGGCCGGGCGCGCTCGTCGGCATCCACCCGGAATCGCGCTGGAACAATCCCGAGCCGGAAATCGTGCTGGCGGTGAATTCCCGGGGCGAAATCCTGGGAGCGACACTCGGCAACGATGTGAACCTGCGCGATTTCGAGGGCCTCTCGGCTCTGCTGCTCGGCAAGGCCAAGGACAACAACGCCTCGTGCTCGATGGGCCCGATGATCCGCCTGTTCGACGAGAGTTTCGGGATGGACGACGTCCGCAAGGCTGAGCTCGACCTCGAGGTGACGGGTACCGACGGTAACAGGCTCGAGGGCCACTCCAACATGGGCAAGATCAGCCGCGATCCGACCGATCTCGTCAAACAGACCCATGGCCGTCACCACCAGTATCCCGACGGCTTCATGCTGTTCCTCGGCACGCTGTTTGCGCCGACGCAGGACCGCGACGGCGAGGGCAAGGGGTTTACCCACCATGTTGGCGACGTGGTCACGATCTCCAATGCGGAACTCGGCGCGTTGTCGAACACGGTGGAGCTGTCGACGAAATGTCCGGAATGGACCTTCGGCACCGCTGCTCTGATGCGCAATCTGGCGCGCCGGGGTTTCATCTAGGGGCCACCAGGGCGCGGCGACCGCCCTGCGGGGTCATTCTCTCCAGGCCGGACCCTTCTCAGGTTCGGCTGGAATAGACATTAGCACATACAAATCAATTCATTAGATGAAACGACCGGTGAGTGGTTGGACGAGATATTTAACCTCGGATTAACCATGTTTGACTAATTTTTACCTCGGCAAACGCCTCCGGAAAATCTGGCGGCGTTTTCGGTTGGGGTGGGGCAATCCCTTCAAATTCAGAGATTTAACCGAGGCACTTTGGTGGACCGGGGGTGGCTGTCCATGCTTGAAATTCCTTCAGGAATATTAACGCGACGGCGTGAAAGCGGATTGGCGGCGCATGTGAAGATGCTTGCCGCCATGGTTCTTTTCGCCCTGATGGTGCTGCTCGTCACGGTCGTGAACGTCAACGCGCAGACGCTGACGATCAAGGACGTCGGAAACCCCACGGTCGTCGGCACAGGCGCGGGCAAGCGAGCGATCTGGACAAATGGTGGCACGGTAGGGGGCGCCGGGGTCGACATCGTCGCCAAGATGAACCAGGCGACGCTCGACCATTCATTCATCACGGAAACAAACCGGCCGGCAGTGGAGGCGGCGGGCCAGGACGACGTGTTTCTGACGTGGTACCTGTATAAGGCCGGTACCTACGACATCACCAATGATAGTGACGGCGTTCCGGTTGTGGCCGATGTCCATGTCCAGTTCAACGACGTCGACGGACCCAGCAACGAACGCGTCTATCTGCCGGTCTGCGCGGGCAACATTCGGTGGATCCGCATCGATTCCGGCGCGACCACCGGCCGGAATTTCGGCACTGTTTCCGGCCGGCCCGACACCTTCTCGCTGATCGGAGACAAGAACTACAACAGCCAGCCCCAATCCGGGGTCGAGGTCCGCTACCCCAATTCCTCCAGCTTCACCATGGGGCGCACGGCCAGCTCCGGCTATTTCATCCGCCTCGATAACCCGACCTATCTCGACTACCAGACCTATGACTACAATTGCGGCGACTTCGTCGCACCCGTCGCCAATGACGACGAGAAAGAGGGGCTTCCGGCGACGCCCGTGTCTCTGCCGATCCTCGACAACGACACCAACGCTACCGCCAACAACAATCCTCCCAACAACAATTCGCAGGCACCGTCCGAATACGGCAAGCTTTCGGTGTCGCTGGCGCCGCCTTCCGGCGCGGCCAACATCGTCAACGGCGAACTCGGATATCCGCATTCCTTCACCGTGCCGGGGGAGGGCGCCTGGTCCTACGATGCGGGGACCGCAGAACTGACGTTCACACCCGAACCCTCCTTCAAGGGTTACGCGACGCAGATCGATTATACCTACCGCAATGCGCTCGGCCAGGTATCGAATGCGGCGACGGTGACGGTCTGGTATCCGGCCGTCGGCGCTGTGAAGTCGGCAACCTTCAACGACGAGAGCGCGGACGGCTATGCGCAGGTCGGCGAGACGATCTACTACAGCTATGAACTGACGGCCTATGGCGCGGAATCGCTCGGCGGGATCCAGTTGACGGAAACCGGGTTCACCGGCTCGGGAACCGCGCCTGAGCCGGCCTACCAGTCGGGTGACGCCAATAGCGACAGCCGTCTCGACCTCGACGAGACCTGGATCTACACGGCGACCTACACGCTGACGGAAACCGATATCGCCAATGGCGGCGTGACCAACCAGGCGACGGCGCGTGGCGAGACCTCGGATGGCGTCGAAGTGACCGACCTTTCGGATTCGACCAACGCCACCGACGGCGACGGAACCGGCACGCCCGGTCCGGGCCCCAATAACGGCGACCCGACCACCACCGCGACCGGTGCCTCACCGATCATTGCCGTCGACGACACGCCGGCAGCGATCAACGGCGCGACGGGTGGGTCGACGTCAACGCTTTTTGGCAATGACACGCTCGGCGGAGTGGCCGTTGACGCCGAGGACATCACCGAAACGCTGGTCGACAACGATGGATTGACCGGCCTGGTGCTGAACGCGGACGGGACGCTCGACATTCCGGAGGGAACGGCGGCCGGCAGCTATTCAGTCACCTACCGGATCTGCGAGGACGCCAACACCGCCAATTGCGATACCGCGATTGCCACCGTGGTCGTGGAGGCCGCGCCCATCGTCGCCACCGACGACACGCCGCCGGCGGTCAATGGAGCGTCCGGCGGCACCACGCCAAGTCTTTTCGCAAACGACACGCTCGATGGTTCCGCGGTCGATGCCGAGGACATCACCGGCTCGCTGGACGACGATGACGGACTGACGGGCCTCGTTCTCAACGACGACGGCACGCTGACAATCCCGGTCGACACACCTGCCGGTAAATATGCGGTCACCTACCGGATCTGCGAGAATCTCAACCCGACCAACTGCGACACAGCGATCGCCACGGTGACGGTCGAGGCGCAGGCGATCGCGGCGGTCGACGACGCGCCGCCCGCAATTCCGAGCATCGCCGGCGGTTCGACGCCCAGCGTCTTCGTCAACGACACATTGGGTGGCTCGGCGGTCGATCCCGATGACATCACCGCCGTGATGGTCGATGACGACGGCATTTCCGGTCTGGTCTTCAATACCGACGGGACCTTTGACGTTCCGCCGGAAACGCCGGCGGGCGAATATTCCGTCGTCTACCGGATCTGCGAGATCCTCAACCCGGCCAATTGCGACGACGCGACGGTCTCCCTCGTCGTCGAGGCTGCCCCGATCGTCGCGGACGACGACACGATCGCCACACCCGTGGATACGGCGTTCGATCAGCCGGGCGTCATCAATCTCTTCGACAACGATACATTCGACGCGGCCGCGATCGTTCCCGCGGACATCACGGTGACCTCGGACGACCTGCCGTCAGGGTTCACCGTCAATCCCGACGGTTCGCTCGACATCGCGCAATACACGCCGAGCCAGACCTACGTGTTCACTTACCGGATTTGCGAGAACCTCAATCCGGCCAACTGCGATACGGCGACGGTGAAGGTGCCGGTGGAGAAGAGCGTTCCGGTGGTCTCGGGAACGGTGTTTCTCGATGATAACGGCAATGGCAGCTACGACACCGGGATGGAGCACGGCACCGCCGGTTATACGGTGATGCTGATGCAGGACGACACGCTCGTCCGGCAGACCCCCGCGAATTCCGACGGCACCTATGAAATCCGCGATTTCCCCGTGGGCTCCGACTACCGTCTCGTGTTCATGGACAATGCGACCGGCGTTGCGGTCGGTGCCATCCAGGGCCTGACCTTCGCCGCTAATACGTCTATGCCGAGTCAGGACCAGCCGATCGATCCTTCCGGCCTGGTCTACGATGTTTCCACCGGCCTGCCGGTGGCGGGCGCCACGGTGACGATGACGGACGCTTCGGGTTCGCCGCTGCCGGCGGCGTGTCTGCTTCCCGGCCAGCAGCCGCAGGTCACCCCGGCCGACGGCAATTACCGGTTCGACGTCAATGCCGGCGCCGATCCGGCCTGTCCCTCCTCGGAAAGCGAATACCGGCTCACCGTGACGGGGCCTGCGGACTATCTCGCGGGTGTATCGACCATCGCGCCGCCGCAACCGGGCGCGCTCGACGCCACGCTCTGCCTGCCCGACGCGGTGCCGGGCGGAGCCTGTCAGATGTCGGCGAGTTCGGACGCGCCCGCGGCCGGCAGTCCGACGCCCTATTACATCGCCTTCCTTCTGGCACCGGGCGATCCCAACGTCATCAACAACCACATCCCGCTCGATCCCGTCGCTCGCGTGTTCAACAACGGGCTGACGGTGACCAAGACCGCCGCCCGTCCGATCGCCGAGCGCGGCGGCGCGGTGAGCTACACGATCACCGTATCCAACACCAATCTCTTCGCCGTCGGCCTCGTCGATCTCGTCGATCGCATGCCGTCCGGCTTCCTCTATGCGCCGGATACGGCGACGCTCGACGGCAACCCCGTCGTCGTCGACAGCCGCGGCTCCATCGTCGTCTTCGAGGATTTGACGGTTCCGGCCAACGGTTCGCTGACGGTGACGCTGGTGGCGCGCATCGCCGCAAGCGTGGGCGCGGGCGAGTACACCAACATCGCCACGCTTCTCGATGCGGCGACCGGCGAACAGCTTGCCGGCGCCGGCCGGGCGACGGTGCGCATTCTTGTCGATCACGTCTTCGACTGCGGCGAGGTGGTCGGCAAGGTATTCGAGGACGTCAATGGCGACGGCATGCAGACGGACGGCGAAAAGGGCCTGCCGGGCGTGCGCATCGCCAGCGTCAAGGGGCTGTTGATCAAGACCGACGAATACGGCCGCTACTCGGTGCCCTGCGCGGAGCTGCCGGATGCCGAACGCGGATCGAACTTCATTCTCAAGCTCGATGAGCGGTCCCTGCCGGTGGGCTATCACGTGATCAGCGAAAACCCGCGTGTGGTGCGGCTGACGCGCGGCAAGGTCACCAAGCTCAATTTCTCCGTCGCCGGATCCGGAATCGTCGAAGTCGACCTCTCCGGCAAGGCCTTCGTCGGCACGACGGTTCAGCCGAAGTCCGGCGTGCACGGGGTGGTCGACGCCATCGTCGGCAAGCTGTCGGCGAAAAGGTCGGTACTTCGGCTGACTTATCACGCCAGCGGCGACGGCAGCCTCGCCGCCGCGCGGATCGCCGAATTCGAAAATCTCGTGCGGACGCGGTGGGGGCACCGCAGCGGCTATGCGCTGAGCGTGGAACGCCGCGTGGTGGGGGGTAACTGAGTATGGAACGCGCGACACGAATGAGATTTGCCTCGGGTGTTGCCGGTCTGGTGCTGGGGCTTGGTCTCCTTCAGCCGGCCGCTTTTGCCCAGAATTTCGAGGATCTGGGTATTTCGATCGCCGTCGACGGCGAGCAGGTGGCCGGCAGTGCGCCTGCCGCCTCCGCCGACGAGGTCGACGTCCAGATCAAGTATGACGGGCTCGATGTGGCGCCGATGCTCAACGTCTCGACGCTCGAGACCCGGCGCAGCTACCAGGCGGGCGAGCTCGTCGAATTCCTCGCCACCACCAATTATCCGGCGTGGATCGCAAAGGCCGAGATCCGCATCACCGACACGGCAGGTCCCTCCCGCAAACTGGCGGATGTCCTGGCCGTCCGGCCCAACGACGTCGCCTCGTGGGCGATGCCGGAGGCAGGCGAGGGCGAATACGAATATGTGTTGCGGGTCTACGACCGCGATGGCCGCTTCGACGAAACCGTGCCGCTGACGCTGGTTCGCTCGGCAAAGAACCTTGCGGATCACTCACCGGAGGAAGCTGTTTCTCCCGGCGATCTGGAAGACCGCACAGCCAAGCGCAACATCGCCGTCCATGGTGGAGCGGTGACGGTCTATGGCAAACACGTGCCTCAAGGCACGGCGGTGATCGCGCTCGGCGAGCGGGTTCCGGTGGATGGCGACGGCGACTTCCTCATGCAGCGCATCTTGCCGCCCGGCGATCATTCCGTGGATGTCAGCGTGGCCGGAACCGGCGACAAGGGTCTGTCCTTCGAGCGCGACATCAACATTCCGGCGAACGATTTCTTCTATGTCGGCCTGGCCGACCTGACGCTCGGCACCCGCTCGCGCAAGGGTGGCATCGAGGCTGCCGATGACGACGAATTCGATGGCACCTATGCCAAGGGACGGCTGGCCTTCTATCTCAAGGGCAAGATCAAGGGGCGTTATCTGCTGACCGCCGCCGCCGATACCGAGGAAGGCGATCTCGATACGCTGTTCCGGGGTCTTGATTCCAAGAACCCGCGCTCGCTTTTGAAGCGCATCGATCCCGACAAATATTATCCGGTCTATGGCGACGATTCGACGATTACGGAAGACGCGCCGACCAGCGGCAAATTCTATGTGCGGCTCGAGCGTGGCGACAGCCACGTGATGTGGGGCAACTTCAAGACCCGGATCCGGGAAACCCGTTACCTGCGCAATGAACGCACGCTCTATGGCGCCTCCGGCGTCTACAAAACCGAGGCCGCGACCTCTTTCGGCGAGAAACGCGGCGAGGTGGAACTCTATGCGGCCCAGCCCGGAACCCTGCCGCAGCGCGACGTGCTGCGCGGCACCGGCGGCTCGGCCTATTTCCTCAAGCGGCAGGACATTTCGACGGGGTCGGAAACGGTCTCGGTGGAAGTGCGCGACGCGACGACCGGCCGGGTGATCTCGCGCGACTATCTGCAATATGGCAGCGACTACACGATCGACTACATGCAGGGCGTGATCATCCTCAAGGAGCCATTGTCCTCGCGCAGCAACGACAGTTCGCTTGTGCGCGGCGGCTACGACGAGGAACTCGCCAACCATCTCGTGGTCCAATACGAGTACACGCCGCTCGCCTCCGACGTTGACGGGTACTCTTATGGCGGACGGGCGCAGGGCTGGGTGAATGATCACGTCCGCATCGGCGCCACCGGAATGAGCGAGAAGGCCGATACGGGCAGTATCGACGCGGATCAGGAGATGATCGGGGCCGACATGATGCTGCGGCTATCGGAGAATTCCTTCATCAAGGCGGAAGTCGCTCAGTCCGATGGCCCAGGCTTCGGCCGCAGCTACTCCTCCGACGGCGGTCTCGACATGTTCGAGGAACCCACGAGCGGCGTGCGCGGACGCAAGGCGCATGCGTTCCGGCTCGAAGGCAAGGGCGATCTCGGCGAGTTGCTGCGCGGGGCGCTCGACGGGGAGATCTCGGGCTATGCGGAAAAGCGCGAGGCTGGGTTTTCCTCCATCGACCATTACGTGCCGAACGATCAGGACCTCTGGGGACTGGCGGCGCGCGTGAAACTCTCCGAGCGGCATGAACTCGACGCGGCCTACGACCACTACGAGGACGGGGCGGGAGAACGGCGCATCGCGCTCTCCGCCGACATTGCCTCCAAGATCGGTCAGAACTGGGAGCTTGCCTACGGCGCGAAATATTCCGACGTCATGCTGCCCTCGCGGACCTACGACAATGCCGGCGAGCGCGTCGACCTGGCGGTGAAGGCCACCTGGTCGCCCGATGACGATCATGCCTATCACGCTTTCGCGCAGACCACCGTGATGCGGAGCGGCAACCGCGACCGCAACGACCGCGCCGGCGTGGGGGCCAAGGTGAAGCTCACGGACAAGGTGGGCGTCGAGGGCGAGATTTCCGGCGGCACCGGCGGGCTGGGCGCGCTCGCTGCGATCACCTATGACCGGACGGCGGACGACAACTACTATTTCGGCTACGATCTGTCGCCCGACCGGACCGTTTCGGGCTCGGTGCTCGACGGGCGCGACCGGGGCAGCCTGGTGGCCGGCGCCAGCCATCGTTACGACGACGATTGGTCGGCTTTCACCGAGAACAAATACGATCTCTTCGGCAGCCGCCGGGCGCTGACGACCGCCTATGGCGTGACCTATACGCCGGTCGACAACTGGACGCTGACCGGGGGGATGGAAGCCGGTCGGCTCACCGATCCGAATGCCGCCGATCTCGACCGCAAGGCGATCTCGCTCGGCGCATCCTACAAGAAGGACGAGGCGGTTTCAGGCACACTCAAGGGCGAGATGAGGTTCGACGACTCCGAGGACGATACGCGCGACATCGACGCCTATCTGATTGCCGCCGGGATCGGCTACAAGCTCGACCCGGACTGGCGGGCAAGCGCCAATTTCGATGGCGTGTTCTCGGTTTCCGACCAGGGCTTCACTCATGACGGCGACTATGTGGAGGCAAGCCTCGGCTTCGCCTACCGCCCGGTCGACAACGACCGCCTGAACGCCTTCTTCAAATACAGCTATCTCTACGACCTGCCGGGCAATTCACAGGTGACGGCGGATGGCTCCACCGTCGCGCCGCGGCAATCTAGCCACGTGCTGTCAGCGGATGCGAGCTACGACATCAACCGCTATTTCACAATCGGCGGTAAATATGGTGTGCGTATTGGCGAGGTCGAGACCAGCCGGGGCTCGGGCGACTATATCGACAACGACGCCCATCTCGGCATCATCCGCGGTGATTTCCATGTCATCAAGCAATGGGATGTGCTCCTGGAGGCGCGGATGCTCTACTCCTCGTCCGCCAATACCACGGATTACGGTGCGCTTGCCGGCGTCTACCGCCATGTCGGTGACAACTTCAAGGTCGGGGTCGGGTATAATTTCGGACGCTTCTCCGACGACCTCACCGATCTGGTGCAGGACGATCAGGGCGTGTTCTTCAACCTCGTCGGAAAGATCTAGAATCTCTCTTCCAGAGTGGGCCGGCCGGCGGAGCGAGGCGCACCGCCGGCCTTTTATCGTCAGCGCCTGGCGAGGAGGTCCTCGAGGCGGATCGGGTATTTGCGAACCCGGATACCGGTTGCGTGCCAGACGGCATTGGCGATCGCGCCGACGGTGCCGGTCACACCGATCTCGCCCACGCCCTTGATGCCGAGCGGGCTGACATGCGGATCGACCTCTGGCACGAGGATGGCCTCCATCTCGGGCACGTCGGCATTGACCGGGACATGATACTCGGCGAGGTCGGCATTCATGATCCGGCCGGTACGGCGATCGGCAAGCGCCTCCTCCTGAAGCGCGAAGGAGATGCCCCAGATCATGCCGCCGTAATACTGGCTACGCACCAGTTTCGGGTTGATGACCCGGCCTGCCGCGAAGGCGCCGACGAGGCGCGTGACCTTCACCTGCATCAGTGCCGGGTCGACCTTCACCTCGGCGAACACCGCACCGTGCGAGTTCATGGCGAACCGGTCGGCGCTGGCGGGGTCGCGGCCCGACTTGCCGCTGCCCACCAGCTCCGCGCGTCCGGCGCGGGCCAGGATCTCGGCATAGGTCTCGCTGCGGGTCTCGTCGTCGCGGCGGTAGAGCCGGCCTTCGCCCGCCACGACGCCGATGTTGCCGGCACCGAAGAGCGGCGAGTCCGGATCGTTGACGGCGATCTCGGAAAGCTGGGCGATGACATCACTTCCGGCATTGGACAGTGCCTGGCCGGCACTGGCCGTGTGGCCCGAACCGCCGGCGACGCCGCCGTCGGGAAGATCGGACCGGCCCGAATGGAACTCGACCTGATCGAGATCCAGCCCGAGGGCTTCCGCAGCGAGCTGGGCGAGCGCCGTCCAAGCGCCCTGACCCATGTCCACGCCGCCGGTTTCGACCAGCGCCGTGCCGTCGGCGCGCAGGGTGGCGCGGGCTTCGGCGGGGAACTGCGGGCAGGGGAAAACCGCCGTTCCCATGCCCCAGCCAACGAGGAAGCCGTTCTCGTCGCGCATGGTACCGGGTTCGAGCGGACGGTTCGACCAGCCGAAGGATGCGGCGCCCTGTTCGTAGCATTCACGGAGGGCCTTGGACGAATAGGGCCTGCCGCTGGTCGGCTCGGTTTCGGCGTAGTTGGCGAGCCGGAAGGCGAGCGGGTCCATGCCACAGGCCTGCGCGGCTTCGTCGATGGCCACCTCCAGTGCCGCGGAACCTGAGGCCTCGCCGGGCGCGCGCATCGGTCCCGGCGTGCCGATGTCGAGCCGCAGTCCCTTGTGGTCGGCACGAATGGCGGGGCTTGCGTAGAGCATCAGCGAGGTGTTGGCAGCCGGCTCGACGAAATCGTCGAAGGACGAGGTGGCGCCGATCGACGTGTGATGGAGCGCGGTGAGCTTTCCCTCCGCATCCGTACCGAGCCGGAGCTTCTGCCAAGTACGGCCGCGGTGGCCGACGGGCCCGTACATCTGCGCCCGGGTGAGCACCAGCTTGACCGGGCGCCCCACCTGCCGGGCCGCGAGAATGCCGAGAATCTGCGGTCCGTTGAGGATCGCCTTGGAGCCGAAGCCGCCGCCGAGGAAGGGCGAGCGGATCAGCACGTTCTCGACCGGAATGCCGAAATACTGAGCGTAGGAGGCCGCGCTCATCCTCAGCGCCTGGTTGGGCATGTCGAGGGTCAGGTGGTCGCCGTTCCATTCGGCCACCACGGCGTGGGGCTCCATGGCGTTGTGATATTGCGGCGGGGTGTAGTATTCCGCCTCGGTCACGCGGGTTGCGGCGGCGAAGCCGGCGTCGATATCGCCCGCAGTGGTGACGGCGGGCGCCCCTACTCCAACCGCTTCTGCGTCGTAGCGCTCGCCATTGTCGAGATCGGTGCGGGGAAGCTCTTCCTCGTAGCGCGGTGCGAGTAGCCGCGCGCCTTCGGTGGCGGCCTCCAGCGTTTCTGCGACGACCACCGCGATGGGCTGGTTGACGTAGCGGACGCTGTCATCCTGGAGAACCTCGACGCGGAAGCCGAAGGGCGGCATCTTGTCGTTCGGGTCGAAATGAAGCGGAATCCGGTTTTCGGGTGTGATCACCTCGACGATGCCCGGATGGGCCTTGGCAGCACTGACATCGAGCGAGCGGACGCGGCCCCGGGCGATGGTCGAGGGCACGATCACGGCGTGAAGCATGCCTTCGGGATGGTTGTCGGCGGCATAGGTGGCCGCGCCGGTGACTTTCAGCACGCCGTCGCGGCGGCTGACCGGCTGGCCGGCATTGGAGCCATGGCGGACATGGCGGGGGATCGTGGTCGATTGGGTGTCAGGCGACATGGGCCACTCCTGAAGTCTCTCCGGAAAGGGTGGAGAAGGGGGAAGCCGGAAGGGCGGGCATCGCCTCCGGTGTTCCTTCGAGCGCAAGGGCCAGCGCGCGGGCAACGATGCGGCGCGCCAGTTCGATCTTGAAGGCATTGCTGCCGGAAGGGTGAGCGCCGGCGAGCGCGATCTCGCCCGCCCGTGCAAAGACGGAGGGCGAGGCCTCCGCGCCGACGAGGGAGGCTTCCGCCTCCTCGGCGCGCCAGGGCTTGGCGGCAACGCCGCCGAGCGCGATCCGGGCCTGCCGTATCCTGCCGTCGGCCATATCGAGCGCGGCGGCCGCCGAGACGACGGCGAAGGCATAGGAGGTGCGCTCGCGAAGCTTGAGGTAGCGGGCATGTCCGGAAAAGGCTGCTGCCTGTGCCGGAAGCTTCAGTCCGGTGATCAGCTCGCCGGGCCGCAGTGCGGTTTCGACATGCGGCGTGTCGCCGGGAAGGAGATGAAACTCGGCAAGCGGAATTGTCCGTTTGCCATCCAGGCTTTCCACTTCCACCTCGGCCCCGAGCGCCACCAGGGGAACGCAGAAGTCCGAGGGATGGACGGCGATGCAGTGCTCGGTGAAGCCGATAACCGCATGGAGCCGGTTCTCGCCCTCGCGGGCATCGCAGCCTGAACCGGGTTCGCGCTTGTTGCAGGCGCTGGCGGGATCGAGGAAATAGGCGCAGCGCGTACGCTGCATCAGGTTGCCGCCGACGGTTGCGGCGTTGCGCAACTGCGCCGAAGCACCCGAGAGAAGGGCTTCCGCGACCATCGGAAAGGTTTCGGCGAAGCGGGTGTCGTACGCGAGATCGGAATTGCGGACCAGCGCGCCGATCCGCACGCTCCCATCGGTAAGCCATTCGATGTCGGCGAGGCCGGGCAGGCCGGTGACGTCGATGATCCTTTCGGGCCCCACCACGCCCACCTTCATCAGGTCAAGCATGTTGGTGCCGGCGGCGAGATAGGCGGAGCCCGGACGGGCGGCCTCGGTCACGGCTTCCGAGACGGAGGCCGGTTTGATGTAGTCGAAGCGGTTCATGCGGCGTCCTTTCCGGTTGCCGGTTTTTCCCTGTCTGCAAGCTTGCGCTGCGCTTCGAGCACGGCCTCGGTAATCCCCTGATAGGCGCCGCAGCGGCAGATGTTGCCGCTCATGAGTTCGCGGACACGCTCGGGATCGTCGCCGGCCATGCCTTCCTTGATGAGGCCGACGGCACTCATGATCTGGCCCGGCGTGCAGTAGCCGCACTGGAAGGCGTCATGCTCGATGAAGGCGGCCTGGACGGGATGGAGGTCTTCGCCATCGGAGAGGCCTTCGATGGTTGTGATCTCGGCGCCGTCGAGGCTGGCGGCGAGGGTAAGGCAGGAGTTGATGCGACGACCGTCGATGAGTACGGTGCAGGCGCCGCACTGGCCGCGGTCGCAGCCTTTCTTGGTTCCGGGAAGATCGAGGCGCTCGCGCAGAAGGTCGAGCAGGGTGACGCGCGGATCATCGAGCGCGACATCGTGCTTGCGGCCATTGATGGCGAGGCTGATGGAGAGTGACATGCGGTTACTCCAATCAGTACAGATGATGTATGAAACTTGTCCGCGCTGAGAACGCGGCGAATGAAAGCGCGGAAGGAGTGCCGACGCGTCCGGCGCCCAACCAACGGAACCTGTGGAGCTGCAGCTCGCAAATTCCGTGTGCAATCACAATATACGGAGGGCGCCTCCGCTTATCAAGGGTATGAGAGTATAAAATCCAGATGGCATCGCAGACCGCAAAGACAAGACGCAAGCCCCGCGCGGATTCGCTGCGCAACCGCCAGAAGCTTCTGGAGGCGGCGAGCGTGGTGTTCGGCGCCGGCGACGGTCAGGCGAGCCTGGAGGCTGTGGCGCGCCAGGCAGGCGTCGGCATCGGCACGCTCTACCGGCATTTTCCCACACGCGAGGAATTGTTCGAGGCGGTCTATCGCAACGAGGTCGACATCCTCGGCGATCTGGCGGAGCGGTTGGTTGCCGAGGGCGGTGACACGGTGGAAGCGCTGCGCAGGTGGCTGCACGCCAGTATCCGGCTTTTCACCACCAAGAGCGGCATGATCGAGGGGTTGCAGCTGGCGGCGGCGGGGTCATCGGAATTGAGGGCCTACTCGCTCGAAAGGATGACGGGGGCTACCGCTCTCCTCCTCAAGAGCGGGGTGGATGCGGGCCAGATGCGCGACGATATTTCGCCGGAGGACATCTTCCGTGCGCTTGTCGGGATCTTCTATTCGCAAATGCCCACCAAGGATCCGGCGGACACGATCCGGCTGATCGACGTCTTCGTCGACGGATTGCGCAAGCGCTGAAGACGGAAACGAGACAATAAAAAAGCGCGGGGCCGAAACCCCGCGCTTTCGTCTTTTTGGGTGTGACGGCGCTTAGCCGAGCACTTCCTTGACCGCGTCAACGGTGGCCGAAACGATGGTGTCGGCTTCCTCGCGGGTCAGGCAGAAGGGCGGAGCGTAGCCGATGATGTCGCCCTGCGGCATGGCGCGGGCGATGACGCCGCGCTTGAGCATGGCGGCCGAGACCGACGGCCCGACCTTCTTCGAGGCGTCGAAGAAAGTGCGGTTGTCGCGATCCTCGACGAACTCGACGGCGCAGAGCATGCCTTCGCCGCGGATCTGGCCGACATTGGCGTGGTCGCCGAGCGCGTCGGTCATCGCCTTGTTGAGGTAGGCACCGGTTTCGCCCGCATTCGACACCAGGTTCAGCTTGTCGAGAAGCTGGAGGTTGGCGACGCCGGCGGCCGCTCCTATCGGATGCGCCGAATAGGTCCAGCCATGGCCGATGGGTCCGTTCTCGTCGGTGCCCTGCTCGAGAACCTTCCAGACCTTGTCGGAGATGATCGAACCCGACAGCGGCGCATAGGCCGAGGTCAGACCCTTGGCGATGGTGATGATGTCGGGCTCGATGCCGTAATGGGCAGAGCCGAACATGGTGCCGAGACGACCGAAACCGGTGACCACCTCGTCGGCGATCAGCAGGATGTCGTGCTTTTTGAGAACATCCTGAATGGCTTCCCAGTAGCCGGCGGGCGGAGGAACGATGCCACCGGTTCCGAGAACCGGCTCGCCGATGAAGGCTGCGATGGTGTCGGCACCCTCGCGCTCGATCAGGGCTTCGAGTTCGCGCGCGCAATGGACGACGAAATCGTCTTCCGACATGGTGAGGTCGTCGCGGCGGTAGTAATAGGGCGCCTCGGTGTGGATCACGTTGTTGAGCGGCAGGTCGAACTTCCTGTGAAAGAGTTCGAGGCCGGTCAGCGAGCCGGTCATCAGGCCCGAGCCGTGATAGCCGCGCCAGCGCGAGATGATCTTCTTCTTCTCGGGTCGGCCGAGAATGTTGTTGTAGTACCAGACGAGCTTGATGTTGGTCTCGTTGGCGTCGGACCCCGACAGGCCGAAATAGACGCGGCTCATATTGTCGGGCGCACGGTCGATGATCATCTTGGCGAGCGTCACCGAGGCCTCGGTGCCGTGGCCGACATAGGAGTGGTAATAGGCCAGTTCCTTCGCCTGCTCGGCGATGGCATCGGCCACTTCCTGGCGGCCGTAGCCGATGTTCACGCAATAGAGGCCGGCAAACGCGTCAAGCAGCTTGTTGCCGTCACGGTCGGAGATGTGGACGCCTTCGCCGCCGGTGACGATCCGGTTCTTCAGTTCGCCGCGGGCGAACTGGCCGAGATGGGTGGAGGGGTGGAAGAAGTGGTCGTGATCCCACTGGTCGAGCTGGTCGTTGCGAAGCATCGGCTTTCCTTTCAATGTCTTATCAAGTTCGTGTTTCAAAATCGGGTCGGCATCATGCCCAGTCGCGACAGACATATTTGACCTCGGTGAAGGCCTCCATGCCGAGACGCGAGCCCTCGCGCTCGATGCCGGACTGTTTCATGCCGCCGAAGGGAATCGGCGCGCCGGTGACCTTGGTGCGGTTGACGGCAACCATGCCGAACTGCAGCGCGCGGCTGGCGCGGTAGATGCGGCGCGGGTCCTGGGTGTGGAGATAGGCGACGAGGCCGTATTCGGTGTCGTTGGCGCGGGCGAGGGCTTCTTCCTCGCTGTCGAAGGGCGCGATCGCCGCCACCGGGCCGAAGGTCTCTTCGTGCATGATGAGCGCGTCGGCGGGCACATCGGCGAGCACGGTGGGCTCGAAGAACAACGCGCCCGCTTCGTGGCCCTTGCCGCCGGTGAGAACGCGCGCGCCCCTTTTGACCGCATCCTCGACGTGCTGGCGCTGCTTGGCGACGGCCTTTTCGTTCATCAGCGGACCGATGTCGGGATCGTCCATGCCGATGCCGACGGAGAGTTCGGCGGTGCGGGCGGCGAATTTCTCGCAAAAGGCCTCGTAGACGTCGCGCTCGACGAAGAAGCGGTTGGCGCCAAGGCAATCCTGACCGGAGGTCGCGAATTTCGCCTTGATCGCCTCGTCGACGGCCTGATCCATGTCGGCGTCGGCAAAGAGGATGAAGGGCGCGTGGCCGCCAAGTTCGAGCACCAGGCGCTTCACAGTATCGGCCGAGCGGCGATAGAGATGCTTGCCGATTTCGGTGGAGCCGGTGAAGGAGAGGGCGCGGACGCGGGGGTCGTTGAGCCATGGTTCGACGATGGTGGCGGCGTCGCCGGTGACGACGTTGAAGACGCCGGCCGGGAGCCCTGCGCGTTCGGCGAGTTCGGCGAGTGCCAGCGCCGAGAACGGGGTTTCATGCGAAGGGTGTACGAGCACCGTGCAGCCGGCGGCGAGAGCGGCGGCGGCCTTGCGGGTGATCATCGCGGAAGGGAAATTCCACGGGGTGATGAGGGCTGCCACGCCCAGCGGCTCGCGCCAGACCTCGACCTCGGCGTCGGGCAGGTGGGAGGTGACGCTCTCAATGTTGGGGCGCTTGGCCTCTTCGGCGTAGAATTCGATGAAGGCGGCGGCGTAGTCGATTTCGCCGCGGGCTTCCGAGATCGGCTTGCCCTGCTCGAGAACCATGATCCGGGCGAGATCCTCGCGGTGCTCACCCATCAGTTCGAACCAGCGGCGCAGGATCTTCGAACGCTCCTGAGGCAGCAGGGCAGCCCAGCCCTCGAACGCGGCCTGCGCGGCATTGACGGCCTTCGCGCTGTCGTCCGGACCGAGGGCGGCGACCGAGCCGAAGGCGGAACCGTCGGCGGGGTTGCTCACGCGCAGCGACGCCCCGTCGCTGGCGGCGGTCCATTTACCGTCGACATAGGAGAAGCTGCGAAGGAGGGACGGATCGTCGAGCCGCGACAGATCCGAGCGGTCGATATCGATGCGATGCGCCTGTGCCATGTCTCTCTCTCCCTTCGTTTTTACGGATGGATCACCCTTGCGGCGGGGGCGATCGAAGAATGAAAGAAGGGTAAGGGGTCGGTGGCAGACGGATCCTCTTATCGGGAGGGCATCGGCAGAGGATTCCTCTTCTTCACGGGCGCGGAAGCAGAAAAACTCGCGTCAGCCCGCCTTGCCGGACATCAGTAGATCGAGCGGCAGGCGGCCGGACTTGACGGGCTTGGTAACGATATAGGTGAAATAGCGCGCCAGGCCCACGCCCTCGCCGAGCAGTTGGTCGATCATCCGCTGATAGGTATCGATGTCGTGGCAGACGATGCGGAGCAGGTAGTCGTAGCCGCCGCCGAGCGCCCAGCAGTCGATGATCTCCTCGTAGCGCTCGGCCGCGCGCTCGAAATTCTGCATGGTTTCGACCCGATGATTGTCGAGCTCGGCCATGACGAAGACCTCGACATGGGGCGCGATCTTCTTGAGGCTGATCTCGGCGCGATAGCGGGAGATGATGCCGGCCTTCTCGAGCCGCTGGAGGCGCTCCCAGCACGGCGTGGCCGACAGCGAGACGCGTTTGGCCAGTTCCGTCTTGGAGATCCTGCCCTCGCGGTCGAGAACGGACAGGATCTTGATATCGCGGTCGTCGAGCTTGATCATTGCTGTCATCCGAAGCGTGCGGGGGCTTGTCAATTGTCTCTTTTTCGGTTCACACTAAATCATGACAATATGGCCTCCACAACCCGGATCGCTGCGTCGTCCCGCTTATCGTTCGCTGGCCGATGCCGTCATGCAGGCGATCGAGAGCGGACAGCTCAAATATGGCGACCGGCTCCCCACCCACCGCAATCTCGCCTACGATCTTGGCCTGAGCGTGCAGACTGTTGGACGCGCCTATGACGAACTGATCCGGCGCGGGGTAATTGCCGGGGAGGTGGGACGGGGCACCTTCGTGCGCGCCACCCGCAACGAGAACCGCATACCTTATCTGCCGCGCAATCCCGACGGGCCGACGATCGACATGTCGCTGCTCAAGCCCGTGCTCGAACCGATGCACGAGGAACTGATGAAGGCGGCGCTGAAAGATCTCGCCGACGACCTTCCGACATCCGTCTATGCGTCCTTCCGACCGGTGACGGCACTGGGCAAGTATCGCCAGGCCGCCATCAGATGGCTGCGCCATTGCGGGCTGGACCTGCAGGGCCAGGGGGTGATGATCACCAACGGATCGAGCCCGTCCATGTCACTGGCGCTGCTTACG
The DNA here is from genome assembly GCA_002709005.1 of Hyphomicrobiales bacterium. Taxonomy (GTDB): domain Bacteria; phylum Pseudomonadota; class Alphaproteobacteria; order Rhizobiales; family Rhizobiaceae; genus Pseudohoeflea. The sequence continues at coordinate 66,915 of PAPH01000044.1, read as the reverse complement.
GCATGCAATGGCGGGGACCTGATCGCGGCGGAGGCGCTGACCCACCACACGCTCAAGCCGCTTGCCGGATATCTCGGCTATCGCCTCAAGGGCGTGCCCTCGGATAATTACGGAATGATCCCCGAAGCGCTCGAAAGGCTCAGCCTGCGCGAGGGTGTGCGCGCAGTCTTTCTGATGCCCACGGGGCTTGGTCCGCAGGCTTTCGTGATGCCTGCCCAGCGTCGGATGGAACTGGTGGATGTGGCCCGGCAGCGCGATCTTGTGATCATCGAGAACGATGCCTGGGGCCCGATCCAGAGCAACCGGCCTGCCCCGATCGCCACCCTGGCCCCGGAGCGAACCTTCTATTTCACCGGCCTGTCGAAATGCCTCATGCCGGGCATGAGGCTCGGTTTTCTCGTCATGCCGGAGGCATTGGAGGCGGCGACGGCCAACCGGCATCTCGTAACCAACTGGATGGCGACGCCGATGCTTGCGGAAATCGCCGCGCGCTGGATCGAGGACGGTACGGCTGAGCGACTGGCGCGCAGGCAGTCGGAGGCGTTCGCCGAGCGTAACAGGCTGGCCGCCATCATCCTGGCGGGTGTGCCCTTCCGCGCCTCGCCGAACGGCATGCACATCTGGCTGCCGATGCCGCCGGGATGGAGCGAGGACGACTTCGTTTCCCATGCCCGTCAGCAGGGCGTGGCGGTGGCGCCAGGAGCGGCGTTTTCGATCGCCGAGGATCTGTCCGAACCGGCGGTGCGCATCTGCCTCGGCGGGCAGGACGGGGATACGCTGGAAAACGGTCTCCGGGTGATCGCCCGGCTTGTGCGCAGCCGGTTCGAACCGGCGCTGCTGACCAATTGAGGCTTTGCGACCGGTCAATTCCACAGATCGCTTTCTGCCGCCAGCCGCTGGCGCGGGGCGGGGTTGCCGCCGGTGAAGGAGCAACCCGAATTGTAATGATTTAATATAATCGTTGACTCGAAATTGTCCTTGTTTCACCGTTATGAAATCAGAACAATAACAAAATTAAGAGCGGGAACACCGGTCGCGATCAATTCGGATCGCCGAAACCGGAGATAGCGCAGACCGAGATCGAGGCAACATTCCTGCCCGGCTGAGCCGTGCAGGCCCTTACTCCATTGCGGTCGCGCAACAACACAAGAGGAGTAACAATTTATGCGCATCAACAAGCGAACCCTGTTCAGTTCCGTCGCCGCCGCCGTGATCACGGTCGCAGGTATCGGCACTGCACATGCTGCCACCTGGAAATACGCTTTCGAAGAGGCGATGGAAGAGGTGCAGGGCAAATACGCCCAGAAGTTCAAGGAAGTGATCGAGGCCAATTCCGATCACGAAATCCAGCTCTTCCCGTTCGGAACGCTCGGTGAATCCGCCGATATCATGGAGCAGGCCCAGGCCGGTATCCTGCAGTTCGTCGACCAGTCGCCCGGCTTCACCGGCTCGCTGATCCCGGAAGCGCAGGTCTTCTTCGTTCCCTACCTTCTGCCGACCGACCAGGACCAGCTCGCGCGCTTCTACAAGGACTCCAAGGCGGTCAACGAGATGTTCCCCGATCTCTATGCCGAGCAGGGTCTCGAACTCCTGACCATGTTCCCCGAGGGCGAAGTGGCCATGACCACCAAGGAGCCGGTGGAATCCTGCGCCGACCTCGACGGTGTGAAGTTCCGCGTGATGACCAACCCGCTTCTGGTTGAAAGCTACAAGGCCTTCGGTGCAACGCCGACGCCGCTTCCCTGGGGCGAGGTCTACGGCTCGCTGCAGACCAACATCATCCAGGGCCAGGAAAACCCGACCTTCTTCCTCTATTCGACGAAGCTCTACGAGGTGACCGACTACATCACCTATGCAGGCCACAACAACTTCACCACCGCGGTGATGGCCAACAAGGACTTCTTCGACGGATTGGGTGAAGAAGACCAGCAGCTCATCGAGAAGGCCTCGGCCGAAGCCTACGACTACATCGTCGACTACCAAAAGGGTCTGGCCGATTCCGAGCTGAAGAAGATCCAGGAAGCCAAGCCCGAGATGACGGTGACGGTGCTCGATGAAGAGCAGCGCGAGTGCTTCAAGGAAGCCGCCAAGGACGTGGAAAAGACCTTCATCGAGATGACCGGCGATTCCGGCAAGAAGATCCTCGACCAGATGAAGGCCGACCTGGAGGCAGCCGAAGAAGGCTGATCGACCCTTCCTTCATCCTGTAACGAAACCGGGCGGGCCTAGGCCCGCCCGGTCAAGAAATCTTCGGGGACATCTGCGATGACCGACGCCGACGACAGCACCGACCGGCATGAATCGAGCCTTCCCGGTTTCCTTGGCGTGATCGACACGACCATCAGCCGGATCGAATCCTTCTTCCTCGCCAGCGGCGTCCTGCTCATGGCCCTCAATACGGTCTCCAACGTGGTGGGCCGTTTCGTTTTCCAGACGAGCCTGTTCTTTTCCGAGGAGCTCAACCGCATCCTCATCATCCTCATCACCTTCGCCGGTATCTCCTATGCGGCCCGTCACGGACGGCACATCCGGATGTCGGCGATCTATGACGCCCTGCCGTCGAACGCGCGAAAGCCGCTGATGATTGTCATCGCGCTGGTGACCGCCCTGTTCATGTTCGGGCTCTGCTACTACGCGACGACCTACATCATCACCCAGGCCGAGCGCGGCCGGGTGTTGCCGGCGCTGCAGATCCCGGTCTGGCTTACGCTGATCTGGGTGCCATTCGGCTTCTTCATGACCGGGGTGCAGTACACGCTGACGGCGATCAAGAACATGACTTCCAAGGACATCTATCTCTCGACCAGCGTGCTCGAGGGATACGAGGAAGACGAAATCGAGATCTGAGGAAAGCATCATGGCTGCAACAATCTTCCTGGCGATGGTCGCCCTCCTGCTTCTCGGTTTCCCGATGATGATCCCGCTGATCGTCGGCGCCTTCATCGGCTTCTTCACGATGTTCGGCGGTTTCGGGCAGATGGAAACCATGGTCCAGCAGATGATGGCCGGCATTCGTCCCGCATCGCTGATTGCCGTGCCGATGTTCATCTTCGCCGCCGACATCATGACGCGCGGCCAGTCCGCCAACCGGCTGATCGACCTGGTCATGGCCTTTGTCGGTCATATCCGCGGGGGGCTCGCGGTCTCGACGGCTGCGGCCTGCACGCTCTTCGGGGCGGTGTCGGGTTCGACCCAGGCGACGGTGGTGGCCGTGGGTTCGCCGCTTCGGCCGCGCATGCTCAAGGCCGGGTACAAGGACAGCTTCATCCTTGCCCTGATCGTCAACGCGTCGGACATCGCCTTCCTGATTCCGCCGTCGATCGGCATGATCATCTACGGCGTTGTGTCCAACACCTCGATTGCCGAACTCTTCATCGCGGGCATCGGTCCGGGCTTGCTGATCCTCCTCCTGTTCTCGATCTACAGCTACATCTACGCGGTGCGGAACAATGTTCCGACCGAGGAGCGCGCCACGTGGTCAGAGCGCGGCAGGGCGCTGCTGCAGGCTCTCTGGCCGATGGGCTTCCCTGTGATCATCATCGGCGGCATCTATGGCGGCGTGTTCAGCCCGACTGAAGCCGCCGCTGCCTGCGTGCTCTACGCGCTGCTTCTCGAAGTCGTCATCTTCCGTTCGATCTCCGTGGCCGAAGTCTACCGGACGGCGAAGTCGACCGGACTGATCACGGCCGTTGTGTTCATCCTCGTCGGCGCCGGCGCGGCGTTTTCCTGGGTGATCTCGTTCGCGCAGGTGCCGCAGGCGATCCTCGGGGGCATCGGCATCACCGAAATGGGTCCGATCGGGGTGCTGTTCGTCATCTCCATCGCCTTCTTCGTGGGCTGCATGTTCGTCGACCCGATCGTCGTCATCCTGGTCCTTGTGCCGATCTTCGCGCCGGTGGTGGATGCGGTGGGTCTCGACCCGGTTCTGGTCGGCACGATCATCACCCTGCAGGTGGCGATCGGTTCGGCCACGCCGCCTTTCGGCTGCGACATCTTCACGGCCATAGCCGTATTCAAACGACCCTATATCGAGGTGATCCGCGGGACGCCGCCCTTCATCTTCATTCTGCTTTGCGTGGCGGTGGCTCTGATCTTCTTCCCGCAGATCGCACTCTTCGCACGCGATCTGGGGTTCAGATAAACGGGAGGAAGAACCATGTTCAAAACCATCCTCGTCGCCGTAGACGGTTCGGAAGGCTCGAAAAAGGCAATCCAGTACGGCGCGGAAATGCAGACACGCTACGATGCGCAGCTTCTGTTGCTGACGGTGTTCCGGCACCACTCGCTGCTCGAGGCCTCGATGTCGATGGTGCGGCCGGAAAACCCGCAGAACATCGATGACGGCATGCGCGGCTACGCCAAGGAGGTGGCCGACGAGGCAAAGGTGCTCGCCAGGGAGGCGGGGGCGAGCAATGTCCGCGCTTTCGTCAAGGGCGGCCAGCCGGCGCGGACCATCGTCAAGTTCGCAGCCGAGCATGACGCCGACCTGATCGTCGTCGGCAGCCGGGGCATGGGCGATATCGAGGGTTTCCTGCTGGGCAGCGTGTCGCACAAGGTGACAAGCCTTGCGCCCTGCCCGGTTCTGGTCGTCTGACGCCGCGAGCGTCGCATGTTGTTGCGGAGGGCGTGATGCCGGAGCCACAAATTTTACTATCCCCGCGTGAGATCAGCTACGAAAGCCCGGGCGCCAAGGTGCGCTTCGGCCTGATCGCGCTGGCGACGGATTTGACGACGGAAGCCGATTATGTGCGGATCTTTCCGCCCGAAGCGATCGTCCATACGACGCGCGTCGCATTCGCCAATCCGACGACGCCTGAAAACCTGCGCAAGATGGCGCCGTTGCTGACCGACGCGGCGGCGCTGATCACGCCGGGCGTGCCGTTGGCCGCCATCTGCTACAGCTGCACCTCGGCGTCGGCTACGATCGGCGTCGAAACGGTGGAGAATTTCATTCACGCCGTGCGCCCGGGTCTTCCGGTCGTGCTGCCGACGGGCGCTTCGTCGCGGGCGTTCCATGCGCTCGGCGTCCGGCGCATTGCCGTCGTGACGCCCTATCTGCCTGAAGCCAGTGAAGCGGTTGCGAATTATTTTGCCGCGGAAGGTTTCGAGATCACGCGGCATCATTGTCTGGGGCTCGCCGATGACCGCGACATGGCGCGGGTCTCGAAGGAGACGATCGTCGAGGCGGCAATCGCCGCCGACAGTCCCGATGCCGAGGCGATCTTCCTCTCGTGCACCGCCTTTCCCGCTGTGGGCGCGATTTCTGAAATTGAGAGCCGGACCGGCAAACCCGTTGTGTCGTCGAACCAGGCGAGCGCCTGGGAACTGCTGAGGCGCGGCGGGTTCTCCCACTGGCGGCCGACGGAGTACGGCCGGCTGTTCGCGCTGCCGCTCCATGGCGCTGACGCGGGAGCTGCGGCATGAACGGAACGGACTTCATCGGGCTCGAGGAAATCGAGGCGGCGCGCGAACGCATCGCCACGACCATCCGCCAGACGCCGGTCAATCTTTCCGAGAAGCTTTCGACGGTGGCCGGGGTGCCGGTGCATCTCAAGCTCGAACATCTCCAGCATACCGGCAGTTTCAAGCTGCGCGGGGCGGCGAACGCAGTGGCCAGGCTATCCGACAAGGAGCGCGCGGCCGGCGTGGTTGGCGTGTCGACCGGAAATCACGGCCGCGGGCTGGCGCATGCGGCGAAGGCTGCAGGCGTGCGCTCTGTGATCTGCATGTCGCGGCTGGTGCCACAGGTGAAGGTCGATGGCATCCGCGCGCTCGGCGCGGAAGTGCGCATCGTCGGAAAATCGCAGGACGAAGCCCAGGCGGAGGTCGACAAGCTGGTGGCCGACGGCATGACGATGATCCCGCCCTTCGACCATCCCGACGTGATCGCCGGGCAGGGGACGCTGGGGCTGGAAATCGTCGAGCAGGTACCCGACGTCGAGACAGTCGCGGTGCCGTTGTCCGGCGGCGGGCTGATCGCCGGGGTGGCAGCGGCCTGCAAGGCGAAGAACAAGGATATCCGCATCGTCGGCATCACCATGGAGCGGGGTGCGGCGATGATTGCGAGCCTGAAGGCCGGCGAACCGGTCGAGGTGGAGGAACTGCCGACGCTGGCGGATTCCCTCGGCGGCGGCATCGGATTGTCTAACCGCTACACCTTCGCCATGACCCGCGATCTGGTCGACGAGACGTATCTGATTGACGAAAAGCAGATCGCCACCGGAATCCGCCACGCCTACTGGCAGGAGCGGCAGATCGTCGAGGGTTCCGGCGTGGTCGGGATTGCCGCCTTGATCGCGCAGAAATTCAAGCCAAAGGGACCGGTGGCGCTGATCCTGTCCGGCGGCAATGTCGACATGGAGCAGCATTTCCGCGTCATCGGCGGCGAGGATGTCGACCTCATGGAAGAAGGCGCGTGAGATGCCGAAGATCAAGATCCTCACCCAGGCCGATCTGACGAAAGCCGTCCCGCTGGATCTGGCGGCGGTCGATTGCGTGGAGAATGCCTTCGCGGCGCTTGCCGGCGGCAAGGTGGTCATGCCGCCGATTCTCAGTCTCGCGATCAGGGAGGCCAATGGCGAGGTCGACGTAAAGACGGCCTATGTGCCGGGTTTCGACAGCTTCGCCATCAAGGTCTCGCCGGGTTTCTTCGACAATCCGAAGATCGGACTGCCGAGCACGTCGGGGCTGATGATGGCGTTTTCGGCGAAAACCGGCGTTTTGGAAGCGCTGTTGCTCGACAACGGATACCTGACCGATGTGCGGACCGCGGCGGCCGGGGCCGTGGCTGCCCGCCATCTGGCGCGTGAGGACGCGGCGACTGTCTGCGTGATGGGCGCGGGCATGCAGGCGCGGCTGCAACTGGACGCCCTGATGCTGGTCCTTCCGATCACGAGGGCGCTCATCTGGGCGCGCGACCCGGAAAAGGCGGAAGCACTCGCCGCACGGATAAGGTCGGAAAAAGGAATCGAGGCCGAGGCGGTCTCCGACGCGGAAAGAGCTGTCGGCGCTGCCGACATCGTGGTGACGACGACACCTGCGACCGAGCCGGTGCTCAAGGCCGACTGGCTTGCGCCTGGCCAGCACGTCACCGCCATGGGCTCCGACCAGCATGCCAAGAACGAGATCGAGCCGGCGTGCCTGACGCGCGCCGATCTCTACGTGCCGGACCGCCAGTCGCAGACTGCCGAACTCGGCGAATTGCGCTCCGCGATCGCGGCGGGGGTGGTCCCGGCCAACGAGCGCTTCGCTGAACTGGGCGAAATCATCACAGGTGCCGCCGGCGGACGGAATTCGCCGCAGGCCATCACAATCGCCGACCTGACCGGAACCGGGGTTCAGGACACGGCCATCGCAACCCTCGCCCTCAAGCGGGCAGGCGAAATGGGTCTCGGCGTCACTTTCGACTCCGAGGCATGATCCGCAGTCACATGGCATAGAAAGCAAAAGACATGTCAGCACCGCAACTGGCCTTTTCCCGCAGTGAGTTTGCCCGGCGCATCAAGAAGACGCGCAAGGCGATGGAGGAACGCGAAGTGGAGGTGCTGATCGTCTCAGATCCCTCCAACATGGCCTGGCTGACGGGTTATGACGGCTGGTCGTTCTATGTGCACCAGGCGGTGATCCTGGGACCGGACGGCGATCCCGTCTGGTTCGGACGCGGTCAGGACCGTAACGGCGCCAAGCGCACCTGCTTCATGTCGGAGGACGACATGATCGGCTATCCAGACCACTACGTGCAGTCCGACGTGCGCCACCCGATGGATTTTCTCTCCGAGAAGATCGAGGAGCGCGGCTGGGACAAGAAGCGCATCGGCGTGGAGATGGACAATTACTGGTTCTCGGCCAAGGCCTATGCCTCGCTGCAGCAGCATCTGCCGAACGCCACGTTTGTCGACGCCAACTCGCTGGTGAACTGGCAGCGGGCGGTCAAATCGGACCAGGAGTTGCTCTACATGCACCGCGCCGCCCGCATCGTGGAGCGGATGCATCAGCGCATTTTCGATAAGGTGGAGCCGGGCATCCGCAAATGCGACCTGGTGGCCGACATCTACGATGCCTCCCTCCGGTTCGACAATGATTATGGCTTCGGCGGCGACTATCCGGCCATCGTGCCGCTGCTGCCGTCGGGGATCGATGCCTCGGCACCGCACCTGACCTGGAGCGATGAGCCGCTGCGCCTGGGCGAGGGCACCTTCTTCGAGATCGCAGGCGTGTACCGTCGCTATCACTGCCCGCTCTCGCGCACCGTGTTTCTCGGCAAGCCGACGGAAACCTTCCTCAATGCCGAGAAGGCTGTGCTCGAGGGCATGGAGGCAGGACTCGAAATGGCGCGTCCGGGCAATCTCTGCGAGGACATCGCCAATGCATTCTACGGCGTTCTCAAGAAATACGGGATCACCAAGGACAACCGCACCGGCTACCCGATCGGTCTCTCCTATCCCCCGGACTGGGGCGAACGCACCATGTCGCTGCGATCGGGCGACAAGACGGTTCTGGAAGAAAACATGACCTTCCACTTCATGACCGGCCTGTGGATGGAAAGCTGGGGCTTCGAGATCACCGAGAGCATCGTCATCAAGGAAGGCGGGGTGGAGTGCTTTGCCAACGTGCCGCGCAAGATGTTCGTGAAGGGCTGAGCCGATGGCGACCAATCCGATTTCGCCCACGATCCCCTATGACGTCGACGGCAAGCATCACGGCTTTCTGAAGCTGCCCTACAGCCGGGACGATTCCGCGTGGGGATCTGTGATGATCCCGATCTGCGTCATCAGGAACGGCGAGGGGCCTACGGCGCTCCTCACCGGAGCCAATCACGGCGACGAGTATGAGGGACCGATCGCTCTGCAGGATCTCGCCTACAGCCTTGAGCCGTCCGAGATCACCGGCCGCGTGATCATCGTGCCGGCCTTCAACTTTCCCGCCTTTCTGGCGGGAAAGCGGGTTTCGCCCGTCGACGGGCGAAACTTGAACCGCAGCTTCCCGGGCAAGCCGGACGGAACGGTGACCGAGAAGATCGCCGACTATTTCGCCCGGACGCTGGTGCCGATGGCGCATCTGGTCGTCGACTTTCACTCGGGCGGAAAGACACTCGATTTCGTGCCGTTTGCCTGTTCGCATGTGCTCGATGACAAGGAGCAGGAACGCCAGTGCGCGGCGGCGGTCGACGCCTTCAACGCGCCCTATACGATGCGGCTTCTGGAGATCGACAATGTCGGCATGTACGACACGGAGGTCGAGAGCCATGGCAAGGTGTTCGTAACGACCGAACTCGGCGGCGGCGGCACGGCCTCGGCGATGTCTGCGCGGGTTGCCAAACGGGGCCTGCGCAACGTGCTCAAACATGCCGGCATTCTCGAAGGCGAGATTGAGCGGCAGCCGAGCGTCTTTCTCGACATGCCGGATCACGAGTGCTTCGTCTTCTCCGAAGCGCGCGGTCTGATCGAACCGCTCGTCGATCTCGGCGAGGCGGTGGAGAAGGGGCAGCCGATCGCCCGGATCTGGCCCACGGAGAAGACCGGCGAAGCGCCGGTCGAGTATGCCGCCAAGCGAACCGGCGTACTGGTTTCTCGCCACTTCCCGGGCCTCGTCCAGCCCGGCGACTGTCTCGGTGTCATCGGCGTCGAGGTCGGCTGACCACTGAAAAATCGTGCGGGGTCATGTTTCCGGTTGATCCCGCATGAACCCTCTCCTAGGTTCGTGCGAAATGTGGTCCGACCAGATTCGGGCGAAAGGGAGGGATACGCGAATGCCGAGATTTCAACGCAAAGACCTGATGGCCAGGTTCCAGAAGATGAAGGCCGACCGTGTGCCCATCATCGGCGGCGGGGCGGGGACAGGCCTGTCGGCGAAGTGCGAGGAAGCGGGCGGCATCGACCTGATCGTCATCTACAATTCCGGACGCTACCGGATGGCGGGCCGCGGCTCTCTGTCGGGCATGATGGCCTATGGCAACGCCAATGACGTGGTCGTCGAAATGGCACGGGAAATCCTGCCGGTGGTGACCAAGACCCCGGTTCTCGCCGGCGTCAACGGCACCGACCCCTTCTGCATCTTCGACCATTTTCTCGGTCACCTGAAGGCTCTCGGCTTCGCCGGCATCCAGAACTTCCCGACGGTGGGGCTTTATGACGGGAATTTCCGCAAAAACCTCGAGGAGACCGGCATGTCCTACGGGCGGGAGGTGGACCTGATCCGGCTCGCCAATGAGATGGACATGCTGACCACCCCCTACGTCTTCAACGCCGACGAAGCCGCGGCGATGGCCAAGGCCGGCGCCGATATCATCGTTTGTCATTTTGGTCTGACGACCGGCGGCTCGATCGGGGCCGAAACAGCGCTGAAGCTCGAGGACTGCCCGGCGATGGCCGACGAATGGGCGGAAGCGGCGATGAAGGTGAACAAGGACGTCATTGTGCTGGTCCATGGCGGGCCGGTCTCTTCGCCGGAGGATGCGTCCTACATGCTCAACAGCACCGAGAACTGCCACGGCTTCTACGGTGCCTCCTCGATGGAGCGGTTGCCGACCGAGACCGCGCTCACCGAGCAGACGAAAAAATTCAAGGCGGTGACCTTCTAGGTTACTGCCTCCTCTACCTTCCCGACCGGGCGTCACGAATTCCCGTTGCTTACGCGGCCAGGGGTTTGCGTAAGCTGTAATATTCGTCATAGTGATCGCTAAAGTAAGAACCTGCAGGGAGGGCAGGCATGGCGGATGCTGATGTCATCGTCGTCGGAGGCGGGCTGGCAGGTCTGGCCGCCGCGGCAGAACTGGGCGACCGGGGAAAACGGGTCATCATTGTCGATCAGGAGCCGGAAGGCTTTCTCGGCGGGCAGGCCTTCTGGTCGCTCGGCGGGCTGTTTCTGGTCGACAGTCCCGAGCAGCGGCGGATGGGGATCCGCGACAGCCGGGAGCTGGCGTTGTCGGACTGGATGGGCTCGGCCGGGTTCGACCGTGAGGAAGATTACTGGCCGCGCCGCTGGGCGGAGGCCTTTGTCGATTTTGCCGCCGGGGAAATGCGGCCCTGGCTTCACCAGATGGGGCTGCGCTGGTTCCCGGTCGTCGGCTGGGCGGAGCGTGGCGGCGGCTTCGGCAACGGCCACGGCAATTCAGTACCGCGTTTCCATATCACCTGGGGCACGGGACCGGGCGCGATCGAGCAGTTCGTCCGCCGCGTCAACGAACACCGGCAGAAAGGTCTGATCGAGTGCCGCTTCCGCCATCGCGTCGACGGCATCGACACCGCCGATGGCGCGGTCACCGGCGTTCACGGCTCGATCCTGGCCGAGGACCGGGCGGACCGCGGGCAGGCGACAAACCGCGAGGTCACCGGCGATTTCCGGCTTTCAGCCTCGTCGGTAATCGTCGCGTCGGGCGGGATCGGCGGCAATTTCGATCTGGTGCGGAAGAACTGGCCGGTCGACCGGCTCGGTCCGCCGCCGAAGACGATGGTGGCCGGTGTGCCGGCCCATGTCGACGGACGGATGATCGGCCTTTCCGAGGAGGTTGGCGGCCGGGTGATCAATGGTGACCGGATGTGGCACTATACGGAAGGTCTGCGGAACTGGGATCCGATCTGGCCCAATCACGGCATCCGTATTCTGCCGGGGCCCTCATCCATGTGGTTCGACGCCGATGGCGAGCGGCTGCCGGTGCCGTGCCTGCCGGGTTTCGACACGCTCTCGACGCTCAAGGAAATTCGCCGGCGCGGGCATGAGCATTCCTGGTTCGTGCTGACCCAGAAGATCATCGAGAAGGAATTCGCGCTGTCGGGCTCGGAACAGAACCCGGATTTGACGTCGAAGAAATGGATCGAGGTGCTCAAGAGCCGTCTGGGAGCGAAAGGCGCGCCCGGGCCGGTGGAGGCCTTCAAGAAGAACGGCGAGGACTTCGTCGTCGCCGATACGCTGGAGACGCTGGTCGAGGGCATGAACCGGCTGGCGCCGGATCATCATATCGAGCCCGAAAGGTTGCGATCGCAGATTGCCGCGCGCGACCTGCAGGTGGACAATCCTTTCGCCAAGGACCTCCAGGTGATCGCCATCAACGGCGCGCGCAAATATCGCGGCGACAAGCTGATCCGCACGGCGCGGCCGCACAAGATCCTCGACAAGGAGAAGGGGCCGCTTATCGCAGTGAAGCTGCATATTCTCACCCGCAAGACGCTCGGCGGACTCGAGACCGATCTCGACGCGCGCGTTCTGGGGCTCGACGGAAACCCCGTTCCGGGTCTTTTCGCAGTCGGGGAGGCGGCCGGTTTCGGCGGTGGCGGCTATCACGGCTACAACGCGTTGGAAGGCACGTTTCTGGGCGGCTGCATCTTCTCGGGCCGCAATGCGGGGCGCTCGGAAAGCTGCGGCTGAGGCGCAAAGGCGGGGATGACCGCCGCCCGGGCGTTGTCAGCGCCTGAGGAAGCGGGCAGTCTTGATGCTCGTTTTTGTCGGGGGAGGCGCCGGTGTCGGTTGTCAGCGCGATTATCGCAATTCTCGTTGCGGGAATTCATCTCTACATTCTGTGGCTCGAGATGTTCGCCTGGGAAAGCCGCGGGCCGAAAGTGTTCCGGACGTTACCCAGAGAGATGTTCGCGCCGACACGCACCATGGCGGCCAATCAGGGCCTTTACAACGGCTTCCTCGCAGCCGGGCTGATCTGGGCGCTGCTGATCAGCAACCCGGTCTGGCAATCACACGTCGCGCTGTTCTTCTTCGGCTGCGTGGCCGCGGCCGGCATCTATGGCGCCATCACGGCTTCGCGGAAGATCTTCTACGTCCAGGCTCTGCCGGCGCTCTTCGGCATTCTCTCGCTGATGTTCTAAGCGCCGTCAGACGGGTTGTGCCGTCGACCAGCCGAACCATATCGCCACACCCGCCAGCAGCAGCGCGAGCAGCCGGCGCAGGATTCGTGATCTCTCCGGGTCGGTGAGATAGGGCGCAAGGCTGCCGGCGAGCAGCACGATGCCGCCATGGATGATGGTCGCTACCGCGACATAGACCGCCACCAGGAGAAGATTGGCGCTCAGGTCTTCCTCACGTCGCGGCAGGAACGCCGGGATGGCGGTTATGAAGAAAAGTGCCGCCTTCGGGTTGAGGAGATTGGTGACGAGGCCGCGCCGGAAATGGGCGGCAGAGGTGTGGTCAGCCGTCTCAGTCTCCACCGATCGCCAGGCGTCGAAGGCGAGATAGAGCAGGAAGGCAATGCCGCCCCAGCGCAGCGTTTCGTAGGCCAGGGGGGAGTTGGAGATGATGCCGGCCAGCCCCAGGGCAGAAGCGGTGCCGATCGCCGCCAATCCGAGCGCGATGCCGGCGACCGTCATCAAGCCGGCGCGGCGGCCCTCGCCAAGCGAGACCAACGCCAGATAGCCCATGTTGGGGCCCGGTGTGAGTTCGATGATGGTGGCGGCGAGCAGGAAGGCGAGCAGATTTTCGATTGCCATTGCGCGCTCCCTTGTCCCCGCATGCCGGGGCGGACGTGCTTCAATCCATCCCACGCCTGGACTATACCGGATTCTCGCCGTCCCGCATGCCAATCCGCATCAAGGTTTCTTCATGACATTCGCGCCCTTCGGTCGCACCTTTCCTACACTTCTGATCGGGGCACTTGGCGCGGCAATCGCCTGGGCTATCGGGTTTCCCGCGCCGTTCCTGACCGGGCCGGCAAGCGCGGTGACGGCGGCGAGCCTCGCCGGGTTCAACCTGGCGATCGATCGCCGGTTCCGCGACGTGGTCTTCATGTTTCTCGGTGTCTCGATCGGGCAGACCGTGACGCCGGAAGTTATCTCGGCGGCAGCGCGCTGGCCGGTGTCGCTCATCTGTCTCGGCGTCATGCTCCTGGTGATCATCGTGACGAGCCGGGCCCTGCTGACGCGGTATTGGCGGATGGACGGGACGACGGCGTTGATGAGCGCCTTTCCAGGTCACTTGAGCTACGTTCTCGGACTTTCGGAAGGAATCAAGGCCGATCTTCCCGTCATCAGCCTGGTGCAGAGCGTCCGCGTGCTGGCGCTGACCCTGCTCGTCCCGCTCGTCGTCACTTTCATCGGGGAACTGCCCGGTGTCGCAGTGGTGCCCCTCGCCACGCTTTCGCCGACGACGCTGCTGATCATGATCGTGGCGTCGGCGGCGCTCGGATGGGTGTTCAAGCGGATACGCGTCCCGGCTCCCTTCCTCATGGGCGGCATCGTGATCTCGGCCTTTCTGCACGGCAGCGAAATCGTTTCCGGGGTGGTGCCGCCGTGGCTGGCGATCGCCGCATTTGTCTCTCTCGGCAGCATGATCGGCACCCGGTTCTCGGGCATTTCCATCGCCGATCTTCGCCGATCACTAACGGCGGGGCTTGTCGTGACTGTAATCTCCGGCGGGATTGCCGCCGTCTTTGCGCTGCTGGCCGCGTATCTGACCGGCTTCGCGATCCCGATGCTGCTCATCGCGTTTGCGCCGGGCGGCGTGGAGACGATGGTGGCCATTTCGGTCGTCATGGGGATGGATCCGACCTTCGTTGCCGCCCATCACGTCTCGCGGCTGTTGATGCTGACCTTCATCGTGCCGTTGTTCCTCATCGGCAAGGAACGGAATTGAGGGCATCGGCTCGAAAGGCATTGGAAGGAGCGGCCAGGGGGCTTATGTGAGGGAAAGAACGAAGGACGGGAGCGTCAATTGACAGTTACCAAGGAACAGATCCTCGACAAGCTGCGCAGCGTGCGCGGCCCTGATCTCGAAACCGACATCGTCTCGCTCGGTATCGTCTCGGACATCTTCATCGCTGACGGCAAGGCCTATTTTTCGCTGACGGTTCCTGCCGAAAAGGCACAGGAGCTGGAACCGATGCGCATGGCCGCCGAAAAGGCGGCGCTGCAGGTCGAGGGCGTGAAGAGCGCCATGGTGGCGCTGACCGCCGCGCGGGAGGGCGGCAGTGAACCCGCTCATTCCGCACCGCCGCAGCGTCCCGCGCCGGGCGGCCGCGGTCATTCCCACGGCGGCGCGCCGGGGCAGGGCGGCGGCGGCCGGGCGAAGGTCGAGATCCCCGGCGTGGCGAAAATCATCGCGGTCGCCTCGGGCAAGGGCGGCGTCGGCAAGTCGACGACGGCCGTCAACATCGCGCTCGGCCTGAAGACGCTGGGCCTGAAGGTCGGGCTTCTCGACGCCGACATCTACGGCCCATCCGTGCCGCGGCTGACGGGCGTCTCCGGCCGGCCCGAACAGCTCGAGGGCCGGGTGCTCAAGCCGAAGGAGAATTACGGGCTCAAGATCATGTCGATCGGCTTCCTCGTCGAGGAAGAAACGCCGATGATCTGGCGCGGTCCGATGGTGATGTCGGCGCTCACCCAGATGCTGCGCGAGGTCGCCTGGGGTGAACTCGACGTGCTGGTGGTCGACATGCCTCCGGGTACGGGCGACGCGCAGCTGACGATGGCCCAGCAGGTGCCGCTCGCCGGCGCGGTGATCGTTTCAACACCGCAGGATCTGGCGCTGCTCGATGCCCGCAAGGGCGTGAACATGTTCAAGCGCGTCAACGTGCCGATCCTCGGCATCGTTGAGAACATGAGCCATTTCGTTTGCCCCGATTGCGGTAGCCGGCACGATATTTTCGGCCATGGCGGCGCCCGGGCGGAAGCCGAAAGGATCGGCGTTCCGTTCCTTGGCGAGGTTCCTCTGGCCATGCCGATCCGGGAAAGCTCGGATGCCGGCAAGCCGGTGGTCGCCTGCGAACCGGACGGGCCTCATGCGAAAGCCTATATTGCGATCGCCGACGGCGTGAAGGCGGGGCTTGAGACCGCCGCCTCGCAGGCCAAGCCTGCGCCCACCATCGTTTTCGAATAGCCGGCGCCGATCAGCCTTCCGCCGCTACGGTCTCCTCGCAGAGGCGGCGGAAGAAGGCGAGGTTTTCCTGGTCGAGCGCGTCGTCCTGGGGGTCGTCCTGGGAGGCGAACTTGACGAGGACGGTGCGCGAGTCCGGGTCGACATAGAGATACTGGCCGTGAATGCCGGCGGCGAGGAAGGCCCGGCTTTCGCCGCCCACCTGATACCACTGGCTGCGATATCGCCCTTGCGGCAGGAAGTCGGCCTGATCGCCCTTGGCCCAGGCCTCGGAATCCCCATTCTCCATCATGTCCTCGATGAAGCGGGCCGGCACGATCCGGCCGGATTGGCCGACGCCTTCGTTGAGCATCATTTCGCCCAGAAGCAGAAGGTCGTGCGGCCGGCACGACAAGCCACCCGCGGTGCGCGGCGCGCCGAAGCGGTCGACAGTGAGAAAGGCGTCGGCGGATGTGCCCAGCGGTTTCCAGATCAGGTCGGAGACGAGATCGGGAAACCGGCGTCCGGAGGCGGTCTCGATGACCACGCCGAGCATGTCGGAATTGGGAGACTGGTAGGCATGGGCGCCGCCATGCGGTTCAGCACCCTTCTTCAGGCTGCACAACATCTTGAAGAGGCCTTCGTCAGGCTGACCGGCAACGGGCGGGTTCCACAGCATGGCGCGGCGATAGCGGGCATAGTCGCCGTCCGACATGTAGGACTCCTCGAAATTCATGCTCACCCGCATGTCGAGAAGTTCCCGGAGTGTCGCATCGCCAAAGGCGCTGTTGCGGGTTTCTGGAAGCAGCATGACGACGGGGAGGGCGGGGTCGACAAGGCCGTCCTCCTCCAGAATGGCGAAGACCAGCGCGGTGATCGATTTGGTGATCGAGAAGACGAGGTGTGGATCGGCCCGCTCGACACCAGTGCCGTGCCATTCGGCGACGATCCGGCCGTTGCGCGACATGAGGAAACTGTCGGTCTGGCTGCGGGCGAGAAACCAGGCGATGGTCTCGTCCGAGCCGGGACGGAGGGGGCTTGCCATCAGGCCTGGATTGCGCATCCGGGGAGGAAGCGTTTGCGGTGTGTCGGTGGCGATGCGCGCGGAGGGGACGAGTTCGGCTGCATTGCGAAACGACCAGCGGCTGAAAGGCTGGCGGCGCCAGTTTTCCAGCGTCGCGGCCGAGCGCGGAAATCCGTTCTTCTTTTCAAACTCGTCTTCGATTGCCATATAACTCTCCCGTCGACCTTTAACGGTGTCGACAGTGCCCGGGTTTCAGGAACCACGCCAATTTTCCACGCCGTCATCAAAAAAAACTTGAACTCGACGGTTCACTTTGCAGTTTGAATCATTCTAAACTAGATAAGAGGAAACGAGGAGAGTTCGATGCGACTAACCCGCCAAACCAACTACGCCATCCGGATACTGATGTATTGTAGCGCGAACAAGGGCCATCTCAGCCGTATCGCGGATATCGCCAAGGCGTATTCGGTCTCCGAGCTCTTCCTGTTCAAGATCCTCCAGCCCCTGACCAAGGCCGGGCTGATCGAAACCGTGCGCGGCCGCAACGGCGGGATCCGCCTGGGCCGGTCCGCCGCCGAGATCACGCTGGTTGACGTGGTGACCGTGACTGAGGAAAACTTCGCAATGGCGGAGTGCTTCGAAGCCGATTCAGATTGCCCTCTGGTGGATTCCTGCGGTCTGAGCAGCGCGTTGCGCGAAGCGCTGGGAGCCTTCTTCGAAGTGCTATCGCGCTACACCATTGAGGATCTGGTCAAGGCCCGGCCCTCCATTAACTACCTTCTCGGCATCGAGGAGAAGCCCGCAGCCTGACGCCGGTCGGATTTTGCGGAGCTCCGCAAGAGCCGAACGAAACCCGATCCGGAGGTCATGTGCATGTCAGATTCCCAGTCCGATTGGTGGCGCGGCGCGGTTATCTACCAGATCTATCCCCGCTCGTTTCAGGATTCTGACGGCGACGGGATGGGAGATCTCAAGGGTATCACCGACAGGCTCGATCATGTCGCCTCGCTGGGTGTCGACGCCATCTGGCTGTCCCCGATCTTCACTTCGCCCATGGACGACATGGGCTACGACGTTTCCGATTATCGCGACATCGAGCCGACTTTCGGCACACTTGCGGATTTCGACCGGTTGATCGAGCGCGCCCATGAGCTGGGGCTCAAGGTCATCGTCGACCAGGTCTATTCCCACTCATCCGACCGTCACCCCTGGTTCGAGGAGAGCCGGTCCTCGCGCGACAACCCGAAGGCGGACTGGTATGTCTGGGCGGATGCCGACGAGGACGGCTTTGTGCCCAACCACTGGCCGTCGGTCTTCGGCGGCTCGGCCTGGCAGTGGGACACGCGGCGGCGGCAATACTACCTGCACAACTTCCTGACCTCGCAGCCGGACCTCAATTTCCATAACAAAGAGGTACAGGACGAAATCCTCGACATCATGGAATTCTGGCTCGACCGCGGCGTCGACGGGTTCCGGCTCGACACGGTGAACTACTATTTCCACGACCCGCGGCTGAGGAACAATCCGCCGCTGATGACCAAGGCCGGCCGCACCGCCGTCCGCCCCTATGACATGCAGGAGCACCTCTATTCGAAGACCCGGCCCGAGAACGTCCCGTTTCTCAGGCGCATGCGGGCGACGATGGACAAGTACGACGCCCGCATGATGGTGGGCGAGGTGGGCGAGAGTTTCCGGGCTGTCGATATCATGGCCGACTACACTGCCGACGGCGACAAGCTGCACATGGCTTATTCCTTCGAGATGCTCAGCCCGGACTTCTCCGCCGCGCATTTCCGCCACTGCGTGAAGGCTTTCTTCGACGCCGCCCGCTCCCGCAACGGCTGGCCGTGCTGGAGTTTTTCCAACCACGATGTGATCCGCCATGTGAGCCGCTGGGCGCCATATTCGAAAGACCTCGATGCGCTTGCCAAACAGGCCGCGGCGCTGCTCCTGTCGCTCGAGGGCACGATCTGCCTCTACCAAGGAGAGGAGCTGGGGCAGACGGAAACCGAACTCTCCTTCGAGGAACTGGTCGATCCGCCCGGCATCACCTTCTGGCCCGAATACAAGGGTCGCGACGGTTGCCGCACACCGATGGTGTGGCAGGCGCAGGCCGAGCATGGCGGCTTCTCGGACGGCAAGCCGTGGCTGCCGGTGAAGCCCGAGCAGGCGGCGCGCGCGGTCGACCGGCAGCAGGACGATCCGAATTCGGTGCTTGCCTTCTACCGCGAGATGCTCGCCTACCGGAAGGGTTCCGCGGCGCTCACGACAGGCGAGACGGAATTCGCCAACCTGCCCGAACCGCTATTGGCATTCTCCCGCGGGGAGGAGAAAGACGGCGTGCTGGCGATTTTCAACCTGTCCGCCGAGCCGCAATCGGTGACGCTCGGCGCACATGTGACTCCCGAAAGCGTGTCGCGGAACGTGGTAGCCGCCGACGGTACGCTCGACCTGGGCCCCAACGGCTTCGCGCTGATCAAGGGACTGTCGGTGGATGCGGTTCACGTCAACGCGTGAAATTGAGTTTCACGCCTCGATGATCTCGAAGGCGTCGACATCGACCATGCCGCGGTCGGAGATTTTCAGGTGCGGGATCACCGGAAGCGGCAGGAAGGCCAGTTGCAGGAAGGGTTCTTCCAGCGTGCCGCCCAGATCGCGCGCGGCCTTTCTGAGTGGGATCAGCAGTTCGCGGACTTTCTCGTAGGGTTCGAGGCTCATCAGACCCGCCACCGGAAGCGCGATCTCGGCCTTCACCTTCTCGCCTTCGGCCACCACGAATCCGCCGCCGATTTCGGCCATGCGGTTGGCGGCGGTGGCCATCGAGACCTCGTCGGCGCCGATGACGCAGAGATTGTGGCTGTCATGGCCGACGGTCGAGGCGATCGCGCCGCGTTTGAGGCCAAAACCCTGGACGAAGCCTGTGGAGATGTTGCCGTTCCTGCCGTGGCGCTCGATCACTGTGACCTTGAGGATGTCGCGGTCGAGATCGGCATGCTTCTCGCCCTCGGAGACGTCGAGCGTGAAGTTGCGTCTCTCGGTGATGATCTTGCCCGGAAGGATGCCGATCACCGCCGTCTCCGGATTGTTCTTGCGGACCGCGAAGGTTGTCGGCTCGACGCGAGGCGCCTTGACGCTTTCGAGCCCGACGGGTTCGATCGGCTCGCGGGTGGCAAAAAGATCGTCGGTGATGCGGCGGCCGGCGGAGAACACCATCTCGGCGTTGCAGCCTTCGAGTGAGTCGATCACCACGATGTCGGCGCGCCAGCCCGGAGCGACGAGGCCGCGGTCGCGCAGGCCGAAGGCGCGGGCGCCGGAAATGGAGGCCGCGCGATAGACGGCGAGCGGATCGGCGCCCTCGGCGATCGCATGGCGGATCATGTAGTCGAGGTGGCCGTGCTCGGCGATATCGAGCGGATTGCGGTCGTCGGTGCACAGCGCCAGGAAGGGCGAGTTGCGCTCGGTCATGATCGGGATCAGCGCGTCGAGGTCGCGGCTGACCGAGCCCTCGCGGACGAGGATGTGCATGCCCTTTGAAAGTTTTTCGAGCGCTTCCTCGGCGGTCGTCGTCTCGTGATCGGTGCGGATGCCGGCCGAGAGATAGCCGTTGAGCGCATAGCCGCGGACCAGCGGGGCATGCCCGTCGATATGCCCGCCCTGAAAGGCCTCGAGCTTGGCCATGCAGACAGGGTCCTTGGCGAGCAGCCCGGGGAAGTTCATGAACTCGGCTAGCCCGATGACCTTGGGGTGGTCGCGGAAGGGCAAGAGGTCCTCGATCTTCAGTTCCGCCCCTGCGGTTTCGAGATGGGTGGCCGGCACGCAGCTCGACAGCTGCACGCGCACATCCATGATGGTGCGCTCGGCGGAATCGAGGAAGAAGCGGATGCCGGGCGCGCCCAGCACATTGGCGATCTCGTGCGGGTCGCAGATCGCCGTGGTGATGCCGCGCGGCAGGACGCAGCGGTCGAATTCATGCGGCGTGACCAGCGAGGATTCGATGTGGAGATGGGTGTCGATGAAGCCCGGGACGACGATGCGGTCGGAAATGTCGATTTCCTCGACGCCCTCGTAGCTTTCCAGCGTACCGACGATCGTCTCGCCGCAGATGGCGATATCACCTTCGCGCAACTCGCCGGTGACGAGATCGTAGAGACGGCCGCCCTTCAGCACGATATCGGCCTTCGCCTTGCCCTGTCCCTGGTCGATGCGGTCGGTGAGGCGGCTGGTCATGGGGCGTGGCTCCGGTCTGGTCTTCATGGGGCATTATAGCAAACCGGCCGGAATTGCTCCCGGCCGGCTGTCAGTTTGAGACAGGCGTGCGGATTACTCCACGGTCACCTTGTCGGTGATCTCGGAGGTCCAGGCGCCCGAAGGCTCGTTCTCGATGATCTTCTGATCCAGAAGCGCCTTGGCGGTGCGCTCATAGGCGGCCTCGATCAGCTTGGCATCGGGTTCGCCGATCAGCTTGGCGACTTCGCCCATCATGCGCTTCTGGTGGTTTTCGTCCTGGCCGCCATTGTCCATGACGATCTCGGCGGCCTCATCCGGGTTTTCGATCGCGTATTTCCAGCCCTTCATCGAAGCCGAAACGAAACGCACCATCTTGTCGGCGAATTCCGGATCCTTGAGGTCGTCTTCCATGGCGTAGAGGCCGTCCTCGAGAAGGTCGACACCCATTTCGGAGTAATTGAAGACGATGAGGTCTTCAGGCTTGTAGCCGGCGTCCATGAGCTGCCAGTACTCGTTGTAGGTCATCACCGAGATGCAGTCGGCCTGCTTCTGGATCAGCGGCTGCACGTCGAAGCTCTGTTTGAGAACGGTGACGCCGTCATCCCCGCCCTCGGTGGAGATGCCGAGCTTGTTCATCCAGGCGTAGAACGGATATTCGTTGCCGAAGAACCAGACGCCGAGCGTGTGGCCCGGAAAGTCTTCGGTGGTCTGGATCGGGCCGTCCTTCGGGCAGACCAGTTCCATGCCGGCCTTCTTGTAGGGCTGGGCGATGTTGACGAGGCCGACGCCCTTTTCGCGGGCTGCGAGGGCGCCGCCCATCCAGTCGACGATCACGTCGGCGCCGCCGCCGGCGATCACCTGCTCGGGCGCGATGTCGGGGCCGCCGGGCTTGATGGTGACGTCGAGATCGGCTTCCTCGTAGAAGCCCTTGTCTTTCGCCACGAAGTAGCCGGCGAACTGGGCCTGTGCCACCCATTTGAGCTGCAGGGTGACCTCGTCGGCGGCTTGCGCCGCGCCGGCGAGGGTCGTCATCGCGACGGCGGTAATCAGGGTGCTGAGCATTTTTTTCATGCGCTTATTCTCCTCTGGAAGCGGCCCCTCGCCATCAACGATAGCTCGGATGCCAGAATGTCACGATCCGCTCGGCAAGCGCGAGCAGTCCGTAGAACAAGGACCCCACCACGGCGGCGAGCGCTATTTCCGCCCACACCATGTCGAGGTTCATCCGACCGACTTCGGTCGAGATTCGAAAGCCCATCCCAACGACGGGCGTGCCGAAGAATTCAGCCACGATCGCCCCGATGAGCGCAAGGGTCGAATTGATCTTCAGGGCGTTGAAAATGAACGGCATTGCGACCGGCAGCCGCAGCTTGGCGAGCACCTGCCAATGGCCGGCGCCGTAGGTGCGCATCAGGTCGCGCTCCATGTGGCCGGTGGCGGCGAGGCCGGCGAGCGTGTTCACCAGCATCGGGAAGAAGGTCATGACGACGACGACGGCGGCCTTGGACTGCCAGTCGAACCCGAACCAGATCACCATGATCGGTGCGATGCCGATCATCGGCAGGGCGGCGACCATGTTGCCGACGGGCAGCAGACCGGCGGCGAGGAAACGGAAGCGGTCCGCCATCACGGCGACGAGGAAGCCCGAGAACGTGCCGATGATGTAACCGACAAGCACTGCCTTGACGACGGTCTGGACGAAGTCGGCGGCGAGAATGTTGGTGGAGGTGACGATGCGCGCGCCGATGGAAGAAGGCGGCGGCAAGAGCACGAAGGGCACGCCGGCACCTCGGGTCAACGCTTCCCACAGGATGAGGATCCAGATGCCGAAAATCGCCGGGACGATGAGCGCGATGGTGCGTTTGGCCACGGGCGCGATGAATTTCATCTCCGAGAGCACCGTGACCAGCCGCCATGCGAGAAGCCATGAAGCGGCGAGGGCGGCGAAATAGCCGAAACCCGCGGTGCCGAAGGCATCCGCCAACCCGCCGATCAAGAGCCAGGCGGCGAAATGGCTTGCGACGGCGAGAATGATCGCCTGGGCGACCGGACGAAGTTTCAGCATGGACAGAATGGCTGCCACGAGCACGATGGCCGTAACGAGAAGCGAGGCGCCGGTGCCCATGGTGGCAGTAAAGGGCAGGCCGGCAAGGCTGATGAGGCCGGTGACCAAGGCGGCGAGTGCCTGCCAGTTGGGTCGGACGGCGCTCACGTCTTTGCCCCCATGCGCCGTTCCACGAGGCGGCCGGTGATATCGACGAGCGTCACCAGCAGGATGGCGCAGATGGAGCCGGCGATCAGGGCCGCGAAGATGTCGATGGTCTGGCTGTAATAGGAGCCGGCGAGCAGTTTAGAGCCGATGCCGGCCACCGCGCCGGTGGGGAGTTCGCCGACGATGGCGCCGATCAGCGAAGCGGCGATGGCCACCTTGATCGAGGCGAAGAAGAACGGCACCGAGGCAGGAATCCGGAGCTTCCAGAGCACCTGCGCGCGGCTCGCGGAATAGGTGCGCATCAGGTCCATGTGCAGCGTGTCGGGCGATCTGAGCCCCTTCACCATGCCGACGGCGACAGGGAAAAAGGACAGATAGGTCGAGATCAGCGCCTTGGGCAAAAGCCCCGTTACCCCGATTGCGGCAAGCAGCACGATGATCATCGGCGCTACCGCCAAAATGGGCACGGTCTGGGAAGTGATGATCCAGGGCAGCAGCGACTTGTCGAGCGCAGGCACGTGGACGATGGAAATGGCGATGACAACGCCGAGCGCGGTGCCCAGCGCGAAGCCGAGAAGCGTGGCCGAAAGCGTCACCCAGGAATGATAGATGAGGCTGCGGTTCGAGGTGAGCTTTACGCCTGCGGTGTATTTCCAGAAGGCAGCGGCCACCTGATGGGGTGCGGGCATGGTCGGCTTGGGCTGCGACCAGGTCTTGAGGATGAACGCCATCCCTTCCGACGTTTCGCCGGCGCGTTTCTCGAAATCGCGGATGACAGGGCCGTTCAGCCCGATCGCCGCGCCGTACCAGATCACCACGATCGCCACGAGAATGGTCAGAACCGGCACCAGACGCCCGGTGAGAAAGTCGCGCATGGCTATCATGATCGCGCCTCACTCATCATAGCTGTGTCCCTCGCGCAGGCCGTCGCGGACCTGGTGGGCGATCTTGAGAAATTCGGGAGTCTCACGGATGTCGAGCGGGCGGTCGGCGCCGAGGTCGCAGTCGATGATCTCGTGGATGCGGCCGGGACGGGGGCTCATCACCACGATCTTGGTGGAGAGATAGACGGCCTCGGGGATCGAGTGGGTGACGAAGACGATGGTCTTCTGCGTGGTCGCCCAGAGCTTCAGAAGTTCGGCGTTCAAATGATCGCGGACGATCTCGTCGAGCGCGCCGAATGGCTCGTCCATCAACAGCATGTCGGGCTCGACGGCGAGCGCGCGGGCGATGGAGGCGCGCTGCTGCATGCCGCCGGAGAGCTGCCAGGGAAACTTCTTCTCGAATCCGGTGAGATTGACGAGATCCAGATTGCGCTTGATGCGGCTTGTGCGTTCCTCGGCCGGCAGCCCCATGATCTCGAGCGGCAGGGCGACGTTCTTCGCGATGGTGCGCCAGGGGAAGAGGGCCGCCTGCTGGAAGACATAGCCGTAGGCACCGTCGAGGCGGGCCTTTTCAGGCGTAGTGCCATTGACGGAAATCTCGCCGGAAGTCGGCTTTTCGAGGTCGGCGATCACGCGCAACAAGGTGGTCTTGCCGCAGCCCGAGGGGCCGATGAGGGAGACGAACTCGCCCTTCTCGATGTCGAGCGTGATGTCGGAGAGCGCGTGAACCGAGCCGTCGCCGGTCTGGAAAACGAGATCGAGGTTTTTTGCTGAAATGACTGGCAGCGTACTCATACCGATCGTGTAATTCCCCCGTCGACCCGGATGTTCTGTCCCGTGATGTACCCTGCACCTTCCGAGGCCAGAAACGCAATCGTTTCCGCGATTTCCTCGACTTTTCCATAGCGTTCCATGGGGATGCGTTCGCGGAATGCCTCATTTTCGGGCAGGCTGTCGATGAACCCCGGCAGGACATTGTTCATCCGCACATTGTCGGCCGCATATTTGTCGGAAAACAGCTTGCAGAAGGCGGCGAGGCCGGCGCGAAAGACGCCCGATGTCGGAAAGACCGGATCGGGCTCGAAGGCGGCGAAGGTCGAGATGTTGATGATCGCGCCCGCCTTCTGCTCGACCATGATCGGGGCGACCAGACGGGTGGGGCGGACGGCGGAGAGCATGTAGACATCGAGACCCTTGTGCCAGTCCTCGTCGGTCAATTCGAGCACCGGCGCACGCGGTCCGTGGCCGGCGGAATTGACCAGCACGTCGATCCGGCCCCATCGCTCCATGGCGCCGTCGACCAGTTTCTTCAGGTCGTCCTCGTTCTGGTTCGAGCCGGTGACGCCGAGGCCGCCCAGTTCCTCTGCGAGCGCCTCGCCCTTGCCGGAGGAGGAGAGGATGCCGACCGCATGCCCGGTTTCGGCCAGCTTGCGGGCGGCGGCGGCCCCCATGCCGGAACCGCCGGCGGTAACGAGTGCGACCTTGATCATGATAGTTTCTCCCTTTTTCTGTCCCGCGGGTTCTACGCCCACAGTTTCGGTTCGGCGAATTCGATCGAATTGCCCGCCGGATCGCGGACATAGATCGAGCGCGCGCCGTTCGGCCATTCGAAATCGGCTTCGATCGCGACGCCGGCGCTTTCCAGTCTATCACGCCAGCCGATCAGCGCCTCGCCGTCGGCGGCAAAACAGAGATGACCCGCCCCGTCCGCGCCGTGCGGCGGGACCGGGAGTTTGGCGTTGGTTGTCGGAACGCGCGTCTGTTCGGCAATGAACAGCAGCACCACGGTCTCGCCGGCGCGGTAGAAGACATGGCGGCCGGCGACTTCGGTGATCTTCTCGAGGCCTAGGACATCACCATAAAACCCCTTCGCCGCGTCGAGGTCGTCGACATAAAGCGCGGCTTCAAGAACGCCGGAAAGGGGAGGTGTCTTTTGGGTCATGCGAAAAACTCCGAGTGAAGAGTACCCCCCCCCCCAACCCCTCCCCTCCAGGGGGGGGGGGACTGGATCGAGCCTGCATCGACATCCGGCATCGTTCTTTGAAGCAAGGCAAGTACGGAGCCGAGCCGCTGTCTTCTTTCGTTGGTGAACGGCGCGATACGACTACCTCTAATCTGAGAACAGGCGAGCGAAGCCAAGGCCGGAGCAAAGTCAGGAAACAAACTGAGAAATCCGTACGGATCGTTGGGCCAGAAACGGGCTGCAGGAAGGCGGCGTCTCCGGTCTCGTCCCCCTCCCCCTTGAGGGGAGGGGTTAGGGGTGGGGGTAAGCGGCGTTCGATTAAGTCGGATCATTTCAGAACCCCGAGTGCATCCAGGATTTCATGGATGCAGCCATCATAGGAGTCGGCGAGTTCGCCCGTTCTGAAGCGAAGGACCTTGTAGCCCGCCTTTTCCAGCCATCGATCTCGCACCGCGTCCTTCATCTTCCGTTCTGCGTCCTCGTGGAAATGTCCGTCGACCTCGATGACAAGCTTTGCCGAGTGAATCGCGAAATCGACGACATAGTCCCCGATGGGAACCTGCCGGCGTACGTGGATCCCGTAGAGACGACGGAACTCGCGGAGTTCATCCCAGAGCTTCCGCTCTCCCTCGGTCATCACGTGCCGAAGTCTGCGGGCCGTTCTGATGGCGGGCTTGGCGACGAGGCTCGGCATGACCTCTCATCACACCCCCGTTGCCGGGATGCCCGAACGTTCAATCTTGCGTGGCGCGGTGAGTTCCTTCCAGGTAGACAGCGCCTTGTTGACGGCGCCATAGGGCTCGCGCTTGACGAACTTGCCCCAGCCTTCCTCGTTGGTCATCTTGCCGTCGGTGACCGAGACCTTGCCGCGCGAGAGGGTGAATCGGGGCAGGCCCTTCACCTTCTTGCCCTCGAAGACGTTATAGTCGATCGCCGATTGCTGGGTCTTGGCGGAGATTGTCTTTTCCTTCTCCGGATCCCAGACCACGATATCGGCATCCGCGCCGACGAGGATCGCGCCCTTCTTCGGGTAGCAGTTGAGGATCTTGGCGATGTTGGTGGAGGTAACGGCGACGAACTCGTTCATCGTCAGCCGGCCGGTCGCCACGCCGTAGGTCCAGAGCATGGGCAGGCGGTCTTCGAGGCCGCCTGTGCCGTTCGGGATCTTGGTGAAGTCGCCGACGCCGAAGCGCTTCTGGTCGGTGGTGAACGCGCAGTGGTCGGTGGCAACCACCTGCAGCGAACCCGATTGCAGGCCGGCCCAGAGCGAATCCTGGTGCTGCTTGTTGCGGAAGGGCGGCGACATCACGCGGCGGGCGGCGTGGTCCCAGTCCTTGTCGAAATACTCGCTCTCGTCGAGCGTCAGGTGCTGGATCAGCGGCTCGCCGAAGACACGCATGCCGTTCTGCCGCGCGCGGCGGATGGCCTCATGGCTCTGTTCGCAGGAGGTGTGGACCACATAAAGCGGCACGCCCGCCATGTCGGCAATCATGATGGCGCGGTTGGTGGCCTCGCCCTCGACCTGTGGCGGACGGGAATAGGCGTGTGCCTCGGGACCGTTATTGCCTTCAGCGAGGAGTTTCGCCGAAAGGTCGGCCACCACGTCGCCGTTCTCGGCATGGACCAGCGGCATGGCGCCCAGTTCCGCGCAGCGCTGGAAGGAGGCATACATCTCGTCGTCCTGCACCATCAGGGCGCCCTTGTAGGCCATGAAGTGCTTGAAGGTGTTGATGCCCTTCTCGCGGACCACCGTCTCCATCTCATTGAAGACCTGCTCGCCCCACCAGGTGATTGCCATGTGGAAGGAATAATCGCAGTTGGCGCGCGTCGACTTGTTGTCCCAGCGCTGGATCGCCTCGAGCAGCGACTGCTCCGGGTTGGGCAGGCAGAAATCGACGACCATGGTGGTGCCGCCGGCCAGGGCCGCGCGGGTGCCGCTTTCGAAATCGTCGGTGGAATAGGTGCCCATGAAGGGCATTTCGAGGTGGACGTGGGGGTCGATGCCGCCCGGCATCACGTAGCAGCCGGTCGCGTCCAGCGTCTCGTCACCCTTCAGGTCCGGGCCGATCTCGGTGATCACGCCGTTGTCGATCTTGACGTCCGACTTGTAGGTCAGGTCGGCGGTGACGATGGTTCCGTTCTTGATCACTGTGCTCATCTGTTTCCCCTTGTCTCGTTTTTTCTCGGGTGTGCGGATCAATCGGCGTAGGAGGGATCCTCGTGATCGAGGATCCGCTTCATCTCGGCGAAATGGGCGTGCTCGGCGTCCTTGTAGACGTCCCATTCGGCGGCCGTCGCCTCGGCGAGGTCGTGTGGCATGATGTTCAGCTCGCGGCCGGTCGAATAGGCGAGCACCATGGTCCGCGCCGCGCGTTCGAGATGGTACATGGCGTCGAAGGCTTCGGCGACCGTGTGGCCGAGCGTGGTCACACCATGATTGCCCATCATGACGGCGGAGTGATTGCCGATGGTGGCGGCGATGCGCTCGCCCTCGGCTTCCTCGGTGGCGATGCCGCCGAAGGACTGGTCGATAGCGAGGCGATTGTAGAAGCGTGCGGTGACCTGGTCGATCGGGTAGATCGCCGGATCCTTCAGCGTCGCGAGCGTCGTGGCGTAAGGCGGGTGAAGATGCAGCGCAACGCGGGCATGCGGCAGGTTGCGGTGGATCGCCGAATGGATCGACCAGGCAGATGGATCGGGCGCGTCGGGGCGCTTCATCGTCTCGGGATCGTCAGCATCGACCAGCAGCAGGCCGGAGGCCTTGGCTCGCGAAAAATGCTTCCAGCGCGGATTGACGAGAAATTTCTTCCCGTCAGGCGAGACGGCCGCCGAGAAGTGGTTGGCCACACCCTCGTGCCAGTCGTTGCGCGCGGCGAGACGGAGGGCTGCGGCGAGATCGATGCGGAGCTGGCGCTCGTCGGTTTTCTCGATCGGGACGATTTTGGCGTTCTCGCTCATGTTTCTCTCCTCACATTTCCGGTCACGGGCGCAGGGTGGCGAGCTTGATGCCGAAGCCGATGAAGACCGCTCCGGTGAGGCCCCTGATCCAGCGCTGCACACGGTCGCCGCGCGCAACTGTCGACAGCCGGTCGAACAGCAACACCATCGGCGCGAACCAGGCCACATTCAACGCGGCATGAATGGCAACCAGCAGGTAGGCGGATAGCGGGGCAACTGTATCGTGCGGAATGAATTGCGGAAACGCCGCGACGTAGAACATTGCCACCTTGGGATTGAGCGCGTTGGTCAGAAAGCCCTCGATAAAGGCTTTCGTCAGGCCGCGCTTTCTGCGCGCCGGTGCAACCTTGGCAAGCGGGGCGGGGCGGTTGCGCCAAGCCGAGCGGAGCGCCTTGACCCCGATGAAGATCAGGTAGGCCGCGCCAAGCAGCTTGACGGCCAGAAAAAGGTTGGCGGACTGCAGAAGCAGGAGCGACAGGCCGAATATCGCGAAGGTGCCGTGGACGAAGAAGGCGACCACGAACCCTGCAATATTGGCGAAGCCGGCTGCGCGTCCGGAGGTGGGAACGGTCTTAGCGATCAGCACGCCATTGGGGCCGGGCGACATGATGAGCAGCGCGGCCATGGCGGCGAAGGCGAAGATGGTGGCGAGGGTCATCGCGAATTACTCCACAATCTCCGCGGTCTCGACCACCGCATGCATCAGCACGTTGGCGCCGGCGGCGGCCCATTCTCTGGAGATCTCCTCGGCCTCGTTGTGCGACAGCCCGTCGACGCAGGGGCACATGACCATGGCGGTCGGGGCCACGCGGTTGATCCAGCAGGCGTCGTGACCGGCGCCCGAGATGATATTGCGGTGGGAATAGCCCAGACGCTCGGCTGCGTCGCGGATGGCGGTCACGCATTTTTCGTCGAAGGTGACCGGATCGAAGCCGCCGGTCTTCTCGAACGCGATGCCGAGACCCATTTCGTCGCAGATCTTCTTCGCTCCCTCCTTGAGGCGCTTCTCCATGTCCTCGATGACGGCGAGGTTCGGGGAGCGGAAATCGACGGTGAAGACGACCTTGCCGGGGATGACGTTGCGGGAATTGGGATAGACATCGATATGGCCTGCCGCACCCACGGCATCCGGTTTGTGGCTCCAGGCAATCTCGTCGACCAACTGAAGCACTTTCGCCATGCCGAGGCCTGCATTGCGGCGCATCGGCATCGGGGTGGAACCGGTATGGGCGTCCTTGCCGGTGATCGTCACCTGGGTCCAGGAAAGGCCCTGGCCGTGGGTGACGACGCCGATATCCTTGCCCTCGGCCTCGAGGATAGGGCCCTGCTCGATGTGAAGTTCGAAGAAGGCGTGCATCTTGCGCGCGCCCACTTCCTCGTCGCCCTTCCAGCCGATGCGTTCGAGTTCGGCGCCAAACGTTTTTTCCTTCGCATCCGTTCGGGCATAGGCCCAGTCCTGCTCGTGGATGCCAGCGAAGACGCCGGAGGCGAGCATGGCGGGGGCGAAGCGGGTGCCTTCCTCGTTGGTCCAGTTGGTGACCACGATCGGATGCTTCGTCTTGACCCCCAGATCGTTGAGCGTGCGGACGAGTTCGAGCCCGCCGAGCACACCCAGAACGCCGTCATACTTGCCGCCGGTCGGCTGGGTGTCGAGGTGCGAGCCGACATAGACCGGAAGGGCATCGGGATCGGTGCCGGGCCGTGTCATGAACATGTTGCCCATGGTATCGACGCCCATGGTGAGGCCCGCATCCTCGCACCATTTCTGGAACAGCTTGCGGCCTTCGCCGTCCTCGTCGGTCAGCGTCTGGCGGTTGTTGCCGCCGGCCACACCCGGGCCGATCCTGGCCATCTCCATCAGCGAGTCCCACAGCCTGTCGGCGTTGATCTTCATGTTTGCTGCCGGTGCGGCCATGGTCGATCTCCTGTCAGTCCGAAACGGATATCGTGGAGCGGGGCATGATGGACATGCCCCGCCTGGTGTCGTTCAGGGGCGGGATTTTTCTGGAGGCGCCGCGCGAGGCGGCAGCCGAAGGCTGCGCGATGGCCCGGAGGAGGGCCATCAATCGACCTCGTTGAGGACCGCGCGGAGCGTGTCGATGATCTCGTCGATCTGTTCCTTCGAGATGATCAGCGGCGGCGAGAGCGCGATGATGTCCCCGGTGGTACGGATCAGAAGACCCTTTTCCCAGGCGCGCAGGAAGCAGGAGAAGGCCCGCTTGGTCGGCGAGCCGGCGATCGGTTCGAGTTCGACCGCGCCGACGAGACCGATATTGCGGATGTCGATGACGTGCGGTTCACCCTTGAGCGAGTGCAGGCCGTCCTCCCAATAGGGCGCAAGATCGGCGGCGCGCTCGAAGAGGCCTTCCTCCTTGTAGGTCTCGATGGTGGCGAGACCGGCGGCCGAGGCGATCGGATTGCCGGAATAGGTGTAGCCGTGGAAGAACTCGATGAGATGTTCCGGCCCGTTCATGAAGGCGTCGTGGATCTCGGGGGTGACAAAGACCGCGCCCATCGGAATGACGCCGTTGGTCAGGCCCTTGGCGGTGACCATGATATCGGGCTTTACGTCGAAATAGTCGGCTGCGAAAGGCGCGCCGAGGCGGCCGTAACCGGTGATCACCTCGTCGAAGATCAACAGGATGCCGTGCTGGGTGCAGATCTCGCGCAGCTTCTGCAGATAGCCCTTCGGCGGGATCAGCACGCCGGTTGAACCCGCCACCGGCTCGACGATGACGGCGGCGATGGTGGAGGGATCGTGCAGGGTGACGATGCGTGTCAGCTCATCGGCGAGTTCCGCGCCGTGCTCGGGCACGCCCCTGGTATAGGTGTTCTTGCCCGGAAGATGGGTATGGGGGAGGTGGTCGACGCCGGTCAGCAGCGTGCCGAACATCTTGCGGTTGGCGACGATGCCGCCCACCGAAATGCCGCCGAAATTCACCCCGTGATAGCCACGCTCGCGGCCGATGAGGCGGAAGCGCGAGCCATCGCCCTTGGCGCGGTGATAGGCGATAGCCACCTTGAGCGCGGTATCGACGGATTCCGATCCGGAGTTGGTGAAAAGCAGGTGGCCCATGTGGTCGGGAGCGATGTCGATCAGCCGGTTGGCCAGTTCGAAGGCTTTCGGATGCCCCATCTGGAAGGCCGGCGCATAGTCCAGTTCGCCGGCCTGTTGGCGGATCGCCTCGGTGATCTTCGGGCGGCAATGGCCGGCGTTGACGCACCACAGGCCCGCCGTGCCGTCGAGGATCTTGCGGCCGTCCGAGGAGGTGAAGTGCATGTCCTCGGCGGCGACCAGCATGCGCGGGTCCTGCTTGAACTGCCGGTTGGCCGTAAACGGCATCCAGAAGGCGCGAAGGTCGTTGGGTGTCACGGTGGTGCGGTTGGACATATGTTCCCCATAGCCGAAAGCTAATGAATTCAGTCAGTGCCCGTTTGTGGTGCTTGGTTCCGTAAGCAAAGCTGTGCTACGGAAATTGACTGTTTGATAAAACTCTATCAGCGCGGCAGGCGCGGTCAAGGGCTTAACGGGCCGATCGGAAGGATGAGAATGTGGGGGCGGAAACTGTGATCCGCGACGGGGACTTGAGCGGCGATGGATCATAATCCGGAACCGCGCAAGACGCGCATCCAGACCGAGAACGAGGCGCGTATTCTCGATGCGGCACTCGACGCCTTTTCGATCCATGGTTTCCGGGGGGCGACGGTGGACCAGATCGCCGAGGGGGCCGGCATGTCCAAGCCCAACCTTCTCTATTATTTCCGCCGCAAGCAGGACATCTACGAGGCGCTCATCGACCGGCTTCTCGACACTTGGCTGGAGCCGCTCGAGAGCCTCAACGAGAATGGCGATCCCATCCCGGAACTCAGGATGTACATCCGCCGCAAGCTCGAAATGTCCCGCGATTTTCCCCGTGAAAGCAGGTTGTTCGCCAACGAAATCCTGCAGGGCGCGCCGCGCATCGAGACGATGCTTGAGACGCGCCTGAAGGGCCTTGTGGATGAAAAGTCCCAGGTCATTGCAGGCTGGATGAAGGCGGGGCGGCTCAACAAGGCCGACCCGCGCCACATGATCTTCGCCATCTGGTCGACGACGCAGCATTACGCGGATTTCGATGTTCAGGTGCGTGCCGTGCTCGGCCCCGACCGCGGCGGCGACGGGCGCTTCGAGGATGCCGCCCGGTTTCTCGAAACGTTGTTTCTCGAGGGGTTAAAGCCGCGGGCTTGAGAAGTTCCTCGGTCCTCTAGATAGACTTCCATCCCCGGGCGAGATCACCCGAAACAGTGAAGGAGGTCACGATGACCCAGACATCCGATACCAATCGCAGGCTGGTGCTGGCAGAACGCCCGAAGGGCGAGCCCGACGACAACACGCTGCGCATGGAGACGGTACCCGTGCCGGAACCGGGCGAGGGCGAGATGCTGCTTCGTACCGTCCATCTGTCGCTCGACCCCTATATGCGCGGGCGGATGAGCGACGCGCCGTCCTATGCCGCGCCCGTCGAGATCGACGCGGTGATGACGGCTGGCACCGTCAGCCGCGTCGTTGCAAGCCGCGTCAAAGGTTTCGATGAAGGGGACTGGGTGCTCTCGCAAGCTGGCTGGCAGGATTATTCGATCTCCGACGGCAAGGGGGCGATGAACCTCGGCAAGTCGCCGGAACGTCCGTCCTGGGCGCTCGGCATTCTCGGCATGCCCGGCTTCACGGCCTGGGCCGGTCTGACGCAGATTGGCGCACCGAAGGAAGGCGAGACTCTCGTCGTGGCCGCCGCGACGGGGCCGGTGGGCGCCACCGTCGGGCAGATCGGCAAGATCCTCGGCTGCCGCGTCGTCGGCATTGCCGGCGGGCCGGACAAATGTGCCTATGCGGTGAACGACCTGGGTTTCGATGCCTGCATCGACCACAAGGCCGATGATTTCGCCGGCCAGCTGAAATCAGCCTGTACCGACGGCATCGACATCTATTTCGAGAATGTCGGCGGAAAGGTGCTCGACGCGGTCGTCCCGCTTCTCAACGTCAACGGGCGCGTTCCGGTTTGCGGCCTTGTCTCCGGATACAATGCCACGAGCCTGCCCGACGGTCCGGACCGGATGAACTGGCTGATGGGGCAGATCCTGCGCAAGCAACTGACCGTGAGGGGTTTCATCATCTTCAACACCTTCGGCCACCTCTATCCGGAATTCTCCAAGGCCATGGGCGGCTGGCTGAAAGAAGGCCGCATCACTTATCGCGAAGAAATGATCGACGGGCTCGAAAACGCGCCGCGCGCCTTCATCGGGCTGTTGCGCGGCGAGAATTTCGGCAAGCGGGTGATCCGCGTCGGGCCTGATGATTAGGCCGCCGCGTTCTTGAGCGGATGCACGAGACGCGCGG
Organism: Hyphomicrobiales bacterium; assembly: GCA_002709005.1. Lineage (GTDB taxonomy): Bacteria > Pseudomonadota > Alphaproteobacteria > Rhizobiales > Rhizobiaceae > Pseudohoeflea. The sequence continues at coordinate 32,481 of PAPH01000044.1, read as the reverse complement.
AAACGCCGATGCGGTTCCACAGGTTGATCATGCCGATGAGCACTGTGAGCGCGGCGACTTCATGCTCGGTGAACTCCGCGCTTACGATCTCGTAATCGGCATCGGGAACGCCGGTCCGCGCGACAAGGGTCAGCGACTCTGTCCAGGCGAGGGCGGCGCGCTCACGCTTCGAAAAGGCCGGCGATTCCCGCCATGCGGAGACCATGACGATGCGCTGCTCGCTCTCACCCTCGGCGCGGGCGTCGCGGGCATGCTTGTCGACGCAATAGGCGCAGCCGTTGATCTGCGAGGCGCGCAGCTTGACCAGATGCAGAAGCGGCTTTTCCAGTCCGGCAGCATCGACTGCGGTATCCAGTGCGACGACGGCCTTCATCAACTCGGGCGCGGTCTGTCTGTGGTTGAATCGGGGTTGCATGGCTTTGTCCTTTTCTTGCGGATCAGCCCTCTTGCGGGCGCTGGCGGGTTTCGACGAAACGTTTTCCCCGTGCCAGCACACGGGGGTCGCTGGAGGCGCCATGGGCGTCGAGGATGTCGGTGAGCCGCGTTTCGGACAGTGCCGCCCGATAGGCCTTTTCGGCCTTCAGCATGGCGACCTTGATGGCGCAGGGGGCGGGGTAGGCGTCGGCGGGCAGAGGGTCCGCGCCGCACTGGCGGATCTCGTTGCAGCGGAAGGCCGGTTCGGGCCCCTCGATGGCAAGCACGACGTCGAGCAGGCTGATGTCATCGACTAAACGGGCAAGCCGGTAGCCGCCGGACGGACCCGGCACCGATTCCAGAATTCCCGCCTCGGTGAGCCGTCCAAGATGCTTGAGCAGATAGGTCGGCGACACGCCATAATATTCCGCAAGCGCCAGCGCAGGCAGGGTCGCATCCCCCTTCAGCCCGGCCAGAACCGCGGTGCAGTGGATCCCCGTTTCGACGCCATTCGAGAGTTTCATCGATCGCCAAATCCTCTCTAACTTTTATCCTAGATAAAATATATCTATGAATAACGCAAGCCCTGACGACCGAAGGCTGACGACGAAAAAAAGCCGTCCGGATGAACCGGACGGCTTTCCCCCCACCGCATTTGATCGAGTTGTCTTAGGGCGTCGGGCCTATTCGGCGGCCTCCCGGGCCATCGGGTTGTTGGGATGCATGGTCCAGTTGGCGTAGTCGGCTTCCACCGTCTTGCCGGTGCGCGGATCGGTTTCGCCGGTCGCCATCGGCACCATCGAGATGCAGTTCTCGACCGGGCAGACATTGACGCAGAGATTGCAGCCGACGCATTCGTCGTCCATCACCTCGAAGTGGCGGACGCCGTCGACCATGCTGGTGATCGCCTGGTGCGAGGTGTCCTCGCAGGCGATGTGGCAGCGTCCGCACTTGATGCAGAGGTCCTGGTCGATCTTCGCCTTGGTGATGTAGTTGAGGTTGAGATACTGCCAGTCGGTGACGTTCGGCACGGCCATGCCGCGGAAGTCCTCGATGGTCTCGTAGCCCTTCTCGTCCATGTAGTTTTCCAGCCCGTCGATCATTTCCTGGACGATCTTGAAGCCGTAGGTCATGGCTGCGGTGCAGACCTGCACCGTGCCGCAGCCGAGCGCGATGAATTCGGCGGCATCGCGCCAGGTGCTCACCCCGCCGATGCCGGAGATCGGCAGGCCGCGGGTTTCGGGATCGCGGGCGATCTCGGCGACCATGTTGAGCGCAATGGGTTTCACCGCCGGGCCGCAATAGCCACCGTGCGAACCGCGTCCGTCGATCGACGGGTTGGGCGAGAAATTGTCGAGATCGACGGAGACGATCGAGGAGATCGTGTTGATCAACGAGACCGCGTCCGCGCCGCCCTTGTTGGCCGCGCGCGCCGGGTAGCGGATGTCGGTGATGTTGGGCGTGAGTTTCACGATCACCGGGAGCTTGCCGAATTCCTTGCACCACTCGGTGACCATCTGGATGTATTCGGGCACCTGGCCGACGGCCGAACCCATGCCGCGTTCGCTCATCCCGTGCGGGCAGCCGAAATTGAGTTCGATGCCGTCCGCGCCCGTGTCCTCGACACGCGGCAGGATATCGCGCCAGCTCTTTTCCTCGCAGGGCACCATGATCGAGGCAATGAGCGCGCGGTCGGGCCAGCGCTTCTTCACCTCGGTCATCTCGCGCAGATTGGTCTCGAGATCGCGGTCGGTAATCAGTTCGATATTGTTGAGGCCCAGAAGCCGGCGGTCCGGTCCCCAGATCGCGCCGTAGCGCGGGCCGTTGACGTTGACGACGGGAGGTCCGGCCTCGCCGAGCGTCTTCCAGACAACGCCGCCCCAGCCCGCCTCATAGGCGCGCTCGACATTGTAGGCCTTGTCGGTGGGCGGCGCGGAAGCGAGCCAGAAGGGGTTGGGGGACTTGATGCCGAGGAAGTTCGTCGAAAGATCAGCCATGTCCGTTCTCCTTAACCCGCAAGCGTCGCGTGAATGCTCTCGGCGGCAATCTTGCCATCCTCGACGGCGGTGACCGTCAGGTCTTCGCCGCCATGGGCGCAGTCGCCGCCCACCCAGACTTTCCGGCCATAAGGGGAAAGGCTGAGATTGCCGTCGGTGCGCGCGAGCGTGGTGCCGTCGAGTTCGAGTTCGCCCGTATCGGCCTCCATCCACTGGCCGATGGCGGCGAGCACCTGGTCGGCGGAAATTTCGAAGGTTTCGCCGGTTCCGGTGAGCTTGCCGCCTTCGCTGGCGGTATATTCGAAGGTGATGCTTTCCACCGCATTGGCACCGTTGATGCGTGCCGGCTTGGCGTTGAAGACGAGGTGCACGCCGTGGGCGGCTGCCAGATCCTGCTCGTAGCGGCTGGCGGGCATCTGCTCGCGGCCGCGGCGATAGACGAGCGAGACCGTGCGGGCGCCGAGAAGTTTCGACTGCACGGCCGCATCGACTGCCGTCATGCCGCCACCCACCACCACCACATCCTGGCCGACGGGGAGGGTGGACTTGTCCTCGGCCTGACGCAGACGGGCGATGAAATCGATGGCCGACTCCACACCGGGAAGATCGCTGCCCGGAAGGTCGAGCGCATAGGCTGAGGGCAGCCCGACGCCGATGAAGACGGCGTCATACTGATTGACCAGATCCTCGACCTCGAAATCCGAGCCGAGCCGCTGGCCGAGCCGGAGCTCGATGCCGCCAATCTGCATCAGCCATTCGACCTCGCGCTGGGCGAAGTCATTGGTCGCCTTGTAGGCGGCGATGCCGTATTCGTTGAGGCCGCCGGGCTTCTGCCTCGCTTCGAGGATAACGACGTCATGGCCGTGCATGGCGAGTCGGTGGGCGCAGGAGAGACCGGCCGGACCGGCGCCGACGACGGCTACGGTCCTGCCCGTCGAGGCGGCCCGTTTGAACGGATGCGGCAACTCGCGCGCCATGTAGGTGTCGGTGGCGTGGCGCTGGAGTTCGCCGATCTTGACCGGTTTGCCTTCGGCGGTCTCGCGCACGCAGGCTTCCTCGCAGAGCGTTTCGGTGGGGCAGACTCGGGCGCACATGCCGCCGAGGATGTTCTGTTCGAAGATGGTCTTCGCCGCGCCAACCGGGTTGCCGGCCTGGATCTGGCGGATGAACAGCGGAATGTCGATCGACGTCGGGCAGGCGTTCATGCACGGTGCGTCGTAGCAGAAATAGCAGCGGTCCGCCTCGACCAGTGCCTCGTGATGATCAAGCGGCGGATGGAGATCGGAAAAGTTCTCGGCGTATTCGGCGGACGACAAGCGTCCTGCACGGACATCGCCCGATTCAAGCGTGCTGGTCATGTGTTCCCCTTCAACCAAAAGGTCCGGCTTTCCGGATGCCCGTCTCTTTGAGGTCTTATGGCCGGAAGCCATCGCCTGTGCGGGTCATGAAGGCAGTGTGAGGTTATTTTATCAAAAGGTCAAATTTTTTGTTCGCGGCTGCGGGGCCGGGTGTCAGCGTCGCATCAACCGGACCAGTATGAAGCTGGCGATGGCGGGGACGATGAAGATGCCGAGGGCGATCGGCAATTCCTCCATCACGCTATATCCATGGCTCACCCCGAGCCACATGTTGGCAAGAGTGAGGAGAAGCCACGCCACGAGGAAGAGGCGGGATGCGCGCGTCAACCCCGGTTGGCCGGCGACGGCGCGGCCGACGACCGCAAATATGCCGGCGAGTACGATTCCGCCGATGATGATGACGAGGGTGCGCATGGCGGTTTCCTTGCAACAGAGGGCGGGAGTTCAGGAGCGGTGACGGGTATGCATGCCGACGAGCCGGGAGAGCAGGATGACGGTGTAGAGGACGCCAACGATGGCTTCGAAGACAGAGAGGGACTGGGCGTAGTAATTCACCGGCAGGATGTCGCCGTATCCCACGCTCGTCAGCGTGACATAGCTGAAATAGAGAAGCTGCTGCCAGGAGGTGACCGGCTCGCCGGCTGCGACGAAAGCTGCGGGATCGAACCAGGCGACCAGCCCGTAAAGGGCAGCGAAGCCGGAACCGATGACCAGATAGAGCGATGCGGCGGCCAGCACGACTTCTGTAAAGACCTTCGACGCTGAAGATATGTAGCCGGTGAACACGATTACAGCCACCAGATGATAAGCGATCGAAGTCGAGAACACCGCCAGCGCGGAAGCGGAGGAGGGGAGCGCGCTGTTGGCTATTCCGGCGACAAAGACCGCGATACCTGCCGCGAGCGCCGACTTCCGCAGGAGCGGGTTTTCGCTCAGAAGCCAGGCGGCGGCGACATAGAGCGCGCCATAAAACACATAGAAGGCGCCCGCGCCCGCGAGTCCTGTCTGGGAGACCGGATAGACCAGATTGTGAAGGCAGATGGCGATCAGCAGAGCGGCGGTTTTCCATATCTCCCGGTCTGCAGTCTCCGGGGTCATTTTCGCCGTCCGCATGAAGGCAGAAAGGCAAGGCCGAGAAGGACGACCAGGACCAGGCATCCCAGTGCCAGCGCCGGGATGTGGAGGAGATGGGCGGCCAGGCCGATTGCGGCGAGAACGGCTATCGCCAGCACATAGGAGAGCGGCCACCGGCCCGCGGTGCTGCAACGGAAAAGCGCGTTCCCCAACAGGAAAATGCTCGGCCCGAGAACTGCCGCGAGTATGGTGGGAATATGCGCCGGCTCAAGGGGGTGGGCGATGATCTCCTCGATCGACACGGCGATTACGATCGCGCCGCCGACCATGATTCCGTGGGCATAGGCGAGACTGGCCCGCGCCAGACGCGTCTGTTCGGCCTCGTGTTCGAATGCCTCCTCGCCACTGGATGCGGAGTGAACGAAATAGATCCACCAGACGCTCACGATGGTGAGGAAGCCTGTCGCCGCGGCGGTTATCGCGGCGGAGGTCAGCTCGGCTTCGACCATGGTGGCCCCGAGCATCAGGATCGATTCACCGAGCGCGATGATGAAGACGAGCTGATTACGCTCGAGGAGATGAAGGCCGCGAAGGGTCCAGGTTGCCATCGGCGTGTGGCCCGCTCCGGGAAGCCAGAAGCCGACATAAGGTGCGGCGTAGTCGATGAGGACGGCGAGAATCCAGAGCTCGATCCGCGCCGACGGCAGGTGCGCTCCAGCAATCCAGAACAAGCCGGAGAAGGCGCTCCAGGCGCCGAGCTGGGCGTAGTTCCGGCCCATGGTCTGGCCGCGCAGCACGCCGGCCATGTATCCTGCCCGGACAAGCGCCATGGCGATGTAAGCCGAAACGAAAAGCCAGGCACGGTACTCGAAAGCGCTCTCGATCGATATCGCCATCAACAGCGCGCAGGCCATGAGCACCAGCATCAGAATCCGGCCCGCCGGATGATCGGGATCGAACCAGTTCGCCGCCCAGGCGGTGTAGTTCCAGGCCCACCAGATGGCAGCGAACAATGTCACCGCCTCGAGCGCTCCGAGCCAGGTCGGATGAGCGACCAGATAATGGGAGAGCTGGATGATCGCGAAGACGTAGACGAGATCGAAGAAGAGTTCGGTATTGGTGACCCGCAGATGGGCACCTTCATGGCGGGCGCGCAAACTCGCGGTCGGAAAGATACGATCGAACAGTTGAGCCACCATCGTTGAATCGGAATACTTGTCCGAGCCCACTATTCCACGCTCGCCTGTTCGGGAAAACAGCAAATCCGCCTCCGCTAGCCAAAAACGCCGGCACAGCCTCGACCGCGGACTTAAAGCTTCCTTCACGGCGCCATGGTTTCCTTGCGCGACCATCGGCGCGCCAAACGTGCCGGAAAGAACAATCCGGAGCCAAGCCGCAATGGCCTCCAGCCGCATCCAGCCGATATCCTTTCGCGCCGTCATGGCAGCGCTCGCGGGCGTGGTGGGTCTGGCGCCGGCGGCGCTTGCCCTCGATACCGGTAGACCCGGCCCGATCCGCGTCAACCAGCTTGGCTATCTCGCCGACGGCCCGAAACGCGCGACGCTGGTCAGCGACGCGGAGCAGCCAGTGGAATGGCGGCTCGTTGACGCTGACGGGAAAGACATCGCTGCGGGCAAGTCGCAGCCTCTCGGGCTTGACCGGGCATCGGGGCTGAAGGTGCACGCGATCGATTTCTCCGGCGTCTCGGTCGAGGGAAAGAACTATCGTCTCGATATCGGGGGGGAGGAGAGTTTTCCGTTTGCGATCGCCGACAATCTGTATGGCGCGCTCAGGACAGACGCGATGTCCTATTTCTATCCCGTGCGCTCCGGCGTGGAGATCGATGGCGGGATCGTCGGCGAGGGTTACAGCCGGCCGGCGGGCCATGCCGGCGTGCCGCCCAACAAGGGCGACACCGAGGTGCCGTGCCTCGATATGGCCACTGCGCGGAAGATTTTCGGCGAGCCGATCACCTGCGACTACCGGCTTGACGTGAGCGGCGGTTGGTACGATGCCGGCGATTTCGGAAAATATGTCGTCAATGGCGGGATTGCGGTCGCGCAGCTGATGGGCGCTTACGAGCGGTCGCTCAATGCCGAAGCGGCGGACGCCGAAACCACCGGCGACGGTTTGCTGCGCATCCCGGAGGCCCGGAACGGTCTCCCCGACATTCTCGATGAAGCCCGATGGGAACTCGATTTCCTGATCTCGATGATGGTGCCCGACGGCGAACCGCTTGCCGGCATGGTTCATCACAAGGTTCACGGCGAGAACTGGCTGCCCGGACCGATGCGGCCGGATCGCGATCCCGAACAGCGGGTGCTCTATCCGCCGTCGACGGCCGCGACGCTGAATCTGGCGGCTGTGGCGGCTCAGGGGGCCAGGCTGTTCGCGCCTTACGACGCCGACTATGCCGAGGGACTTCTGCAAGTGGCGAAGCGCGCTTATGCGGCAGCCGTGACCCATCCGGACATGATCGCCCCCTATTCGGACGGCCAGAACGGCGGCGGCGACTATCACGATCCGGAAGTCTCCGACGAGTTCTACTGGGCGGCGGCTGAGCTCTATCTCACCACCGGGGATCTGGAGTGGTATGACCGGCTGACGGCGTCGCCGCACTGGCGCGGCCGGGTTTTTTCCTCGGACGGGATCAACTGGCGCGAGACGGCGGGCTGGGCGCGGCTGCAACTGGCCTCGGTGCCATCGAACCTGTCGAAGCCGGATCTCGACTGGATTCGCGGCTCGGTGCGCGCGGCGGCGGAAACCTTTCTTGCCGTGCAGCGCGGCGAGGGTTTTGGCCTCATGTACCGGCCGAAGGGCGGCTATGGCTGGGGTTCCAACCATTCGGTGATCGAAAACATGATCGTCGCCGCGGCCGCCTACGACGTCTCCGGCAAGACCGAATACCTGAGTGGCGTCCGGGAGGGCATGGACTACATACTGGGGCGCAACGCGATGGGTATGTCCTATGTCACCGGCTACGGAACATATTACGCGCACCGACAGTTCGCTTTGATGTTCGCGAACTCCGTCGACCCGTCTCTGCCCGGGCCGCCGAAGGGTGCACTCGCCGGCGGTCCGAACGGCCAACCGGCCGATCCGGTGGCGGAAGAGAAGCTTCGGGGCTGCGCGCCGCAGGCCTGCTATATCGACGAATGGGGCTCCTACTCCACCAACGAGATCGCCATCAACTGGAACGCGGCGCTCTCGTGGATCGCGGCCTTTCTGGCCGACACCGAAAAGCGGCCGGCAACGTCAAATTAACGGGCCGCGCTTAGGCTTCCCGCCTTACCCGGGGGATTTTTGATGGCCAGGATCGCGCTCATCGGCACAGGTTTCGTCGCCGACTACTATGCCACGACGCTGGCCAACTACCCGAGCCTGCAGGTGGCCGGCGCCTTCGATACCGATCCGGCGCGGCTCAAGGAATTCTGCAACCACTACGGTTACGCGGCCTATCCCGGGCTGGATACGGCGCTCGCCGATGCGACTGTCGACATTGTCGTCAATCTGACGCCGCCCGATCACCACTACGCGATTAACCGCACCGCGCTCGAAGCGGGCAAGCATGTCTATTGCGAAAAGCCGCTGGCGATGGAGCCCGGGCAGGCGGCGGAACTGGCGGAACTCGCTGCGTCGAAAGGTCTCCGGATCTCGGGTGCCCCCGCAAATGCCCTCTCGGACGCGCAGGCGCTGGTCGCGAAACTGATGGCAGAGGGCTGGATCGGTACGCCGCGGCTCGCCTATGCCGAGATGGAGGATGGCGCGGTGTTCCGCGACAACTGGCGGGACTGGCGTTCGGTGTCCGGCGCGCACTGGCCGGGGCTTCACGAATTCGAGATCGGCTGTACGCTGGAACATGCGGGTTATGCGCTCGGCTGGCTGATCGCGCTGTTCGGTCCGGCGAAGGCGGTGGAGACATTTTCGGCGCTGACGTTTCCCAACAAGGGGCCGGGAACCGAAGGGCTGCGCCTTGCGTCCGACTTCTCGGTCGGCTGTATCGAATTTGCATCCGGCCCGGTGGCGCGGCTCACATGCGGCCTGGCGGCCCCGCGCGACCGGTCGCTGACGATCTCGGGAGACGAGGGGACGATTATAGTCCGCGATCTGTGGGACCACCGGTCTCCGGTCCATCTTTCCCGGTTCGGCGAAAAGGGGCCGTTTCTTCTCCGTCTCCTCGGATGGTACGAGCGCAAGACAGGGCGGCATCTGCCGGCGAAGTTCTTCGGTGGACGGGTGGTGTCCTATCAGGGCAAGAGCGATCGCCGGCTTCCGGCCTATCCGTCGCAGATCGATTTCGCCGCGGGGATCGCCGATCTGGCGCGCGGTCTCGACCATGGCGGCGAACCCGTGCTCGACGCGAAGCGCGCGGTCCATCTGACCGAGCTTGCCCTGGCGCTGAGTCGTGGTGGCGGCCGGGTGGATTTCGATCCCGCCGGCTGAGTGTTCAGGGCTTCCAGCTTTCCGTTGGCTCCTGCGCAAGAATGGTTTCGACGATCTCCAGAACGATGAGGGAATCCGACATCGTGTTGTCGGGCTCCTCCATCCGGCCCTCGCGGATGGCCGCGGAGGCAGCTTCGATCTCGCAGCTCAGTCCGGTGCCGGGCACGGGGAAAACCTTTCGCTTGGCGCCGGGCAACGGCAGTTTCGCCCCGATCTTGCGGCGGAAGCGCGAGCCGAACCGCTCCCCGCCCGGAAAGGCGATGTCGGCCATGGTGGCCGAACCGTAGCGACCCAGAATGCGGGCACCGATGAAGGGCATTCCGAGCACCAGCGTGCCCTTGTCGCCCTCGATGACGAAACGATTGTCGCCGTTGCGATCGAACCCACAGGAAAGCTCGGCCGTTGCCTTCCCGAAGCCCAGCGTGATTTCCGCCGCGACATCTACCCCAGTCGGCGCTTCGGTCCACTTGCCTTCGATGCTGTCCGGCTCGCCGAGAAAGAAGCAGGCGAGGGAAACAGGATAGACGCCAAGGTCTAGAAGCGCGCCGCCGCCTTTCGTCGGATCGAAGAAGCGGTTCTCCGGATCGTAGGGCCGGCGCCAGGCGAGCTCGGAACGGATCGCGCGGACAGCGCCGATCTGGCCGGCCTTGATTACCTTGCGGGCGGCCTGAACGGCGGGAAGGTAGCGCGTCCACATGCCTTCCATGGCGAAGGTGCGGGCGTTGAAAGAGGCTTCCGAGAGCTTCTTGGCGGCGCGGCTCGAGGAGGGGAGGGGCTTTTCGACGAGCACCGGCTTACCTGCCTTGAGGGCGATGAGGGCCTGATCGAGATGGACGGAATGGGGGCTTGCCACATAGATCGCATCGACATGATCGGACGCGGCCATCGCTTCGAGCGTATCGAAGGTCTCGATGCCGGGATGTTCCTTCGCGAAAGCCATGGCCTTGGCCGGATCGCGTGATGTGACGCCGGCAAGCGATGCGCCGCGGGCCCATTCGATATCGCGCGCGAAGGCATGGGCGATGCCTCCGGTGGCCGAAATTCCCCAGCGAATGGTACCGTTATTGGTGCTCATGCCTCGCCTGTCCGCCGCGCCCGGTCTGGCTCATTCCGGTCTATATGCCGGTTTCGATTTGGTTTTTTTGCCATTGCGGCAAGGCTCGGGCAAGCGAAAACCTGCGCAAGCCCTGGGCAAGATTAATAGAGCTAATATGCGGATGACCGGCGGCACAACGGGGCAACCCGCTGTCGCATGACGGGCACCGGGCCTCTAAACAGACCGGTGCCCGTCGACTTTTCCATTCTTCGAAATCAGCTTTTGTTCGAAACCGCCGGGCAGCGCCCGACTCCGCTCAGGAGCGTGCCGTCGGGCTCGCGCCATCGCCGTAGATGTCCTCGAGGGTTTCGAGAACCTTCACTGCGGCTTCGGAACTGAGCGAATAGTAGAGATGCTGGGCATCCCTGCGGGCGGTGACGAGGTTGAGCTTGCGCAGCTTGGCGAGATGCTGGGAAAGCGCCGACTGGCTCAGTCCGATCTTTTCGGCGAGCGCCCCCACGGCGATTTCGGAATTCAACAGGATGCAAATGATCTGGAGCCGCCTGGCGTTTCCCATCGTGGAAAGCAGCTTGGCCGCCTGGTCGACATTCCGGTTCAAAGACACGCTGCAATTCTTCATAGGCAAATCCATCAAATAGGCCGCCTATTCTTGTATCGTGATTCTCTGATGAATATCCAGAAAATAAGGAAAATATCAGGTAATTTCTCGTGCTCGTTGTAAAAAATCTGATAGCGCCTGCCGCAGCCCATCCCCCGAAGATATGACCTCCGGAAGGTCTATTCGCATGATCTCGTCGCCGTTCGCAAGGTCGATTCCGGCGGCGTCCAGTCCGATGATGACCCAGCCTTCCTTCTTCGATTTGCCATAAGCGCGGGCGTAGAGATCGGCTGCTTCCTTGTGATCGGAGTTCATGTGCGCGACGGCGGATTCCTCGATCCTGGCGAGAGCCTCCGATGCCGGTGACGAGATCACGAGGTCGTCCGCTGTCATCGCATAAGCGCGGCCGAAGCCGCCGTTCAGGCTGGCGGAGACGGGTTCGAGCCGGAAGAAGGCGAAATCCGGGAAATCGACGTACAGCTTCGACTTCGGGTGCCTCGTCACGAAGCGCCGGCGGATACGGGCGTGGTCCTCGCCGTCGCGGGCGATCTCCCGCGCTTCGCATTTGAGTGTGATCCTGGCATGGGCGAGGGGATCGCCCTTGCCCACTTCGCCGAAGAGGAGAGAGGCGCGCGGATCGGCCCTGAGCGCGGCCATATGCGGCGCGAGCGCGGATATGAGGATCACCGGAACGCCGTCGATGTCGGTGCCGGTCAGGACGCGGCTGGCGTTCGGATGACCGGTTTCGGCATCAATGACCGCAATCGCCGCATAGCGCGCCGCGCGCACCAGCTTGCGGGCGAGCGCGCGGGCTTCCTCGTCTGTTTCGCGGAGGACGTCTTTCTTCTTCTCGGTCATGTCTGCAGTCCGGCTTCAGCTCTTACTTCGGTGCCATGCGGATAGCGCCGTCCAGACGCACGGTCTCGCCGTTCAACATGACGTTTTCCACCATGTGCAGGACGAGGGAGGCGTATTCCTCCGGCGCGCCGAGGCGCGAGGGGAAGGGAATCGAGGCGGCGAGGCTGTCCTGGACGTCCTGCGGCATGGCCTTGACCATCGGGGTGCCGAAGATGCCCGGCGCGATCGTATTCACGCGGATGCCGAAGCGGGCGAGTTCGCGGGCGATCGGAAGTGCCATGGAATGCACCCCGCCCTTCGATGCCGAATAGGCGGCCTGGCCGATCTGGCCGTCGAAGGCCGCGACGGAAGCCGTCGAGACGATGATCGCGCGTTCGCCGTCTTCCAGCGGATCGAGTCGCGAGGCACGGTCGGCGACAAGCCGCAGCATGTTGAAGGAACCGATCAGGTTGACCTCGATCACCTTGCGGAAGAGGTCGAGATCGTGGGGGGCCTCGCGGCCGACCACGCGAGAAGCCGGTGCGATGCCGGCGCAATTGACGAGGATGCGGGCGTCGCCATGGGCTTCGGCAGCTTTCGCGACCGCGGCTTCGGCGGCCTCGGCGTTCGACACGTCACAGGCGATTGCGATGCCGCCGATCTCGGCCGCGACCTTCTCGGCCTGTTCGAGATTGATGTCGAGAAGGGCGACCTTGGCGCCCTCGGCAGCCAGCCTGCGTGCCGTGGCCGCTCCCAGTCCCGAACCGCCGCCGGTGACGATCGCCGCCTTGTCCTGAGCCTTCATCCTGTCCTCCCGAAATCAATTCAATCGGGGGCTTTGTTCACCCGCGCTTGTGACGTGTCAAGCCGGCGACCACGTCCTGCGCCGAGATCGAGCCTGCCACCGCTCCGCGCTGTATGACCCCGATGGTCCCGGGCCGGCGCGACAGGGCCTCCATCACCTCGGCAAGTGGCGTCTCCGGCTTGACGGTGGCGGTGACCTGGTCCTGGCCGGTGCCGGGCTTGAGCGGCGCCATGATGTCGCCCGCCGTCAGCATGGCGATCGGGTTCATGTTGGCGACGAAGTCGGCGACGTAGTCGTTGGCCGGCTTGTCGACGATCTCGCGCGGCGTGCCGCACTGGACGATGCGGCCGGCTTCCATGATGGCGATGCGGTTGCCGATACGGAAGGCCTCGTCGAGATCGTGGCTGACGAAAAGGATGGTCTTGTGCAGCTTCTGCTGGAAGTCGAGAAGCTCGTCCTGCAGCCGGGTCCGGATCAGCGGGTCGAGCGCGGAGAACGGTTCGTCCATCAGGAGGATAGGCGCGCCGGTTGCGAAGGCGCGGGCCAGACCAACGCGCTGCTGCATGCCGCCCGACAGCTCGCCGACCTTGCGGTCGGCCCAATCCGCCAGGCCGACCAGTTCGAGCTGTTCGGTGACGCGCTTCTTGCGCTGGGCGGGCTTCTGACCGGCGAGTTCGAGGCCGAAGCCGACATTCTCGGCGACCGTGCGCCAGGGCAAAAGGCCAAACTGCTGGAAGACCATGGAGACATGGTCGGCGCGCAACTGCCGCAGTTCCTTCTGCGAGCAGGCGTAGGGATTGGTCACCTCGTCTCCGCAGCGCACCTGGACCTCGCCCCGGCGGACCGGCGCCAGACCGTTGACGGCGCGCAGCAGCGTGGACTTGCCCGAGCCCGAAAGCCCCATGAGCACGAGAATCTCGCCCTGGCGGATGTCGATATTGGCGTCGGCCACACCGAGCACGGCACCGGTTTCTGCCGCGATCTGGTCACGGGTCGCGCCGCGATCGAGCATGGCGACCGCGTCCTTCGGATTGTCGCCGAAGATGATGTCCACATTGCGAATGGTGACGGCGGCTTCGCTCATTGCGTGTCCTCCCCTTCGGTGCGGAACATGCGGTCAAGCACGATGGCGAGGATGACGATGCAGAGGCCCGCCTCGAAGCCCTTGGCGACGTTGACGGTGTTGAGCGCGCGCACCACGGGAACGCCGAGCCCGTCGGCGCCGACGAGGGCGGCGATGACGACCATGGACAGCGACAGCATGATGGTCTGCGTCAGGCCGGCCATGATCTGCGGGAGGGCGTAGGGCAATTCGATTTTGGTCAGAACCTGGCTCTTGGTCGCTCCGAAGGCGAGCGCCGCCTCCTTGAGCGGGGTCGGGGTGGCGGCGATGCCCAGCCGGGTGAGGCGGACGGGTGCGGGAATGGCGAAGATCACGGTCGAGATCAGCCCTGGGACCATGCCGAGACCGAAGAGGATGAGCGCCGGAATGAGATAGACGAAGGTGGGGATCGTCTGCATGAGGTCGAGAACCGGCCGGAGGATCGAATAAAGCCACTTGCGGCGGGCTGCGGCGATGCCGAGCGGCACGCCGATGAGCATGCACACGCTGGTGGCGGCGATGACCAGCGCCAGCGTCTCGGTGGTTTCTTCCCAGTAGCCCTGGTTGATGATGAACAGAAGGCCGATGCCGGTGAGAACCACGGGCATCGCCTTGCGGCGCAGGAGCCAGGACAGTCCGCAGAAGATTGCCACTATAACCAGCGGGTGAGGCGTCTGGAGACACCAGAGCAGGGCGTCGACGAGATGGGCGATGACGAAGGATATGCCGTCGAACACCCAGCCGAAGTCATCGGTGAGCCAGTCGACGAAAACCTCCGACCATTTGCCTATCGGGATCGTATGGTCTTCAAGCCATTCCACCGGGCGGGACCTCTCGGTGTTGTTGGGGTCGGTTTCGTGTGGGGAATGCAAACCGGGCGGCGTGACCGCCGCCCGGCATCAATCGGTTGGGCGGTCGATCAGAGATCGAGTTCGTCCTTGACGGCCGCCATGGCATCGCCACCGTCGAAGGTGGTCACGCCTGCGAGCCATTCGTCGAGCACGCCAGGGTTCTTCTTCAGCCAGTCTTCGGCGGCGTCTTCCGGATCCTTGCCGTCATCGAGGATGGCGCCCATGATCTCGTTTTCCATGGCCAGCGTGAACTTCAGGTTCTCGAGGAACTTGCCGACATTGGCGCATTCCGAGGTGTAGCCCTTGCGCACGTTGGTGTAGACGGTGGCGCCGCCGTAATCGGGGCCGAACACGTCATCGCCGCCGGAGAGGTAGGTCAGCTTGAAGTTGGCGTTCATCGGGTGCGGTTCCCAGCCGAGGAAGACCACCGGCTCGTCGGACTTTTCGGCACGTGCGACCTGGGCGAGCATGCCCTGTTCGGAAGATTCCACGACGTCGAAGTCCTTGAGGCCGAAGGTATCGGCGGAGATCATGTCGAGGATGAGCCGGTTGCCGTCATTGCCCGGCTCGATGCCGTAGATCTTTCCGTCGAGTTCGTCCTTGTGCTTGGCGATGTCCTCGAAGGACTTGATGCCGAGCTCGGCGCCCTTGGCGTTGGTGGCGAGCGTGTACTTCGCGCCTTCCAGGTTTTCACGGACGGTTTCGACCGAACCGTCTTCACGGTAGGGAGCGATGTCGCCCTCCATAGTCGGCATCCAGTTGCCGAGGAAGACGTCGATGTCCTTGTTCTTCAGCGAGGTGTAAGTCACCGGCACGGAGAGAACCTTGATATCGGTGTCGTAGTCGAGGGCGTCGAGGACCACGGTCGCGGTTGCGGTGGTCGCTGTGATGTCGGTCCAGCCGACGTCCGAGAAGCGGACCGTTTTGCAGCTGTCCGGCTCGGCGGCGAATGCGGTAGCCGTGCCGGCGGCGAGCGCCACGGCGAGAGCGATGGTTCTTTTCATATGAGATGTCTCCCTGGTTGATTAAGAAAAAACAAGCACTGAAACGATTCAAACTCAAGCAGGTAATCGTCCAAATTGCGCCCCGTGCGGGTACGGACGCGTACGTAGCAGACCCAAGCAAGCTGTTGAAAGGGGTGGCCCCGATGGTTTTTCCGGCCCGGGATTGGCGTTGGCAGGAGACTTACGGGTTGTCAGACGAGCGAAATCCAACGTCAAAACTCTTTTCAACTTGTCGGCGCTGCTGCGGCCGGATCTCCTTCAAGCTGCCGGGGGGATGCGCCACCGGGACACCTGACGGGCGAAGTGAAGGAAAACGGCCGCTCATCGCGCCGGTTCCGCGACATATTGCCCTTTTCCGGCTTTTTTGCCGGATGGACCATTCCACATACCGCCGATTTCTTGCGTTTGAAGACGGGGTAGGACAGAAGAGGCTTACCCGCCACAACTGTCTGTTACGGAGGACGTAATGTTCTATTCTAAAATCCGCCTTGCCGGAGTGGCGCTTGTCAGCGGACTGCTGGCCGCCAGTGCGGCACACGCCGACGGCGACCCCGTCGCGGGCGCCAAGGTGTTCAAGAAATGCGCCGCCTGTCACGCCGTTGACGGCAAGAACAAGGTTGGCCCGCATCTCGACGGCATAATCGGCCGCCCGGTCGCCTCGGTCGAGGACTACAAGTACTCCAAGGCGATGGAAGAACACGCCGCCGAGGTTCCCGAATGGACCGAGGAAGCGCTGGCTGATTATCTGCACAAGCCGAAGGCGGTCGTGCCGAAGACCAAGATGGCTTTCGTCGGGTTGAAGAAGGACGAGGACGTCGCCAACGTCATCGCCTATCTCAAGGATCCGGCCGCAGCGGAGTGAGTGAACCTCACCCCACCGGTACCGCCATGAAAGCCGCCCTCGCCGGGCGGCTTTTTTCTGGCCGTTCGGCTTACCATATGTCTCCGGCTGGTGTACGAAATCAGCGGGGTTTCGGTGCAGCCGGCACCACAAGGAGAGAGGTGGCAGTCAGCCATGGCGAGCATATCCAATTTCGACAGCGAAATTCAGCGCACACGCAAGACGGTCGCGGACATGCGCACCAAGCTCGAGCAATCGGGTGTCGTTCTCGAAAAGCTCTCAGATTCCGACAAGGCGGTCGGTGACGCCGAATTCGACATCGAGAATGCCCGGATCGAGGACGTGCTAAAGCAACAGAAGGTGATGGAAGCCAACATCGCGGATCTCATCATCGGGCTCGAGGATGCAACCAACGTGTTCGGCGCCGAGTTCGAGAGCATGAAGGGGTATTCCGGATGGGAGAATTTCGTCTCGATCTTCTCGAAATCCCGCGCCCAGCGCATGCGCACGGACCGGGTGCGCAACATGTCGCTTGCCGGAAACCTGCAGGAGTTGCTCGCCAAGTCGGACACGATCGTCGGCATTCTGAAGGAACAGAAGAACGTTCTCGAGGCTCGCTACAAGACCTCGGAGGAAAGCCTCGTCAAGGTGATCGAGCGGCGTAAGGCGACGATGGCGCGGCTGGAGGAAACCCAGGCGCGCATCGAGGAACTCAACCCCATGCTGCTCGATGTCGAGAACCGCATTGCCGCCTCGACCGACCAGAAGACGCGCGCCGATCTCGAATCCGAGCGCGCGGCGCTCGCTACCGAATATAACGAGAAGCAGGCCAAGGAGCAGGAGCTTCTCGCCGAGAGCCAGACGCTCGAGCGCTACACCTCCATGTTCCAGACCTTTGTCGACTCGCTCAACAACCAGATCGCCGCGCAGTCGACGCTGATCAACAAGCTTTCCATCGATACCGAACAGCGCATCGTTCTCTACAAGTCGCTTGAGGATTCGTTGAAAACGGCCGCGCAGCAGGATGTGGCGCACAAGATCAATACGCTTGGTTCGAAGGTGGATACGGCCGCCGAGGAGACCATGGCCGGCATTGGGGCGGCCGCGCAGAAGCACATCGGTGACCTTCTCGAAATGCACGAGAAGAACATGCTTTCGACGCAGGATATCCAGCGACGCAAGAAGCTCGCCGACGATGCCTTCCAGCGGCGGTTCGCCGATGTGATGGAGAAGCACAACGCGGCTAAGTACGTTCAGTAGAACATGGTCACGACGGTTCCGGAGAGCGACGGCATGACCGCCGATCCCGTCCACCATCCGGTCGAAGCCTATTTCGCGGCGATGCGGTCGGCGTTGAAAGGCCTGCGGATCTATCTCGCCCACGACGACTCGCCGCTTTACGGTCACGGCATCGTCGGGCAGGTCGTGGCGGGCTACGTCAATCGGCTGGAAGCGAGCTTTTCGGCCTGGGAGAACCGGGTCGCTTTCATGGAGCGCTTCCGGATCAACCGCGCCGAGAGCGGTTATCCGGTCTTCCAGAGCGTGCTGGAGCTTCAAAACGATCGCGAGACGGCCGAAGAACGGCTGGCTTCCATTCCCGATCCCGACGCGATCAAGGCCGAGATGGCCGACTTCATCCTGCGCCACAAGGCGTTTCCCGACAAGCTGCAGACGCAGATGGCCGAGCGGCTCTATCTCGAAGGCGTGCTGGGGGGCGAGCCTTTCGGGCCATTTGTGCTGCCCGAAACGATCAAGGTCTCGGTCAACCCGAAGACCATGCGCCCCTATTACGTGGTGCACTGGGGCGTGTTCGACGGCAGCCAGATCCTGCCGATGGTCTACATGGCGACCATCGAGGATTCCACGGAGCGGTTGCGCGACATGCTGGTCACCGATGGCGGAAAGCTCGATCCGAAAGTGCGGATACCGCTTCCGGTCGGCGGGCTTCTCAATCCCGAACTGGCGCGCGCCTTCGATGCCTGCGTCGAACGCAACGGCGCCTATTCGCTCTCGCCGGTCACGATTGCCCAGACCATCGATGCGGAGTTTCCCGAGCTTCATCCCAAGCAGTTGCGGCGCATTGTGCTCGGTCCGTTCTATTCGGCGGGCATCACCGAGAATTCGGGCCGCGTGAACGAGATCCTGTCGCGGGTGCGCAATCCGGAAAACGGCTGGGTGCTGACGTGGACGATCCAGGAGGTGTTCTCGAAGGCCGAGCGGCCCGCCAAGAAGGGGCTTTGGAGCTCGACGCCGGCTGCGGAAGAGTTTCACATCGATACCGACGATCTGGAGGCCGTCCGGCAAGGCGTCAGCGGCTACGAGAAACACGCGCTGGTCCCGCACGACGCCTTTCAGGCGCTTTACGCGGAAGGCGAGGCGGAGCGCGTGTTCGCCGATTACCGCGTGCACGTGATTTCGGGTAACCAGGTGATTACGGAGGTTTGACGCGATGAGCCAGACCGCAGGACTGACGACGCTTTCCGAGGACGATATCGAAACCCACCGGGCCACCGCGCAACAGATGGTGACGAGGATCGTGGTCGTCACTGCCGACGACGGATCGTCGAAAACAGCGCTTGCAGGGACAGGGCGGCGCTTCGTCTCCACTGTCTCGACCGGCGGCATGCGGCGGTCCAGGGAAGTGGAACTTGCGAAGTCCATCGCCAACCTGCCGCCACTGGATACGATGCTGTCGATCCCGCAGCATGCGCTTCTTTATCGCGCCCGGCGCGGGATCGCGGTGGCGCTGGCGGTTGCCGACAGCTATGCTAGGCAGACCGATCTCGAGGATCTGAAGGCCCGCAATCTCGGCGCGCCGTTGCAGGGCGAGGAAGCGCAGCGTTTTCGCGATCTCCTGGCTGCCTCGAGTTATGTTGCTGCCTTCACCTTTGCCGCCTATCTGTTGCAGACGCTCGATGGTGAAAGCGAACCCGCCGACGACACCGGCGAGCCGAAGATCGAGTTCGATACGCCGCAGGACGCGCTGAAATCGCTGGTCGCCGGACTGGACGGCGCGGTTTCCGGCGCGCCGGATGCGGCTGCGATGACGGCGCGGGCGCGGGCTTTCGCACGCGAGGCGATCGAGGCGCTGCTGGCGCGGATCGCGCGCTTCAACGCGCTTTCGACCTTCGCGCAGTCGCATATCCGTCTCGAAAGCGACAATTTCACGCTCGATGGGTTCGAGGTCGCGCCGGGACAGCGCCGCAAGCCGCTGGCGATGAGCTTCAAGAAACCTCACGAGATCGTCGGCAACCACCTCGCCAAGCACCAGGCGATGCGGCTGTCGCGGATGATCGTTGCCTATGATTTCGAGCGGCAGATGAACCCGTTCGTGGAGCTGGGCGGCTTTCTCTTCACCTTCATCGGCGACGGCGCGCCGGGCACCGGCAAGACGATCCTGATCCAGATGATGGCCGGCTTGATCAACGACTACTGCCAGGTCGCGGGCTATCCCTTTCACTACGAGAATTTCGGCGTCGACCAGATATCCTCGTACCAGGGCAAGTCGGGGCAGAACTGCAAGGCGTTCATCGACACGGTAGTCAACCCGCGCGCCATCGGCTTCGGCACGATCGACGACATCGACCAGGTGGCGGCAAAGCGGTCCGACGACCGCGCCTCGTCGGGCCAGCAGGAGGTCACGGCGGTGCTGATGGAAGCCTTTGCCGGCGCGACCACAATCGTGCGCGGCAACTGCACTTTTGGCATGTTCTCGAACTATCCCGAAAATGTCGACGACGCGTTGAGACAGCGCGCCGGCGCCCGCTGGCTGATCGACGGGCCGCGGTCGGAAGCCGACTATATCGACATCTTCGCGCTGCTTGCGGGCAAGAACCACGAGATCCCGCTCGGCGCGCACGATCTTTATGCCGGGCAGGAGATCAAGCGGGCCGTGAAGTCGGCCTATGAGGATCATTCGCGCCCCGACGAGGCGGGGCTTGCGGCGGTATGGGAGCGGTACGAGAAGGCCAATGGCGCGCCGAAGACATTGCGTGACATCGGTGTCTACCTGCACATGATCAAACAGGCGGAGCCGCGGTTTACCGGCCGGGCGATCAAGAACATCACCGATGCGATCAAGATGCGGGCGATGGATTTCGATCTGCCGGACGAATGGTTCGAAACGCCCGAACCCTTCCTGCGCAAGCCCTATGACGAGAAGCTCGAGATGATTTCCGAGCTGCGCGAGCCTTTCACCATCGACATGGTGATGCAGGAGATCAACCGCTACGCCGATTCCGAATTCCGCTATACCGACCGGGCCGACGATGCTGCGGTCACCGATATCATCCGCCGGGAGCGACAGCGCGAGCGGGCGATCCGCGAGATCGAAGTGATGAAGGGCGAGGGGCGTTGGAACGGCTAAGGGCGCCGGTTGGCGCCCATCAGGTACATGTTATTCTCGACCCGTAGTCTGGGTATCGCCGGGGGACGACCAATGAAGAGCTATGGTGTGAGTGAAGCGCGCAAACAATGGAGCGGGCTGCTGGAAATGGCGGCAGGCGGGGAAGAGATATTTATCACCCGAAAGGGAAAAGTCATCGCCAAGATCGTCCATGCCGATGACATATCGGATGAGAAAAAGGAGCGCGAGGCGATAGAAAAGCGGCAAGAGGAAGCCACCGCTCACACGCCTGGGCAAAAAACGGTACGTGAGATGATCGAGGAAGCATAGTTTGAGTGCCCTTCCAAATGCGTTCGATCATCCAGGCGTGCCTGGAATAGGCGGGCGTCTACCGTCAATAGCGGGGCTTTGCGCATATGAAGCGCCTTGAAAACTCACGCCTGATCTTCGGCAGCCTGCTTCGGATCGATGCGCCGCATCTCGTCGAGCGCTACAACAAGGCGCTCATCGCCTTCGGCTTGCCTGCCACCGAGATGAAATCCTTCCGCATCGACATGACCGGTTATTCTCCGGAAGTAGCGGAGGAACTGGGTGACCAGGCCTATCTCGATCCGAACGGCGTCAACCGTCGTTTCATCATCCTCACCCCCGAGCAGGAGAAGCTTCCGGTCGTCCATACGCAGTTTTCCAACACGGCCGGACTGATGCACGAGTTCTTCGAGGGCAACCGGCGGGTAATTTCTGCGGTCACCATCAAGGATGCGCTCTATGGCGAGATCGAGGAGCCGGTCGCCGTCGTCAACGACATCGAGGATCTCTTGAAGATCAACGAAGTCACCTTCCGGGTACTCTCCGCCGACGGACTTTTGTCGAAGGCCACCGAATTGCGGATGCTGGCCGACACGCTGACAACCTCGCAGGACGGTTGGCGCGACGATGACATGCTCACCCGGATGGTGGAACTCGCCCAGGCGACGGGCGACATCCGCCAGAACCCGCTTGTGCCCGACAAGCTGGTTTTCCCGCATTTGTCCTACTGGACGGCGCATTTCGGCGGCATCTTTCTGTTTCACGACGACAAGGCGATGACCGTGATCTGCGATCGCGAGGCGCCGGGCTTCAGGCGCTCGCGCCCCTGGGAAGTGAGCTATATCGATATCGCCGACCACGAGCGGATTTTCGACTATCTCGCCAAGACCGGCCGGCTGGAGTTGCCGCAGGCCTCCTGGGTGGAGAGGTCGGGGCTTTATATTCATCGCGGTATCATGGCGGTGCATGATCTCATTCGCCGGACGGCGCCGGATCTCGATCTGACGGGGGTCGATGCGGTA
The DNA here is from genome assembly GCA_002709005.1 of Hyphomicrobiales bacterium. Lineage (GTDB taxonomy): Bacteria > Pseudomonadota > Alphaproteobacteria > Rhizobiales > Rhizobiaceae > Pseudohoeflea. Next base: position 10,424 of record PAPH01000044.1, on the reverse strand, counting down.
TGGCTGCAGACATGGATGCAGCGAAACGCCCGGACGATCGCCGAGGACGGGCTCTATCCGTTTTTCCAGGAAGCGCTCAGGATGATCGAACTGGGCGGGCATATCCGGATGAGCGAGATCGCGCCGAGCCGCCGGCTGCTTCTGGTCCGAGCCGATCCGACCCATGAAGACAAGTGGCTGGTGAACCGGCTGATCGCGCGGATTTCACCCTTCGACTTCGTAAGTCGCTTCATTTTCGATAAACAGGGCTTCTACGAAGCCTACGGGACCTACCCTGAATATTATCGCCGGCATGTTGTGGCGTATCTCACGAACACCTACCTTGCCGACAAGACGGCGCTCCGGGCACGTCTTTACGGAATAGATGGAGCCAGAGACGATGCTTGATCCGGTGATCGAATTCTTCGCGCGGATATTCAACGCCATTGGCCGCGGAATCGGCTGGCTGGTCGCGATGATCCTCTGGCCCTTCATGGCGGTGGGGCGATGGTACACCAAGCGCGGCTGGCTGGTGCGGATACCCATTCTCATTCTCCTTCTGCTGCTCGTGGTCGGGTACGGCCATTTCATCTGGGTGGCGGAACGCTGGACGAACTACAATCCGGACTATCCCGACCGGTACGAGTTTGCCTCCCGGAAAATCAGTCCCGGGGTGCCGCTGGACGCCGCAGATGCGGGAAAATGCGCTCCCTCGGCCATCGTGCAGGTGACCGGCGATCTGATCGATTTCAACGTCAACCAGAACAGCTGGGTGCCTTCCATGCCGCTGTCGAAGGCCGGCCTGTTCGGCCTCGACTGGAAGTACACGCCCTTCCTCGACAACAAGGCAGCCTTCCAGCTCGGCATCAACCAGGTGATCCGGCGGACGACGGTGGAACTGGTGGACCGGCTGGGGCGCGTCCGCGGCACTTCCCAGATCAACCAGAACCTTCAGGACGCGCGGCAGGCGATGGCCTATGACGAGGATGCTTGGTGGCTGACCTTCACGCCGCCCTTCGTGCAGCCCTCGACGCCGGAACGGCAGCGCGAGGCGCGCCGGGCGCTCGAGGCGTTCAATGCGGAACTGGAAAACTGTACGGGCGAGTTCGACGCGCGTTCCGACAATCTGCTGCAGTTCCTCGACCGCATCACCGGCGACATCGGTTCCACCTCCGACATCCTCCGTCAGCAGATGGAGGCGAGCGATGCCGGCTGGTTCGATGCGCGCGCCGACGACCGTTTCTGGTTCACCTACGGCCAGCTCTACGCCTATTACGGCCTGCTGCGCGCTACCCAGTCCGATTTCGCCGACGTCTACAACGACCGGCGGATCGACCTCGTCTGGGACAGGACGGCTGATCAGCTGCGGGGGGCGCTGGACATGACGCCCTTCATCATCTCGAACGGCAACGAGGCGAGCTGGATCATGCCGTCTCATCTGGCGACGATGGGTTTTTACGTGCTGCGGGTTCGGTCCAACCTCGTGGAAATGCGCGACATTCTTGATCGCTGAACCGGGCTTGGGCGTCAAATCAACTCGATCGCCAAGTCCGGTTCGACCACTAAGGCTGGCTGACATCTTCCGGGTCAGGACGGTCGAGGCTGTCGACGACGCCCACCAGCCGGCTCTGGTCGTGGAAGAGTTCGAACGTTCCGTAGAGTTCCTCCCGTCCTTCCCCCGTCACGCGGTAGCGCCCGACAGAGCGCACGTATCTGTGGTGCCCGTGCGGACCCAGGAGGCGAAGCACATAGTGGAACCCCGTCTTCTCCCTGGCCGAGCGTTCGGTCAACAGAAGCATGTAGCGAAGATCATCGGGATGGACGATGGCGTTGGCCGCCGAGAGATTGACCGGACCCTCGGTAAAGGGAAGCCCGTAGATGTCGAAGATGTCGCGGGACCAGAATGTGTGTCCGGTGTCGAGTTCGCTGCGCCAGAAGCCGAATTTCTGATGCGCGCAGAGGAGCTCGAGCAGATCGTCGCCCGATATCCGGATGTGTTCAGTTCCCCGTGGTCTTTTGGTGTCCTTGCTGAATTCGAATTTCACGACCAAGTTCCCGTCCCCCGTGCTCGTCGTGCAGTTCTGCCGGTCATCTCCAGTCCGATGAATTCGCCGCCTAGTTGATCAGGTGCAGACGCAGTGCCTTGGCAACCAGTTGCGTGCGATTGACGCAATCGAGCTTGCGCATTGCCGAATTCATGTAGGTGTTGATCGTGTGATCCGAGAGCGCGAGAATCTGGGCGATCTCTCCGGATGTCTTGCCGTTGGCCGCCCATTCGAGAACCTCCGTCTCGCGGGCGGTCAGGGGGTTGTCGAGTGCCTCGCGGGCCTGGTTCAGAAGGTCGAAAATGTCGTAGGCGTGGACGGCGATCAGGCCGAGTATGCCCAGTTCATAATGACTGATGTCCACGCCGCTGCCGGAGAATATGACGGCCCCTCGTGTTCCGTCGATCTTGTGAACCGGAATGACGGCGGCATCTTCGAAACCCATTTCCGACAGGACATCCCTGACATGGGCATTGCGGGGCTCTGTTCGCTTGTGCAGAAGGGTGTCCGAGCGCCAGAGCTTCGGAGTGGTCGATTTCCGCAGATGGTTGAACATCGGCGAATCCCGCAGCAATTCATGGCGGTCGTAGTTGTCGTAGAACCGGGTCGGTGTATCCGTCAGGCGCACATAGGGCTTGAGCTGCACCGCGTTCCGACAGGGAAGATCGTAGATCGCGAAAGACGACATGTCGAACTGGTGCGCAGCCTCGCGCAGAAGCGCGGCCAGTTCGATTTCCGAATTCACACCCTGCAGCAGCTTTAACAGACGAACACGTTCCACCATGGGGGTTAACCGGTCTCGAGTTAATCTGAATGTTTGTCAGATTATCGTTACATAGAATCCGAGTTCCGCGCCATTGCTCCGGGCGGCCACGCGCGCATTTTCACCATCTAATGTCCCAAGTTCATGAGCTCATGAAGAGGGTCGATCGGGCATGACCTAGACGGGGAGTTTGTCGGTATTCTTGATTTCCTCCATCACCGCATAGGTGTGGGTTTCCCGGATGCCGGGGAGCGACAGGATGACGTCCGAGAGAAAGCTGCGGTAGGTGTCCATCCCCTTGACCCGCGCCTTGATGAGATAGTCGAAGCCACCGGCGACCATGTGGCACTCCATGACCTCCTCGGCCTTGCGGATGGCCGTCGCGAATTCGTCGAACACGTCCGGCGTGGTGCGGTCGAGCTTCACCTCGACATAGACGAGCATGCCGAGGTCGAGCTTTTCCGGCGAAAGCATCGCCTGATAGCCGAGAATGTAGCCGTCGCGCGTCAGCCGCTTGAGGCGCTCCGCGGTGGCGGTGGGCGAGAGGCTTATCCTCTCCGCCAGTTGCAGGTTCGTCAGCCGTCCGTCATCCTGCATGGTGCGGAGGATCTTGCGGTCGATACGGTCAAGGCTTTTGGAATTCACGGTATTTCCCTAATTTTCCGATTGAAGTCGCCGATTTCACCTCAATCATTGGTGAGATATATAGCATGAAATCCGGTATGGTGTGAAAAACACGGGAGATTGATCCATGCCGACCGCAGCCCGCCAGACGGCCTCATCCGAACCCGCGATCGCGCCGTTCCATGCGCCGCACGCGCCCGACGACGACAAGCTGGTCCAGGCATTTGCCCGGAAGCTCGAATTGTCCGAATCCCAGGAGCGGTCGATCGATCTCAGAGCCACGCGGATGATCGAGGCGATTCGCGATGGCGCGGGTTCGATCGGCGGTGTCGAGGATTTCCTGCGTGAATACGGCCTGTCGACGCGCGAAGGTTTGGCGCTGATGGTGCTGGCGGAGGCGCTGCTGCGGGTGCCGGACGCGCTCACCCAGGACAAGCTGATAGAGGACAAGCTGAAGGAAGGCCACTGGAGCGAGCACGAGGCGCATGGCGAAAGCTGGTTCGTCTCGGCCTCCGCCTGGGCGCTCGGCATGTCGGCGCGGGTGATCCGCCCCGGCGAAACGCCCGAAGGCGTGCTCGGCGGTCTCGTCAAGCGCATGGGCATGCCGACGGTGAGGACCGCGACGCGCCAGGCGATGCGCTTCCTCGGCCATCACTTCGTGCTCGGCGAAACGATCGAGGACGCGCTGTCGCGCGCGGCCAAGAACGAGGCGCGCGGCTATCGCCACTCCTTCGACATGCTGGGCGAGGGGGCATGGACGCGCGACGACGCAAAGCGCTATTTCAAATCCTATGCCGACGCGATCGCGGCGATCGGCAAGGCGGCCAAGAAGATGAATGCCGGCAAGAAACTGCCCGACCGTCCGGGCATCTCCGTGAAGCTTTCCGCGCTCCATCCCCGCTATCTTCCAACCCATGTCGATCAGGTTCTGGAGGACCTCGTGCCCGACGTGATCGAACTGGCGCGAATGGCGAAGGAACACGATCTCAACTTCACCATCGACGCCGAGGAAGTCGACCGGCTTGAGTTGTCGCTCGACGTAATCGACCGGGTTTTCACCGATCCCTCGCTCGACGGCTGGGATGGGTTCGGGCTGGCGATCCAAGCCTACCAGAAGCGGGCGCCGGAGGTAATCGACCATATCGGCGAACTTTGCCGGACCACCGACCGCCGGATGATGGTGCGGCTTGTCAAGGGCGCCTACTGGGACACCGAGATCAAACGCGCGCAGGAACGCGGGCTCGACGACTATGCGGTCTACACGCGGAAAGCGGCGACCGATCTGAGCTATCTGGCCTGCGCCCGGAAGATGCTCGACATGCGCGACGTGCTCTATCCGCAATTCGCCACCCACAACGCGCTGACCGTGGCGACGATCATGGAGATGGCGGGCGAGATGAAAGGCTTCGAGTTCCAGCGTCTCCACGGTATGGGCGAGGTGCTCTACGACAGCCTTATGAAGAGCAATGAGCGGGTCTCCTGCCGGGTCTACGCGCCGGTCGGCGGCTATCGCGATCTGCTGGCCTATCTTGTGCGCCGGCTGCTCGAAAACGGCGCCAATTCCTCCTTCGTGGCGGTGGCCGGAGACAAGAAGATTCCGATCTCCGATCTCCTTGAGCGCCCGGCCCGGAAGCTGGGCCTCGATGAGGGGCGGTCTGCGCGCAACGGCAACATTCCGCTGCCGGGCGCCCTGTACGAGGGCCGCAGAAACTCCTCGGGCATAGAGTTCGGCGACCGATACGAATTAGCGGGGGTGACCGAAGGCATGGGGAAGGTTGTCGATCCTGTCGACGCGGCGCCGTTGGTGCCGGGATTGAAGGCGAAGGGGGAACCGCTGACGGTCTTCGCTCCGCATGACCCGTCCCTGAAGGTCGGCTCGGTGATTTTCGCAAACCCCGACGATGTCGAACCGGCGATGCAGGCCGCGTTGAGGGGCTTCAAGGTCTGGTCGCGGACGTCCGCCGAGGCGCGGGCGGTCATTCTGGAACGGGCCGCCGATCAGCTCGAGGCGAACCGTGACCGGCTGTTGTCGCTGCTTGCTCGCGAGGGCGGCAAGACGATCGAGGACGGTATTCCGGAAGTCCGCGAGGCAACGGACTTCCTGCGTTACTATGCCAACCGGTCGCGCGAGATGTTCGGCGCGATGACGGTGATGCCCGGCCCCACCGGCGAGGACAATCGCATGGCCTGGCGCGGACGCGGGGTCTTTGCCTGCATCGCGCCGTGGAACTTTCCGCTGGCGATCTTCATCGGTCAGGTGACGGCCGCGCTCGCCGCCGGCAATGCCGTGATCGCCAAGCCGGCCGAGCAGACTCCGCTGATCGCCTATGAAGCAATCCGCATTCTCCACGGGGCGGGCGTGCCGAAAGATGCATTGATCTTCCTGCCGGGGGAGGGCGACGTCGGCGCCGCGCTGACCGCCCATCCGAAGATCGGCGGCGTCGCATTCACCGGCTCGACGCAGACCGCGCAGGCGATCAACCGGACGCTTGCCGCAAAGGATGGCCCCATCGTGCCGCTGATCGCCGAGACCGGAGGGATGAACGCTATGATCGTCGACGGAACCGCCCTGCCGGAGCAGGTGGCCGATGATGTGGTCATGTCGGCCTTCCGCTCGGCCGGCCAGCGCTGCTCGGCGTTACGCCTCCTCTTCGTCCAGGACGATGTCGCCGACCGCATGCTGGAGATGATCGAGGGCGCAGCACGGGAATTGACGCTCGGCGACCCGATGCTGGCCTCGACCGATGTTGGCCCCGTGATCGACGGCGAACAGCAGGCGATGCTTGCCGACCACGTCGAGACCATGCGCAAGAGCCAGAAAGTCCGCTTCCAGGGCGAGACGCCGGCCAAGGGCACTTGGTTCGCGCCGACGATTGTCGAACTGTCGAAGGCCGAGGCGCTGGATCGCGAGATCTTCTGGCCGGTTCTCCATGTGGTGCGCTGGAAGGCGAAGGATCTCGACAGCGTTCTCGACAAGATCGAGGCGACCGGCTTCGGGCTCACGCTGGGCGTTCACACCCGCATCGAGGCGTTGGTGCGCAAGGTGGTCGACCGGCTCGATACCGGAAACGTCTACGTCAATCGCAACATGATCGGCGCAGTGGTGGGCACCCAGCCCTTCGGCGGCTCGGGGCTCTCCGGCACCGGCTTCAAGGCGGGCGGACCGAATTATCTTACCCGTTTCGCGCTCGAGCAGGTGGTTTCAGTCAACACGGCTGCCTCGGGGGGCAATGCCAGTCTGATCGCCATGGGGGACGGGTAGGAGCTTCGGCATTCCTGTCGCAAATGACACGATTTTGCGGAGGGAACGCTCGTGCATTCCTGTCGGAACCGCTTTAAGGCTTCCCTGAAAGAATGGCTTTCGGGGAGGCTTTCACATGGCTGAATTCAAGAGCGACATCGAGATTGCGCGGGCGGCAAGGAAAAGGCCGATCGGAGAGATCGGCGAGAAGCTCGGCATTCCCGGTGAGCATCTCCTGCCTTACGGCCATGACAAGGCGAAGGTCTCCGCCGATTTCATCGAAAGTCTCGCCGACCGTCCGGACGGCAAGCTGATCCTGGTGACGGCGATCAGTCCGACGCCGGCGGGCGAGGGCAAGACGACGACCACAGTGGGGCTCGGCGACGGGCTTTCGGCCATCGGCAAGAAGACGGCCATCTGCCTGCGCGAACCCTCTCTCGGTCCCAATTTCGGGATCAAGGGCGGGGCGGCCGGCGGCGGCCGGGCACAGGTCGTGCCGATGGAGGACATCAACCTCCACTTCACCGGCGACTTTCACGCCATCACCACGGCCAACAATCTGCTCGCCGCGCTGATCGACAACCATATCTACTGGGGCAACGATCTCGATATCGATGTCCGCCGCGTAACCTGGCGGAGGGTGCTCGACATGAACGACCGGGCGCTGCGCCAGATCACCTCAGCGCTCGGTGGTCCGGCGAACGGCTTTCCGCGCGAGAGCGGCTTCGACATCACGGTCGCCTCCGAGGTGATGGCGATCCTCTGCCTGGCGCGCGATCTCAAGGATCTCCAGCGCCGGCTCGGCAATATCGTCATCGGCGCGCGGCGCGACAAATCACCGGTCTTCGCGCGCGAGCTGAAGGCCGACGGCGCCATGACTGTGCTGCTCAAGGACGCGATGATGCCGAACCTGGTTCAGACGCTCGAACATACGCCGGCCTTCGTCCATGGCGGACCCTTCGCCAATATCGCCCACGGCTGCAACTCGGTCGTCGCCACGCGGACGGCGCTGAAGCTTGCCGATTACGTGGTCACCGAGGCAGGTTTCGGCGCCGATCTCGGTGCCGAGAAATTCTTCGACATCAAGTGCCGCAAGGCGGGTCTCGCACCGGCGGCTGCCGTCGTCGTCGCCACCGTGCGCGCTCTCAAGATGAACGGGGGGGTGGAGAAAGCCGATCTCGGGGAGGAAAACGTCGCCGCGCTTCAGGCGGGCTGCGCCAATCTCGGCCGGCACATCGAGAACGTGCTTGGCTTTGGGGTGCCGGTGGTGGTCGCGATCAACCATTTCGCCACCGACACGCTGTCGGAAATCGAGGCGATCCGGAATTATTGCGATGGTCTCGGCGTCGAGGCGATCCTCTGCCGGCACTGGGCTGAAGGGTCTGATGGCGCCGAGGAACTGGCACACAAGGTGGCCGAGATCGCCGAAAGCGGACAGGCGCAGTTCTCGCCGCTTTATCCCGACAGCATGCCGCTGTTCGAGAAGATCGAGACCGTGGCGCGCAGCATTTATCGCGCCGGCGAGGTGACGGCGCCGCAATCCGTGCGCGACGATCTCGCGCGCTGGGAGGAGCAGGGCTACGGCAAACTGCCGGTCTGCATGGCCAAGACGCAATATTCGTTCTCCGCCGACCCGAAACAGCTCGGCGCGCCGACTGGTCACACGCTGCCGGTGCGCGAGGTCAGGCTTTCGGCGGGCGCCGGGTTCGTCGTCGCCGTCTGCGGCGAGATCATGACGATGCCGGGTCTCCCCCGCTCGCCGTCCTCGGAGCGGATCGGGCTTTCGGAAGGCGGGGACATCGAAGGGTTGTTCTGACCCCTTTCGCCCCGTCTCGTGGAAAATGAAAAACCCCCGCTGCCGGCAAGGCAGCGGGGGTTTTCAGGAAGCCGTTCTTCTCCTCAGAACGTCTTCGTCAGCGAAAGACGGAAACTGCGTCCTGCTTCGGTGTAGAAGTCGCGTCGGGTATCGCTCACGCCGTTCGGCACGCTGACCGCATCCCAGTATTTTTCGTCGAAGACGTTGAATATGCCGGCCGTGAGCTTGAGGCCCTCGATCTGTTCCGGCTCCCACCAGAAGCTGGTGTCGACGACTCCGTAGGATGGGGCCACGAAGCCTCTCTCGTTTGCGTCTCCGCTGACGTGGTCGCGCGCGGCGGCCGCGGTGAGCGAGACATCCGCTCCCCAGGTTTCCTTCGCGTAGCCGAGGCCGATGATGGCGCGCAGCGGTGCGACGGAGTTGAGGTACTCGTCGGTGTCGGTATCGCGGCCTTCCGTCCAGGCGACCGAGCCCCAGGTGCGCCACTCGTTGTTGATGTTCCACCGCCCGGCCAGTTCGACGCCGTAGATATTGACGTGGGCGCGGTTGACGTAGCCCTGCACGCCCCCGACCGGGTATTCGCCGCCGGGAGGCGCCAGCGTGACGGTGTCGATGAAGTCCCGGTAGTAGGAACTGAACACGGTCGCGGACAGGGCGAGGTCGCCGGAATCGTAGTTCGCGCCGATCTCGAACCCGTCGCTGCGCTCGGTCTCCAGATCGGGATTGCCGATGCGCGCATAGGAGCCCGGCGAGCCGTAGTTCTGGTAAAGCTCGGTAACAGATGGTGCGCGGAAACCCTGGGCCCATTGGGCGAAAAGCTCCAGGTCGCTCGTTGCCTGCCATGCAAAGCGCAGTTTCGGCGAGATACCGAAATCGTCGGTGTCCTTGAGATAGGACGGATCGTAGTTCGGGCTGTCCTCGTAGGCGGCGGTTGATTTCGGCTTGTGGCTGAACCAGTCGAAACGGATGCCGGGTGTGATCGTAAGCCGATCGTCCATCAGCTTGATATCGTCCTCGACGAAGAAGCCGAGCACCATGCTGTCGACGTCCGGCATGTCGGAAGCGTTGGTATGCAGGAAGCGGCAGGACTGCGGGCCGATGCCAGGGCCTCCCGGATAGAACGTGTACTCCGGAATCGTCGACCAGTCGACGTCCGGGCAATTGTCGACGCCTGCCGAATACTGGTGGGTCTTTTGCAGATAGGCCTCCCCGCCAAACCGGAGGGAGTGGAAATTGTTGCCGATCGTCAGATCTTTCGAGCTGTCCGCGGTCAACCCATATGCCGTTTGCTCGAGCAGGTTGTCGCGCCGGTAAACGCCCTCGGGTGGGCCGTAGTAAAGATCCTCGGCACCTGGAATTCCCGCGCGGCCGTCTTCCAGACGAAAGCCGTCGGTCGTGTTGTTGAGCTTCTGCTTTTGCCAGTAAAGCTGGACGTTCGCTTCATCGAAGAGGTCGGTATTGTCCGGAGACAGGAAATCGTAGGACAGCGAGAAACGCTTGCGGTCGACGATCTCGCCACTTTTCAGCGTCCCCGGCTCATAGAGAACAGTGCCGGTGTCAGCGGAGGTTGTTCCGAGCAGGTTATCGATATCCTCATCGCGCTTGAACCACTCGGCGGTCACGCCGAGGCGATGGCCACCCTCGATATATTGGTGGAATTTCACCAGCACATTGCCCTGATCGAAATCCATCGGGTTGGAGATGGTGCGGTCCGCCTCGTAGCCGCCGATGGTACCCTGGTTGTCGCGCTCATGGCCCTGCTTGTAGCCGCCCTGGACCATGAACCAGCTATCTCCGGAACGGACAGCTGCCGCCGCCGATCCGCTGACGCTCTCATCCGCGCTGTCATAGGTCGATTTCACGATTCCGCCGAAGTTGCGCCCGTCCTTGATGAGGTCTTCGGGATCGAGCGTGCGGACGTTGACGACACCGCCGAGCGCCCCCGAGCCGTAGCGG
>PAPH01000043.1 GCA_002709005.1 Hyphomicrobiales bacterium | reverse complement strand
GATCTTCCTAGAGCAGCGTCTCCGGGATCGGCTTCCAGGTCCCGTCATCCTGCGTGAACTGCGGAATATGGGCGAGGCTGTGGATCAGCTCGGCGTCCTCGCCCATCGGCTCCATCCACTCCCTGGCTTCAGTCAACACCACGCCGATGCCGACGACGTTGCCGCCGGCCTTGCGGACGAGATCGACGGAGCCCTTGATCGAGGAGCCCGAGGCGATCACATCGTCGACCACGACCACGCGCTTGCCTTCGAGCAGCGGCACCGCCTGACGGTCGAGAAGCAGGCGCTGCTCGCCCTTGGAGGTGATCGAGGTGATGGTCTGGGTGAGCGCGTCACCGAGATGGATCTTCGGGGACTTCTGCAGGATCACGTAGTCGTCGAGACCCAGCGCGCGGCTGACCTCGATGGCGACGGGGATGCCGAGCGTGGCGGCGCCGACGACGACGTCGGGCTTCAGGGGCGCAAGCTTTTCGGCCAGTTTCTCGCCGATATGTTCGCCGAATTTCACGCCAAGATCGATCACCATCATCAGCGAAATGGCGAAATCGGGCTTGATGGCGACGATCGGGAGGTCGATCGTGCGGCCGGCGACGTCGACCGCGTAGTTCTGACCGGTGAGAACGGAATCAGTCATTGGAAAATCCTTTCACGAGAGGCAGTCGCGGCTCGACCATCAGGCCGACATTGCGCCAGGTGGTTCGCCTGCGGCGCATGTCGTAGCCGGAAATCGACAGCGACAGAGAGATGGAATGGGCCATGCGCACGCCCTGCACCAGCAGGGGCACGCCGCGGGCGAGCGCGAAGCGCAGGCGGGTGAAGAAGCCGACATCGTCGATCTCCATGCCGCGGGCGCGCTGGGCATCTGCGATGCGCTCGAAATCGTCCCTGAGCATCGGGATGATGCCGAAGGTGAGCGAGAGCACGAGGGTGACGGAGGGCGGCAGCCGTGCGGCCGTGGCAGCCGCGAGAATGGCACCCGGTGTCGACGTCTCCATGACGAAGAAGAAGGCCGCCGTGGTGGTGACGAGCCTCAGCGCCATGCCGGTTGCAATCGCCAGCGCATCGCGCGGGGTCTCGCCCTGGATGAGCAGGTTGAGCACCCAGCTCGCCACGACGAGAAGCACGAGCAGCGAGGCGCCCTTGAGGTAGCCGCGCAGGCCGGGCACTTTCGCCAGCCAGAGGGCGAGCAGCGTGATGAGCGTCAGCGGGAGCCCGTAGCGCCAGTCGGTGAAAATCCAGGCGGCGATCGTCAGCGCCAGCGCGCCGGCGAGCTTGACGAAGAAATTGACATCATGGACGCGCATAGTTGCCCTCCCCTTCCACAATGGCCCGGGGGCCGGGCCATCCGAGCTTCCCGTAGGCTCCGCTCGTCCAGAGAGCCCGCGTCGGGCCCTCATAGGCGATCGCGCCCTCGTCCAGCAGCAGCGCGCGGCTGGCGATGTCGTCGGCGAGTTCGAGATCGTGGGTGATCAGCAGGATCGCGCGTCCCTCGGCAATGGCACGGTCGCGGAACTGCTCGAGCAGCCGGCGACCGTTGAGATCGCGGGCCAGCAGCGGCTCGTCGAGAATGGCGACGAGGCTTCCCGCCGCTTCCGCGCAGGCGAGACCGAGCACCGCCTGCTGACGGGCCGAGAGCGCGAAGGGATTGGCCTCGGCGAGATCGGTCAGCCCATAGCGGGCAAGCGCCTCATCGGCCTTTGGTCCGTCGCCCTTACCTTCCGGCTTGCCCGCGGTAATGGCGAACATCACCTCCTCGCGCACCGTCATGTTGAAGAGGATGCGGCGCATGTTCTGCGGCAGATAGGCGATCGAGCGGGCGCGGCGCGCGGGCGTCCAGTCATCGGCATAGTCGCCGCCGATCGAGATCGAGCCGGCCTCGATCTTGGCGAGCCCGAGGATCGACTGGAACAGCGTCGTCTTGCCCGCACCGTTGCGGCCCACGAGCGCCACCGTCTCGCCGCCGCGGATGGTGAGGCTCGCATCGGAGAGAACCGGTGTGCCGTCCGGACGGCGGAGCTTTGTCTTCAGCCCGCGCACGGCAAGCACCTCGCCTCCGGCTTCCGTCGTTGACGGCTGGGGGCTCGCCCGCCGGGTCGGCGGCAGGATGCCGGCTTCGAGCCAGGGAACGGCCTGCTCGAAAACGGAGGGGAGCGGTACCGGCGGGGTAAGCCCGCCTTTCTTAAGAAGCGCCACCTCGTCGGCGATTTCCGCGACGGAGGCCGGGTCCTGCTCGGAGACGAGCAGCATCGGCACCTTTCCGCGCAGGCCGGAAAGAATGGAGACCAGCCGCTGCCGCGCCTCGGGATCGAGACCGGTGGTGGGCTCGTCGAGGACGAGCACTTCCGGCTCGGCCGCGAGGGCCGCGGCAATCGCCACCATGCGGCGCTCCCCACCCGAGAGGCTGAGCACCCGGCGACCGGCGAGCCGCTCGATGCGGAACTGCCGGATGATGGTTTCGAGCCGCTCGCGGATTTCGGCCTTCGGCCGGCCGCGGTTTTCCAGCGCCATGGCGATCAGGTCCTCGACGCCGAGGTCCCACATCTGGTCCTCGACATTCTGCATGACGATGCCGACGCGGGTGAAGAGGTCGTCGTTGGACAAGCCCGACAAGGGCTTTCCGGAAAGGCTGACAGCGCCCGAGAAGGGCGCGGCCGTGATCAGGCGGGGAATGACGCCGGCGGCGGTCATCATCAGGGTCGACTTGCCGCTCCCGGCGGCCCCGCAAACGAGCATCCAGCGGCCCTCGCGGGCCAAAAGAGAGACTTCGGCGAGCACGGGAGTGCCGCCGAAGCCGACCGTTACATTGTTGATGTCAAGCACTGCGTATCGCCGGGTCAGAACCGCTTGAAACCGGCCGGGTGCGCGCTCTTGAGAATCTTGATCGCCGGGATCACCAGAAGCGGCGTTCCGATGATCATCGGCACGATATCGGAGAGACCCAGATAACCGACGGCCCACCAGAACGGGAAGATGCCGAGATAGGCGAGGCTGGCGGAGACGGCGAGCACCATCACCAGGCCAACGATCAGGCAGGTTGCCGCAATTTTGAGCAAAGCGGTGCGATCCATCACGGTCTTGGCCGGATTGAACAGCAGTCCCGGAACCAGGCCGGTAAGGCCGACCATGATGCCGTCGACGATCAGCGAATGGGCCGGAATGAAGGTGCCGGCCAGCAGCGACCAGACGATGGTGCCGAGATAGCCGCAGATGAAGCCCGAGCGCCAGCCCAGCAGAATGCCCACAAGCGGCGGAAGAAATGCGAAGATGCGCCACTGGATCACGCCCGGAACGAGCTGGATCGGGTTGGCATAGGCCCACAGCACCCCGGTTGCCGCGGCGGCCACGATGGACAGGACGATGGGAAACAGCGTGTTCCCCTCGGCCGGCGAATGATGAGTCGTATCGGTCATATTCTAGCTCCAGACGGAAATTGCCCCTCTCCCGTGTGGATAAAATGCAAAAACGATGCCATACGCCCCAAAGATTTAAGTGTAATCATCGGCCCTGCTCGCGGGGGTAGGGTCGCTCCGGATATCCGAGCGGATGAACCGCAGGCCGGTGCCCTGTAGCGCGCTCGGTTACACGGTTGGCGACAGGGCAATCGCAGGCGGACTTGACAAGGACGGCGCGCGCGGGACGGATTGCACCCGGACGGACGTGGTGGAGACAAGGGAGGCAGGACAATGGCGGGGAAAGGCGACAACGAGGCAAGCCGCCTCGATGATGCGGCGCGCGCGGGCTGGCTCTATTATGTCGCCGGCAATACCCAGGACGAGATCGCCCGCAAACTCGGGGTCTCCCGGCAATCGGCCCAGCGGCTGGTTTCGCTGGCGGTGACCGAGCGGCTGGTAAAGGTCCGGCTCGACCACCCCATCGCCAAATGCATGGAACTGTCGATGCGGCTCAAGGAGCGCTTCGAGCTTCTGGGCTGCGAGATCGTGCCGTCGGATCCCGACGCGCCGAACTCGATGACCGGCGTGGCGCAGGTGGGTGCGGTGGAGATGGAGCGGCATCTGAAGTCGCAACACCCGAAGATCATCGCCATAGGGACAGGCCGCGCCCTGCGCTCGGCGGTCGAGCAGCTTCCGCCGATGGACTGCCCGCAGCACCGAATCGTGTCGCTGCTCGGCAACATGATGTCGGACGGGTCGGCGACCGCCTACAACGTCGTCATCCGCATGGCCGAACGGGCGAACGCAAGGCACTACCCGATGCCGCTTCCCGTTTTCGCGCGCTCGGCCGAGGAGAAGAAGATCCTCCACAACCAGGAGCCGGTGCATAACATCCTGGAACTGACCCGCCAGGCGGACGTGACCTTCGTCGGCGTCGGCAATATGGGGCTGAACGCCCCGCTCTTCGTCGACGGGTTCCTGACCCGGGACGACGTGCGCGCCCTCGACCGGGCGGGCGCCGTGGGCGAAATCACCAGTTGGGTCTACGATGCCGAAGGCAAGCTGATCGACGGACTGATCAACGACCGTGTGGCGAGCGCGCCCCTGTTGGTGAATCCCGCCAATCCGGTCGTCGGAATCGCCGCCGGCGAAGCCAAGGTGCAGGCGATCCTCGGCGCAATGCGCGGCCGGCTGATCAATACGCTGATCACCAACGAGCATACGGCTGAACTTTTGCTCGGCGATTGAGTAAAAGAATTCCCCAGATCAACCCTTTGTAATTAAAAACAGAATGCATTCTGTCGCTGCACTGCAGCGACGATTTTGCCGTGCACTGAGATTGACTTGCACCGTACCCTTTGTGAATATTCGCCCGCCTGTTAGGCAAATGCCCAACCTAAGCGAATGCCCTTTGAGGGATTTGGGAGGATACCATGAAGAATTTCGTTCGCGCCCTTCTCGGCGCGTCGGCGATGTGTGCAGTCGTTTCCGCCGCCCAGGCTGAAAAACTGACCATCGCTACTGTGAACAATGGTGACATGATCCGGATGCAGAAGCTGACGGACGACTTCACCAAGGCCAATCCGGACATCGAACTGGAGTGGGTGACCCTGGAGGAGAACGTTCTTCGCCAGCGCGTGACCACCGATATCGCCACCAAGGGCGGCCAGTACGACGTCATGACCATCGGCACCTACGAAGTGCCGATCTGGGGCAAGCAGGGCTGGCTCGTCAGCCTCAACGACCTTCCGGAAAGCTACGATGTCGACGACCTGCTGCCCGCCATCCGCGGCGGCCTGACCGTCGACGGCGAACTCTATGCCGCGCCGTTCTACGGCGAAAGCTCGATGATCATGTACCGCAAGGACCTGATGGAAGAAGCCGGCATGGAAATGCCGTCCGAGCCCACCTGGGCCGACGTCAAGAAGGCCGCCGAGGCCATGACGGACAAGGACAACGAAGTCTACGGCATCTGCCTGCGCGGCAAGGCCGGCTGGGGCGAGAACATGGCCTTCCTCGGCGCCATGGCCAACTCCTACGGCGCCAAGTGGTTCGACATGGACTGGAAGCCGCAGTTCGATTCGGAAGAATGGAAGGCGGTCCTTACCGACTATCTCGACCTGATGACCAACTATGGTCCTCCCGGAGCCTCCAACAACGGCTTCAACGAGAACCTGGCGCTGTTCCAGCAGGGCAAATGCGGCATGTGGATCGACGCCACCGTGGCTGCGTCCTTCGTGACCAACCCCGACGATTCCACCGTTGCCGATCAGGTCGGCTTCGCGCTGGCTCCGAACAAGGAAGGCATCGAGAAGCACGCCAACTGGCTCTGGGCATGGTCGCTGGGTATCCCGGCGGGTTCGCAGAAGGTTGATGCAGCGAAGAAGTTCATCGCCTGGGCAACCTCGAAGGACTACACCAAGCTCGTCGCCGAGAAGGAAGGCTGGGCCAACGTGCCTCCGGGCACCCGCACCTCGCTCTACGAGAACGAGGAGTACAAGAAGGTCCCGTTCGCCGAAATGACCCTCGAGTCGATCAAGGCGGCCGATCCGAACCAGCCGACCGTGGACGAAGTGCCCTATGTCGGCGTCCAGTTCGTCGCCATCCCCGAGTTCCAGGGTATCGGCACCGCGGTGGGCCAGCAGTTCTCCGCAGCCCTCGCAGGCCAGGTTTCGGCCGAGCAGGCACTGCAGAGCGCCCAGCAGCTCACCGAGCGTGAGATGACCAAGGCCGGCTACATCAAGTAAGTCTCCTCCCGGGCAGAGGCCGGTTCGAAACCATCCGGCCGGCCTCTCCCACCCCGTCTACCAGACCGATCCTTCCGACCGAGACACCCGCCAAACCGGCGGGACGGTCGACCAATTGGGGATGATGACGATGGCTACCGCTCATTCGAGAACCGCCGCCCGCTTCATGATCGCGCCCGCCGTGCTTTTGCTTTTGGGCTGGATGATCATCCCCCTGTCGATGACGATCTATTTCTCGACGCTCCGCTACAATCTGCTGATGCCGGGAATGGAAGACTTCATCGGCTTCGACAACTACAGCTATTTCCTGTCCGATCCGGCGTTCTTCTCCGCGCTCACCAATACGCTGCTGCTCGTCGGGGGCGTGCTGTTGATCACCGTGGTCGGCGGCATTCTCCTCGCCCTGCTCCTCGACCAGCCGATGTTCGGCCAGGGGGTGGTGCGCATCCTGGTGATCGCGCCGTTCTTCGTCATGCCGACGGTTTCGGCGCTGGTGTGGAAGAACATGTTCATGAACCCGGTCAATGGCCTCTTCGCCTTCATGGCCAAGGCCGTCGGGCTTCAACCCTTCGATTTCCTGTCGCACGCGCCGCTGACCTCGATCATCATCATGGTCGCCTGGCAATGGCTGCCGTTCGCGACACTCATCCTTCTGACCGCCATGCAGTCGCTCGACAGCGAGCAGATCGAGGCGGCCGAAATGGACGGCGCCGGCGCTTTCTCGCGCTTCTTCCACATCGTGCTGCCGCATCTGACGCGGGCGATCACCGTGGTGATCCTGATCCAGACCATCTTCCTGCTGTCGGTCTTCGCCGAAATCCTGGTGACCACGAATGGCGGTCCGGGCACTGCATCGACCAACATCACCTATCTCGTCTACGCCCAGTCGCTGCTGCAGTTCGATGTCGGAAGCGGTTCGGCGGGAGGCATCGTGGCCGTCATTCTCGCCAATATCGTCGCCATCTTCCTGATGCGCATGATCGGCAAGAACCTGGACATCTGAGGGAGGCACCGACATGGCAAGATCCGTTCCCACAAGCCGCAAATGGGCCGTCACGATCGTCGCCTGGCTGATCGGCTTCCTGATCTTCTTCCCGATCCTTTGGACGATCCTGACGAGCTTCAAGACGGAAGCCGAGGCCATCGCCTCGCCGCCCTCCTTCCTGTTCTTCGACTGGACGCTCGACAGCTATCGCGAAGTCCAGTCACGCTCGAACTACTTCCTGCATTTCTACAATTCGGTGGTCATCTCGCTCGGCTCCACCGTGCTCGGCCTGATCATCGCGATCCCGGCCGCCTGGTCGATGGCCTTCGTGCCTGCCAAGCGCACCAAGGACGTGCTGATGTGGATGCTGTCGACCAAGATGCTGCCCCCGGTCGGCGTGCTGATCCCGATCTATCTTCTGTTCCGCGACTTCGGACTGCTGGATTCACGTACCGGCCTGGTGATCGTGCTTACACTCATCAACCTGCCGATCATCGTGTGGATGCTCTTCACCTATTTCCGCGAAATCCCGGGCGAGATCCTGGAAGCCGCGCGGATGGACGGGGCGACGCTGTGGGCGGAGATCGTCCATGTTCTCACCCCGATGGCTATACCCGGCATCGCCTCGACCCTTCTTCTCAACGTCATCCTCGCCTGGAACGAGGCCTTCTGGACGCTCAACCTGACGGCCGCCAAGGCCGCGCCGCTGACCGCGTTCATCGCCAGCTATTCCAGCCCCGAGGGCCTTTTCTACGCAAAGCTTTCCGCGGCTTCGACCATGGCGATCGCGCCGATCCTCATCCTTGGCTGGTTCAGCCAGAAGCAGCTTGTACGCGGCCTTACCTTCGGCGCCGTCAAATAGGGAGTTCGATATGGGACAGATCAAACTCGAGAAGGTCACCAAGGCCTTCGGCAATACCCAGGTCATCCCGCCGCTCGATCTCGAGATCGAGGATGGAGAGTTCGTGGTCTTCGTCGGACCCTCGGGCTGCGGCAAATCCACCCTGCTTCGACTGATCGCGGGACTGGAGGACGTCACCTCCGGCGACATCGTGATCGACGGAACGAACGCCACCGAACTGCCGCCGGCACGCCGGGGCCTTGCCATGGTGTTCCAGTCCTATGCGCTCTATCCGCATATGAGCGTCAAGAAGAACATCGCCTTCCCGCTCAAGATGGCGAAGATGCCGGAGGACAAGATCGAGGAGAAGGTGAAGAACGCCGCCCACATCCTCAATCTGACCGACTATCTCGATCGCCGCCCGGGCCAGCTGTCGGGCGGCCAGCGTCAGCGCGTCGCGATCGGCCGGGCCATCGTGCGCGAGCCGGCGGCCTTCCTCTTCGACGAGCCGCTGTCGAACCTCGATGCCGCGCTTCGCGTCAACATGCGGCTCGAGATCTCCGAGTTGCACCAGTCGCTCAAGACCACGATGATCTACGTGACCCACGACCAGGTGGAAGCCATGACCATGGCCGACAAGATCGTGGTGCTGCGCGCGGGCAATATCGAACAGGTGGGCTCGCCGCTCGAACTCTACCGCAGCCCCAACAACCTCTTCGTCGCCGGTTTCATCGGCTCTCCGAAGATGAACTTCCTCGAAGGCGATGACGCTGCGAAATACGGGGCCCATACGATCGGCGTGCGTCCCGAGCATCTCAAGGTCATCCCGGGCGCGACCGTCGGCAGCGGCTGGACCGGTACGGTGGGTGTGATCGAGCATCTGGGCTCTGACACCTTCATGCACGTCCACCTCGACGGCAACCGCGGCACCATCACGGTGCGCGCTGATGGCGACAATCCGGCGAAGGTCAACGACAAGATCACCGTCGAGGCTCTCTCCGAAGACCGCATCTACCGCTTCGACAAGGACGGAATGGCCATCCGATGACACGACTTGCAGGCAAGACCGCGCTGATCACCGGGTCGGCGCGCGGGATCGGACTGACATTCGCAGAGGCATATGTTCGCGAGGGGGCGAAGGTGGCCATCGCCGATATCGATCTCGACCGCGCGCAGAAAGCGGCGAGCGATATCGGCGATGCCGCTATCGCGGTAAAGATGGACGTCACCGATCAGGCCTCGATCGACACGGCGGTCAGAAGCGTGGAAGACGCCTTCGGCGGCATCGATATCCTGATCAACAACGCGGCGCTGTTCACCGCCGCCCCGATCGTCGAGATCGAGCGGGCAGACTATGAAAAGGTGTTTTCCGTCAATTTCGCCGGCACGCTGTTCACGCTGCAGGCCGTCGCCAAGTCGATGATCGCCCGCGGCAAGGGCGGCAAGATAATCAACATGGCAAGCCAGGCCGGCCGCCGCGGCGAGGCTCTGGTTGCCGTCTACTGCGCCACGAAGGCCGCCGTGATTTCGCTGACCCAATCGGCCGGGCTCGACCTGATCAGGCACGGCATCAACGTCAACGCGATCGCGCCAGGCGTGGTCGACGGCGAGCACTGGGACGGCGTGGACGCCTTTTTCGCCAAATACGAGAACAAGGCGCCCGGACAGAAGAAGAAAGAAGTGGGAGCTGCCGTTCCTTACGGACGGATGGGGACAGCCGAAGACCTGACCGGCATGGCGATTTTACTCGCCTCACCGGATTCCGATTACGTCGTCGCACAGACCTACAATGTCGACGGCGGCAACTGGATGAGCTGAGCCCGCCAAACGGGCCCGAACCGCAATAGACCGATGAAGTGTCACGGCCGCACCCGGCCGGCGCTGAAAGAAAGGGGTCGAAAATGATCCACAAACTGGCTCCCGACGAGGGCGTCTCTCCGGCGACCACCCTGTCGCGCCCGAAATACGACCGGTCGAAACTCACCCCCGGCATCGTTCATGTCGGCGTTGGAAACTTCCACCGCGCCCACCAGGCCCATTATCTGCACCGGTTGTTCAATACCGGCCGTGACCATGACTGGGCGATCGTCGGCGCCGGCATCAAGCCCTTCGACGCCTCGATGCGCGACCGGCTGGAACAGCAGGACTGGCAGACCACGGTGATGGAACTCGACCCGGCCGGCTTCTCAGCCACCGTCGTGGGTTCGATGATCGACTTCGCGCCGATCGATCCACACGCCATCATCGAAACGATGAGCCGTGCGGAAATCCGCATCGTCTCGCTGACGGTGACCGAGGGCGGCTATTATATCGACGCCAAGACCGGCAGCTTCGACGAGAACCATCCGGAGATCGTCGCCGACGCCGAGAACCCGGACGATCCCAAGACGGTGTTCGGCATCATCATCGCCGCGCTTCAGAAGCGCCGTGAGGCGGGTCTTCCACCGTTCACCGTGATGTCGTGCGACAACCTGCCCGGCAACGGCCACGTGACCGAGACCACGGTGATGGGGCTCGCCCGTCAGATGGGCGGCGACATCGCCGATTTCATCAAGGAAAACGTCGCCTTCCCGAACGGCATGGTCGATTGCATCACGCCGGCCACCGGCCCGCGCGAGATCAAGCTCGTCAACGAGACCTTCAACGTCGACGACAAGGCGCCGGTGGTGTGCGAGCCGTTCCGGCAGTGGGTACTGGAAGACAATTTCCCGCAGGGACGCCCGGCGCTTGAGAATGTCGGCGTCGAGTTCGTCGAGGACGTGGCCCCTTACGAGCTGATGAAGCTCAGGATCCTGAATGGCGGGCACGCGGTGATTGCCTATTCCTCCGCGCTGCTCGGCCACACCTACGCCCATGAAGGCATGGCCGACCCGCTGGTCACGGGCTTTCTCGAAAAGCTCGAATTCTCGGAGATGATCCCGACGGTGCCGGAAATTCCGGGCGTCAGCCTCACCGACTACTATCACAAGATCGTCGAGCGCTTCGGCAACGCCGAACTCGGCGATACCATCGCCCGGCTCTGCCTGGACGGCTCGAACCGGCAGCCTAAATTCATCCTGCCGACGGTCGCAGACCGGCTCAAGGCGGGCGAGAGCATCGACGGTCTTGCGCTCGAATCGGCGCTCTGGTGCCGCTACTGCACCGGCACCGGCGAGGATGGCAGCGAGCACAAGATCGACGACATCCTGGCCGAGCGGCTGAAAAAGACCGCGCTCGAGGCGAAGGACGATCCCGACGCCTGGCTGAAGATGCACGACATCTACGGCCCCCTCGGCGAGAACGAGACCTTCCGCAAGGCCTTCGCCGATGCGCTGAACGCGATCTGGGCCAACGGCACCAAGGCGACACTGGAAGCCTATCTCAAGGGCTGACGCTCAGAGCTCGTGCTCGGGCCTGCGTCACGAACAAAATCCCCGGTTTCCGCCGGGGATTTTTTGTTGTCGCGAGCAGTCGCAAGTCACGCGGCTTGAAGCCGGCGCGTGGCTGGCCTACGTTGGGTGAAGCAGGAACGGAGTTTCTTTCGCCATGGATCACAATCTCGTCCCCATCACCTTCCGGGTCATGTCGCGAGATTCCGTATCCCATGCCTGCCTCCATTTCCCTTCACGAACTCTCTTGGTCCACGCCTGACGCCACCTCCGTCGTCACCGATCTGACGCTCACCTTTGCCGCCGAACGTACCGGCCTCGTCGGGCGGAATGGCGTAGGCAAGACGACGCTTCTCAAGCTGATTGCCGGCCGGCTTCGCCCCGCGACCGGCCATGTCGAAATATCCGGCCGCATCGCGATGATGCGGCAGGACACCACGGTCGGCGCTAACGAGACCATCGCCGATCTGTTCGCTTGCCGCGCACCGCTCGCAATCCTCGACAAGGCCGAAGCGGGCCGCGCCAGCATCGAAGAACTCGAAGCCGCCGATTGGATGCTGCCGGCGCGGATCGAGACGGCGCTCGCGCGGACCGGACTCACGACCCATCCCGGTACACGGCTTTCGACACTTTCGGGCGGAGAGCGCAGCCGCGCCGCCCTTGCCGCGCTGATCTTCCCGGAGCCCGATTTCCTGCTTCTTGACGAACCCACGAACAATCTCGACGCCGACGGCCGCGCCGCCGTGCTTCGCCTCCTCCGCGAATGGAAAGGCGGCGCGATCGTCGCCAGCCATGACCGGGAGCTGCTCGAGGAAATGGACGCGATCGTCGAACTCTCCTCGCTCGGCGCCCGGGGCTATGGCGGCAATTTCAGCGCCTACCGGCAGGCCCGCGAGATCGAGCGCGCGGCCGCCGCGCACCATCTCGCCGACGCGGAGAAAACCCGTGCGGAGGCGGAGCGGCAGGCGCAAAAATCCGTCGAACGGAAGATGCGCAAGGACAGTTACGGACGCCGCATGCGGCTGCGAGGCGACCAGCCGAAAATCCTCATGGATGCGGCGAAGGAACGCGCCGAGGCATCGGACGGCTCGGGCGCGCGTCTACACGACGCCCGGCGCGACAGAGCGGAAAAGCAACTGCATGACGCCCGCGAGCAGGTCGAAATACTCACGCCCGTCGGCATGGACATCCCGAGCTCGGGGCTTTCAGCCAGCAAGCAGGTTCTCGCATTCGACGCTGTCACCGGCGGCTACCACCCCGCACGCCCGGTCATCCGCAACATGTCGTTGTCGATCCACGGTCCGGAGCGCGTGGCGATCACCGGACCCAATGGAAGCGGAAAATCGACGCTGCTGAAGCTGGCAACCGGCACGCTGCCTGCCATGTCGGGATCGGTGAAGCTGCATGTGCCCTTCGCCGTGCTGGACCAGCATCTCGACCTTCTCGTCCCGCAGCTCTCCCTTGTCGAAAACTACCGGGGCGCCAATGGCGGCAGCACGGACAATCTCGCCCACACCGCCCTCGCCCGCTTCGGTTTTCGCGCGGGCGATGCGATGAAGGCCGCCGGGACGCTGAGCGGCGGCGAGCGCCTGCGGGCCGCACTGGCCTGCACGCTGGGCGCCCATCCCGTGCCACAGTTCCTGATTCTTGACGAGCCGACCAACCATCTCGACCTGGACGCTCTGGAAACGCTCGAAGCCGCGCTTGCCGCCTATGACGGCGCGCTGCTCGTCGTCAGTCATGACAGCACGTTTCTCGAGGCGCTCCGGCCGACGCGGCTCATCCGGCTATAGCGGCCGCCGAACGAAAAATCCCCGGTCGTACGGGCCGGGGATTTTGGTTGCGATCGCATTTCTCAGGCGATGGCGAGTTCGGGACCGTTGTCCTCGGGCGTGTCCTCGCCCGTCCGCCCTTCCCAGGCCGCGAGGTAGCGGTCGTGAAGGGCGAGGATCGCAGGCGGATTGGTGTCGGCCGGAACCTGCATCATGCTGGAGCGCGCGGGCAGCGAACTCCACCGCAGGATGAAGGCGGAGAGGATCATGGGAACCCCAACCGGCAGCAGCCAGGGAAACAGACCCGGGGCAAACTGCCATGTGATCGCCAGACCGCCCGCACCGATGGCAGTGATCCACCAGGAGGCGAGGAAGCTTTCCTCATAGGACAGACGACCGTCTCCGCGGTTGTTGGAGGGCCAGCCGCCATCGCTACCGGAGAGAACCTGCCAGACAGACCGGGTGGCATACATCAAAAGCACCGGCGCCGTCAGCGAGGTGAAGAGAAGTTCGAGCACGGTGGAACCGAAGGCGTCCGCCGGACCGCCGAAGCCCCTCGCCCTGCCGCTGATCGAGGCCTTGAGGGCAATGAGCAGTTTCGGCACGATCAGCAGCCCGAAGATGCCGATGAACAGTCCGATCGCCTTCCAGGCTTCGGAGGGCGGGAAATAGGGGAACGGCCAGTTCGGTTCGGGGAAATAGTCGGGCTGCGTGACGAAGGCGGGGGCTGCCACCGAGGCGGCGATGAAGCCGAGCCAGAACAACGGCGCGATATAGGCCATGATCAGTTGGGCGAAGACGAAGCGCGACCAAAGCCTCAGACGCGGCGCACCGATGATGCGGGCGTGCTGGAGATTGCCCTGGCACCAGCGGCGTTCGCGCTTGGCGTAATCGACGATGTTTTCCGGCCCTTCCTCGAATGAGCCTTCCAGATCGTCGTCAACGCGGACCGTCCATCCGGCGCGCGCCAGAAGGGCGGCCTCGACATAGTCGTGGCTGAGCACATGGCCGCCGAAAGGCGGTTCTCCGCGCAGGGCCGGCAGGCCGCAGGATTCGGCGAATGCCTTCACCCTGACGATCGCGTTGTGTCCCCAGAACGGACCCGTGCGGCCCTGCATCATGGCAAGTCCACGACAGAAGACCGGCGAGAAGAAAGAGGCCGAGAACTGCATGGCACGGCCAAAGCGCGAATTCGCGTTGACGATCTTCGGCAGCGTCTGGAGGAGCCCCAGTTTCGGATCGGCCTCCATGCGGCGGATCATTTCGAGGATGGTCTCGCCCTCGATCAGGCTGTCGGCGTCGAGGATGACCGCGTAATCATAGGCACCGCCGGAACGGACCATGAAGTCCTCGATATTGCCGGCCTTCTTGCCGGCATTCTCGTCGCGGCGGCGATAAAAGAAGCGGCCGATGCCGTCATGCTCGGCAACGAGCTTGGCAAAGAGCAACTCCTCACGGCCGGCGATTTCGTCCTTGCGGGTATCCGAGAGGACAGCGAAGTGAATCTCCGCCTCGTCCTCCGTGGCCCGTAGCGAGGTTTCCATCGCCGCAAGCCGCGTGAAGGTCGAGACCGGGTCCTCGTTATAGACCGGCATGAGAATGATGGTCTTGCCCTCGATCGGGCGGGAGCGGTCATAGGCGGGCGGGCGGGCATTCGTGGTCAGACCGATCAGCCCGAGTGCCGCGCCCCAGGCCAGCCACAGAGTGGATATGAAGATCAGTACGGCGCGGACGACATCGAGTGTGTCGATCCCGTCCGCTCCGCCGAACTGCAGAAAGATGATGAAGGCGCCTGCGGCGCACAGCAGCGAAAACGAAACCGCCGCCGCGCGCAGGCCCCACAGGCCGATGCGACCCACTCAGACGCCCCGTTCGGGCAGGATCGCTGGCAGGCGACGGGCCCGGAGCCGGAGGACCACCATGACACGACGGGCAAGCGACATGTCGCGCTCAAGCTGCTGGCGCGGCATAGCGATCGGCGCGTCGGGCAACGCGCAGGGGCCGGATATCAGTTCGGCCGGCGTCATGAAGTCATCCGAGCGGACGTTGCGAGCTGCAAACTGGTCATGGTTAAGTGGCATGTTCACGGACATGGGAGGTTCCTTGAATGTCACGGTTTGATCCATTGATACGCCCAGGTTTCGCTGAGCTTTTGTTCGTAACCTTCGAGACGGGCGGTTAGTTCCACGGTTGCGCCACTTTCCGCGGAAACGTCCATCACGAACCGCCAAACCCCCTCCTCCGGGATCGGCGTGAGCGTTTCATGCTCGATTTTTCCATTGACGATCGTCGCCACCGGCCTGATGTGGTCGGATTCCGACCCGGGCAGTGATGTAAGCGGACCACCCCGGAAGTCGACGACGAACTTGCGCGTGTCGGCCTGGTTTTCGACACCGGACACTCCCCCCGTGCCGGCGCGGCTTGCCACCACATAGGCGAGATTGCCATCCTCGGCGGGTGGCAGGTCGCCCCAGGAGAGGCGGTAGCTGAATTCCAGCGCATCGCCGGCCTTGCCGTCCTGTTCGGGGATCCAGAAGGCGACGATGTTGTCGTTGATCTCCAGATCCGACGGAATTTCGACCAGGCGCACCATGCCCTTGCCCCAGTCGCCAAGCGGCTCGACCTTGAGCGAGGGACGGTCCTGATAGTTGGCCGAGGCGTCCTGGTAATGATCGAAATCGCGTTCGCGCTGATAGAGGCCGAAGCTCTTGGGCGCTGTCTCGGAGAAATAGCTGGAAGCCAGCCGGCTCGGGTTCGACAGCGCGCGCCAGATGCAGTTGCCGTTGCGGTCTTCGATCATCAGCCCGTCACTGTCATGAACCCGCGGGCGATAGTCGTCGAACTGATCGCGGTTGCGCTCGCCGTAGAGATACATCGAGGTGAGCGGCGCCACGCCCAATTCACGGACGTCGGAGCGCAGGAACAGGCGCGCGGTCACTTCCATCGTCGTGGCCTCGCCGGGCGTGATGACGAACCGGTAGGCGCCGGTCAGCGAGGGGCTGTCCATCAGCGCGTAGACATTGATGGTGTTGCCGCCGGGCGTCGGGCGCTCGATGTAGAACTTGGTGAAAACCGGAAATTCCTCGGGTTCAGAAGTGCCGGTATTGATTGCCAGCCCGCGGGCGGAGAGGCCGTAGGTCGAACCCCGGCCGAGGGCGCGGAAATAGGACGCGCCCTGGAAGGCGACGAGTTCGTCGAGAATGTCAGGGCGGTTGAGCGGGCTATGCAGGCGGAAGCCGGCGACGCCGGGCAGTTCCCACTCCGCGGGCAGCTTGCCCTGCGCCTCGCGCTGATAGAGGAAGTCCTCGGTTGTAAACGTCATCGGCCGGGCGCGTTCGCCATCCACTTCCATCAAGGTGATCGGATTGGCGAACAGCCAGCCCAGATGAAAGGCCTGAAGCTGGAAGCGGGTGCGCTCGACATCGGCAAAGCGCGTCTTCGACGGGTTGAAGCGGATCAGACGGTAAAGATCGTAGTTCAGATCCGAAAGGAACCCGCCAACCTTTTCAGGCTCGGAATAATCCTCGCCCGCCTTGCGGCGCATCTCGTCGGTCAGGATATCGAAGCTGAACGGCTGGGAGCCGTCCGCCGCCGGCATGAGGTCGTTTTCTCCTTGGGTCCCCTCGGAGGAGGCGTCCTGAGCGAAGGCGGATCCTGCTGTCATGGCGAGCAGCACGGAGGCCGAAGCGGAGGTGAGAAACTTCCGGCGACAAAAACGAGACTGCTGCATCGCGCCGCCCCGTCGGGGATAAAGGGAATCCAAGCTCAATAATCCTTACGTCTGTCACTTAGTAAATACGAACCAGTTTGCGGCAGGCGTCATCCTCACGACGGGAGTCCGTTGTGCATTGCGGTAACGTCTCTGCGCGAAAAAAGTTCCTGCCCGGAATTGCGGAAAAATTGGGGCAATATCCGCCTTCCCGGGCAAAAGCGTTCATACGCCCGGTCATGTTTGGTTACAATGGGATAAATAACTGACTTTTATCCGCTTTCTGTGCATAAAATTCCGCGTGGCGGTCAGCCGCCGCGCTTCATTTCAGCTGCCGCCTTCTCGGCAATCATGATGGTGGGCGCATTGGTGTTGCCGCCGACCAGCGACGGCATGATTGAAGCATCGATAATTCTTAAATTCTCGATTCCTCGCACCCGCAGCGAAATATCCGTCACTGACCGGGCATCGCCGCCCATGCGGCAGGTGCCGACCGGATGATAGATGGTATCGGCGCGCTGGCGGATCGCCGCCATCAGCGCGGATCCCTCCAACCGGTCCTGCCCGTAAATCTCGCCGCGATCATAGGGGCCGAAAGGCGAGGCGCGCATGATCCTCTGGAGAATCGTGGCTCCCTTGTGCAAACGCGCTGCATCGTCCGGATCGGCGAGAAATTGCGGATCGATCTTCGGAGTATCCGTCGGATCGGCACTGCGGAGCGTGACGCTGCCGCGCGATTTCGGCCGGAGCACGCAGACATGGGCGGAATAGCCGAAACCGGAATGGATCTTTCGGGCGTGATCGTCGACGAAGCCGACAGTGAAATGAAGCTGGAGATCGGGGGCGACCAGCGCGGGATCGGATTTCAGGAAGCCTCCGGCCTCGGCGGCGGATGACGCCACCAGCCCCTCCCCGCTGCGTTTCCAGCGTGCCATCTCCTTTATCAGACCCCAGCCGCCACGCAGGCCGTAACCGAGACTTTCGCTGCTGGCGGTCCGGTAGTTCAGGACGAAATCGGGGTGGTCCTGAAGGTTCTGGCCGACTTCCGCGTGGTCCTCAAGAACCTCGATGCCATGGGCCGACAGTTCCTCTCCAGGGCCGATGCCAGACAGTTTGAGTAATTGAGGAGACCCGAAAGTGCCTGCGGAAAGAACCACTTCGCCCCGCACCCTTACAGAATGAATCGCCCCCTTGGCGCGATATTCGATGCCGACGGCGCGCCGTCCATCAAAGAGTATCCGCGTTGCATGCGCACCGGTGATCACATGCAGGTTCGGCCAATGGAGGCGGGGATGGATATAGGCGGCGGCCGCCGAACAGCGCTCGCCGCGCCTCGGTCCGTCGAAGAACTGGGTCACCTGATACAGGCCGACGCCTTCCTGGACGGCACCGTTGAAATCATCATTGAGCGGATGACCGGCTTCGTTCGCCGCCGCTACAAAGGCATGGCTCATCGGCCGCGGCCGCTTCTGGTCGCCCACCTGCAACAGACCGGAAAGACCGTGAAAGGCATCCGTGCCGCGCGCATTGCGCTCGGAAAACCGAAAGAAGGGAAGCACGTCCTCCCAACCCCAGCCGGTACAGCCGGAGGCGGCCCATCCGTCGTAATCGGAAGGGTGGCCCCTTGTATAAAGCATCGCGTTTATGGCGCTCGAACCGCCAAGACCGCGGCCGCGCGGCTGGTAGCAACGCCGCCCGTTCAATCCCGGCTGCGGCTCGGTTTCGAACGCCCAGTTGGCAAACCGGAAAAAGGGAAAGGCGGGCACGGTCGCCACGATCCCCAGCGGCGCGCGTACTGCGATGCCGCGTCCCGCGCCGCCGGCCTCGATCAGACAGATCTTCAGCTTCGTGTTTTCGGCGAGCCGCGCCGCCATGACGCAACCGGCCGATCCGCCGCCGATGACGGCATAATCGAATTCCAAGGTCTCCTCCCGCCGCACGCTTTCGAAAATGCGACAGGAGGAGATTACGCCCTCGGGTGGGCGATACAAGCCGGAAGCGGCCCGGCGCAGCCGATCAGCGGATGATCAATCTGCGTGGTGAGCGTCGCCGTCCATGTCGGAGTGATCCATTTCCCCCTGTTCCATCTTCGAATGGTCCATGGCGCCCTCGCCGGGCCTGGCAGACTGGACGGCGAACTCGACCGTCACCTCGCCCGCCTTTTCGAAGGTGAGCGTGGCTTCCTTCATCTCGCCTTCCTTGAGCGGCTCGGAGAGCTTCATGAACATGATGTGAAGCCCGCCGGGTTCGAGCTTGACGGTCGCTCCGGCCGGGATTTCAAGACCGTCGGCGAGCTGGCGCATCTTCATCACGCCATCGTTCATTTCCATCTCGTGGAACTGCACCTCGCCGGCGAAACCGGCCGTGCCGGAAACAAGACGATCGGCCTTCGAACCGGTGTTGACGATTTCCATGAAACCGCCGCCGACGGGCTGATTGGGCAATGTGGCCTTGGCCCAGGGATGGTGAATTTCGAGATCGCCAACCTTGAAGTCGTGGGCTTGGGCGAAGCCGGACAGAACGGTGAAGGCGAGTGCCGCCGCGAACAGTTTTTTCATGAGTCTTTTCCTTTTCATGGACGTGTTTGTTGAGCCGTCAGTTGACCGCCCGGCGAAGCACCGGCAGCCGCGAGATGATGAGAAGGTCGAACACCAGCACCGCGAGAAGGGTGAGGCCGACCAGAGGAAAGAGCATCGCCACGAACAGCATGACGACGGTCGCCGCGCGCCATTCGGGCATATTGGAGGGAACGGGCGGCGCGGCGAGCCGGAAGGCCCCGGAGGGCCGGCGCTTCCACCACATCACCA
This sequence comes from Hyphomicrobiales bacterium, assembly GCA_002709005.1. Lineage (GTDB taxonomy): Bacteria > Pseudomonadota > Alphaproteobacteria > Rhizobiales > Rhizobiaceae > Pseudohoeflea. Next base: position 57,646 of record PAPH01000043.1, on the reverse strand, counting down.
GACCCGTGCCCGCCATGAGGATGATCGAGAGGCAGAAGAGCGTGTTGATGATCACGTTCGCCACCCCCATATCGCCCTCGTGCAGCGCAATGCCGACTGCCATGGCCTTTCCGGGAACCGAATAGTCCGCATAGCGCACGTCGGCGAGGATATTGCCGGTGTAGCGGTCGAGATGCATCGTCCGGTCGCTGGTCGGATCCGCACTGTCGTTGCTCATTGAGTCCTGCGACAGCGTCCACACTCCGGTTTCGCCAGAGGGGTAGTTGACGTGGAAACGCTTCGAGAAGCCGAGCTCGCGGCCGAGTGCGACGAGGTTCGCAAGGTTCGGCTCGATGCCGTCGGCGAGGCCCTTCTCACCGGCAACGGAGCCGGAAGCGGGCATCGGCGTCTGCTCGAGGGCCCAGGGAACGGACTTGATGCCGTTCGGGTTCATCGAGGCGTGGGTTGCATTGGATAACGGTACATTATCCCATTTCTCGGCCGGAAACGTACTCCAGGCCTGAACGAACTTGTCGCCCCAGATGCCCGTCCAGCTATGACCGGACAGAAGGAAAGCGATGAGCAGAGGCGCGGCGCAAAGTCCGACGATCTTGTGCCATTGTTTCCATTTCTCGCGGGATGAAGGTCTCGCCGGTGACCGGCGCGATTTGCGCGGCCAGGCGAGATAAATTCCCGTCATCGTCAGCACGATGGCAAAGCCCGCCGCGATCTCGATCAAACGGTCCCCCAGCGTGCCGATCATCAGTGTGCCATGAATGGTTTCTGCGAGATCGTAGAGGCTGTCGCGGCGCGGCCATTCCTGGACGATCACACCGGTATAGGGATCGACGGCGACCATTGCCTGCGCGCCATTTTCGGCGATACGGAAGACGGCAACCGTGTCATCGGTGCGATTGCCGATCCACTCGAGGATCGAGGCGCCGGGATGGGCGGCGAGAACCGAGGCTTCCTGAGCCGCCACTGAAATCTCGTGAGCCGCAGGAGTGACGTTGATCTTCTCCCCATCGCGGCCGGAGAGAACGGAGGCAGAGAGCATCATCAGGCCGGTGACGGCCAGAATGACGAGGAAGGGTGCCACGAAGAGGCCGGCATAGAAGTGCCAGCGCCACGCCGCGGCGTAGAAGCGTGCGGTGGAGGCCGTTTTCTTCCCGTCCGCTTCGGAAACGGGGCGTTCGCCTGTGATATCGGACATGTGAGCCTGTCAAAGAATGTTGGCGCGCCGCCTGGGCCGCCTGGTTCCGGATGCCCGGAGGATTTTCTCCCCCGGACGGGACCGGTTCCCCCTCCTCGTTCGCGCGTCGCTCAAATTGGACTGACGGACGGAACAGAAGCCGGCGCGCGATCGGGCCCGGAGGCGAACGAAATGCGCGACAGGAACCGGTAGATCAGGCGTTGAGGGAGGGTGGGCCTTGCGGCGGCGCGGCGGGCCAGAAGGCCGGCTCGCCCCGGACCAGGCCTGCAAGCGCGACGGGAGAGACCCGCTTCGCCGCGTCTATCGGGGCACCATGAAGAGCGGGCGGGACCGCAAAGGCGATCGCGCCGGCAATGCGGCAGAATTCGCAGGCCGCGCTGCCCTTGTGATGATCGCTGTTCTCGTCGCCGCTCTCCGTCAGGCAGAGAACGGGAAGCGTGCCGTCGGGCAGCACATAGGCGAGGAAGTCGGCCGCCGGCGCGGCATTGACGGGTGCCGCGCGGTGCGCGAACGCGGTGAGCGCCAGGGCAATGGCGACCAGCAGGCGGACGAGGACAAGTCCCCTTCCCGCCGAAGTCACCAATTCCGAAATCGTCCGAACACGCCTGCGCATGAGAGATTGCTATAAAGTGCCCGGTCAGATGGAACAAGACGTGTTTCACAGCGTTTCATGTGTCGGAATGCCGCCCTGTCTCCGTGTTCCACCCATCCCACTACCGACCGGCGGCATTCCATTCTTCCCCCGGCGCTTCGCGGAAGCAGCGGCAGTTACCGGGCATTAATCTTCGCACACCATTTAATCGCAGCCTTTTTTTTAGGCATAAAAGAGCATTTTTTCGTCAGTTTTTCTCTCCCTCCGGATTTTCGTGCACGTTCCGCGCAGAACCGCGGGGGAAATACCCTCAAATACGAACTGGCAAAGGACTTGCATTGCTAGCCGCCGTGGACACGCAACAGCACGGAGGCTGACAATGAAATTCTCAACCAAATCTTTGCGGTTGGCAGGCGCAGGCGCGCTTCTCGCAACCACCATGGCCTATTCTCCCGCCCAGGCTGCCGACGACACGATCAAGGTCGGCGTTCTTCATTCGCTTTCGGGTACCATGGCAATTTCCGAAACCACGCTGAAGGACACCGTCCTGATGCTGATCGACGAGCAGAACAAGAAGGGCGGCGTTCTGGGCAAGCAGCTCGAAGCCGTCGTCGTCGACCCTGCGTCCGACTGGCCGCTGTTTGCCGAAAAGGCCCGCGAACTGCTTACCGTCGACAAGGTGGACGTGATGTTCGGCTGCTGGACCTCGGTGTCGCGCAAGTCGGTGCTGCCGGTGATCGAGGAGCTGAACGGCCTCCTGTTCTATCCGGTCCAGTATGAAGGCGAGGAATCCTCGAAGAACGTCTTCTACACGGGTGCTGCGCCCAACCAGCAGGCCATTCCCGCAACAGACTACTATCTCGAGGAACTCGGCGTCGAAAAGTTCGCGCTTCTGGGGACCGACTACGTCTATCCGCGCACGACCAACAAGATCCTGGAAGCCTATCTCAAGGACAAGGGCATCCCGGAAGAGGACATCTTCGTCAACTACACCCCGTTCGGCCATTCCGACTGGTCGAAGATCGTCGCCGACGTCAAGGCGCTCGGTGCCGACGGCAAGAAGGTCGGCGTGATCTCGACGATCAACGGCGATGCCAATATCGGCTTCTACAAGGAACTCGCCGCGCAGGGGATTTCGGCGGACGACATCCCGGTCGTGGCCTTCTCCGTGGGTGAGGAAGAGCTTTCCGGCCTCGACACCACCAACCTCGTCGGCCACCTCGCCGCCTGGAACTACTTCATGTCGGCCGACGTGCCGGTCAACGCCGAGTTCATCAAGACCTGGCACGCCTTCACCGGCGACGACAAGCGCGTCACCAACGACCCGATGGAAGCCACCTATATCGGCTTCAACATGTGGGTGAACGCGGTCGAGCAGGCCGGCACCACGGATGTCGATCCGGTGACCGAGGCAATGATTGGCCAGAAATATCCGAACCTGACCGGCACGGAAGCCGAAATGCTGCCGAACCACCACCTGACCAAGCCGGTGCTCATCGGCGAGATCCAGGCCGACGGTCAGTTCGACATCATCTCCCAGACCGAGCCGGTTCCGGGCGACGCCTGGACCGACTTCCTGCCGGAATCCGCCGTTCTGGAGTCCGACTGGAAGGACCTGAAGTGCGGCATGTACAACACCGAGACCAAGACCTGCGTGCAGATGAAATCGAACTACTGATTTCGTCACTGACCTGACACGCAACAGGGAGGCCCGGCAACGGGCCTCCCGCCTCTCCCTTGGCTTCCGGTGAAATCCCCATGCTCCGACCGATCCTGATCGCCGCCTTCCTTATTGCCACTTCACCGATATTCGCCCTCGCGCAGGATTCATCCGCCGAAACCGGCGCGGCGTCAGTGAGCGAAGAGGTGATCGTGGACGCGACGCCTGAAACGCCGACAGCGCTCGGACCGCTGCAGGCGATCCTGCAGGAACACCGGAACGAGGTTGCCAAGGCCTCGCGCCGCACGGTCGACGAGGTGATCGATGCCGTCCGCGCTGCCAAGCTTCCGCAGGGGCTGACCTTTCTCGAACGCTGGGGCGACCGCGAACTCTGGCAGCGCGAGGAAGACGGCCTGTTCTTCTTCACCGAGAAGGCGGACGGCCAGGACCTCACCCTGATCGACATCGATACCGGCGAAGCGGTCGGCACGATCTCCAAGGGCGACATCAAGCAGCTCAAGCCCAACAGCGGCGTGCGCACGGTGATCGCCTCGAGCCTCGTTGCGAGCCAGCTCGAGGATCCCGATCCGGCCCGCCGGCGCCAGGCGCTCGACGCCATCGAGCGCCGCGCCGAGAAGGAACATCTCGAACCTCTGCGCGCCTCTATCGAGACGGAAGAGGATCCGGCGATCAAGGCGAGGAAGGAGCGCCTGCTCCGCGTCATCACCATTTCCTTCGGCCAGACCACCGAGACCCGTGTCGACGCTATCCGCAGCTTTTCCCAGGATCTGAGCCTTGATGCGCGCGCCGCGCTCAATCCGCTGGTGGTTACCCGCATCGGCTATTCCGAGGGCGAGCCGGAAGGCGTCAACGTCGCCCGGACACTCACACCCGGCAAGGACATTTCCCGCGAGGTGGCCTACAAGCTGCTGGTCGATGACGAGAAGGCCATCGCCGCGCGCACCCGCGCCGAGCGCAAGGCCGCGCTCGAAGCCAATATAGAAGACGGAACCGTTGGCGGCGTGCCGGTCTCCGAACTCTCCTCGCAGGAGGCGCGCGACCGGGCCTATTCCAGTCTCGTCGACGAGGGCAAGGCGCCGCCCTTTGTCACCGACGAGACGATGGACGCGGAACTCGCAAAATACACCTTCTATGAGGCCTATGCGGATTCGAACGCCGAAGTGACGACTGCGGCAGCCGAAACGCTCGATTCCATCGACCAGTATGTCGGCCTCAACCGCTTCTTCTCGCTGGTGCTCGACGGGCTGTCGCTGGCCTCGATCTACTTCCTCGCCGCCATCGGGCTTGCCATCACCTTCGGGGTGATGGGGGTCATCAACATGGCGCATGGCGAGTTCATCATGATCGGCGCCTATACCGGCTATGTCGTGCAGCAGATCATCCCGAACTATACGGTCTCGATCCTGGTGGCCCTGCCGCTCGCCTTCGTCATTGCCGCGGCCGCCGGCATCGCGCTCGAACGGCTCGTCATCCGGCATCTTGCGAGCCGGCCGCTCGAAACCCTGCTTGCCACTTTCGGCGTCTCGATAGCGCTCCAGCAGATCGCCAAGAACGTCTTCGGCACGCAGGCGCGGCCGCTGACCTCGCCCTCCTGGCTCGACGGAGCATGGGTGATCAACGACGTGGTGGCGGTCTCCTATATCCGCATCGCGATCTTCGTGCTGGCGCTCGTCTTCTTCGCGCTTCTTCTCTTCGTGCTCAACCGTACCCGGCTGGGACTGGAAGTACGCGCGGTCACGCAAAACCCGCGCATGGCCTCCTCGATGGGCATCAACCCGGACCGCATCAACATGCTGACCTTCGGGCTCGGCTCGGGGATCGCCGGCATCGCCGGCGTGGCCATCGGGCTCTTCGCCAAGGTCACCTCCGAACTCGGCCAGGCCTACATCGTGCAATCCTTCATGACGGTGGTCGTCGGCGGCGTCGGCAACATCTGGGGCACGCTCGCGGGCGCCACCATGATCGGCTTCCTGCAGAAGGTGATCGAGTTCTTCAATCCGTCGAACACGCTCGCCGCCCAGACCTACATGATCATCTTCATCATCATCTTCATCCAGTTCCGGCCGAAGGGCATCATCGCCCTCAAGGGCCGCGCGGCGGGGGATTGAGGCCATGAAAAACACCTTCCTCGCCCGCAACCCCTCTGTGCTGGTCTTCATCCTGCTGCTGGCGGTCATCACGCTGCTCGCCACCGTATTCTCCGAGGCCTACGGGACCGGGCTGTTGCCGACCAACTACGTCAAGATCCTCGGCAAGACGCTGTGCCTGTGCCTGATCGCCATCGCCATGGATCTCGTCTGGGGCTATTGCGGCATCCTCTCGCTCGGCCATTTCGCCTTCTTCGGGCTCGGCGGCTACATGATCGGCATGTGGCTGATGTATGCGCGCACCGAAGACATCGTGATCGCCTCGATGACGAACGCCGCCCTGCCCCCGACGCCAGACGAGGTGCGCGATGCCATCGGCACCCAGATCTTCGGCGTCGTCGGCGGGTCCGACGTGCCGCTTGTCTGGAGTTTCGCACACTCTCTGCCGATCCAGTTGGCGCTCGTCGTGCTGGTGCCCGGGCTGCTGGCCCTGGTCTTCGGCTGGCTCGCTTTCCGCAGCCGGGTGACGGGCGTCTATCTCTCCATCCTCACCCAGGCAATGACGCTGGCGCTCTCGCTCTATCTCTTCCAGAACGACAGCGGCCTGCGCGGCAATAACGGGCTTTCGGGCCTGCAGAACATCCCGGGCCTGACCGACGCGCCGCAGTCTGTCTTGTCGATCTGGTTCATGTGGGGCTCGGCGCTGGCACTGGGGCTGGGCTACGTCTTCGCCGCCTGGATGGTGTCCGGCAAGTTCGGCAACGTGGTCAAGGCGATCCGCGACGACGAGGCGCGCATCCGCTTCCTCGGCTATTCGGTGGAGGCCTACAAGCTCTTCATCTTCACGGTGACGGCGGTGATCGCGGCGATCGCCGGCGCCATCTACTATCCGCAGGCCGGCATCGTGAACCCGGCGGAAATCGCGCCCATCGCCTCCATCTACCTGGCGGTCTGGGTGGCAATCGGCGGACGCGGTCGTCTGTATGGCGCGGTTATCGGCGCGGCCCTCGTCTCGCTTCTGTCCTCCTGGTTCACCGGCGGACAGGCGCCTGACCTGCCGCTCGGCTTCTACACGGTGCAATGGGTCGACTGGTGGCAGGTGCTGCTCGGCCTCTCCTTCGTACTGGTCACCCTGTTCGCGCCGCGCGGCATCGCCGGCATGTTCGACCGGCTTGTGAGAAAGGATGCGGCATGAGCGCCCTCCTCGAAGTTCTCGGCGTCTCCGTCACCTTCGACGGTTTCCGGGCGATCAACGATCTCTCGTTTTCGATCCAGCCTGCCGAACTGCGCGCCATCATCGGCCCCAACGGCGCGGGCAAGACCACCTTCATGGATATCGTCACTGGCAAGACCCGGCCGGACAGCGGCCGGGTGCAGTTCGGCACCCCGCCGGTTGATCTGCTGAGACTGCGGGAAAGCGACATCGCCCGGATCGGCATCGGCCGGAAATTCCAGCGCCCCACCGTGTTCGAGGCGCAGACGGTATTCGACAATCTCTCCATGGCGCTCAGGAACGAACGTTCCCCGTTCTCGGCGCTCGGTTACAAGGCGGGCAAGTCCGATATCGAGCGGATCGAGGAGATTGCTTCGGAGATCGGGCTCGCCGATCACCTCAAGCGGCTTTCGGGCGAACTCTCGCACGGGCAGAAGCAGTGGCTGGAGATCGGGATGCTGCTCGCCCAGGATCCGCAACTGCTGCTCGTCGACGAACCGGCCGCCGGCATGACGCTCGGCGAGCGCGAGCACACGACCGATCTTCTGGTCCGCACCGCCAGGACCCGCGCCGTCATCGTCGTCGAGCACGACATGGAATTCGTCCGCCGGCTCGAATGTCCCGTCACCGTGCTTCACGAGGGATCGGTGCTCGCCGAGGGGTCGCTCGATCACGTGACCGCAAACCCTGAAGTCATCGAAGTCTATCTGGGGAGATAAGCCGCCATGCTCGACATCTCCGATCTCACGCTGCACTACGGCCAGTCGAAAATCCTCAACGGCGTTTCGCTGAAGGCCGATGTTGGCAAGGTTTCCTGCCTGATGGGCACCAACGGCGTGGGCAAGACCAGCCTCTTGAAGGCCATATCCGGCGTCAAGCACCGGTCGGGAGGAAGCTACATGCTCGACGGCGAGGAGATCGCCTTCCCGCCCGCTCATGTTCTGGCGGCCAAGGGGATCGGCTATGTGCCGCAGGGGCGCGACATCTTTCCGCTTCTCACGGTGACGGAGAACCTGCAGACCGGGTTTGCCTGCCTGCCCAAGAGCGAGCATGTGATCCCCGATCACATCTATGACCTGTTTCCGGTCTTGAAGGACATGCGCGGCCGGCGCGGCGGCGACCTGTCCGGCGGACAGCAGCAGCAGCTTGCGATCGCCCGGGCGCTGATCACCAAGCCGAAACTTCTGTTGCTCGACGAGCCGACCGAGGGCATCCAGCCCAACATCATCCAGCAGATCGGCCGGGTGATCGCCCATCTGAGGGACCGCGGAGAGATGGCGATCGTGCTGGTGGAGCAATATTTCGAGTTCGCGTACGATCTTGCGGACCGATTCACCGTGTTGAAGCGCGGAGCGGTGGTGATGGAAGGCACGAAGAATGAGTTGAGCAAGGATTCGCTTCGCGATTCCGTGTCAGTCTGATGACGAAAGGCTGCCCGATCGCCATTTTTCTGCCATTCAAGCGAGGATTGTTCACTCTCCGGATACGCAGTGGTCAATGTTCAAAGATTTTTTAAGTTCGATTTCACGGGATTTCACGCCCCGCAGAACGAAAACGACCCCCATAAACCATTGATTTTATTAGCCTCGGAAAATAACTGGAATCGACCTCCGGAATTTCAAGGCCACAAAAATGTTAGCCGGGAACACAATATCGTTCTTTGAAACGAGCGCCCCGGACCCTCATTTCTCCATCATCGACGGCGGGTCAAAACGAACCGCACGATCGGAAAGCCCACCAGCCGGCGCGCACAGGGCGCATTCGCTGGTTCGCTTTCTGCTTTGAAACTTTGAGGTCGACCCTCCCGTAACCCAAGACACGGGGATGGCAACGACCCACACGATGGAGAGATGAAATGAAAAACGTACTTATCGCACTTGGACTGACCCTGGCCGCTACCACCGGCGCTTTCGCACAGAGCTCCGCGCTCGACGTTCAGGGCTCGCCGGAACTCGTTCGCGGCAATGCCGCGGTCAACATTCCGCTGAGCACCTGGGACGGTCGCAACGAACTGACCAACAGCGGTCCCTTCCAGGATGAATCGCCGCGCTATGCGACGACCAATTCCGGCACGATCGACTACACCGCCACCGCATCGATCGACGATGACGGTCTTCGCGGCCCCTCGATCGTCCGCCAGCCGCGCCTCGGCGACGGCGGCATCCTGCCCTACTAATAAGCGCAACCCGGGAGCCTCGTGAGAGGCTCCCTCCCCCTTCCACATCGAACAGATGATTTCAGATTTCGGAGTAAATAAAATGAAGAATGTTCTTCTCGCACTCGGCCTTTCGCTGGCCGCCACTTCCGGTGCTTTCGCCGGCACGTCCGCTCTCGACGCCACTCACCTGCCGCAGGATATCGTGGCCTCGAACCCGGCCGCTCCGATTGCCCGCACCAGCGGCGAAAACCGCCTGACCCAGGATGGTCCGTTCAGCGACCACTCGCCGGTCTACCTGCCGGCATCGGCCCAGATCGACTATACCGCCACTGCCTCGGTCAATGATGGCCAGCCGCGCCTGTCGCAGCAGCCGCGTCTCGGCGACGGCGGTATCCTGCCCTACTAAGCAGGTATCGCTTTCACCCGGATGCGTATCTCTTACCGGGTGAATGAGGGCGGGCTTCCGTCTGGCCGCGACGAACGGTCGATCACGTTTTCGTTATGAATGGGGGCGCGACCAAGTCGTGCCCCCATTTGCTTGTATCGGGGGCATCCGCACGCTAGCGTGTGCTCGAATGGACGGGAACGTCTCTTCGACACACGCCGGGAAGCGAAAGGAGCCGACCCTTGAAAAAGGCCAGAACCTATCTCTCTTCCGCAGCTTTCGCCGCTGCGCTGATCTCCTCGCCGATGGCGCATGCCTCCGTCTGGCTGAAAACCGGTTCGGGCACATCCCGTCCCTATGGCCATGTGGAATACTGCAACAAGAACTCCGCGGATTGCCAGGCGCACAAGATCGGCGATTTGCCGCCCGCGCGGCTCTCCGTGCTTCGCGACGTCAACCGGATCGTCAATCGTTCGATCAAGCCCATGTCGGACATCAAGCAATTCGGCAAGCGGGAACTCTGGACGGCCAATGCAAAGGCCGGCGACTGCGAGGATTTCGCCTTGTCCAAGCGCCGAGCGCTGATGGCCCGCGGCTTCAGGCCCTCGCATCTCCTGCTAACCATGGCGCGGCGGCGCGGCGAGGCCCATACGGTACTTGTCGTGCGGACCCGCGACGGCGATTTCGTGCTCGACAACATGCGCGACGAGGTACTGCCCGTGAACCGCACCGGGCTCGGCTACGTGAAGATGCAGTCGGAAAGCAACTCCGCCCAATGGGTGCGCATCACCGGCTCGACATCCAGATTGGCTCAAGCCAACTAAGTCCGAGCGCTTCCCTGGCGCATGATAAAAAAGGCCGCCCGTAGGCGGCCTTTTCCCGTTGTTCGGTGTCGGCGCTCAGCCCGCTGTGGCCGCACCGCCGGAAGCGGGGACAAATGTCAGCGCCACCCCGTTGAGGCAGTGCCGCTTGCCGGTCGGTTCCGGCCCATCGTCGAAGATGTGGCCGAAATGTCCGCCGCAGCGACGGCAATGCACCTCGGTGCGGCGCATGAAGAGGGAATTGTCCGCCTTGGTGCCGATCGCATCGGGGAGAGAATCCCAGAAGCTCGGCCATCCCGTGCCTGAATCGTACTTCGTCTCCGACGAATAGACCGGCAGGTCGCAGCCCGCGCAATTATAGAGCCCCTCGGCATAATTCTTGTTGAGGGGACTGGTGAAAGCGCGCTCGGTGGCTTCCTCGCGCAGCACCGCGAATTGCTCGTCAGAGAGCCTCTTCTTCCATTCGGCCTTGCTGAGCGTGAATTCGAAATCACCTTCATTGGCCGCCGCATTGCGGGCAAACGGTTTGAAGACGGCCGAGATACCGACCGCAGCTGCACCGGCGACGCCGGCGAGAAGCAGGGATCTACGGTTCAATCGGGACGGGTGACGTGATGCGGTCATCGTGGTTCTCCTTTGCCATGGATGTAGCGGAGGCTGTGGAAACTTTCAAAACAAGCCGGGTCAACTGGATGTGAGCGACCGTAGAAAAGCGACAGCCCCCGCGCTTGCGCACGGAGGCTGCGCCGGATAACGGCGGGTGGTGCGGCGAAGCTCCCGCCGGCAGCGGCTTTCTACATCTTCGGCAGGAGAACCTTGTCGATGACGTGGATAACGCCGTTCGACTGGTCGACATCGGCAATAGTGACATTGGCCACGTTGCCATTCTCGTCCTCGATCATCACCTTGTCGCCCTCGTAAGTGACGTTGAGCTTGCAGCCGCCCACGGTGGTAACCGGGTGAGTGCCGCCATCGTCATCGACCATCTTCATGATAGCCGCGGCATGCGCGTCCGCCGCAACGACATGACATGTCAGGATCTTGCTGAGCTGATCCTTGTTCTCCGGCTTCAGCAGGGTTTCGACGGTTCCCTCGGGCAGGGCATCGAACGCGGCATTGGTCGGCGCGAAAACGGTAAAGGGTCCCTCGCCACTGAGCGTGTCCACCAGACCGGCCGCCTTCACGGCGGCGACCAGGGTGGTGTGATCCTTCGAGTTCACCGCGTTCTCGACGATCGTCTTGTCGGGATACATGGCCGCACCGCCGACCATCGGGTTTTCTGCATGGGCGACGGTCAGGCCCGTCGTCATGATCGCGGCGGCAGCGAGTGTGCGAAGAATAGCTTTCATTGTTCAACCTCCTCGGGCGGGGCTTCGTAAGCCCCCTTGTCCATGCATCGCCGGCCGAACACCGGCGATTACATCAGGGAAGACGAAGCCGACCTGTGAAAAGTTTCAAGGAAATCGGGCTGCCTCTCATACCGCTTGGGAGGCGATGGCGTGCGGCAGAGAGAAACGGGAAATTGTTGACTGACAGGGCGGACCCGAGCGCATGTCAGGGAACCTGCCCCCGAAAAGCAACAACCCCCGCGCGTAGGCGCGGGGGTTGTGCCGGATACCAGCAGGCGGTGCGGCGAATTTGCCCGCTGGCATCGACTTCCGGGATTCTCGGAGATCCCTGGGTCGGCGAAAGGCCGTGCCGGCCAAGCCGGCTTTAAATCTGGTCGTTTCTCCCGATCATTCCGGAAATCCGGAAGAAAGAGGATCCGAACGGTTATCCCTGTTTTTCAGACCTATACGGAGCACGATCACCACCGGATTACATGCAGCCGTAAAAAATCGTGATATCCAATTATATCGAAGTTGCAATACGTGTTTCCCGCAGATCGCGCGAGATGCCCGGAATAATTGCACCGGGACAATAGCGGACGAAAACGCTAGCCGCCGGAGAGCGCTCCCGCCACCAGAACGGGTCCCGTCGGCGCGCCGGTGGGAGAACCCCCGGCGGGTTCGAGGCTGACGGCGAGCGTTACGCCCTCCCCCAGTTCCTCGACATGTTTCCTGTCGATCGCTATCACGCCGCCATCGTGCGGCACGAGACCGAGCGAGCGCGGCACGCCATCGCCGGGCACCGCCCAGAGTTCGAGCGAGTGTCCGCCATCATCCTGAAGGGCGGCCGGGAGGACGTTGATCGTCCCCGCATCGCGATTGAAATGGGCCACCAGGCCGATCGGTGCGTTCTCGCCGGTGAGGTCCGCGACAAGCATCGCGGGCTGTTCCCCGCCGACAGGCAGGGGAACGGCGCCGGACACGACCAGCGCCAGCCCGGCGGCGATCAGCACCGAGGCAAAAGCCAGACCGCGCCAGAAAGCGAGCGAGCCCCAGAGGCCGGCGCCCCTTGCGCCCTCATCGCCGAAAAGGCGACGCTCGACCCTTGCGGCGACGGCAGGCGGAACCTGCTGCGGCTCGAAATGTTCGTCGAGAGCGGCGAGATCGGTCTGCCAGTTCCGAACCAGCACGGCGAAGGCTTCGTCTTCCGCGATCCTGCGTTCGGCCGTGCGCCGTTCGCCCATCGGCAGAACACCGAGCACATATTCGCCGGCGAGCGCGACATCGCGTTCGTTGTCCGGTCCCATCTGTGTGGCGTCGCTGCTCATGGCTGCAGGCACTCCTTCAACTTGATCAGGCTGCGCCTGAGCCAGGTCCGCATGGTATTAAGCGGTACACCGTACTCCTCGGCCAGCTCCTGATAGCTGTAACCTTCCACATAGGCACCGACCACGGCCTTGGCCCGGTCGGCGTCAAGTTCCTCGAGACAATGGTCGATCCGTCTGCCCTCGCTGGCGCCTATCGCCACGGCTTCGGGGTCGGGTGTCTCGTCGGCCAGGGCGGGGGCGTCATCGATATCCACCGGGTCGGGACGACGGGCGCGGATCATGTCGATGCAATGGTTGCGCGCAATCGTCACGAGCCACGCCATCGGCGCGGATTTTCCGGCAGCGAAGCTCGCGGCACGCCGCCAGATCTTCACATAGATATCCTGGAGAGCGTCCTCGGCCTGGGCCTGTTGTCTGAGAATACGCAGGCACACGCCGAAAAGTTTCGGGCTGGTGTCGCGATAAAGAGAGGAAAACGCATTTCGGTCGCCTAGCGCGACACGCGAGATCAAATGGCCGATTTCGTCATCGCTGGCGAGTGTCGACATGTGTGTGGAATTCCCCTCCCTGGGCCGGCGACCGCGTCACATCATACATGGATGATGTAGGGGCGCAAAATCCGCCAGCAAGCCAACCCACCGAAAAGCGCCGAATTCAGCCCGGCAACCGGCAGGACGGGCGTTAACCCCTCCTTTACCAGTTAATCAGTGTTACCGGGACGCAACCGGCTCGCACAGCCGCGAAGCGCCGCTGCTGGAAGAATTCGCTCAATCATTGCAGCATGTTGGCGATAGTGATCCGGAACGGGACAACGCTTGAGAAAATTGCACGGATACGTCCCGGAACTGAACGGGATTCAATGTTTCTTGGCATTTGATCTCTAGTCTCGCGGCTTTGAACGAACCGGCACCCACACACGTAAAGAGTACGGGTCATCATGCGGATCTCAGTTTCCAAAGGCACCGCGCTCGCGGTCCTTATCGGCCTGCTTGCGGGCTGCACATCCTCGGGCATCGACGGGCTGGACATCGCCAAGTCCACCAGCGTCGACCCCGCTTCCACCGCCTCCATTCGTCCGCTGGTTCCTCCGACCGGACTGGATGAGGCGCAGGCCCCCTCGCCGCTTTCCTCCATCGAGGCCACGTCGGAACTCGGCTTCGCTGCCGAACGGGCGCAATCACCCGTCGAACTCGCGGTCGTGCGGGCCGAGACCCCCTCGCATCCCGCGACGGGAGATTTCAAGAAGCCGAAGGTCTACAAGGCCAGTTTCACCGACGCCAAGCCGATCAATTTCGGCCGCCTTTCGCCGCGACCATTCGAGGTGCACGGCGTCGACGTTTCGCGCTGGCAGGGCGATATCGACTGGAACAAGCTGCGCCGTGACGGCGGCAATTTCGCCTTCATCAAGGCGACGGACGGCGGCGACCATACCGACCCGAACTTCCGCAAGAACTGGAATGCCGCGCGCGAGGCCGGTGTGCCGCGCGGGGCCTACCACTTCTTCTACTGGTGCCGGACCGCAAGCTCGCAGGCCGACTGGTTCATCCGCAACGTGCCCAAGGAAAAGGGCGCCCTGCCCCCGGTCATCGATGTCGAATGGAATCATACCTCGCGCTGCAAGAAGCGTCCTGATCCGGCGACCGTGCGCGAGAAGATGCAGGTCTTCATGGACAGGCTCGAGGCCCATTACGGCCAGCGCCCCATCATCTATACCGCGCCGGATTTCTACGACGACAACCTCAAGGGCGCTTTCAAGAACTATCCGTTCTGGCTCCGCTCGGTCGCGGCGCACCCGTCGAAGGTCTATCCGAATCGCGATTTCGTGTTCTGGCAGTATTCCGGAACGGGGCTCGCCGCGAGCCACGATACGCGCATAGATCTCAACGTCTTCAACGGTTCTGAAGCGGGGTGGCACAAGTGGCTGGCGAGCAACCGGCACTGAGGCTTGCGGCCGGCAACACCTGGAAACTCTTTGCAACGGCGATCGATGACGACTATGGAGGCGTCGATACTGTCTTCGGGAGTGCCAGGCGATGCTCGACAAATCCAAACCCGGTGTGGATGAGATCCTAACCCATGGTCGGAGTGTCATCGCGATGGAAGCCGAGGGGCTTACCTCGCTCGCCGCATCGCTCGACGGCCATTTCGCCAGCGCGGTCGAGGCACTCTTGAAGACCGAGGGTCGGCTGGTGATTTCCGGGCTCGGCAAGTCGGGCCATGTGGCCAAGAAAATCGCTGCGACCTTCGCCTCCACTGGCACCCCAGCTTCCTTCGTTCATTCCGCCGAGGCGGCCCATGGCGACATGGGCATGATCTCGCCGCGCGACGTGCTGATGCTTCTGTCGAACTCCGGCGAGACCGCCGAACTGATGCCGGTGATCGAGCATGCGCGGGTCAATGGCATCCCGGTGATCGGAATTTCGTCGGGCAGTGAATCGACGCTGATCCGCGCCGCCACCATTCCGCTCAAGCTGCCGCCCGCACAGGAAGCCTGCCCCATTCGCATGGCCCCCACGACGTCGACGACGATGATGCTGGCGCTGGGCGATGCGCTCGCCATGGCGGTCATGCAGATGAGAGGGTTTTCGCGCGAGGATTTCCAGAAGCTTCACCCGGGCGGCAGCCTGGGGCTGAAGCTGATGAAGGTGAGCCAGTTCATGCACCGCGGCGAGCGGCTGCCGCTGATACCGGCCGACATGCCGATGTCGGAGGCGGTGATGGTCATGACGTCGAAAAGCTTCGGAATCGCCGGAATCGTCGACGCGGACGGCCGGCTGATCGGGGTCGTCTCCGACGGTGACCTGCGCCGCCACCTGCACGAACTCGCCTCGGCGCTTGCCGGTGAGGTGATGAACACACAGCCGCGGATCATCCGCGCCTCAATGCTCGCCGAGGACGCGCTGCGCTATCTCAACGAACAGAAGATCACCGCGCTCTTCGTGGTCGAGGACGACGATACAGAACGCAAGCCGGTCGGGCTCGTTCACGTTCACGACTTCATTCACCTCGGCCTGGCCTGACACCGGGCGATATCCACAGCCTGCATTGCGCTTTGCGTTCCGGCCGCTAAAACCGGGGGACGAAACGCGTGACCTGGAGCCTGGGCTTGGCGGCGGATTTTTCCATCCCGATCGTGACCGCAATCCTCGTGGCCATAGCCGCCTGCGGGGCCTCGCTCGGCATGATCGCGATGTTGCGCCGTCTCCTTGCGCCCGGTCTTCTCACCGCCCGGATCACCGAACGATCGGCTCACGGCCATCCGGCGCGCCAGATCGGCGGACTTGGCCTGGTTCCGGCTGCGCTCGTGGTGACGCTGGTGACCGTCACGCTGATCGGCGCCGATGCCGCCCCGCTGCTCGGACCGGCGGCCGGGATGATCCTGCTCTTCGCGCTCGGTCTCGCCGACGACCTTCTCGATTTCGGCCCGACGATCAAGCTGCCGGTGCAGTTCATCGCTGCCGGACTGGCGGCGACCGGGCTCGACCTCGGGACCGGATGGCTCGGCGCTCTCCCCCTTCCGCTTGCCGCCATTCTGGCGGTTCTGGTGATCGTGGGCTTCGTCAATCTCGTCAATTTCATGGACGGTCTCGACTTGATGAGCGTGGCCGGCGCGGGCACCGGAATTCTCTTTCTAGGTTTGGTTTTTCTCACCTCCGGCAACATCGTCGCAGCCCTTTTGGCGGCTTCGCTCTGGGGCGCGACGATCGGGTTCGCGTGGCACAACAGGCCGCCAGCCGCCGTGTTTCTCGGCGATTCGGGCAGCCTGCCGCTTGGGCTCGCCGCAGGCTATCTTGTGCTCTCGGCCTCCGGGACCGTTCCGCTCGCGGCCGCATTCTTGCCCTTCGGCTACTATCTTGTCGACGGTGTGCTGACGGCGCTGGTCAGGCTGAAATCCGGGGAGAATATCTTCCGGGCGCACGCGCAGCATGCCTATCAACATGCCCGGCGGGCAGGGTTCGGGGTGCGGCGCATCGCGGGTGAAGCTGCCGTTGTCACCACGCTCGGCGGATTGGCGGCGCTCACCCATCAGACCGCGCCCGGCCCGTTGGCTTGGGCCCTCACGGTCACGGCCTGGATTGCGGCGGCGGGGCTTACCTGGCGTTTCAAGCGCGTGAGCTGAAATCCACGGCGCGCGAATAGACGGACAGCCCCCAGACGGTCCTTGACTTGGCAGCCGGCAGGAGGCAACCGGAACGGGAACAATCTGCGATGGACAGCGGTCGCAGACAAAGGCGGGGATCGCGACGAGATGCAAGTAACGATATTCGGGACGGGCTATGTGGGACTGGTTCTGGCCGCGGTAACCGCCGACGCGGGCCACAAGGTCACGTGCATCGATATCGATGAAAAGAAGGTCGAGGGCCTGAGAAACGGCGTGGTGCCGATATACGAGCCTGGCCTCGAGCCGCTGATCATCCGCAACCACGCGGCCGGGCGACTGATGTTCTCCACAGACGCGCGCGAGGGCGTGGAGTTCGGCGAGATCATCTTCATCGCCGTCGGCACCCCGCCGGAGGAAGACGGTTCGGCTGATCTTTCCCACGTCCTGAAAGTCGCCTCCACCATCGGCGCGACGATGGAGACGGACAAGATCGTCGTGACCAAGTCGACCGTGCCGGTCGGGACGGCGGACAAGGTGCGGGCGGAAATCGAACGGGAAATCGCCGCCCGTGACCGCACGGATCTGAAGGTCGACGTCGCATCCAATCCGGAATTCCTGAAGGAGGGCGCGGCCGTCATCGACTGCCAGAAGCCCGATCGCATCGTCATCGGCGTGACGAATCCGGGCTCGACGACGGAGCAGATGCTGCGCGAACTCTACGCGCCGTTCAACCGCAACCACGAGAAGATCATCGTGATGGACGTGCGCAGCGCGGAAATGACCAAGTATGCGGCCAATTGCCTGCTCGCCACCAAGATCAGCTTCATGAACGAGATGGCCAATCTCGCCGAAACCCTGGGCGCCGACATCGAGAAGGTACGGCTCGGCATCGGCTCTGACCCGCGCATCGGCTATCATTTCATCTATCCGGGGGCGGGCTATGGCGGCTCCTGCTTTCCCAAGGACGTGCGTGCGCTGATCTCCATGGCCCGCGAGGCAAATTACGAGCCGCTGATCATGAAGGCGGTGGAGGGCCGGAACGAGCGGCAGAAGCGGGTGATCTTCGACAAGATCGCGGCGCGGTTCGGATCCGATCTTTCCGGCCGAACATTCGCCCTGTGGGGGCTGGCCTTCAAGCCCAATACCGACGACATGCGCGAGGCGCCAGCGCGCGCGGTGCTGGACGCCCTTCTCGCCGCCGGGGCAACGGTTCGCGCCTATGACCCCAAGGCGATGGACGAATGCCGCCGCATCTACGGTGACCGGGACGGACTGGTTCTGTGCCGGTCCCAGGAGGATGCGCTCACCGGCGCCGATGCGCTCGTGGTGATGACCGAGTGGAAGGAGTTCCTCTCGCCCGATTTTACTCACCTGCGCAAGACGCTGACGGAACGGGTAATCTTCGACGGCAGGAACGTCTACGAGCCCGCCACGATCGCCCGCCATGGCCTTACCCTGCATGCGATCGGCCGGACGACGGAGAAACCCGCCGGCACATAGGTCATGAACGCTATGGGCTTGTTTACCCCTTCCCGCTAGAATTGCTCATCTGGACGGGACTTGAACAGGTGTGCGGAAGGGGGACCGATGGCGAACATTCTCGTGACGGGCGGTGCCGGCTATATCGGAGCGCATACCTGCGTGGCGCTGATGAACGCCGGGCACAACCCGGTGATCCTCGACAACTTCCACAATTCCTCGCCGCAGGTGCTGGACCGGCTGGAACGGATCACCGGACAGCGACCGGTGCTCGTGCAGGCGGATATAAGGGACCGGCTCGCGCTCGACTGCGCGCTGGAGGCGCACCGGATCGACGCCGTGATTCATTTCGCCGCGCTCAAGGCTGTGGGCGAAAGCGCCGAGATACCGGTCGACTACTACTCCGTGAACATCGGCGGCCTGCTCACGCTCATCGAGGCGATGACTTCAGCCAATATCCGGAAGCTCGTCTTCTCGTCCTCGGCCAACGTCTATGGCGAGCCGGCCAGCGTTCCGGTCCGCGAGGATTTTCCGCTTTCGGCGGGCAACCCTTACGGCAGAACCAAATTGATGGGAGAGATGATCCTCGGCGACCTGGCCGCCACACAGACCGGCTGGCACATCGCCCGGCTCAGGTATTTCAATCCTCTCGGGGCCCATGAAAGCGGGCTTATCGGCGAAGCTCCGAACGGCATTCCCTCCAATATCGGCCCCTATGTGGCCAAGGTCGCGGCCCGGGAACTGCCGGAGGTCTCCGTCTTCGGCGACGACTATGACACGCCGGACGGGACCGGTGTACGCGACTTCATCCACGTGATGGATCTCGCCGAAGGCCATATCGCCGCGCTCGACGGCATTTGGGCCGCTCCCGGCCTTACGACAGTCAATCTCGGCACGGGCAAAGGCTGTTCGGTGCTCGAACTCATCCACGCCTTCGAAGCACAGAGCGGACGCAGGATTCCCTACCGGATCGCACCGCGCCGGCCGGCGGATATCGCCCAGTCCTACGCCGATCCCTCGCTCGCCGAAAAACTTCTCGGCTGGAAGGCCAGCCGTTCCCTTGCTGACATGTGCCGCGACACATGGCGCTGGCAGATGAATTCGAGCGCGGCGGGGGAAGAGGATCGCGCCCTGACCGGATAGCGCGGCCTGGCGACTTCTTTGATGTTCGGCAGCTCTTGGCTACCCAGGGGCGGGCCCCGCCACTTTGACGGAACTGGCTGGGGCGCCTGGATTCGAACCAGGGAATGGCGGTACCAAAAACCGCTGCCTTACCACTTGGCTACGCCCCACCATGGCAGTCGCGGACACGGGCCGGACTATTTCCAGAGCGTCTAGACAATCGGACGGAGCAATGCAACCACATTGTCCCGGAGCCGCCACCGGCCGCGCGGCAGACGCTGCGAGTGCCGCCAATCCGCATGGTTTGCCGCTCCCCGCCGAATTGACAACGCCGCCCGTATGCGTTGAAAGCGCTGGATAACGGGTCCGTCAGGTAGCTTCCCCGGGCATCGGTCGTGTTAAGCTCCGCGCTGACATCGTTTGACCGCCCAAGCAATGAGAGGCGATTTCCAATGCAGATATCCAACCGGAAACGCGTGATGGTGACAGGCGGGGCGGGCTTTCTCGGATCCCATCTGTGCGAGCGGCTTCTCGCCGACGGCGGCGATGTTCTGTGTGTCGACAATTTCTACAGCGGAAACCGCGACAACATCAGCCATATGCTCAGCCATCCGCATTTCGAGTTCATGCGGCATGATGTGACCTTCCCGCTCTATGTGGAAGTCGACGAGATCTATAACCTCGCCTGCCCGGCCTCGCCGATCCATTACCAGCGCGATCCGGTGCAGACGACCAAGACCAGCGTCCACGGCGCCATCAACATGCTGGGCCTTGCCAAGCGCACCGGAGCGCGGATCTTCCAGGCTTCGACGAGCGAGATCTATGGCGATCCGTCGATCCATCCGCAGACCGAGGACTATTGGGGCAACGTCAATCCGATCGGCATCCGCTCGTGCTATGATGAAGGCAAGCGCTGCGCTGAAACCCTGTTCTTCGACTATCACCGCCAGCACGGCACGGAGATCAAGGTTGCACGCATCTTCAACACCTACGGCCCGCGCATGCATCCCAATGACGGTCGTGTGGTGTCTAATTTCATCGTCCAGGCGCTGGCCGGGGAGGATCTGACGATTTATGGCGACGGCAGCCAGACGCGCAGCTTCTGCTATGTCGACGACCTCGTCGAAGGGTTCATCCGCCTGATGGCGTCGCCGGCCGCGGTGACGGGGCCGGTCAATCTCGGGAATCCGGGCGAGTTCACGATCCGGCAGCTGGCGGAATCGGTTCTCGCAAAGGTCGGCGGGCGATCGAAGCTGATCGAGAAACCTTTGCCGCAGGACGACCCGCGCCAGCGGCAGCCGGATATTGGCGTGGCGCGCGAGAAACTGGGCTGGGAGCCCGCAATCGGGCTCGACGAGGGCCTCGACCGGACGATCGACTATTTCAGGAACCTCAAGGCAGCTTGACCGGGTAAGCCTCATGAAATTCACCGTCATCACACCGGTCTACGAAGACGTTGAAGCCTGCACGCAGCTCTTCCGTGAACTGGCGCGGCTGTTCGGGGACAACGTTCGGATCGTGGCGGTGGATGACGGGTCGGTGCGCCGGCCGCTGGGTGTGGAGCCCATCGAGGATGCCGGTCTGGCTGGCGTCGTGGTGCGGCTGCGCCGCAATGTCGGACATCAGAGAGCGATTGCCGTCGGCATCGACTATGTGGCCGAGACCACCGGGCCGGACGATCTGGTCGTGGTCATGGATTCGGACGGCGAAGACGTGCCGGCCACGATTCCGGAATTGCTCGAGCGGCTCGGCGACGAGAACGTGGACGTCGTGGTGGCCGCGCGCCGGAACCGCGTCGAGACGCTCCGCTTCAAGCTCTTCTATGCGTTTTACAAGCACTTCTTCCGGCTGGTGACGGGGCGTTCGATCAGCTTCGGCAATTTCATGGCCATGAATGCGCGCAGCATCAAGCGGCTGGCGGCAATGCAGGAGGTGTCGATCCACGTCGCCTCAGCCGTGCTGGCCTCGAAACTGAGGATCGAGCGCTGCCAGCTCGACCGCGGCGCCCGTTATGCGGGCCGTTCGAAGATGAATTTCGTCGGGCTGGCGCTGCACGGCTTCAAGGGGCTGATGGTTTTCGCGGAGGACGTTCTGGTGCGCGTCGGCATCGCTTCGGCCATCATCGGCGCGCTGTCCATCATCGGCGCGCTGCTCGCCGTGTTCCTCAAACTGCTCGGCTTTTCCACGCCGGGCTGGTTTTCGGTCGCTCTCGGCATCCTCGTCCTGATGTTCCTGCAGACCGGCGCACTGTCGCTGATGACGCTGATGCTGACGGGCGTGATGCGTTCCGGCTCGGTCACGACCACGCTGGCCCATCGCGATTTCATCGACGAGATACTCGAGGCGCAGCCTGCGAAAAGCGGTGCGGGAGGGGAAACCGATTGATATGCCTGCAACCCGAACCGACCAGCGGAATGAAGATGTCGATGCGCCCTGCCCTTTCCGCTGACCATCGGGAGTTCATCCGCTATGTGATCAACGGTGTGGTGGCGGCGGGCGTTCACTATGGTGTGTTGACCTTCAACCTGAAGTTCGCCGGCATTCCCTCGGCGGGCGTGGCCAACCTGATCGCCGCCGCTTTCGGCATTACATGTTCGTTTCTCGGCAGCCGCTATTTCGTTTTCCGCGCCACGCATCGGCCGTTTCACGGCCAGGCCTTGCGCTTCGCAACGCTCTACGTCCTCATAGGCCTCGTCCACGGCCTGGTCCTCTATCTGTGGACCGATCGCCTCGGACTGAGCTACACGATCGGGTTTCTGATCGCCACCGCGGTGCAGTTCACGCTCAGCTTCGTGGCCAACAAGAAACTGGTGTTCGCAGTATGAAACTGACCCGCTTTTGCCTCGGCTGTCTCGTCTTCGTGGTCCTTCTGGCGGCCATCTATCTCGCCCACATCAACTTTCTTCCGGTCAATGTGATCTTTTACTCGGCCATGATCGACGCCGTGATCGCCACCATTGCCGCAGGCCTGATCATATGCACGTTGCGCTTCTTCTCCCCGCTCGGCGGGTTCGAGAAATTCCAGCTCATCGTCATTTTCGTGCTGGGCGGCTATGCATTCGCGATATCCGGGCCGACCGTGATCGACCGTTCGCTCTCCTTCTATATTCTCGAAAAGCTCCAGCAGCGCGGCGGCGGCATCCGCGAGGATGCCATCGGCACGGTCTTCGTGAACGAATACATGCCCGAATACCGCCTCGTGGACGTGCGCCTGACCGAACAGCTCGAAAGCGGCACGATCACCATCGAAAACGGCTGCGTGAAACTGACGCCGAAGGGCGAGAGGCTGGCCTCGCTCGGCCAGTTCCTGAGAACCCATTTCCTGGCGAAGAAGCGGCTGCTGGCCGGCGAATATACGGATGCGCTGGTCGATCCGTTCAGGAACTCGAAGGGCGGGGAGATGGGTTATGAGTGCAACTAAGCGCACAGTGTTCATTGATGCCGCTGCAATTCTTTTCGGCGTATATACAGCTTGGACGGTGTTCTTCGGTCCGCTTTTTCTTGGACCTAACGACTTTCCTGGAGACCCGGGCGATGCACGGTTCAATGTGTTCATACTTGAGCATGTTTGGCGTTGGCTAAGTGGCGAGGAAGTCTCTCTCACCTCCCCCGGTATTTTCTATCCATACCCATTCACACTTGCTTTCAGCGAAACGCACGCCGGCACAGCTTGGGCCTATGCCCTCTTCCGGTTGGGAGGGCTAGACCCTTACGGGGCATTCAAGGCATGGTTTTTGCTAGGCTATATGTTGACATTCTTGGCGAGCTATCATGTCGCCCGAAAATTCAAACTCGCGCCATTTCTTGCTTGTGCCAGCGCATTTGCCTTCTCATTTAGCCTGCCTTCGCTCATCCAGATGGGCCATGCGCAGTTGCTGTGGCGCCCAGCCGTCCCTTATGCATTTTACTACGCTTGGTGTTATGGCGTAGATGCACGAGCAAAAGACGCCTACAAATTTCTTATTGCGATCGCAATCCAAACGCTGATTAACGTTTATCTAGGCCTTTTCGCATTCGCCTTGTGTGCAATTCTATTTCTGGTAGCCCAACTCAGCCTAACAGGCTTTTCTCCCATCGCTTTATTCAAAGACATCAGAAAAAGAGCCGTCGGACTTGTCAGATTGGACAGAAATAGCGCAGCGTGGGCTACGGCTGCCGTGGTTATTGTTCTTCTTCTCTTCGTAGTTCTTGGTTTTCAGGCTTATGCAGCTTCGATCTATGGGCTGGGCCGCAGCTACGGCGACATGGTGGACAAAATTCCGCAACCGGCTTCCTATTTGATTATGGATCGACTGCGGTACTGGGCCGGCATTTCGGGAATGATCCAAGGCGTCCCGGTCCGGAATGAACAACAAATCTTTATAGGTGTCCCCTTATTTGTCTGGCTCATTATTGGACTGGTAGTGGTGTTTTCCTCGCAAAGCGAGGCCGCCCAAAAAACCCTCAAAATTCTCGCCGTTTCCATCGTTGTTGCGATTATCATCTTCACTGGTGAACGAGGGGTTTCGCCATACTGGCTGCTAGCCAAACTACCTGGGTTTGATGCAATGCGAGCAATTGCTCGTTATGTAATCATTCTGATATTCCCCATCTCAATCTTCGTTGCGCTCTTTATCCAAGACGTCGTTGCAGCTCAAAAAGTCTGGTTGAGAAACCTTTTAACGCTTTTTTTCGTGATTTGGGTCGCGGCTGATGCCGCTCTTTTAGACAGAATATCCTATCCAGCAAGTTCAGCGCGGGCGAGCGTGGAAAAAATGCGCTCCGAATTCCCGAAAAATATGAACAAAAATTCGGTTCTTCTTGTCGGTGACGTGCCAGGCACCAATCCTACAGTCAGAGTATTGGACGTAATGCTGGCTGGACAGAGCCAAGGTATTAGAACTTTGAATGGCTATTCTGGCAACACACCACCCGGCGGCAAAAAGGTTTTCAAGACATGCGGAGAAGCCACGCGAATGCTCAAGGAATACGATAATTGGGCACGTGAGCATGATCGCACGCCGCTGACAGATATATCAATGTCCATTGTGGCGCTGGGGCTGGATTGTGAAGACCTAACCACACAAGAGGTCAGAAAAGTACAAATTACCCGGGGGCCCGCTCCCAGCAGAGAGCAAGGACGTTTGATATATTTGTCGAATTTACGTATTTCAGACGAAAATCCCCACATAATCAACGTGAAAATCAACAACAATAGTGCCTCTTACATACATGCACTCTCCTCACATCCCCTTCGACTATCTTGGCGCGACAGCTCCGACAAAGGCTGGAACAACAGATACGACGTCGCCGTTGATATTGGGCCAGAAGACTCCACCATCGTTCAATGGGTGTTGCCAGCTAACATTAACCTCCACAAATTACAGGTTACCTTTGTCATTGAGGGAATGTACTGGGCCCACGACATAGGAATTGCGCCAATAAGATACAGCGAACACTCGAGCCCCGCTGAGACTGTGGGTCCTTAATAGTATGGACGCAGGGGATTAAAACGCTCATTTTTTCCACCCTCCGCGTCCTCAGCTTATCCTTTGGGTCAAAGCCGAGGACCATTGCCATGAGCGAGACCACCGCACGATTTGAGCTGCCCTATATCATGCCAAGCCAGGCGCAGAAGCATGTGACCCACAACGAGGCGCTGCGCGAGATCGACGCGCTGGTTCAGATTGCCGTCGCGTCACGAAGCACGACCACGCCCCCACCCGAGCCATCCGAGGGTGCCGCCTATCTGGTTCCCGATATGGATGCGTCCGGACCGTTTGCGGGACGGGAAGGCCTGTTTGCCTGCTTCCGGGATGGCGCATGGAGCTTCCGCGCGCCAGCGGTGGGCTGGATCGTCTACGTGGAGGACGAGGCGCGGCTGACGGTGCTTTCTACCGAAGGCTGGCTCACGGTCACGCCGGGCGAGAGCGATATGCTCTCCGTGGCGAGCCTCGGCATCAACACGGCGGCGGAATCTTTCAACAGGCTAGCGGTCAAATCGGATTCAGCCTTGCTGTGCCATGCCGCCGAAACCGGCGGGAGCGGAGATGTCCGTCTCGTGCTCAACAAGTTGAACGCCGGATCGAGCGCGACACTGCTGTTGCAGGACAACTGGAGCGGCCGGGCCGAGCTGGGGCTTGCCGGCGACGACAACCTGACGATCAGGATGAGCGCCGACGGCACCACGTTCACGCAGGCCTTGACCGTGGACAGAGACAGCGCCCGGGTGAAAATCGGCAACTCTTCCCAACCCGCCAACGCCCCGCTGCATGTCCGGGACGCGCGGACATTTACGGGCGGCTATGCCAAGCCGTTCAAGGCCCATTCGGAGAATGCCGCCACCGGCGACACCATCCAGTTCTCCTTCGGCCAGTCCGAGACGAACTACAACCAGGCGGAATTCAATTTCAAGCTTCAGGGCGGGCCGGGCAGCGCGTCGAATTTCTTTGCCCTTGGCCTTTTCGGGCTGCCGCAAATCATCAAGGCCATCGGAACCGGCGCAGTCCAGTTCCCGGCAATCGGCACCACGGCAAGCGCCGCGAACGCTTTCATCGACGGCGGCGCAGCCAATTCCCTCCTTCGCTCCACCTCAAGTCTGAAATACAAGGCGGATATCGAACCCTTGGATCCCCAATATGCCGAAGCCCTCATGGCGCTTGAGCCGATCTGGTACCGGTCGACATGCGTAGCGGACGATCCCGCCTGGTCCTGGTACGGCTTCGCCGCAGAAGACGTGGCGGCGATCGACCCCCGCCTTGTCCACTTCGGCTACGGCGATGACGATTACGAAACGGTCGACATCACGGATGACGAGGGCAAACCCCATCCGGAGCGGGTGCTGAAGGAGGGGGCACAGAAATCGCCGCAAGGCGTGGCCTATGACCGCTTCGCGGTCATCCAGCACCTTCTCATCCGCCGGCTTACCCAGAGAATTGCCGATATTGAGGTCCGTCTGGCGGCGCTTTAACCTATTTTACCCGCCGCCACACGGCCAAAACGGACTTTCCGATGTGGTAGCCAGTCATCGGGTCGATTACGCGGGACACCGGAACCATGAATTTATCCCATTTCGCGATTTGGCTCTGCGTCGGCATCGATTGCTGGAGCAGCATCCGGTTGGCGAGGCTGGCGGCAATACCGACACCATCGAGATAGCGGAGAAGCACCTGCTCGGAACCATCAGGCTGACAGGCTGACAGGGTTGCTTTCGAATATCGCCGAAAATGGCCGATACCTTCATCGAACGGCGTGTAGAGAAACTGGTGTGCCGGGCTTAGCACGATCAGATTTCCGCCCGGCAAAACCCGTTCGATAGCTTTTTGCATCTCTGTTTTGTCATCTTCGATATGTTCGAGGACGTCGATGTACAGAACAGAATGGAACTTCTCCTCAACGGCATCGAGTGTCCCGGTTACCACCTCGACGCTGGAGGGCAAGGTTCCATCGCCAACGCCGGCCCGCAATTCTTCCGCCAATGAGTCATCGGGTTCGATGGCCACCCAACGCTTTTGCTTGGGTCCGGCCGCCGCGCGGATCGTCGAGCCGAGTCCGGCACCGACATCCAGTACCGTCTCCCCAAGGAACGGGGAGATCATCGAGGACCAGTAATTTTTCCAGTTGCTCGCGTGGGCAAAAAGAGAAAGTTCGTCTCCGACATAGGCAGACACGCAGACCTCCCGATGTTGTTCTAATTATAAGATTTTTATAATATAATTTTGAGCACGAGGTCCGACAGCCTTAATTCCCTCAGGTCGAATTTGAGGGGTTGCCAAGTTGGCGGGTGAGACACTGGACCTTGCGGGCGAGGTTGCCTAAACAGACGCCAGGGCGAACCTCTCACGCCACCGGGATCTCATGAACCAGACATCCAGCAGATCATCAGTCAGTCCGCTCCGCTTCGCGATCCAGGATCTCGTGGCGGGCCTGGCCATGTGGCGGCTGTGGATGGCGTTTGGATATGAGGATCTGCGGCAGAACTACCGGCGCACCCTGCTCGGCCTGACCTGGATCGCCATATCGTTCGGCGCGTTCGCCTTCGCCTATATCCTGATATTCAGCGGCCTGAACCAGGGCCACGATGCCCGGCACTTCGCCACCTGGGCGGTTTCCGGCGCGCTGGCCTGGCAGTTCATTTCCCATGTGGTGCTGACGGGCGCCAACGTCTTCATCGGCTCGGAAAGCTGGATCAAGGGCGTCCGGCTGCCGCTTTCGGTGCACATCTACAAGACCCTGTGGCGGCTGGCCATTCAGGACGGGTTGAGCCTCGTCGTCGCCTTCGCGCTGATCTTCGCGTTCGGCAGTTTCTCGCTTGCCGGCTGCCTGGTGTCGCTGCTCGCCATTCCGCTCTATCTGCTGCTCGCGGTACCGGTGCAGTTCATTTTCGGGCTCGCCTGCGTGTTCTCGCGCGACCTGCAGCAGTTCATCGGCACCTTCATGCGCATCGCCTTCTTCGTCACCCCGATCATCTGGATACCGGTGCCGGGGACGATCCTGCAGCATGTCGCCGACATCAATCCGTTCGCCTACATGATCGACCTGTTCCGCATGCCGATCCTTGAGGGCATTTTCCCTCTTGCCGCGCTCGGCATCTGGTTCATCCTCTTCGTCGTGACGTCCACGCTCGCGCTGATCGCCTACAGATGGGCGCGGCCGCATCTGGCATACTGGCTGTAAAGACATGGCGCGGCTCGTCGTAGAAGATCTCCATATCGAGTTCCCGGTCCTCACCCGGGGCATCGGTGCCGCACGGCTGATGGGCGAGACCGACGACCCCCGGCTGGTAGCGGGACGGCGCGGCAAGCTCTTCTTCCGCGCGCTGGACGGGGTGAGTTTCTCGCTCGGGGCGGGCGACCGGCTGGGGCTTGTCGGCCCCAACGGCGCGGGCAAATCGACGCTGCTCCTGGCGCTTGCCGGTATCTACATGCCGACCGCGGGGCGGATCGCGGTGACCGGCAGTCTGGACGCGCTGTTCAATCCGCGCCTGGGCTTCCAGCCTGAAGCCACCGGACGCCGCAACATCTATCTCAGGGGTCTCATCCAGGGCTGGAGCCCGCAGAGGATCGAGGCCGCCACCGCCGATATCATCGACTTCGCCGAACTCGGGCATTTCATCGACATGCCGCTGCGCTCCTATTCGCAGGGCATGGCCGCGCGGCTGGCTTTCGCCATCTCGACGGCTTTTGCCCCGGATATCCTGTTGATGGACGAATGGATCGGCGCCGGCGACAAGGCGTTCCAGGAGAAAGCCACCGCGCGCATGCGCAACTTCATCGACCGGACGGGAATCGTCGTCATCGCCTCCCACAACGAGAACCTGATCGCCAAGATGTGCAACAAGACCCTGCGGCTCGAACGCGGGCGGATCGTCGAGCATGTTCAGGTTTCAAACGAGGGCTGACGGCGCGCGCTGAGCTCTCCTAACTCGCTTAGCGCTGTCAGCAGGAGCAAAGATCAGTCCGCGTTGTTTCGCGGCAAGGCCCGGTACAATCTCGAAAACTCGTTGGAGGAAAGCAGGATCGCGCGCATCTTCATAAACGATCCGCACGCGGCGAGATTTTGCACGACCTGTTCGTTTTCCGGTTCACGGCCAAGGATGTAGCGATAGGCCAATCGCGCTGTTTCGAGCTGCTGCTTGTCGCCTGAGGCGCTGTCAGATCCGCTCAGATTATAATAGGCTCGAAAGAAGCTCTCCCGCGTCGCCACGAAAGCCTCGTCGATATATTCGTGACGTCCCGCCTCGATTCCGAACGACGCGATTTTCAACGAAATGTAGTCGTCATCATAAAGTGCCGCATTCGCGTTGATGGTCGGAAACCGGGAGAAATAGTCGTCGACTTTCTCGATCTCCCGAAACTCGCTCCATCCCCTGCGATCCAGCGCAAACCGCACCTGTTCAATGGGCCTGCGAATATAGATCACCTTAAATTTCCCGGGATTCTTCTCGATATATCCTCGCACCACCCACGGCTGCACCACGTCCTTTATGGCGAAACCGTCAGGGATCGAATCAAGCAGCTCGTGGAACACCCCGAACTTCGACGGATCTTTCTCGAAATACGGGACGCTTCTCATCTCGCCGTAATATCTGGCCTCGATCGTTCCTCCCTCGTCCCCGGATGCCTCGTATCTCTTGGGATTGAGGATCTCGCCATCCGAGGTAAAGTCACACTGCCGGTAACCTGCAACCCGGCACACCTGCTGATAGACAAAGGACGAAACAGATCTCGGAATTGAAACGAGGAGTAATCTGGACATCGGGCTTCATTCGCTTCCAAAGAAATTCAGTTTTCAGCCGAAGGTCACAGACTTGCCGTTCGGGACGAACACGACATTGATCAGTTCGCGTCCGATTTCCGTCGGGAAATCCGTGACCAGCTTGCCTTCGTGGCCGGGTTCCAGCACCCGGCATTCATATCCGAACGCCGCCATCTGGCGGATGAACTGCGCGGATGTGACGCCGGACACAGAACGAAGCTGATCCGGATTGAGTTCGGCAAGGATCAGCGGTCTGGAGGTTTCGATCAGCCGGCGCGCCCCTTCGAAAACCTTCGGCTCGGCACCCTCGACGTCGATCTTGATGAAATCGATCTTGTCATCCATCACATCGTCGAGGCGCTTGAGATCGATCTTCTGAGTCGTCAGCCCCTCCCCCGCATGCGCAATATAGCTATTGCCGGGATTGACCGTGTCCTGCTGCCAGCCCAGATCCAGCGTCGCATCTTCCGACCACAGTCCGAAATCGTGAACCTTCACCACGTCGCCCAGGCCGTTTTGCTCGATGGTCCGCCTCAGATAGGCGTTCGTCGGCGATCGCGGCTCGAAGGAATAGACGCGCCCCTGCGTCCCCGCGATCCTGGCGAGACCCAACGTGTGCCAGCCGATATTGGCGCCGATATCGAGAAACCGGCCGCCGGCCGGTGTGTTGGCCTTGATGAAGGCTGTTTCCAGCGGCTCGTAATTGTCGATCAGGCAGCCATAGGAGACGTAAAGGTCATGGAGATCGAGCCACATCTCGTACTGGCCGCCATAGACCGGGCAGAGGATCCATTTTTCGGCAAAACGGAAGAACTTGTTGGTGTTGGAGAACTCCTTGGATGCGAGGAGGACTCTCCGCAATTCCGCGACGGTCCCCAGCCCCAAATGCGCGTTGATCGTTTCTTCCGATTCAGGCTCGCGGCCCAGAATCCACCGGAAACCGTCGATGACGTCCTGGCGGGTCAGCGCGTCGTCTTTTGCGTCGGCTGGTTGCCGCCGGCTCTGAAAGAGCTTCATCCTGTCTCTCCGTTGGGTTTCCGGCCTTACCGCTTGCGCGATTTCAGATCCTCGAAAAACTGCTCCCACATCGGACCGATCCGGTCTTTCCTGTAGTTCAGGCCCTGGCGCGCGCCGCGTTCGACAAGCTCCTTGCGCCGCTCGGTTTCCTTGCCCCTTTCGATGATGCGCCAGATAGCGTCGGCTGCCTGCATCGTCGAGTAGGGATTGAAATACTCGCAGGCCTCGCCGTACACCTCGCGGTGAACCGGGATGTCGGATGCCGCCACCGCGCCGCCCGAGAGCATGGCCTCGATGCCCGAAAGATCGAAGCCCTCGGCGATCGAGGGACAGACAACGGCCTCGGCGTGGTTGTAGAGCCGCCTCAGATCGCCGGACGACACGCGGGAAATGTTGAAGAGCATTCCGCGCTCCTGAAACGGTTTCATGGAGGCGATGACATCGCTGCAGCTCCACCCCGGACGGCCGACGATCACCAGTTTCAGATCGGGGTCGCGATTGACACGGATCTGGTTCCACGCGGCAATCAGGCGCGAATGGTTCTTGCGCGGCTCGATGGTGGAGACCATCATGATGTATTTGAAACTGCCCGGCTTGATGGACCGCCGGTAGAACGACAACCGGTCGCGCACATCCTCGAACTTCGGTTCGGTATCCGGCTCGAGCGTGTTGCCGACGACTTCGCAGACCGTCTCGTTGGCCACCTGTTCTTCATAGTAATCGTCGGCCACGATGCAGGGGATCACCGGTGCCCGATCTTCGACCTCGGGAAACATCTTCAACAGTTCCGTCCTGCTGTTTTCCGAGTTGCAGACGCAGATCCCCCCATGGGCCAGGTTCGACTTGAGCGGAAAATAATGGATGAACTGGTGCCGATACGAATTGTGGATCGTATGGGGGTAGAAAATCGGGATGGCGTCATGGAACCGCACCACAAGCTGGGTGTTCGGCGACACGACACCCGGCCAAGGCGTCTGCGCGACCATCACGTCGTATTTCGAAGTATCCACCCGCGGGTAACGCCCCCGCGCCGGCGGCAGGTAACCGGCGGCCTGCTGACCGTTCCATGAGGGAACGAGCGCGGCGTAGCGCGCATCGACGATCTCGTCGTATCGCCTGGCCGAAAGGGATTTCGAAAAGTACTTCCGCCAAAGGAAGTCGCCGAAATCGCTCATTTCGATGTCGTGCAGCTTGATGCCCCGGCGGAGCAGCAACCCGATCTTCAATCGGGCCATCCCGCCATATCTCGAATATCGCCTCAGAATTCCGTCAAAGCGCGAACCGCCCTGCGGCTCCGACAGCTCAAGGGCAGCCGCGGACTTGAAATAGAACCTGTCCTGTTTCGTCTTCTCCTTGGCGACAATGAATCCCTTCAGCGGATTGACGTTGCCGTTGAGGAGACCGGTCGTTTCGAGCGCCTCGTTCTCGAGAAAAAGGGCGTGCAGAATGCGCGTTTCCTGCGGAATGCCCGCAAAGCCCTCCGCGGCCGGACGCAGTTCATTGAGTACACGGAGTTTATTGTTCATCATCAGTCATCCGTTTCGGGGGCTTCGAAAACGCGCAGAACGGAACAAGCGCGTGCACGAGCTTAGGTTCGGGCGTACGAGGCATCAATGCGTAATCACGTTTATCCCTTTGTGAATATGCAACGCCAGGTGGCGCACGGAGCGACCCGGGGGAGTTTCGGAACAGGTCTATGCCGATGACTTCAGGCCGGTCTCTATGCCAGGCCAGGGGCGGCTGGTCGTGCCGGAGGTTTTCCCGCCAGAACCGCGGCATAGAGTTCCGCATAGCGGCGGCCCATCGATTCGGCGGTGAAGATTTCCTCGAAACGCGCCCGGGCGGCGGCTCCCCAGCTTTCCGCGCGCACCGGATCATCGACGATCTCACGCATCGCGGCCGCGAGGGCAGCCGGATCCCCAGGAGGCACCACCAGCCCGGTCTGCCGGTCGAGGTTGATGTAGGAGGTTCCCGTGCCGATCTCGCAACTGATCATCGGACGGGCGAACATGGCGGCCTCGAGCAACGCGAGACCGAAAGCCTCCGAACGAAGATGCGAGGACAAAACGAAGGCCGCCGCGCCGCGCATCAGGCGCACCTTCGCGCGCTCGGATACCGGGCCGACGAAATGGACGTTGGCGGGAGCCGGGATATCCCCAGCACCTGCGATCACCACGTTCAGGCCGCACAGCCTCGCAGCCTCCACCAGCACGTCGAGCCCCTTGTAGTAGCGTCCCACGCCGACGAAGAGAAAATAGGGCTCGGGACAAGGCAAGGGGATGGAAACGACGTCCGCACCTTCCGGATCGGGATAGGCCGTCCGGTCGAGGCCGATCGGTATCACCGTGGTGCGGTCGCGGTGCCGCCGCAGGACAGGACTGGTCTCGAGATAATTCGGCGATGTCGCGACGATCGCGTCCATGCGCCTGAGAAAGGCTTCGCCAAGCGGCCGGTAGAGGGCGTTGAGAACCTTCTGGCGGACGATGTCGGAATGATAGGTGACGATAGAGGGCCGCTTCGTCCTCAGCGAGAAATGCAACAGGTCCATGAACGGCCAGGGATAATGGTAGTGGATCAGATCACTGCGCCGCGCCGCATGCTCCAGCAGCCCGAAGGCCTGCAGCGAAATTCCGGTGGAGGCGAATTCGTGGCTGAGCCGGGCTCTCGTGAGCCGGGCGCCATTGAAAACAGTCGGCTCGCGATCCGGCCAGCGGCTGAGCGAAAGGACTTCGCTCTCCACGCCATGGGGAGCTGTTGCGCGCGCAATGCCATCGATGGTCCGTTCGATTCCACCGAACGTATCGGGCCAGTAGGTCTTGAAGACGTGGAGAATTTTCAATTCACGCGTCTCCGTTCTGCAAGGGCGCGCTCGAAGACCGTCCGCATGCCTTCGCCGAAATCCCGCCAGCGGAACCGCGCCGCGTTGGCGCGGGCTTTTCCGGCGAGCCTGTCACGAAGGACGTCATCGCCGATCATTTCCACAAGCCCGCGCGCGATTGAACCGGCATCGAGCGGATCGACATAAAGAGCGGCATCACCTCCCGCTTCGGGCATCGAGGCGACCGAGGAGGTCAGGACCGGCACACCGAACGCGTTCGCCTCGATGATCGGCAGCCCGAACCCCTCGTAGAGCGACGGCATGGCGAGAAACCGCGCGCCCGCCAGAAGTGCCGAGAGTTCGGCATCGCCGACACGGCCAAGAACGCGGACATCGTCCTCCATACCAGCGGCCAGGGCAGCCGGATCGACATCGCCCCAGCCTTCCCCGCCGACGATGACGAGCATGCACGCGGCGCGGTGTTCGGCCGCCAGCGAGCGATAGGCGGCAACGAGCCTCGCGAGGTTCTTGCGCGGTTCGGGCGTTCCGACGAACAGCGCATAGGGACGGGCGAGACCGTGGCGGCGAGCAACGTCGCTTTCTCCCGGGGCGGGCAGCGGGCCGACGCCCGGATAGACACACCGGACCCGCTCCGCAGGCGTCTGGAATTGCGCCATCAGATCCGCCCGGGTCGCCTCGGAAACGGTGGTGACTTGGTCGGCGGACGCGACAGCCTGGCGCATGAGAACCCGCTCGCCCCACAGGGTCCGCCGGCGCATCGTGCCCGGTGCGTGCCGCCATACGAGATCGTGCACGGTCAGAACCTTCGCCAGGCCATCCGTCCCGAAGCGTGGCAGGCGGTGGGCAGGTCCCCACAGCACGTTGACTCCGGCCCGCCTCGCAAGCGCCGGAAGCGTGAACTGGCCCCACGCGGCGCGCGCGACCGGGTTGAACGAGGCGGAAATGCTCGTCGGAATGCGCGCCGTCAAATCGAGCGTGGATTGTCCGCAATCCCCGGTCGGCGGAGAGGGAAGGAAAAGATGGATATTCTCGCCACGTCGCTCGAATTCGAGAATCGCACCCGTCAGAAAGCGTCCCAGGCCGGACAGGGGAAATAGCAGATGGCGCGCGTCAATCCCGATCAAAATGCCATCCTAGTGTGCGCGGGGCAGTTTTCCCGCAACCAAAGATCGAAGGGACGATCAGCCATCCGGGCCGGATCATCCCGATGATGGACCGGCGCGGCCAAAGCGACGGCTCGTGTTGCGCATCCCTCGTGTCGCAGCCTCGACGCATTCCCGGCAGGAACAGGAGATCGAACCGTTGTACACGCGAGCCTTCATTCCCTGGGTTCTCCGCCCCCCAAATCTGGAACCGAACGAAGTCGCCCCAGGCCTTCGCGGCTTGCCGCGATAAAGAAGGGGTTGGAGAAATCAGCCTTGCCGGGGATGTTCTTCTTGCCATAGGCGAGCGGCACGCCGTCGCGCGTTACGGTCAGCCCGCCAGCCGCGCGAAGCACGGCATCGCCCGCTGCGGTATCCCATTCCATCGTCGGACCGAAACGGGGATAGAGGTCCGCCTCGCCTTCGGCCAGCAGGCAGAACTTCAACGAGGATCCGATGGAACTCGTCGTCGCGCCCTCGAAGCCGGCGATGAACTGATCGGTTTCCGCCGTCCGGTGCGATTTGGAAGCGACGATGCAAGGCGGCATATGCCAGGCCCGGCAGCCCAGCCCCTTCCTTTCTCCTAAAGAGCCGTCGCTTGCCAACTCCGCCGTCCAGGCCTTGTCGCCGGCTGCCGCCCACAGGGTTCCCCGCATGGGCGCGTAGACGACGCCAACGACGGGGGTCCCGTCCTCGACAAGCGCGATGTTGACAGTGAAATCATGGCGTCCGGAAACGAATTCCCGGGTGCCGTCGAGGGCATCGACCAGGAAAAACCGCCCCTCCGTCCGCTCGGGACAGCGGCCGTCGCAGACCGCTTCCTCCGCAACCACCGGGATCTCGGGCCAGTTGGCCGCCAGCCCTTCGAGAATGATCGCCTCGGCGCGGCGGTCGGCCTGGGTCACCGGCGTATCGTCGGACTTGAGCGCGACATCGATACCCGCTTCCCGCACGACCAGGATGGCGAGTCCCGCATCGACAGCGAGCCGGGAGAGATGTTCGATCATTTCTGCATCAGTTTCAGACATGTCTCTGGCATCCAGGTCAACCGATATAGGCTTTCGCCCTCAACCAGTCGTGGATGTCCTCGACCAGCTCGTCGGCAGACTTATCCATGGTTTTCAGGCGAATATCGGGCGTTTCAGGAGGTTCATAGGGGGAATCGACACCTGTGAAATTTCGGATCTCTCCCGACAACGCCTTGGCGTACAAGCCTTTCGGGTCGCGTCTCGCGCACTCCTCGAACGGCGTGTCGACGAAAATCTCGATGAATTCGCCCGCCTCCAGGAGATCGCGCGCCATCCGCCGTTCCGCGCGGAACGGGGAGATGAAGGAAACCAGAACGATCAGGCCGGAATCAGCCATCAGCCGGGCCACCTCCCCTACCCTGCGGATATTCTCCACCCGGTCGGCTTCGGTGAAGCCGAGATCGCGGTTGAGCCCATGGCGGACGTTGTCCCCGTCGAGCAGATAGGTGTGGCGGCCTTCGGCGTGCAGCCTCTTTTCGAGCAGGTTTGCAATCGTCGACTTGCCGGAGCCGGACAAACCGGTGAACCACAGTACCGCCGGCTTCTGGTGTTTCTGGGCCGCGCGCGAGGCTTTCGAAACGTCGAGCGCCTGCCAGTGGACGTTGCTGGCGCGGCGAAGCGGATGGGTGATCATGCCGGCGCCGGCGGTGGCATTCGTCAACCTGTCAATGAGCACGAAGGCGCCCGTGGCGCGGTTCTCGCGATAGGAATCGAAGGCGATCGGAGAGGCGAGCGACAGATTTGCCGCGCCGATTTCATTCAGGGCAAGCGACTTGGCGGCCTCATGCGCGAAATTGTCGACGTCTACCCGGTATTTCAGTTCGGTAACGGTGGCCGGCAGTTCGGTGGTCTCCGTGCGGATGAGATATTGCCGGCCAGGCATCAGCGGGTGCTCGTCGAACCAGACGAGATTGGCTTCGAACTGGTCCGCCACATAAGGGCGATCCCCCGGTGGCACCAGCATGTCGCCCCTTGAAATGTCGATCTCGTCCTCGAGCAGCAACGTGACAGACTTGCCAGCGCCGGCCTCGTTGCAGTCCGAGGCCGCATCGATGATACGCGTGACCCGCGAGGCCTTGCCGGAGCGGGCCACAACCACGGGATTGCCACGCCGGACCGTGCCGGAGGCGATCATGCCGCAATAGCCGCGGAAATCCGCGTCGGGCCGGTTGACGTATTGAACCGGAAGCCGAAAGGGCGCCGCCGTGGACACCTCGTCCGCCGGGACGGTTTCGAGATGGGAGAGAATCGACGGCCCTTCGTACCAGGGTGTATTGGGAGAGGCAGCGATCACGTTGTCGCCGTGGCGGGCGGAGACGGGAATGGCCTGGATCGAGGCAAATTCCAGTTCGCCGGCAAACGCCCGGAAGTCGCCCTCGATCCCCTCGAAAACAGAACGGTCGTAGCCGACGAGATCGATCTTGTTGACCGCCAGCAGAACGTGCCGGACGCCGAGCAGAGAGGCAATGAACGCGTGCCGGCGGGTCTGGGTCAGAAGCCCCTTGCGAGCATCGACAAGGAGAATGGCGAGATCGGCGGTCGAGGCGCCGGTGGCCATGTTGCGGGTATACTGCACATGGCCGGGCGTGTCGGCGACGATGAACTTGCGCCGCGGGGTTTCGAAAAACCGGTAGGCGACGTCAATTGTGATCCCCTGCTCGCGCTCGGCCTCGAGCCCGTCGACAAGTAGCGCCAGATCGATATCGTCGCCGGTGGTGCCGTGGCGGCGGGAATCGGTCCGAAGTGCTGCGAGTTGATCCTCCATGATCAGCCGGGTGTCGAAGAGAAGCCGGCCGATCAACGTTGACTTGCCGTCGTCCACGGAGCCGCAGGTGATGAAGCGCAATAGGGAGACATCGCCGGAGACCGCCATCAGAAATAGCCCTCGCGCTTCTTCCGTTCCATCGAACCCTGTTCGTCGCGGTCGATCATGCGGCCCTCTCGCTCGGAGGAACGCGCGGTCAGCGTCTCCCGGATGATGGCGTCGAGCGTATCGGCCTCGCTTTCCACCGCGGCGGTCAGCGGATAGCAGCCGAGCGTGCGAAAACGGACCTTGCGGGTCTCCACCTTCTCGCCCGGCTCGAGTTCCATCCGATCGTCGTCGCGCATGATGAGCACGCCGTCGCGTTCGACCACTGGACGGGGGGCGGCGAAATAGAGCGGCACGATCGGGATGTTTTCGAGCGCGATGTAGTCCCAGATGTCGCGCTCGGTCCAGTTCGACAGCGGAAACACCCGAATGCTCTCGCCCGGCGCGATGCGGGTGTTGTAGATCTTCCACATTTCGGGGCGCTGGTTCTTCGGATCCCACCCCTGCCCTTTCGAGCGGAAGGAGAAGATGCGTTCCTTGGCCCGCGACTTCTCCTCGTCACGCCGCGCGCCGCCGAAAGCCGCGTCGAAACCGTGGCTTTCCAGCGCCGCGCGCAGCGCCTCGGTCTTCATCACACGTGTATGATGGGACGACCCGTGCGTGAACGGACCGATGCCCGCTTCCACGCCTTCCAGGTTCTTGTGGACGATGAGATCGAGCCCGAGTTCCGCGGCCACGCGGTCGCGGAAAGCGATCATTTCCTGGAACTTCCAGTTCGAATCAATGTGCAGGAAGGGAAAGGGCGGCTTCGCCGGAAAGAAAGCCTTCATCGCCAGCCGCAGCATGACCGAGGAATCCTTGCCTACCGAATAGAGCATGACCGGTTTGGAGAAGGTCGCAGCGACCTCCCGCATGATGTGGATGGATTCAGCTTCGAGACGCTGAAGATGTGTCATTGCGCCGGTCATGACTGGGTCCGCTTCTGCCGGGCCGGGAGGTTGAGCCGCCCCGCTTCGGGAAATTCCGGCACTGTATGTGACATTGCGATCCGTGACAGGCAAGGTCCGCAGCTACGAGCGGTTGCGTACTCACAAGATTTCACCCTCGTGCAATGTTGATGTCCATGGTAGATATCATCGCAGTTGGGCGGAGCGTCGATTCAGTAAGCCGATAAAACAATTTTTGAACGTGATCGATGCAACTTTCGGTTTGTGTTCTCTCCGCTTCATATGTACGATTCATGATATGATGCGTTTCTCAGGCTGAGGCGGTCGGTACAAATAATGGTCTCGAAATCCAGGATTTTGCGAGTAAGCGCTCTGGTCTATGATCTCTGTGTCTGCTTCTTCGCATTCCTCTTCGCTCACCTTATCGTCTTCCCCCCCCTCGAGCCGTTCTCGATTGCCGCGCCTTCGACGGCCGCGCTGTGGTTCTGTCTCGCAGGCGGCATAAGCATCTACGTCATGCGCCTCAATCGCGGCGTGTGGAAGTACGCCTCCATTCCGGACATGGTCGCCATCTTCAAGGCGGCCTCGCTGATGGTGCTGATTTACGCCTTCGCTACGCTCCTCCACACGCAGACGATTTCCGGCCCGGCCATTTTCCTCACCTGGCTTTTCGTGATGATCGGAATGGGTGGCGGCCGTATCGCCTACCGCATGGTGAAGGAAACGGTGCTGCTGCCCCATGTGCGCTCGCAGCACGCCATGCCCTCGGCCCTACTCTATCCGTTCTCCGATTCCAGCGAGGCCTATATCCGGGCATTGCGGCGTCAGCGATCCGCCGAGCGACACGTCGCGGGGATCATCGACGGAAGCAAGACCTCCTCCAACCGGGTGCTGCAGGGCATTCCCGTTCTGGGCAAGCCCGAAGCGATCGTCAGGATCGTCAAGGAGCGGGCCGACCGCGACCAGCCGACGACCGAACTGATCGTCACAGACCCGAATATTTCGGGCACCGAGATGGCCGAACTTCTCGAGCACTGCAACACGGCCGGACTGGCGATCAAACGGCTGCCCGCCCTGCTCAATTCGGCGGATGCCGCCGCCGAGCCGATAACGCCCTATCCCATCCGGCTCGACGACCTTCTCGGCCGGCCGGAAGTCCAGGCGGATCCGGTTGCCGTGCGGGCTTTCCTCTATGGAAAATCGGTGCTGGTGACCGGGGCCGGCGGCTCAATCGGTTCCGAACTTGCCAGGCAGATCGCCGATTTCGAACCGACGCGAATTGTGCTGCTCGATTCGAGCGAGCAGAATCTCTACGAGATCGATCGGGCGCTGCGCATGTCGCATCCCGAAATACAGCTTGCTTCACTGCTGGGCGACGTTCGCGACAGCCGCCGCGTCGAGATCATCATGCAGCGTGAACGTCCCGATGTCGTCTTCCACGCCGCGGCGATCAAGCATGTGCCCATCGCCGAAGCCAATCCCATCGAGACCGCCAAGACGAATGCAATCGGCTCGGCAATCGTCGCGGATGCCGCCGCACGCGCCCAGGTCAAGGCCTTCGTGCTGATTTCGACCGACAAGGCGGTCAATCCCTCAAGCGTCATGGGCGCCGCGAAGCGGGCGGCCGAGCTTTATTGCCAGGCGCTCGACCTCGAGGATTCACCCACCCGGTTTCGCATCGTCCGTTTCGGCAACGTGCTGGGATCGGCCGGCTCCGTGGTGCCGCTGTTCCAGGAGCAGATAGCCCGCGGCGGTCCCGTCACGGTGACCGATCCCGAAGTCGAACGCTACTTCATGACCGTCCAGGAATCCGTCCACCTTATCCTCGAGGCAGTTTCTCACGGGCTCGATGGACGAAACGAGAAAGGGGCGATCCTCGTTCTCGAAATGGGCAAGCCGGTCCGCATCATCGACCTCGCGCGGCGCCTGATTCAGCTCGCCGGTTTCGTGCCGGAGCGCGATATCCCGATCTCGATCACCGGCCTGCGCCCAGGCGAGAAGCTCACCGAGGAACTGGTCAGCCAGTCCGAGGACGACATCATCCAGCGCCGCAAGGGCTATTTCATCGCCCGCACACGAACGGTGGACACGAAGATCGTGACCGGCTGGTTCGGCGCCCTGCGCGATGCGTGCCTGGAGGAAGACCGGATGGCCGTCGTCGAGATGCTCAAGACCATCGTGCCGAGTTTCATCGAACTCGAAAACGGTCGCATTCCGGTCCTCGACCGGAACGAGGCGGAGATCGTCACCAACTACGCCAGCCGCCGCCTGCACTAGGCCGAATTCACTCACGCCTTTGGGCTTTCCGCAGCCCATGGAAACCGGGAATGCTCAAACGGTGGGAAATTTTCACCTCCCCCGGCCCGGCGATGCTATTGTGGGCCGATGCGTGGTAAGTTGAACACCTCGCCCAGCCCCGCCATCCATGCCGGGGCCATCCGACACCATCCGCAGGATACCCGTCTTGGAAGATCCGGAATTCGACCGTTCCTTCAACGCGGCCCACGGCCGGGCCGTCCCCGTCGAGGACGGCATATTGCGCGTCACCGCGCCCAATTCGGGGCCGCTGACATTCACCGGCACCAACAGCTATGTCGTGGGACGCGACACGCTCGCGGTGATCGACCCCGGCCCCGATGACGAAAGCCACTGGCAGACGCTCATCTCCGCGATCGACGGGCGTCCGGTGAGCCACATATTCGTCTCCCACACGCACAAGGACCATTCGCCACTCGCCCGGCGGCTGAAGGCCGAGACCGGCGCCACCATCGTCGCCGAGGGCCCGCACCGCGCCGCCCGTCCGCTGCATGACGGCGAGATCAATCCGCTCGCCGAGAGTTCGGACATGGACTTCGTGCCGGATATCACGGCCGAAGACGGTGCGGTGGTCTCAGGCGACGGCTGGGAGATCGAGGTCGTGCATACGCCCGGCCATACCGCCAATCACGCCGCCTTCGCCGAGAGACGGCGCAACGTGCTGTTTTCCGCCGACCATGTGATGGCCTGGGCCACCACCATCATCGCCCCGCCCGACGGCGCGATGAGCGACTTCATGGCCTCGCTCGATCGCCTGCTCGCCCGCGACGAGCGGATCTATTATCCCGGCCATGGCGGACCCGTGACGGCGCCGCGGAAATTCACGCGCGCGCTCAAGGCCCACCGGCGGATGCGCGAATCGGCGATCCTCTCACGCATCGAGAAGGGAGACCGGACGATCCCCGAGATGGTCGCCGTGATCTACCGCGACACCGACAAGCGGCTGCATGGCGCGGCCGCGCTCTCGGTGCTGGCGCATCTCGAGGATCTGGTCGAGCGCGGCGCGGTGGTCACCGACGGACCGCCGGCCCTGAAGGGAATCTACGAGCGCGGCTGAATGCTAACCGCCGGCGATGCCGAGCAGGGCCACGTCGAGATCGCGGAGAAAATTCTGCACCAGCCTGGCGTTGAGCCCCAGATCGTGCTGGCCCGTTCTGGTGGCTGCGCGGATATCGACGAATGTCGTT
The DNA here is from genome assembly GCA_002709005.1 of Hyphomicrobiales bacterium. Taxonomy (GTDB): domain Bacteria; phylum Pseudomonadota; class Alphaproteobacteria; order Rhizobiales; family Rhizobiaceae; genus Pseudohoeflea. The sequence goes on along the minus strand of PAPH01000043.1, from coordinate 15,636 downwards.
TCCTCCTCCTCGACCAGCCGGATGAGGATGTCCTGGCGCAGACCGAGGATCAAGCTGCGGTGGGTGAATTGCAGGCGGACGACCGGCGCGGACACCCGGGCCACCCCAGCGCCCGTTTCCGGACGGGGCTCGGGGATGGGGATCGTCCCCTCGCCGGCCGACTGCGCGGTCTCGGTTCCGGGCGGTTCCTGATCGGGGATGAGGAAATCGGCCCCGTCGGTATCCACCAGCAGCCACTTTCGATCCTGCGTCAGCGCGGAGATCGCCTCGAGCACACGGTCGATCGCGCCGCCGTAGCGCCGGCCGGTGAGACGCGGATAGGCCTTGAACTGGGCGGCGCGGGCCTCGGCATCCATGGTTGCATCGCGCGGCAGCCATGACGGCTCGATCGGCGGGGCTGCAAGCCATTCGGGCGGGTTGATGGAATCGGTGGAAATGTCGTGGATGGCCGGCAGGGTCACATAGCGCACTGCGCCGACGGCTATCGGAGCAAGCACCACCAGCGCCATCACCAGCCCCCAGAACGAGGCGCGGCCGCCTTTCGCGCCGACGAGCCAGAGCATGGTGAAGCCGATGAGCGCGAGCGCCGCGGCAATGATCGCCAGCACGACGGCGAGCAGGATGACGGCTATCGCATTGGCGAGCGCCAGAATCTCCATCCGCTGAAGCAGAAAGGCCGTCAGCGCCAGCGCCAGCGCGAACAGGCCCAGCCGGCGCGCCCAGATGGCGGCGATCGAGACGGAACGTTCGGGACGGTAGGGCATGGAGGAACGAAGCCTGCTGGAAACGGACGGGCACCGAGCCATATCGCGCGGAACGCTTAACGGCAAGCGCCACACTTCGGCCATGCTTGAAGTGAACGATTTGCAAGGGAACGGGATAACGTCACGGGGGCATTTGAGAGGATGCAACCATGCAAGAGAGCGCGCAAGCCGCAACCCCACCCACTCGCCCCGCCGCGTCTTCCCTGAAATCCGCCTCCCCCTCCCTCGACGCCGTCGAAAGGGCGATGACGCTCGACGACACGATGCTCGGCCGCGCCGGGTTCGTGGCCACGGTACAGACCGCCGCGCGCGATCTCGAGGCCGAATACCTCTTCGAGCTCCCCGCTTCTGGCCTGGCCCTCGACTGCCAGCGGATTGCCATGCTGCGGATGAAGGCCGAGGGCCGCGACGACATTTTCCTGCTGGTCAAGCTCGCCGAGGACGGCCGGACGATCACGGTCGCCGAGCCGGACGAGGACACGAAAGGGCTCACGGATTTCGCCCGCGCCTTCGTCAACGTGTTGACCCGGCTCTGAGACGAGAGCCGGGCCCTAAATTTCCCGAATGATGTATGTGACGAGCCTTATTCGCCCGGCTGCAGACGCGCCGTGGCGAAGCGGCCGTTTTCGACCTGCTGGAGCACGAGGTCGGTGACCGCGGCGCCGGCGATCATCGAGGCGAGGCCTATCACCGAGGACAGCGCCAGCACCGAGCCGCCGGTGAAGCCGGCCCCGATGGTGCAGCCGACCGCCAGAATGCCGCCAAACCCCATCAGGACCGAGCCGACCGTGTAACGCAGCACGGAGGGCGTGCCCGGCTCGGAGAAGGTGGCAATGCGGAACTGCCGGAAGGCAATCGCGGCAACGAAGGCGCCGACGAGAATGCCCGCCAGGATGCCCTGGTCGAAACCGAAGAGCGCATCGGATTCGGTGGCGTAGACGACGGTCGTCGCCAGCGGACGGATGAAGGAGAGGCTTTCGGCCTGCACCGGCTCGAAGACCTGGATCGACATCTCGTAGGTGAAGTACCAGCCGCCGACGATGGTGGCGCCGACGAGCGCGCCGCCGACATAGCGCAGCGCCGAGATCTTTGCGCGGAAGGCCACGGCCAGCGAAGCGGCGAACAGGATCGTCCCGATGACCACACCCGCGACCTGCGGCTGACCTATCAGGGCGAGAATGTCGTTGCCGCCGGTGGCCTGCGTGCTCATCAGACCACCCACGGCATCACGCAGCGGCACCAGAAGGCCGGTATAGGTGGCATAGCCGGTGGCGGCGACGACGAGGATCGAGAACAGCGCGCGCAGATTGCCCGAGGCGCCAAGCACCAGAAGGCGCGAAACGCAACCGCGGGCCAGCACCATGCCGATACCGAAGACGAGGCCGCCGATCAGCGCGCCCGACAGGCTCTGCGCGGTCGAGAAGAAGCGGGTCTCGGCTACATCGACGCGGCCCGACCAGATGAGAAGCTGGACGCCCAGAATGGCGACGGCGAAACCGGCAAGCCAGGTGGCAAACGCGGTCAGGCCGGCGCGGCGGGTGAAATCGAGCACGGCCGAGCGGGTGCAGAAGGCGGTGCGCTGGGCAAAGAAGCCGAAGATCGCGCCAAGCACGGCTCCGCCCAGAAGCGCGGTGCCTGCTTCGCCATAGCTGTCAAAGAAGGGAACGAGGTCCATGGGATCGGTCTCCGGATGAGTTGCGCCGAGAATAGCCATTTCCCGGACGCCCCGCGTGGTCGCCGCTTACCGGCCGGCGGGCGGAAAGAGAAAATTATTCTGCGCGGACCTGCAAACGCGGATCAGAGTTGCGTCGGCTGCCTGTTTCCCGCGCGTCCGCGCACCAGATCGTGGATGAAGCCCAGTTTCTCGATGACCGACGGCGAGAGCACGAAGGGGTAGAGATCGTCGTGGCCCATGGAGCGGTTGAAGGAATTGAGCGAGGCCGAGAGCACGAACCAGGCATCCGCAATGGTGCGGATGTCGACATCCTCGGCATAGGGGTCGAACTCGATCGCGGTGGTGAGCTGCTCCGGCTCGTCGATGCGCGGGGCGACGGTGACGCCCCAGGAATGGCCGGTCTCCAGCGTGTCGATGATGTGGAGATAGTGCGCCCAGGTCTCTGCGAAATCCTCCCAGGCATGCGAGCCGGCATAGAAGGAGACATAATTGTCCTGCCAGCCGGGCTGCGGGCCCTTGGAATAATGGTTCTTCAGCGCTTCGCCGTAATCGGCCTCGTCGTCGCCGAAGACGGCGCGGCAGGCGGCGAGCGTGCCTTCCGGCCCGTCGCGGACGATGCGGTCCCAGTACCAGTGGCCGACCTCGTGGCGGAAATGGCCGAGCAGCGTGCGGTAGGGCTCGCCGAGCTGGGTGCGCCGGCGGGTGCGCTCGGCGTCGTCGGCTTCGGCGAGCGCGATTGTGATCAGCCCCTCGTCATGGCCGGTCATCACCTTCTTCTTCTTCGGATGATCCGGATCGGCGAGGAAATCGAAGCCAAGCCCCTCGGCGTCCTCGTCGCGGGTGACGAGCGGCAGGCGGAGATGCAGGAGCGTGTAGAACAGCCGCCGCTTGGCGATCTCCATCGCCTGCCAGAGGCGCAGATTGTCGCCCTTGTCGGGGTTGGGGACGGTGACGTTGTGGCGGCAGGCGAGACAGAAGACATGCTCGCCGCCGAGAGCGGCCTGTTCGGCGGGCACCAGCCAGTTGCAGACGCCGAAGCGGTAATTGTCGCAATAGCGCAGCGCCGGGGCGACGGTTTCGCCGCTCGCCTCGGTATAGGTGCCGGCCGGCTCCCAGACATCGCCGGATTTTTCCAGCGCCACCATGGCGTCGGTGGCCGGATCGTAGCCGGTGGCGCGGCCGCAGCGCACGCAGGTGACGTTTTCGAAATGGACCGCCTGGCCGCAGGCCGGGCAGGAAAAGAGCTTCATGGGAATTCCCGCTGATCGCCGGCGGAGCTGCCGACCGTTTCACGCCTACAATTCGTGAGGCGGACGAGGGTTCCCTAGCACGGATCATGCGGCGGCGCGGATGTTTCCTCTGGCGGCTTTCCGCTGGACGGCCGTCCGCGCTCCCTTCTCCGCCTTTGCGGCGCGCGTGCCGCCGGTCTCCCCTCTCCCCCCTTGTGGGGGAGATGTCCGACTTGTCGGACAGAGGGGGTGCCCCTCCGCTAACTCGGACGGTGGCGCATTACCCCCTCTGTCACCGTTGGTGACGATAAGGGCGAGCCACGGGTCTCGCCCGTCCTTCGGACCCCACCACAATGGGGGAGAGTGGGAAGTTGCCGCGCTCTACGCCTTCCTCGTCGACTTAGTCCGACAAGTCCCTCCCCTCGTCATGCCCGGACTTGATCCGGGCATCCATACCGTGATGCCGGCGGAACGGAATGAATTCCGGGGCGACGGCGGCGCTTCGCTTGACTTCGGAAAGGCCGCGCTGGCGCGATGCCTCTCTAGGAATAAACACTATGGCTCGCGCCGGGCGCGCGCCCGAGATGGCTCGGGGCCCGGTTTCATGCCCCGTCAGGCCATGGCCGCCTCGACACCCGCGCGAAACCCGCGAGCTGGCCGATTGACGGGATCGGATTAAGCGGCCGAAGTCTCTCCCAGACGCGGATACCCGCCTTCCATCGCCTCCCGGGTTCTCGGCCGCATGGTCCGGCCGTCGCCCCGGGCATCCATACCGTCTCGCCTGGATCGCAGATTGGATTCTCGGGTCAAGCCCGAGAATGACGACGGAGAGGGTTTTGGGCGACTCGCGGACACCTCCCCGCCCGCGCCGGGACGTTTCCGGCGTGTCCGATGCGGAAGAACCGGGAGTGGCGAATGGGGTCAGCGGTGGTGGATCTTTTACGGTCAGAAATGGCAAAACATGAGGGATGGAAGAAGGCGGCATGCAGGGACTCCGTAGGGTGGAATAGCTTCCCCCGATTTTCGTCATGCTCGGGCTTGACCCGAGCATCCATGCCCCGACACACTTCCCGTATGACGGGATATGTCTACATCGTCACCAACCACAAGAACGGCACACTCTATATCGGCGTGACGTCCGACCTCGCGCGCCGGGCCTACGAGCATCGCGAAGGACTGACACCGGGCTTTTCATCGAAATACGGCTGCTCCCGACTGGTGTGGTACGAAGAGCATTTCGACATTCGGGATGCGATCCAGCGGGAGACGTCCCTCAAGCGCTGGTACCGAAAATGGAAATCGAGTTGATCGAGCAGATGAACCCGGACTGGCGCGACTTGTATCACGAATTGTGGTGAGCGCAGTGGGAGGAGTCCGAGAGGGAGCTGTATCCCATGAGGGGGGGGATGAAGGTCCCCGTGCTCGTCATGCTCGGGCTTGACCCGAGCATCCACACCCTTCCGCCGGAATCACGGAATGGATTCTCGGGTCAAGCCCGAGAATGACGAAGAGCGAGAATGCTTTCCCCACGACTAACGCCCCCTCGCCCGCGCCAAGACGTTTAAGGCATGTCCGATGACGGAGTAGATGGTGGAAATTAGTTTAAAGAAATCTCCAGCGCGCGATGAAGCATTTCGTGCACATGGACCCGACTACTCTCTCCTATTAGACTAGGCGACATTATCGGCGCGTCCAGATGCGAGTAGTAATGCCTTTCAGAGGCCTGATTCTTAACGCCAACAGCACCCACCCTATATAATTCGGAAACCACAATCTTTATAATATGATCAATTCCAATTGCTGATTTTTCATTCATATACTCTTGAATTGCCTGATGTACTGGATCGTATCCGCTGTCCTCAAGCGACATTATTTCAAGTAAAAATTTATCTCCCCCAATTGCATCTCTTAATTCTCCCACCTGAAAGCGCGACCTTCGACCAACAAGCAACTTTAGGAGAATTCCGAGGGAAGGTAATGCAGCCTTCCACTCTGCCAACAGCGCATCCCTTCGTCGAGCCGAATACTCTCCCTCCGCTTCCCGAACGTCTCGAGCGGTAACCGTACCCTGCCCCACGGAACGTGCTAAACATATATTCACGAAATCAATGATATCTCGCGGCCTGTATAGCGTCCTTTGTAGCATATAATCAAATGGCTCCAACTGACCTACGTTATTTGTAAATACATCCTCAATAAAAACATTATCTTTTGTATATCTTCTCCTAAAAAGAGAGTTTATTCTTTTGTTTACAATTGCCTTGAGCTCCTTTTTTTGCCATTTTATTCTAGAAAAATAATCTTCATATTTATCACGCTGAAAGCCTATATCTGCAGTTTCTTGTACAACTCGCTCGTAAACGTCGGTACGAAGGGCTACCGCGATATGACAGTTCTTAACCCCTCTAAAAACTCGGACGGCCTCGATTAGACCGCGTATCACCTGAAACCGTACAGATTCATCTACCCAATTTTCATCAATCTTATCTATTAGAATATGCACATCATTATACTTTGAACCGCCCTCATACTCTTTTAGAGCAGCCAACACTTTAGAAGTATCCTGTAACTGTTCGGGGTTTATAATATTTTTCACTCTCCGCTGGAGCTCTGCCCGCTTTTCACTCGACACTTTATAGCCCAACCCGCCTCTCACTCGGAACTTAGAAAACTCGCCCCCCATCTCCCCTTCAAGCTGTCTTTCCGTGCGCTGCGCGACCTCCTTTACAATTTCGTCAGTATCAACCCACAGCTTATCTCTCCAATCTTCGATATACTTGAGAGCTCTATTCTTCTTTTTATCGGATATGAATCGATTCCTAAGAGCCGATATAAAATTATTACCTGATCCCTCTGAATCTACATTAAACCTCTCCTGAATATAGCGACTCAAAAGGACATGCCGCCAGAGATATTGAAAAAACAAAGATAGATCTGCATTAATGCTATTAAGAAATGCGAATATATCTGAATTAGCTATATACGTCATCGAGAGTTCATAGACATCTATCTCAACCGATCCAGCATTACTCCTTTGAATAATTCTTAGTATTGCTGTTTTTCCGGATCCAGTTCTGCCCAAAATGAAATTCTTCTCGATAGCTCCTCTTGAAAAATACGACATAATTGGATTTTCGACAAATGAGTCAAAAAGGAACTCGTCATCATTCTCCGCGGACGCTTGCCCAATATTTACGCCAGCTTGCAGCTTTATCGTATTTTTGCTCAACCTACCCCACTCCCGAGAATCGCATTTTTTCCAGCGTGATAAAATATCAAGCCAACAGCACGATTTTAAGTTGAAATTAGAATTTCCTCAAAATTCTGAAAAGTTGCGCCCCATATGCAAGGCAAACTTCCTATTCGGACAAATTGCATAGTAGAGGATCGAGCGTTAGCGAATAACGCTCCCGGCCCTTCGCTACGGCTCCGGGCGTTCGTCGATCGAAAAGCCAAATCTTTGGCTTTTCGTCAGCCTGTGGCTGACCGCGCCTCACCCCCCTCTGTCTGCTGCGCAGACATCTTCCCCACAAGGGGGAGAGTGGACCGCCCCTCACCCCTTCCTCACAGCCTGCGCCGCAGCCAACCGCGCGATCGGCACGCGGAATGGCGAGCATGACACATAATCCAGCCCCACGCTCTCGCAGAAGCGGATGGAGGCCGGGTCGCCGCCGTGTTCGCCGCAGATGCCGAGCTTCATGCCCGGCCGCGTCGCGCGGCCCTTTTCGGATGCGATGCGAACGAGTTCGCCGACGCCCTCGGTATCGATGGTGACGAAGGGGTCGGTCTCGATGATGCCCTTCTGGCGGTAGGTCTGCAGGAAGGACTGGGCGTCGTCGCGGGAGATGCCGAAGGTGGTCTGGGTCAGGTCGTTGGTCCCGAAGGAGAAGAATTCGGCCGCCTCGGCGATGGAGCCCGCCTGGATGGCGGCGCGGGGCAGTTCGATCATGGTGCCGACGAGATAGGCGATGGTTTCGCCCGCCTCGGCCATCACCTCGCCCGCCACCGCATCGATGCGCGCCTTGACGAAATCGAGCTCGGTGCGCAGGCCGACGAGCGGAACCATGATCTCGAGCTCCACCGGCGCGCCGGTGGATTTGGCCGCCGCGATCGCCGCTTCGAAGATGGCGCGGGTCTGCATTTCGGCGATCTCCGGCCAGGAGATGGCGAGCCGGCAGCCGCGATGGCCGAGCATGGGGTTGAACTCGTGAAGTTCGTCGATGCGGGCGGCGAGCGCCTCGGCGTCGATGCCCAGCGTCTCGGCCACCTCGGCGATCTCGTCCGTGCCCTTGGGCAGGAATTCGTGCAGCGGCGGATCGAGCAGGCGGATGGTGATCGGCAGGCCGTGCATGATCTCGAAAAGTTCGACGAAATCCGAGCGCTGCATGGGCAACAGCTTGTCGAGCGCGGCGCGGCGGCCCTCTTCCGAGTCGGCCAAAATCATCTCGCGCATGGTGTTGATGCGGCCATCCTCGAAGAACATGTGCTCGGTGCGGCAGAGCCCGATGCCCTCGGCGCCGAAGGAGCGGGCGGCGCGGGCGTCCGCCGGGGTTTCGGCATTGGTGCGCACGGTCATGCGGCGGGCGCTGTCGGCCCATTCCATCAGCCGGCCGAAATCGCCCGAGAGTTCGGGCTGCAGCATGGGCACGGCACCCTTGAGCACCTGGCCCGAGGAGCCGTCGATGGTGATGACATCGCCGGCCGTCAGCTTGACGCCCATGGCCAGCAGCGTGCGGTTGCGCATGTCGATGCGGAGCGAGCCGGCGCCCGAGACGCAGGGCTTGCCCATGCCGCGGGCGACGACGGCGGCGTGGGAGGTCATGCCGCCGCGCACGGTCAGGATGCCCTCGGCGGCGTGCATGCCGTGGATGTCCTCCGGGCTCGTCTCGACGCGCACGAGGATGACCTTGCGGCCGGCGCGGGCGGCTTCCACCGCGTCCTCGGAGGTGAACACGATCTCACCGGTGGCAGCGCCGGGTGAGGCGGGCAGGCCCGAACCGATGACGTGACGGTCGGCCGCCGGATCGATGGTGGGGTGGAGGAGCTGGTCGAGCGAGCCGGGCTCGATGCGGCGCACGGCTTCCTCGCGGGTGATCATGCCGGCTTCTGCCATCTCCACGGCGATGCGGATCGCCGCCCGCGCGGTGCGCTTTCCCGTGCGGGTCTGCAGCATCCATAATTTGCCGCGCTCGATGGTGAATTCGAGATCCTGCATGTCGCGGTAATGGGTCTCGAGGCGCTCGGTGATCTTGACGAACTCGGCATAGGCCTCGGGCATGGTCTTTTCGAGCGAGGGCTTGTCGGAGCCGGACTCGATGCGGCCGGCCTCGGTGATCGACTGCGGGGTGCGGATGCCGGCGACGACATCTTCCCCTTGCGCGTTGACCAGAAACTCGCCGTAGAGCCGGTTCTCGCCGGTCGACGGATTGCGGGTGAAGGCCACGCCGGTGGCCGACGTGTTGCCGAAATTGCCGAACACCATCGCCTGGACGTTGACGGCGGTGCCCCAGTCGGCGGGGATATCGTGCAGCTGGCGATAGGTGATGGCGCGCGCGTTCATCCAGCTCGAGAAGACCGCACCAATGGCGCCCCAGAGCTGCTCGTGCGGATCCTGCGGGAAGGCCTCGCCGAGTTCGTCGGAAATCGTCTGCTTGTAGCGGGCGATGACCTCCTGCCATTCGGCGGCGGTGAGGTCGGTGTCGAGTTCGTGGCCGAATCGGGCCTTCTCATCCTCGAGGATTTCCTCGAAGACTTCATGGTCGAGCCCCATGACGACGTCGGCATACATCTGGATGAAGCGGCGGTAGGAATCCCAGGCAAAACGCTCGTCGCCGCTCTCGCGCGCCATGGCGAGCACGCTGCCGTCATTGAGGCCGAGATTGAGCACGGTGTCCATCATGCCGGGCATGGAGGCGCGGGCGCCCGAGCGCACCGAGAGAAGCAGCGGGCGGTCGGGATCGCCGAAGCCGCGCCCGGCCATCCGGCCCACCTCGACGAGTGCGGTGGTGACCGCGTCGGCGAGGCCGTCGGGAAAGCTCTTGCCGGCGGTGTAATAGGCGTTGCAGGCCTCGGTGGTGATGGTCAGCCCGGGCGGCACCGGCAGGCCAAGCGAACACATCTCGGCAAGATTGGCGCCCTTGCCGCCGAGCAGGTGACTGTCCTTCGCCGAACCCTCCGCGCGGCCGTCACCGAAGACATAAACCCATTTCGTCATTCCGCATTTCCCCTTCCTTCCGGCCGGACCCCGCGGTTCTTGCGCCGCACAATAAGTCCGAGGGAAGGCTTAGGCGCGGCGGGCGGGCAAGGGCAAGCCGCGAGCGGGCAGCGGGCGGCTTCATATCGATTGAAAGCGGAAATCAGGCCTTCTGGCGGTAGAGGGTGGCCATGAAGGTGGTCTCGGAGACGCCCCGCAAGAGAAGCGCGAGGATGCCGGTGGCGACGACGGCGAAGATCACCCGGCCGACGAGGACCGAATAGATGTCGGCGCCGAGGGCGAGGACCAGCAGCGTGTCCTCGATCACCGAGTGGGCGAAGCCCATGAAGGCGCAGGAGAGAAAGACCTGGCGCGGCGAGACCCGGCCCGAGCGCGCCTCCTTGACGAGAAAGCCGGCGCCGTAGGAAATGCCGAGGAAGAGGCCGATGGCGGTGAGTTCGCCCGCCTCGCCCTTGATGCCGGCGAGGCGCAGCATCGGCGAAAGCGCGCGCATCATCAGGTCCATGAGCCCGATCAGTTTCAAGATCTCGAGCACCCAGAAGAGGGCGACGAGGATGACGAACATCCACACCATCGCCTCGCCGAGCCCCCAGAAGAAGTCCGGCCAGGTGGTGGCGCCCGAAAGCGGAATCCAGACCGGGTCGACGGGGGCGGAGAGCCAGCCGGTGGCGGAGAAGATCTGGTTGAGGATGAAGCCGTAGGCGAGCGCGCCGGCGATGCGCAGGATGGTGGTCACGGTCATGCCGGGACCGGCTTCCTGGATGATCTTCTGCTCGATCGGCAGGCCGTGGGCAAACAGCATCAGCACCGAGAAGATGGTGACGTCGGCGATGCTGAGCGTGGAAATGTCGACGAGCGAGAAGAGAAGCGGCACCGCGCCCCACATGCCGACGATCATCGCGGTGAGCCAGGCGAGCCCCAGTTCCGGCGGCAGGCCGACGAGGTTCATCACCGGCGCGAAGGCGGGAGCCATCCATTCAATCAGCCCGACGCGCGAGGCGAGTTCGGCGAGAATGGTGATCGGCACGGTGATGCGGAAGAGCATCCAGTAGATCGGCAAGACCTCGGGCGTCCGGCGTAAGATGGCAATGAGTTGGGACACGGGCGGGCTCCGATCGGTGGCGGTTTCTCTTAGCGCTCCCTGCCTAACCCGTCACGCTTCGAATTTGTGGTCAAAGATTGCAGCTTTTTGCAATATTATTGCATTTCTCCTCCCCTGCCTCTGGACTGTGCCAATGGACCGTATCGACCGCAAAATCCTCAACCTGATGCAGCGCGACGCCTCGCGGACCAACGCCGACATGGCCGAGGAGGTGGGCCTGTCGCCATCGACCTGCCTCAGGCGCGTGCAGCGGCTCAAGACAACCGGCGTGATCGACCGGATCGTCGCCATCCTCAACCCGGCGCGCGCCGGGCGCGGCATCAAGGCGCTGGTGACGGTGGAACTGAAGCTGCACGGCGAGCAGCACATGCGGCGCTTTCTCGATATCGCCACCGCCGAGGATGCCGTCTCGAGCGCCTGGTCGGTCACAGGGGAAACCGACGTCGTCCTCATGCTGCGACTCGTCGACATGGAGGAATACGACGCGCTGTGTGACCGGCTGTTCCGCGACCAGACCAACGTCGCGCGCTTCTTCACCATGATGGTGATCCGCACCGCCAAGGAGGAGACCGCGATGAGGCTGTAATCCACAGCCGGCGCGTCGCGGGGCGAACTCCACTTGCCATCGGACCCCGGCGAGAATAGAACATTTCAGGAACATTATTCACCTAGCAGGGAGACCGTCATGCGCAAGACCGGCAAGCTCGACTATCTGGAAATGCCCGCGCCGAAGGGCTCGATCGACAGCCTCAAGGCGTTCTACGTTCGCGCCTTCGACTGGGCCTTCACCGACTACGGGCCAAGCTATTCGGCCTATTCGGAAGGCCTGGACGGCGGGTTCGACGGCACTCCGGAGAGCGACCTGAGCAAGCCGCTGCCGGTTCTCTATTCCGAGGATCTGGAGGCCACGCTCGCCGCTGTCACAGAAGCCGGCGGCACGATCGTGAAGGAGATCTTCCCCTTCCCCGGCGGCCGGCGCTTCCACTTCACCGACCCGGCCGGCAACGAACTGGCTGTGTGGAGCGAGACGTAAGGGCAGCGGACGCTAGTTCAAACGCCGGAAAAGCGCCTACTTCCTAGAAGTTGATCACCCCCATCGGGCTGGTTCGAATATTTCAAATTCACGGTTGTGATCCACCGCGCGAACTCGCCAGTCCTGTTCTAACTGCTCTAATCTCTCATTGATCCATTCAGCAGGCGGCACTTCTAAATACATCTCAACCTTTTCCGAAATATCGCCACGATTTTTTGATACATATTCTTCAATCAATTGACCTAAAAGAATTTGATACATATTCTTCAATCAATTGACCTAAAAGAAAATGCCGTTTCGGCGTTATTACGTCCTCTTCTTCCTTGGAATTATTCGCATGTACAATCCCCGCAAGTTTTATATGCTCGTTGAGGATATTAATTCTCTCATATAAGCTTTCCATTTTTTGCGAGTAAAATGCGCGAGCCGCAATCCAGCCGATAAGAAATATTGACGCTGACAAGAATACAAAAAGCCACGGCTCTTGACTTATCAGAGGCCAAGCCGATTCAACGCTATCTAATATATCTCGCATTGAAATAGCCTCGATAGTTTTCGGAATGCGATTGCGATCATATTAGATAAACACATCACGCAATCAAAAGGCTTTAACTCGCCTCGCGCAGCTGCTCGGCGGTTTCGAGGTCGACGGAGACGAGCTGGCTGACACCCTGCTCGGCCATGGTAACGCCGAAGAGGCGGTTCATGCGGGCCATGGTGATGGGGTTGTGGGTAATGATGACGAAGCGTGTTTCGGTGGTCCGCGCCATCTCGTCCATCAGGTTGCAGTAGCGTTCGACATTGTGGTCGTCGAGCGGCGCGTCGACCTCGTCGAGCACGCAGATCGGCGCGGGGTTGGTCAGGAACACCGCGAAGATCAGCGCCATGGCGGTGAGCGCCTGCTCGCCGCCCGAGAGCAGCGTCATGGTCTGCGGCTTCTTGCCCGGCGGACGGGCGAGGATTTCGAGTCCGGCTTCCAGCGGGTCATCGCTCTCGATCAGCTGAAGCTCGGCCGTGCCGCCTCCAAAGAGGTGGGTGAAGAGTCGCTGGAACTGCTCGTTGACGATCGTGAAGGCAGCGAGCAGCCGTTCGCGGCCCTCGCGGTTGAGACTCTGGATGCCCGCGCGCAGCTTGCGGATCGCCTCGATGATGTCCTCGCGCTCGGTGACGATGGTCTCGAGCCGTTCGGACAATTCGGCCTGCTCCTCGTCGGCGCGCAGGTTGACCGCGCCCAGCCGCTCGCGCTCTACCTTCAGCCGGTCGAGGTTGCGGTCGAGGACGGCGGCATCGGGGATCGCCTCGTCGGGCTTGAGACCGGACTGGCGGATCGCCTCGTGCGGCGCGCAGTTGAGTGCCTCGCGGATGCGGGCCTCGCCTTCCTCGCGGCGCTCGCGTGCGGCCATCAGGCGCTCCTCGGCGCGCCCCCGGCCCTCGCGCGACTGCGACAGCGCGGTGATCGCCTCGGTGGCCAGCTTGTCGGCCTCGCGCGAGGCGGTCTCTGAGACCGCGAGCTTGTCGGCGGCTTCCTTGCGCCCGGCCTCGGCCTTCGTCAGTTCGCTCATCAATTGCCGACGCTTCAGGTCGATCTCGTCCGGAGCGTCGGCGATCTTTTCGGCTTCCTCACGCGTGCCGTTGAGCCGTTCGGCGAGCGAGGCGAGATGGCTTTCGGCCTTGGCGGCGCGGTCGATCCAGCCCTGGCGCTCATTGGCGATGGCGGACAGGCGGTTGCGGCGAGCGGCGTTCTCGCGCTCCAGCCCCTCATGCGCGGCGCGGGCCTCGGCGAGACCGGCGCGATCGCCGGCCACCTTCGCCTGGATTTCGGAGAGCGCGCGATCGAGGTCGGACAGATCGGGCGCATCGGCCATGGCGCGCTCCGCGGCCTCGTGAGCTTCGGCCGCCTCAGCCAGTTGCGCACCGACCTGCGCGCGGGATTCGGTCAGCACCTCGCGGCGGTTCGACAGTTCGCCCGCCGCCTTCTCGGCAATGGCGAGTTCATCACGGGCGCGGCCGAGCGCGGACGTCGCCTCGCGGATCGCCTCGCGGGCGTCGCGCTGGTCACCCGAAAGTGCCGCGAGCTTTTCGCTGGCCTGCCTCAGCCCCTCTTCCGCCTGCCGCAGGCCCGTGGTCGCCTCGATCACCTCGGCATCGAGTTCGGCCAGACGGTTTTTCTGTTCGAGCCGCATCGCCGCGGCCGTCGGCGCGTCGGCGGAGGCGACATAGCCGTCCCAGCGCACCACCGCGCCATCCTTCGTCACCAGCCGCTGGCCGGGCTTCAACTGCGCCTTGAGCGACAGCGCGGTGTCGAAATCGCTGACGATGCCGATCTGGCCGAGACGGCGGGCGAGTTCCGCCGGCGCGCGGACGTGGGTCGAAAGCGAGGTTGCGATCGCCGGTAGAAGCGGATCGCCCTCGCCGCTTGCGAGCGACCAATAGGCCGGCGCGGAATTGTCGGTCGGCAGTTCGAGATCGTCGCCCAGCGCAGCGCCGAGCGCGGTCTCGAAGCCGCGATCGACCTTGATCTTCTCGAGCACCGCGGGAAACAGATCCGAGCCCGCACCGGCATTGAGCATGCGGGCGATGGTCCGCGCCTCGGTCTCGGCTGCGTTCAGCCGCGCCTTTGCTTCGGCGACCGGGCCGCGGGCTTCCGTCTCGGCGGACCGGGCGGCTTCGAGCGCGGCTTCGATCTCGGCAAGCTTCTTCTCCGCTTCCGCCAGCGCGGCGGAGGCGCGTTCGACGTCGGCGCGCTTGGCGGCGGGGTCAGGCAGGCCGGCGATACGTTCGGCGAGCGCGGGCAGTTCGTCGTCCTGGCGGGCGATCTGGCTTTCGAGCCGCGCCTTGCGTTCCGACAATTCCCGGATCGACTTTTCGAGCTGGCTGCGCTCGGCGGCGGCCTCAGCGCGCTGTCCGGTCACGCGCGCCAGCTCGGCCTCGCTGTCGGAAAGCTGAGCGGTTGCCCCCTCATAGGCGGATTTGAGCTCGACCGAGCGGTCGCCGGAGGCTTCGAGCGCGGCTTTGAGCTCCTTCTCCTCCTCCGAGAGCCGGGCCAGCACCCCGGCATTGTCGGCGATCAGCACGTTCTCGCGCTCGATATCGGCCTCGAGCTGGCGGATGCGTTCCTCGAGTTCGGTCTTGCGGCGGGCGACGCGGGTCGCCTCCTCCTCGATCTGGGTACGGGCGATCTGCAGGCGTTGCAGGGCGGCCGCCGCGGCGGCTTCGGCGTCGCGCAGATCGGGCAGCTTGTGGGCGGCAATCGCCTGGGCCTTGGCGGCCTCCATCTGCGCCTGCGCCTTTTCGGCGACCAGCCCGGTGGCCTGCGCGAGGGCGCTTTCGGCTTCCGCCTCCTGATCCTTGGCGGACTTCCAGCGGATGTGGAGGAGCGTGGCTTCCAACTGGCGGATATCGGACGAAAGCGAGCGGAAGCGATTGGCCTGACGGGCCTGCTGCTTGAGGCTCTCGATCTGGCTTTCAAGCTCCGAGGTGACGTCATCGAGGCGTTCGAGATTGGTCTCTGCGGCGCGCAGGCGAAGCTCGGCCTCGTGCCGGCGCGAGTGCAGTCCGGAAATGCCGGCTGCCTCTTCAAGAAGCTGGCGGCGGGACTGCGGCTTGGCCTGGATGAGTT
>PAPH01000042.1 GCA_002709005.1 Hyphomicrobiales bacterium | reverse complement strand
CATGAAGTATGAGCGCGGCCAGATGGTCCAGCGCGGCCACTACTTCGCCATCGTCGACGAAGTGGAC
The DNA here is from genome assembly GCA_002709005.1 of Hyphomicrobiales bacterium. Classification (GTDB taxonomy): domain Bacteria; phylum Pseudomonadota; class Alphaproteobacteria; order Rhizobiales; family Rhizobiaceae; genus Pseudohoeflea. The sequence continues at coordinate 22,059 of PAPH01000042.1, read as the reverse complement.
TCGATCCTCATCGACGAGGCGCGCACGCCGCTCATCATTTCCGGCCCGCTCGACGACCGATCCGATCTCTATACCCGCATCGACGCCTTCATCCCGATGCTCTCGGAAGAGGATTACGAGATCGACGAGAAGCAGCGCTCGGCCACCTTCACGGAGGTGGGCACCGAGAAGCTCGAAAACCTGCTGCGCGATGCCGATCTTCTCAAGGGCGAATCGCTCTACGACGTCGAGAACGTGGCCATCGTTCACCACATCAACAACGCGCTGAAGGCCCACCGGCTGTTCACCCGCGACAAGGACTACATCGTCCGCAACGGCGAGATCGTCATCATCGACGAGTTCACCGGCCGCATGATGCCGGGCCGCCGCTATTCGGAAGGCCAGCATCAGGCGCTCGAAGCCAAGGAACACGTCCAGATCCAGCCGGAAAACCAGACGCTGGCCTCGATCACCTTCCAGAACTACTTCCGCATGTACGACAAGCTTGGCGGCATGACCGGCACGGCGTCGACGGAAGCCGAGGAATTCGGCAACATCTACGGGCTCGACGTGGTCGAGGTCCCGACCAACCGTCCCATCGCCCGCGCCGACGAGGACGACGAGGTCTATCGGACGACGGAAGAAAAGTTCGCCGCCATCGTCGAGGAAATCAAGGCGGCGCGCGCGAAGAGCCAGCCGATCCTCGTGGGCACCACCTCGATCGAGAAGTCCGAGCAGCTCGCCGAACTCCTCAAGCAGGCCGGCATCGACGGCTTCCAGGTGCTCAACGCACGCTACCACGAGCAGGAAGCCTATATCGTCTCGCAGGCAGGCGTGCCGGGCGCGGTCACGATCGCCACCAACATGGCCGGCCGCGGCACCGACATCCAGCTTGGCGGCAATGCCGACATGCGCATCGCCCGCGAACTGGGCGATATGGAAGACGGTCCCGAGCGCAAGAAGCAGGAAGAGGCCATCAAGGCCGACATCGCCAAGTTGAAGGAAGAGGCGCTCGCCGCCGGCGGACTCTACGTTCTGGCCACCGAACGCCACGAAAGCCGCCGCATCGACAACCAGTTGCGCGGCCGTTCCGGCCGTCAGGGCGACCCGGGCCGTTCGAAATTCTATCTCTCGCTCCAGGACGACCTGATGCGCATCTTCGGTTCCGACCGCATGGACGGAATGCTGCGCAAGCTCGGCCTCCAGGAAGGCGAGGCGATCGTCCACCCGTGGATCAACAAGGCGCTCGAACGCGCGCAGAAGAAGGTCGAGGGCCGCAACTTCGACATCCGCAAGAACCTTCTCAAGTTCGACGACGTGATGAACGACCAGCGCAAGGTCATCTTCGAACAGCGCATCGAACTGATGGACGCCGAATCGATCAAGGAAACCGTCGACGACATGCGCGAGGAAGTGGTCGACGGTCTCGTCGCACTCAACATTCCCGAACGCGCCTATGCCGAACAGTGGAACATCGAGGATCTGAAGAAGGGCGTACAGACCTACCTCAACCTCGATCTGCCGATCGAGGAATGGGCCGCCGAGGAGGGAATCGCCGAGGAGGAGGTGCGCGAGCGCATTCTCACCGCCACCCGCGATCAGGCCGCCGAGAAGGAAGAACGCTTCGGCACGGAAGTCATGCGCTATGTCGAGAAATCGGTCGTTCTCCAGACGCTCGATCATCTCTGGCGCGAGCATCTGGTCAATCTCGACCACCTTCGCTCGGTCGTCGGTTTCCGCGGCTACGCCCAGCGTGATCCGCTGCAGGAATACAAGTCCGAGGCCTTCGAACTCTTCCAGGCGCTTCTCGCCAATCTCCGCCAGACGGTGATGGCGCAGATCAGCCGCGTCGAGATCGTCCAGGAGGCCGCCAGCGCCCCCGAGCCCGAGGCACCGCAGATGGTCGGCCATCATTCGGATCCGTCGACCGGAGAGGATGATTTCGCCGAGCCCTCCACGGTCTTCGCCTCCGAGGAAGTGGCGCCCGAGGATCGCGATCCAAACGACCCCCAGACCTGGGGCAAGGTTGGCCGCAACGAGGCCTGCCCCTGCGGATCCGGCAAGAAGTTCAAGCACTGCCATGGCGCGTTCGTCTGACGGCACCTGCTGACATCCACCTGATATCATTGAGAAAATGCCCGGCCGCCGGATTGACATCCGCCCCGGGCATTTTTCGTTCTTCGGTTGACGATTCCTTGGCCCGAACCGTTTCTTAACGAGAGTCTGGCAAGAGAGAAGGCGTACGAACGGGAGAAGGCCGCCGCCTGACATGATGCCGACCGACGCCGCAGAACGCCTGGTGCCTGCGCGACACCTGTCGCGCCTGAGGCAATTGCGCGACCTGCTATCGGCGATTGCCCGCGGCGGTGACGATCTTGCCGTCGCCCAGCGCATGGCGCTGATCGCCTTCGCCATCCGCGTTGGAAGTGCTGCGATCGCCTTTGTCTCGCAGGTGATTCTCGCCCGTCTGATGGGCGATTTCGAGTACGGTGTCTTCGTCTTCGTCTGGGTGCTGGCCGTCATTCTCGGCAATCTCTCCTGCCTCGGCTTCCACACCGCCGTCATCCGTTTCCTGCCGCAATACCGCGCCGGCGGTCAGGCCGAGGACATCCGCGGGCTGACCTGGACGGCGCGCGTGTTCTCCATGCTGTCCGCGAGCCTGATCGCGGCGGTCGGCATCGCCACCATTCTCATGCTTGGCGACACGGTTAAGGAGTATTACGTCGCGCCGCTGATCCTCGGCGCCTTCGCCCTGCCCATGATCGCGCTCGGCGATGTGCTCGACGGCACCTCGCGCGCCAACAACTGGCCGGTGCTGGCGCTCAGCCCCACCTATCTGATCCGCCCGAGCCTCATTCTGATCGCCGCGGTATGCGCGGCCCTCTGGTTCGGCGGGGTAAATGCGCAGCTCGCTCTCCTCGGAGCGCTGATTGCCACCTACCTGACCACGCTCGGCCAGTTCGTGCTGGTCAAGCGCAGGCTCGGCAATATCTTCGAGCGCGGCTCGATCCGCCTTCACTTCCGGGACTGGGTGCTGGTCGCCCTGCCGATCTTCCTGATCGAAGGCTTCTACTTCCTGCTTACCAATGCCGATGTGATGGTGGTGGGCTTCTACCTGCCACCCGAGCGGGTGGCGGTCTACTATGCCGCCGCCAAGATCATGGCGCTGGTTCATTTCGTCTATTTCGCCGTCAAGGCCGCAGCAGCCCCGCGTTTCTCGACGCTGGTTTCGACCCGGCGCACCGGGGAACTCGGCTATTTCGCCAGCCAGACGGCACGATGGTCGTTCTGGCCGTCGCTCGTCGTGGGTCTCGGCGTGATCGCCGCCGCACCGCTGCTGCTCGCGTTGTTCGGCCCGGGCTATATCGAGGGACGCACGGTCATGATGATCCTCTTCATCGGCATTCTCGCCAAGGCGATGGTCGGTCCCGCAGAGGTGCTTCTGTCGATGGCCGGACACCAGAAGGTCTGCGCCGCCGTCTACGCGCTGGCGCTTGCCGTCAACATCGTCCTCAACATCGTCCTCATTCCGGTCATGAACATCGAGGGTGCGGCGATCGCCACCGCCACGGCGATGGCGTGCGAGGCGCTTCTTCTTCACCTCACCGTGCGGCGCCGGCTGGGCATCGCCCAGTTCGCCGGAACCGACCACAAGGGCAGGCCCTCGCTGCGGCCCGCGGCGGAGGTCTGACGCACTATGGCATCGCATCCCATCCTGGACGAAAACGTCGGCAGCCAGGCCAACACGCTGATCGGCGAATTCGCCGCCGTCAACGCCGAAAGGCCGGCAGCCGAGCTCGCGCTGCCGGTCGGCCGCGAGGGCCGCAATCTCGTCGTCTACAACGCGCGCTCGGGCTACGGGCTGCAGGAGGAACTCGACTTCCTCACCAACCGCGCGCTCGAACCCAACATCTTCTTCGCCGGCCGCTTTCTCGCTCCCGCGATGCCGCGGCTCGAGGACAGGCAGATCCGCCTGCTTCTGATGCGCGACGAGATCGAGAGCCGCTCGCGGCTCCGGCTGCTCTTCCCCTTCTCCGTCGAGAAGCCGGGCTTTTCCGTGGGACCGAGCATCATACGCGTGTGGGCCAATCCCTTCGGTCCGCTTGGCACGCCGCTTGTCGACGCAGAGGGCGCAGCCGAGAGTTTCGACAACCTCCTCGAAGGACTTTCGGCGAAAAGCCTTGGGCTTCCCAATGTTCTGGTGCTTCCCGACGTCCGGCTTCAGGGCCCGGCGACCAGCCTGCTGCGCGCCGTCGCCATCGCCCGCAACCTGCCGCTGACCGAAACCGGTCATAGCCAGCGGCCGATGCTCGAAAGCACGCTCGACGCCGACGCCTATCTCGCCGAGGCGCTGTCGAAAAACCACCGGCGCGAGATGCGCAGGCAATGGCGCAAGCTCGAACAAATCGGCAAGCTCGAATATGTCGTCGTCCGCCAGCCGAGGGACGTCCGCTATCATCTCGAGGAATTCCTGACACTCGAGGATTCGGGGTGGAAGGGCCGGCAGCGCTCGGCGATGGTGGCCGACCGCTATCGCGCAGCCTTCGCGCGCGAGGCGATCAACGGTCTGGCCGAAAACGACGCGGTGCGCATCCACGCCCTGATGCTCGACGGCGAGGCGATCGCCTCGATGATCGTCTTCGTGACCTCCGGTGAGGCCTATACCTGGAAGACGGCCTATAACGAGGACTATGCCCGCTTCTCACCCGGCAAGCTTCTGATGGACCGGCTGACTGAGTGGCACCTCGATGACTTCAACATCCAGCGCACCGATTCCTGCGCCGTGCCCGACCATCCGATCATGAGCCGGTTCTGGACCGAGCGCTGCGAGATGGGAACGCTGATCATCGGCCTCACGCCGCAGGCCGACCGCGAGGTGCGGCAGGTGGCGACCCAGCTCCACATCTACCGCAACACCCGCAACATGGCGCGGTTGATCCGGCAGAAGATCCGCGATCTCGCCCATCGCCGCGGCGGCGGGTAGCTACTCGGGAATGGTTTTGAGCAAACTGTCGACCAGTCCCTGATCGAGATAGGGCCGGGAGGCGGAAAGCAGATCGCGCTCCAGATGGCGGCCGTCATCGGCGAGAATGTGCGCGCCCGCATCCACCTGCCCGCCGAAGATCCGGACGGTCTCCGGCAGTCCCGCGCAATCCGGCAGGCTCAGGACGAGGCCGCGATAGCCGAGATCCGGCGGCGCCATACCCCCGGAGGGGCCTGCCGGCGGCAGCATGCGGATAAACTCGCAGACCTGGCCGGCAAATTCCGCCGACAGCACCCATTGCGGGTTCGGCAGTCCCGAAAGCGCGTCGATCACTAGGGTTGCGGGCATGTCGCCATCCTTTTGCGCCTGCCCCGGCGAACCGACACCGGGAGGCTTCAGTTGATGGTAACCCACTTTCCGCTGACCATGTAGGTGCAGAAATCGGTGTAGGGACCACGGTCGCAAGCCTTCGGGTCGGTGATCGGATTGCCCGAATTGTCGGTGTTGCGGGCTGCCGTCTGCCCCGGCTTGTGCGACCAGCAGCCGACATCGTCCTGCCGGTACCAGTGATAGTCCCGCCCGGGCCAGATCACCAGCGCCACGTACCAGCCGGCCCCGGCCTTCAGCGGCGTCGAGAAATCGGCCGAGGGCTTGAGCCCGTCGCTCTGCGCCGAAGGCTGGACGCCGCCGCAGCTGAGCCCGGTGATCGGTTTCCCGGTCGCCCGCCCCGGCTGGGCAAATGTGTTGGTCGCCTGGTTGTTGGCGTAGTTGTAGCAGTTGTTGTTGGGCTGGCGTTGCGGCGTGTTCCAGAAGGCCGGATCATAGGCAGGCGCATCTGCCGCCACGCATTTCGGGCAGCCGGTGCCGGCGTTCAGCGTCGGAAACCGCATCTCCGGCGTCCGAAACACAGTCTGGATGTGTTCGAGCGCCTCGGGATCGATGAAGTCCTTGCCGGTCGAGACGATGAAGTCCTCGAGTTCGGGAACGCCCGAAACATAGATCGAGCCGTTGTTGAGTTCGGCTTCCCGCGATTCGATCAGAGGCTCCACGCCCCCTTCCTGCCGCGCGATCGGCGTGATTTCGACGCCGCGGTAACCGAGCGTTCGCGGCGACGGAGCTCCGCCAAGCTTCTCCTGAAAGTCCCGCGAGCGCCTCCGCAGCTCGCCCGCCTGCTCGTCGGTGAGAACCCAGTGCGGATTTTCACGACCGGAATACATGTCGAGTTTTACGAGATAAGACATAATCGCCTCCAGGTTGCAGAACGAACATGAGAGGCAATGCAATCTATAGTATATTTTTATTTACACAATAATACTTATGAGGGAATATTGCCGGACGTTTCGGCAACCGCCCTTTCGCGCAATTCGCGACGGATCACCTTGCCGGTCGTGGTCAGCGGCAGACTGTCGACGAAGGCGATCTCGCGTGGATATTCATGCGCCGAGAGCCGGGTCTTCACCCAGTCCCGGATTTCGGCGGCCAGTGCGTCGTCAGGTTCATAGCCCTCCGCGGGCACCACATAGGCCTTGACGATTTCCGTGCGCACCGGATCGGGCTTGCCGACGGCGGCCGCGAGCGCCACGCCCGGATGGCCGACGAGGCAATCCTCGATCTCGGATGGGCCGATGCGGTAGCCCGACGAGGTGATGACATCGTCGTCACGGCCGAAAAAGGTGACGTAGCCCTCGGCATCGCAGACCCCTTGGTCGCCAGTCAGCAGCCAGTCCCCGAGGAACTTGGCCTTCGTCGCCGTCTCGTTCTGCCAGTAGCCGAGAAACATCACCGGATCGGGCCGTTTCACAGCGATCTGCCCGCTCACGCCCGGCGCGACCGCATTGCCGTGATCGTCGATCACCGCCACCGTGTGGCCGGGGACGGTCTGGCCGATCGCCCCGCCCTTCGTCACACCCTTGATCTGACAGGAGGCGAGCACGAGATTGCATTCGGTCTGGCCGTAGAACTCGTTGATGGTGAGTCCCAGTTCGCGCTTGGCCCAATCGTAGGTCTCGCGACCGAGCGACTCGCCGCCCGAGCCCACCGTCCTGAGCTTGAGAGCGAAGCGGGCGCGCGGATCCTTGACCGTCTTCATGATGCGAAGCGCGGTGGGCGGGATGAAGGCGTTGCGCACGTCCATTTCGTCGAGAACGCGGAATGCGAGTTCGGGATCGAACTTCTGCGCCGGCGAGGAAACCACCGGCACGCCGAGCAGGAGACCGGGCAACAGCACGTTGAGCAATCCGCCCGCCCAGGCCCAGTCGGCCGGCGTCCACAGCCGGTCGCCCGGCTGCGGCAGAAACTCGTGATGCGTCTGCACCCCGGGAATATGACCGATCAGCACCCGGTGGGCATGGAGCGCGCCCTTGGGCGGTCCGGTGGTGCCGGAGGTGAAGATCATCATTGCCGGGTCCTCGAGCCCGCCGACGATCTCGAGCGGTGCGTCGGAGCAACCATCGACCAGCGCGTTGAACGGGGTATGGCCGGCCGCCTCGCCATTCGCGATCACCAGCTTTTCCAGTTCCGGAAGATCGCCGCGGATCGGCGCCACCTTGCCCGCGCCGGTCTCGGTGGTGACCAGCACCTTCGCGCCCGACGCCTTCAGCCGGTGGCCGAGCGCCTCGACCCCGAAGAGAAGTGCCAGCGGCACCGCGATCGCGCCCATCTTGTAGAGCGCCACATGGGCAATCACGGTCGAGAATCCCTGCGGCAGCATCAGCGCCACCCGGTCGCCGGGCTTCACGCCCAGCGCGGCAAGCCCGCGCGCAAACGCGTTGGAGCGCTTCGCCAGTTCGCCGTAGCTCAGGGACAGATGATCGCCGTCGGGCGAGAAATGCTGCAGGCAGACCCGGTCCGGCTCCCGTGCCGCCCAGTCGTCCGACACCGCCCGCCCGATATTGAAATCCGCCGGCAGATCCCAGGCGAAGTCCCGCCGCGCCGCGTCGAATGTAGTGTCGGGATTGATCAGCAACTGAGGGGCACTCCAACCCGGATGGCGAGGGCACCCGAGGCTTCATCGGGCTACGGCCATACCGTATCCCACCGCCGCATGGCAACAAGAGGCGGCACGCGGCCGGAAAGCGAAAGGCGGACAGCGAAAGGGCGGGAATATCGCTCCCGCCCCTGACGTCGATGTTTCGTACCCGCCGCGAACGCCGGACTTTGATCTCTGTTCACGCCGGCCGGCTCTGCCCCGCGGCAAGTTCGGTGGCGAAATCCCGATAGGAATAGAGCGGTCGTCCGAGGAGCTTGATCAGCCGGTCGACGTCGCCGGCTTCCGGAATCATGCCGTCGCTGACATAGCGCTCAGCCATCAGCCGCATCTCATAGGCCGTCCATCGCGGCATGATGTTCGCCATGTTGGCCTCGAAGCCGCTCGGATCGTCCCCGCCATAGGCGACCGGACGGCCGAGGAGCTCCGACCAGAGCGCGGCGATGCGGGAACCTGTGAGCGTATCGGGACCGACCACGTTGATGATCTCGAACGGCAACTTGCCCTCGGCCCTGTCGCGCCGGATCAGTTCGATCGCGGCCACCTCGGCGATATCGCGGCCGTCGACCATCGCGACCCCCTTTGAACCGATCGGCATCGGGTAGACGCCATGATCGAAGATCACATCCTTGATCATAACGTCGTTCTCGATGAAGTAGCTCGGACGCAGGATCGTGGCGCTGAAATCCATCGCCGCCAGCATGCGCTCGGCGCCGGACTTGACCGCGAAATGCGGCACGTTCACCGCGCCCTCGGCGTCGAACACCGACTGATAAACGACCCGCCCGACGCCCGCCTCGCGAGCGAGGTTGAGGGTGATGATGGCCTGGGTGAATTCGTCGCCGCTCACCGCATTGAGCAGGAAGAGCGTGCGCACACCGTCCAGTGCGGCGCGCATTGCGTCGAGGTCGAGGAATTCGCCTTGCGCGACCTCCACTTCGGCCGGGAAATCGGCCTTCGATGCATCGCGGGTCAGGACGCGGACCTTGGCGCCGCGCTTGAGGAGTTCATTGACGACATGGCGGCCGATGCGGCCGGTTGCGCCTGTTACGAGGATGGTCATTGGTTTTCTCCCTTTCGGAGCGTTGTTGACCACACGAATATGAGCGACCCAAAAAGCGTCCGGCAGATCGTATTTTTGGACATGTCGTCTTGCTGATGGAACAGTTGATCGACATTTCTCCGGCGGACGCCTTGAGGGTTCGGGCGAAAAAGCGATCCACAATCGCGACGAAAAATGCTCAGTTGGCCGAAATTGTCTCGATGGTGGAACAACATGGACCTGCTTGCCCTCGCCGATTTCGCGCTGGTCGCCCGCCACGGTGGGTTCGGCAAAGCGTCGCGCGCCACGGGCCGCGCCAAGGCCACCCTCTCGCGCCGGGTGGCGGAACTCGAGGCGAGCCTCGACATCCGCCTCTTCGAACGCGGCGGACGGACGCTCCGGCTGACCGAGGAGGGGCGCGCGCTCTACGAGCGCTCCGGACGGCTGCTGACGGAACTGGAGGAAACCGTCGCGGCGATAGCCGCCGGCGGGGAACGTCCCCGCGGACGGTTGCGCATCAGCGTCCCGCTCTTGTTCTCGCAGACGGCGATGGGGAAGATCGCCGGCGAGTTCTCCCGCGCCTACCCGGAGGTGAGTCTTGAGGTTACGACGGAAGACCGTCCGGTTGACATGATCGAGGAGGGGTTCGATCTCGTCATAAGGGTCAATCCGGATCCGGACGAAAGCCTCGTCGGACGCATCTTTCTGCGCGACCGGCTGGGCGTGGTCGCACCCCCGGATTTCCCTCGCCCCGCCGCCGGACTGCCGGCGCCGGCCGTGATCCGCCACACAGGCGACAGCACGACATGGCAGGTCCGGCTTGAGGGAGCGCCCGAGACCATCGCGGTTCGACCCGTCCTCGTCCTGTCGTCGATGATCATGATCCGGGATGCCGTCCGGTCAGGCGCCGGGGCGGCGAAGCTGCCGCTCTCGCTCGTCAGCCGCGACATCGCCGAAGGTGGGCTCGCCCAATGGGGCGACGTCGACGGTCCGGACATCGCGCTATGGACGCTCTATCCCTCCCGGAGACTGCTGAGCGCCCGCGTCTCGGCCTTTCTCGACCACCTCAAACAGGCCTTCCCGCACGGAACCCCCGACGAACTGGCGGAATATGTAGGGAGGTAAGGGAAGAACGTCCCAACGAGAGGAGCCGTACACGCGAAAGTCAGGGCCAGCACCGCGGTGCTCACGAGCAGCGACGAGCCGCCGCGCGAAACCTGCGCCTACAACAGCCCTTCCTCCCGGGCCTGATAGACGGTTCGCACGCTGGGGCGAAAACCGAGACTGCGCGCCAGCGAACCGTCCACATGCAGATACCACGGATTCGGCAGTGGCACCGAGTTGGAAGCCATCTGCGAGCCCATCAGGCCGGCCAGTTCATAGACCGACATCGCTGCTTCATCGGCAACATTGATCACCCGCCTGTCGAAGGCACCTTGAAGCGCCAACTGGATCGCCATCGCGATATCGCGATGATGGATCGTGCTCATGCGCTGGGCCGGATGCCATTGGCCGATATGATCGGGAAGGGATTCAAGATGCCCGTCGCCATCCCCATAGACGAAGGGGAAGCGGATGACGGACCAGTTCAACCCGCTCTCCCGCAAGGCGTTTTCCGCAGCCACCTTGCTTGCGGGGTAGGCATGCTCCGGTGCAACGGGATCATCCTCGCTGCCGGGGTGCGGATTGTCAGCGCTGTACACATGGCTGGTGCTCGACATGATGAAGCGCGCGTCGGGCGCATGCGCCTTGACCGCGGCGATCAGATTGGAGGTTCCCTCGCGGTTGGTCTTCCATATCAGCTCGGTGTCGCGCGTCCGGAACACCGCCGCCAGATGAACGATCGCCGTGACATCGCGGACCGCATCCTCCAGGCTCGAAGGATCGAGTATGTCGCCCTCCACCGCATTTGTTCCCTCGGGACAGCTTCTGCCCGCGCGAAGCAGGAGACGGCAGGAAAGGCCCGCCTGCGCCAGCCGGGGGACGAGACGCTCGCCAACGAGGCCGGTGGCTCCGGTTAACAAGATAGTCATGGTCTAATCCTTTGAAGAAGCTGTTGCAGCTGATCGGTGGCTGACTTCAGCACTCGAAGCGCCGTGGCCAGTTCAATCTCGTCAAGGTCGCCGAAAGCCGCGTCATGAATGAAGGTGAGATCGGGGAGTTCGCGCCACAGGGCATCGCCCGCATCGGTGAGTGAGAGAACACGTTGGCGCTGATCTTCGCCGTCCGCGTTCTGGCGCACCAGTCCCTTGCGAACGAGTGTGGCGACGATGCCGCTCAGCGTTGCTCGCTCGAGTTCAAGCATGCGACCGAGATCCCGTTGAACGGTGGGACCGAAGGTGGCCAGACGCCAGAGCACGTACCATTGCGTCGAACCGAGATCGTACGGCCGCAAGGTTGCGTCCATAACGGCGCGGCCGGCGAAGTAACAGCGCTTCACCCACGCTCCGATGGTCTGTTCTTCGCCCGGTTGCTCGCCCATGAGTGCCGCTCCTGAATGTTTTGTTTGCTACCTAGCGATAATCGCAAGCTAGCGAACGAAATGTCAAGAGAGCCTAGGGTAAGAGAATATCGAGATAGAGGTGGAACGCCCTGCCCCACTCCCGCCTCAGGCGACGATCTTTGGCGGAAGCCCCGAATCGACTCAGCATTCGCTGGCGCGCCAAACGGAATCTGATTGAGGTCGGGAATGGTGCCCCTGGCCGGGATCGAACCAGCACTCCTTGCGGAACTCGATTTTGAGTCGAGCGCGTCTACCAATTCCGCCACAGGGGCTTGCCCCGCTAGGGTCGCGGGAACGGCGGGACTATATTCACGCGCGCTTCCGGGTCAAACCCTTTTTGAGCCTCCGGCGGGAAGGATGCGGCCACATGGCGTTTGACCGCGCGACAATCGAAACGCTTCCCTCTCCGGCCGATCCCCTCTAAAAGCGCTTCGGACTGTTCAACCGACCGGAGCCGACATGCTGCGCCGCCTCTATGACTGGACCATGTCGCTCGCCGCGACCCGCCACGCGGAAAAGGCGCTGTTCGGGGTCTCCTTCATCGAAAGCTCGATCTTTCCGATCCCGCCGGACGTGCTTCTGATCCCGATGGTGCTCGCGCGCCGCGAAAGCTGGTTGCGGCTGGCGCTCATCTGCACCGCAGGCTCGGTGCTCGGGGCGTTTCTTGGCTACGCGATCGGCATGTTCCTGTTCGAGACGGTCGGCCAGCCGATCCTCGCCTTCTACGGCAAGGCGGAGTCGTTCCAGCAACTCAGCGCCTGGTACAACACCTCGTCCTGGGGCGGCTGGGCCATCTTCGGCGCGGCCATCACCCCCTTCCCCTACAAGGTGGTGACGATCTTCTCGGGCACGACGGGTTTCAACCTGGCGCTGTTCGCCGTCATCAGCGTCATCGGCCGCGGTTTTCGCTTCTTCCTCGTCGCCGGTCTGCTCTATCATTTCGGCGAGCCGATCCGCATCTTCATCGAGAAATATCTCAACCTGCTCTTCGTCCTCTTCATCATTCTTCTTCTCGGCGGCTTCTACGCCATCAAATTCGTGATGTGACCATGACCGTTTTCTCCCGCATCCAGGCACCCGTCGACCGGCCCCAGATCGGCACCGCCCTGTTTCTCGCCGTCGCCATGGCGGCCGTCGTCGGCGCGGCGCTCGGCTTCGAGCATATCGGCGGCTACATCCCCTGCGCGCTCTGCCTTCAGGAGCGGCTGCCCTACTACTACGGCGCGCCGCTGATGCTGGTGGCGGCCGTGGTCGGACGGTTTGGAGCCCCGGGCATCGTGGTGCGCGGGTTGCTGCTCGTCGGCGGATTGCTGATGACCTGGGGCATGGCGATGGGCATCTATCACGCAGGCGTGGAATGGCATTTCTGGGCCGGCCCGACGACCTGCGCCACCTCCGCACCCGGCGTGACGACGAATGCCGGCGACCTTCTGGGCGACATCAATTCGAAGAAGCCCCCGGCCTGCGACACGGCCGCCCTCCGGGTGCTCGGCCTCTCATTTGCAGGCTGGAACGTGGTGGCGAGCGTGATCCTGGCGGCAATCGCCTTCCGCGCCGCCTTCAAGCAGGCCTGGCGCGCCTGAGCGGACCGCGCCAGATCACAAAGCGCGCACAAAAAAAGCCCGTTCAGGGCTGCAGTTCGACGTCCCAGTAGAGATAGTCCATCCAACTCTCATGCAGATAGTTGGGCGGGAACGACCGGCCGTTATTGTGCAGGTCCTGCACGGTGGGGCGGAACGGCTTCTGGTGCGGCAGCATGCCGGCATGTTCGGGCATCAGCCCGCCCTTTTTCAGATTGCAGGGCGAACAGGCGGCCACCACGTTTTCCCAGGTCGTCTGTCCGCCGCAGCGGCGCGGGATCACGTGGTCGAAGGTCAGATCCTCGGCCGAGCCGCAATACTGGCATTCGAAATGATCGCGCAGGAAGACGTTGAAGCGGGTAAACGCCGGATGGCGCGAGGGCCGCACGTAGCTTTTCAGGCAGACGACGCTCGGGATCTTCATCGAGAAGCTTGGCGAGGAGACCTGCTGCTCGTACTCCGCCACGATATTGACCCTGTCGAGAAACACCGCCTTCACCGCGTCCTGCCACGACCACAGGGACAGCGGGTAGTAACTCAGGGGCCTGTAATCCGCGTTCAGCACCAGTGCAGGAAGTGCCTGCGGAGATACATGGATCGTCAAGTCTCACTCCTGATCGATTCATTACCTTACGGGGACTTATATTAGGCCCAGTGTGACACGCTTGTGAAGCTGGCAAATTTCTGTTCATGAACAGCTTTTTGAATTCGCGCTTTCAGGCGCCAAGCGGCGTGGCGTCACGCTTCATGGTTGTCGCGTAGTGCGCCCAGAGAAGCCTCGCGGCGACCCCGCGCCAGGGCGACCAGAGTTCCGCGATTGACGCCAATTGCCTTGCGGAAGGGCGCTTTTCGAGCCCCAGCGCATGCCCGGCGGCACTTTGCAACGCCACGTCGCCGGAAGGGAAGACATCCGGATGACCGGCGCAGAAGAGCAGATAGACCTCCGCCGTCCACGGCCCCACGCCCTTGATCGCGGTCAGAAGACCAATGGCCTCCCCGGCAGGCAGACGACAGAGCGCGTGCAGATCGAGCTGTCCGGCCGCCAACCCGGTGGTGAGTGATTCGGCGATCCGCCTGAGTGTTTCGGTCTTGGCGCGAGACAGGCCGGCCGCCCGCGCGCCTTCGTCGTCGAGCGAAAGAATCCCCTCGGGCGTGATTGCGCCGAGCCGGGCCTCGAGCTTCGATTGCAGCGCCGCCGCACTGGCCTTCGAGACCATCTGCGAGAGGATGATCTCGGCAAGCGCCGCGAAACCCGCCGGCTTGCGCCTGAGCGGCACCGGCCCCGCGCCTGCGATCACCGGGAGAAGGCGCGGATCGGCGAGCCCCAGCGCTTCAAGCCCCGCGGCGATATCCTCTTCCGTCTCGATCAGGTGCGTCCCGCTCGTCATCGGTCTCATGTCGGGCGCGGCGCGCGATGACGTCAACCCGAAAACATGCCAAACAGGCGGCCATGACCGCACTAATGCCAGAAACGGGGCGGGACGCGCCCATAGTCCGCTTTGCCCCGAGCCCCAACGGGCTGCTGCATCTCGGACATGCGCGTTCCGCGCTATTGAATGCCCGCTTCGCGGAGAAAAGCGGCGGCACGTTTCTTCTCAGGATCGAGGACATCGACCGCGAACGCAGCCGGCCTGAATTCGAAACCGCGATCTATGACGATCTCCATTGGCTGGGTCTCGACTGGCCCGAACCGGTGCGGCGGCAGTCGGAACGCTTCGATGCCTATGCCGACGCACTGAAGGAACTGGACCGTCTCGGCCTGATCTATCCGGCCTTTCTGAGCCGGGCGGAGATCAGGGTGCGGGTGGCGGAGGAGGAAGCATCCGGCCCTCCCTGGCCGCGCGATCCGGACGGCGCGCCGCTCTATCCCGGCAGCGAGCGGGAAATGCCCTCCGCCGAGCGCGCCGGGCGCATCGCCTCCGGCGCGCCCTTTGCCTGGCGGCTCGACACGGCACGGGCACTCGCCGGCCTGAGCGCGCCGCTGAGCTGGATGGAGGCGGGAGAGGACGACGGACCGGGACACGCGCATCCCGCCCATCCCGCGCTGTGGGGCGACGTGATTCTCGCCCGCCGCGATACGCCGGCCAGCTATCATCTTTCCGTGGTGCTTGATGATGCCGACCAGAAGATCACCGACGTGATCCGCGGACAGGACCTGTTCGAGGCGACCGCCATTCATCGGCTGCTGCAGGAATTGCTGGGGCTCCGCGCGCCCGTCTACCGTCATCACCGGCTGGTGGTGGACGAAGCGGGCCGCAAACTGTCCAAGAGCGACGCCGATACCGCGCTTTCCGCATTGCGCGCGGCGGGACGCGACGCCGGCGAGGTCTCGCGCATGGCCGGCATCGGCACAGAACTCAGGCCTTTTGCATCACCCGCTTGACCACTACGAGGAAGAACAGCGCCAGAAAGGCGACGCCGATCGCGGTGGGGACGTGGAATTCCGGCGGGAGCGTGCGGTAGCTGATCTTCGTCACCAGCCCACGGCCGACCATGTAGCCGAAGAACAGGATCAGCATGTTGCCGAGGACGCCGAAACCCATGGCGCCCATCAGCGAGTTCATGGCGTTGCCGACAAAGAACGAGGCCGCCGCGGCGATCGCGAGGGTGGCCAGCGACATTTCCAGGCTCATGGCGGAATACATCGCGCGTATCTCCGATTTTTTACCTGCAAGAAGATACTGCCGTTCGAGGCGAAATGCGGGGATTTCCGGCGAGCGTGCTGAAGCGCCGGTTAAGGGGCGCCCGGAATGTGCCGATCCGGCACAGGCCCGCTGAGGCGCTCTACGGCAGCTTGACCGCATCGGCCTTTGCGGCGGCGGCCTCTCTTTCGGCGCGCACCCGCGCCTTGACCTTCATCAGCGCGGCATTGATCTCGGCGCCGAAGATGAAGATCGCCGCGACGATGTAGAGAAACAGAAGCGCGATGACGATCGAGGCAAGCCCGGCATAGGTGGCGACGTAGTTGGCCATTTCGGTGAGATACCAGGCAAAACCCACCGCGCCGACGATCCAGGCGATCAGCGTCAGAGTGACGCCCGGCAGGATATCGACGATCCGCCGCTTTCCCGCCGGAAGCCATTTGTGGCAGATCACCAGCCCGCCGACGAGCACAAGGATCGCCACCGCGTTGCGCCAGTTGTCGAAGGCGGTGATGACCTCTTCTAGAAGCGGAAAATATTCCCGCGCATAGCGCACGATTACCGGCCCCAACAGAACGAGGAAACTCACCAGCACGATAGTCAGGACGGCGAGAACGACGAAGCCGATGCTCTGCGCCCGGGTGACATACCAGGGCCGCGTGTCGGTAACCCGGTAGGCCCGGTTGAGCGACAGCCGCACCG
Source organism: Hyphomicrobiales bacterium (assembly GCA_002709005.1). Lineage (GTDB taxonomy): Bacteria > Pseudomonadota > Alphaproteobacteria > Rhizobiales > Rhizobiaceae > Pseudohoeflea. The sequence goes on along the minus strand of PAPH01000042.1, from coordinate 5,641 downwards.
CCTCCACCCCGTTGGCGGCGAAGATCGCCGCGGCCAGCACCGAGATCGTCACAAGCCCGCCGCGATCGACGGTCAGAACCTCGACCACCTCACGCGATATCGGCGCGGCGATTGCCTCGGGCCAGGTATCGAAGATCAGATGCGAGACGGTCTCGGCATAGGAACTGGCGCCCAGAAAGCTTGCCAGACCGGCACCGAAGATGACGAAGGGAAACAGCGCGAGCAGCACCGACATGGCGACATGGCTGGACATCGCCCAGCCGTCATCCTTGTCGAAATGGTAGATCGCGTCCCAAAGGACGGACCGCACGCGCTTGCTTTTTTTCATCTTCCGGGCGTTCTCCCCTCAAATCAGGTACCACATTCCAAATGGGATTCGTCCCCCGAAACGAAAGGGGCACCTAATATGTACGATAAAACGGACCGGAAAGTTGTCCTCATCACCGGTTGCTCAAGCGGAATCGGCGCTCATTGCGCGCGCCGGCTCATGCAGGACGGCTGGCGCGTCATCGCCTCGGCCCGCAAGGCGGACGACATCGCCACCCTGCGCGCGGCCGGTATCGAGGCCTTTCCGCTCGACTATGCCGATAGCGACAGCATCGCGGCTTTCTTCGACAGCGCGATGACGGCCACGGGCGGCCGCTGCGACGCGCTCTACAACAACGGCGCGATCAGCCAGCTGGGCGCCGTCGAGGATCTGACGACCGACGCGCTGCGCCGGCAGTTCGAGGTCAATTTCTTCGGCTACCACGAACTCACCCGCCATGCCCTGACGGTGATGCGAGCCGCGGGCCACGGCCGGATCGTCCATTGCGCCTCCATTCTCGGCCGTGTGCCGGTACGCTGGAGCGGCGCCTACAACGCGTCGAAATACGCGCTCGAGGGACTGGCGCTCACCCAGCGCATGGAACTCGAGGGCTCGGGCATTCATGTGAGCCTCATCGAGCCCGGCCCGATCGAGACGAACATCGCCACCAACGCGCTCCATCACTTCCTCGCCAATGTCGATCAGGAGAAGTCGCCCTACGGCACCGACTACCTCAAGCGCATTTCCATTCTGAAGGGTGAGCCTGGGGCGAGAACCCGCAAGGCCGGGCCGGAAATCGTCTACAAGGCATTGAGGCACGCCTTGACCGCGCGCCGGCCCCGCGCCCACTACCCCGTCACCACCAAGGCGAAGCTCGGGCTTCTCGCCCAGCGGCTCCTCCCGCCGAGCCTGCTCTACCGCCTGCTGATCCGGTCACAATAAGCCGCAGGGCGGTTGGATTGCGGCCGGCCCGCGCCTATGTCATCAGGAGAAATCGAAAGGACATTCAATGTCGACAGTCACATATATTCTGGCGATCGTCGCCATGGTCTCGGTGGCCTTCGTGCTGATCCGCGGCATCGTGCACATGTCGCGCGGAGGAAGCGGCAGCACATCGAACAAGCTCATGCAGATGCGCGTGCTGCTGCAATTCATCGCCATCGTGCTGATCGTCGCGACGCTGTTGCTGAGCGGCGGCGGACGCTGAGGCTGAAACCCGCGACGCGAAGGAGCCTGGAACCGGGATGGTCAAGCTCAACAAGATCTACACCCGCACCGGCGACGACGGTACCACCGGACTGGTGACCGGCGAACGCCGGCGCAAGGACGACCTCCGGATCGAGGCCTTCGGCACCATCGACGAGGTGAACTCCGTCCTCGGCATGGCCCGGCTTCACGCCGCGGACGAGAGCGAACTCGACGCGATGCTCTCGCGCATCCAGAACGATTGCTTCGATCTCGGTGCCGATCTCGCCACGCCCGAGCCCGAAACGAAGCCCGAATGGGAGCCGCTGCGGATCGTCGACAGCCAGGTCGAACGCCTCGAGGCCGAGATCGATCGTCTCAATGGCGATCTTGAGCCGCTGAAATCCTTCGTGCTTCCGGCAGGGTCTCCGCTTTCGGCCAATCTGCACCTGGCCCGCGCGGTCTGTCGCCGCGCCGAGCGGCTCGCCGTGGCGCTGGCGGCGGAGGAAACGGTGACGCCCGCCGCCCTGCGCTACATCAACCGTCTTTCGGATTTTCTCTTCGTCGCCGCCCGCTGGGCCAACGACAAGGGCCGCGCCGAGGTTCTCTGGGTCCCGGGCAAGAGCCGCTAACATCGGCTATCGGGCTCAACCCGCTCGTTGCAAGCCGCGCGCGAACCGCTATCCTCCCTGACGGGGAATGTCAGCCTTTGGGGGAAAATACATCATGTTCGTGCCGTTGCATGACGGAAACAGCTTGAAACACATCAAGCTGCAATACGTCACCTGGACGCTGATCGCCATCAATGTGATCGTCTGGATCGTCACCGCATTGTCGAGCACCGATGTCGGTCTCGTCCGCGCGGCCGATCTCGGCTACGGCTTCATTCCCTCGGTAATCAATGACCTGCGCGATCTGCCGCCGCAATATGCGGTGATCCCCGAGGATCTGACCTATGTCACCTATGCCTTCCTGCACGCCGACATTTTTCACCTGATCTCCAACATGCTCTTCCTCTGGGTGTTCGGCGACAATGTCGAGGACGCGCTGGGGCATGTGAAATTCATCCTCTTTTACCTCGCCTGCGCCGCCGCCGGCGCCTTTGCGCATGGCCTGGCGCTGCCCGACTCGGACGCGCCACTGATCGGCGCTTCGGGCGCAGTGGCCGGTGTCGTTGCCGCCTATCTGATGCTTCACCCGCGCGTCCGCGTCTGGATCCTCGTGCTCGGCCGCATTCCGCTGCCCCTGCCCGCCTTCATTCCACTGGTCCTGTGGATCGGAATGCAGTTCTACATGGTCTTCGCCGACCCGGACGGGCAGGTGTCGTGGGCGACCCATGTGGGTGGCATTCTCGCCGGCGCGCTGCTGGTCGTCGTTCTCAAGCGCCGGGGCGTGCCGCTGTTCGACCGCACCATCGAAAGCCCCAAGGCAGTAGTCCACCGGGAGGGCCCGCCGCCTTTGCCGCCAGCGCTGCCGCAAACAGGCAAGAATTCCGCAGGGGATTCTGTTCATTGGGGGCGGTAAAGGTTCAGACGCCCGATATTGACGTTTACGTCAACGTCATCTAGATCGACAAATAGACGGCGGATGTGGACCGGTCAGAGTTGAATTCACTGGGATATGCGCTATCCCTTTCCGCCGAAACATTTCCGCGACGGAGCCCAGTGCCCCGGCTGCGAAAAGACACAAGGAGCCATCGATGAAAATCATTGTCCCCGTGAAGCGGGTTGTCGACTACAACGTGAAGATCCGGGTGAAGCCGGATGGTTCGGGTGTCGAGCTTGCGAACGTGAAGATGTCGATGAATCCGTTCGACGAAATCGCCGTCGAGGAAGCGCTGCGGCTCAAGGAAGCCGGCAAGGCCGAGGAAGTGATTGCGGTTTCGATCGGCCCGGCCAAGGCCGAGGAAACGCTGCGCACCGCACTCGCCATGGGCGCCGACCGGGCGATCCTGATCGAGGCCGAGGGCACGGTGGAGCCGCTCGCCGTTGCCAAGCTCCTGAAGGCCGTGGTCGAGGAGGAGAAGCCCGAACTCGTCATCCTCGGCAAGCAGGCGATCGACGACGATTCCAACCAGACCGGCCAGATGCTGGGCGCGCTCCTCGGCTGGGGCCAGGCGACATTTGCCTCCAAGGTCGAACTCGGCGACGGCAAGGCCGACGTGACGCGCGAAGTGGACGGCGGCCTGCAGACTGTCTCGGTCAAGCTGCCGGCGATCGTGACCACCGACCTGCGTCTCAACGAGCCGCGCTACGCCTCACTGCCCAACATCATGAAGGCCAAGAAGAAACCGCTCGACAAGAAGGCCGCTTCCGATTTCGGCGTCGATGTGACCCCGCGTCTCGAAGTGGTCAAGACCGAGGAGCCGGAAGGCCGCAAGTCCGGCGTCAAGGTCGAGAGCGTGGCCGAACTGGTCGACAAGCTGAAGAACGAGGCCGGCGTCCTGTAAGGCGCCACCGAACGGTTCAACATCAATCCGGCCCCTGGTCGAGCGAAACGCTCCCGGGCGGCCAGCAAGGAGAACGAAGATGACCATTCTCGTATTCGCGGAACATGACAACGAGGCCCTCTCCGACCAGACCGCCAAGGCGGTCGACGCGGCATCGAAGATCGGTGGCGATATCCATGTGCTCGTCGCGGGCAAGGGCGCGGGCGCGGTGGCCGAAGCGGCCGCAAAGCTCGACGGCGTGACCAAGGTGCTGCATGCCGACGGCGACGATTACGCCCATGGCCTGGCCGAGCCGGTGGCCGACCTGATCGTCAAGCTTGCGGGCGATTATGACGTGCTGCTCGCTCCCGCCACCACCGCCGGCAAGAACGTCATGCCGCGCGTGGCCGCCCTTCTCGACGTCATGCAGGTCTCCGACATCATGGAGGTGGTCTCTGCCGACACGTTCAAGCGTCCGATCTATGCGGGCAACGCCATCCAGACGGTGAAATCGGCCGACGCCAAGAAGGTGATCACGGTCCGCACCTCCTCCTTCGCCTCCGCCGGCCAGGGCGGCTCGGCCTCGGTCGAAACGATCGATGGCGCCGGCAATCCGGGTGTCTCCTCCTTCGTCAAGGATGCAATCGCGGAGAGCGACCGTCCGGAACTGACCTCGGCGAAGATCATCATCTCTGGCGGCCGCGCGCTCGGCTCGTCGGAAAAATTCCAGGAAGTCATCCTGCCGGTGGCCGACAAGCTCGGCGCCGCCGTCGGCGCCTCGCGCGCGGCCGTTGACGCGGGCTACGCGCCCAATGACTGGCAGGTGGGCCAGACCGGCAAGGTCGTCGCCCCCGACCTCTACATCTCCTGCGGTATCTCCGGCGCCATCCAGCACCTGGCCGGCATGAAGGATTCCAAGGTGATTGTCGCCATAAACAAGGACGAGGACGCGCCGATCTTCCAGGTTGCCGACTACGGCCTCGTCGCCGACCTGTTCGAGGCCCTTCCGGAACTCGAAAAGGCGCTGTGACGCACGCATTGTTGCAAACCTAAACTTCTCGTGGCCGGGCTGGACGATTTCCTCCCGGCCATTTAATTTCCGGGACGTGACAGAGCGGGCCGCCGGCCTGCCGAACGCGGAACGGATGTCCAATGGTAGTGCAGATCAAGAGCGTGGGTGTCGTGGGTGCGGGCCAGATGGGCGGCGGGATCGCCCATGTCTGCGCCATGGCCGGTTACGACGTGCACGTCCACGACGTTTCCCCCGAACGGCTGCAGACCATGCAGGCAACGATTTCCGGCAACCTGGCCCGGCAGGTCTCGTCCGGCAAGGCGACCGACGCCGAGCGCGATCAGGCGCTGTCGCGCATCAAGCTCGCCGAGGACATGTCGGCACTCGCCGGCATGGACATGGTGATCGAGGCGGCCACCGAGGACGAGACGGTCAAGCGCAAGATCTTTCAGCAGCTCTGCCCGATCCTCAATCCGGAAGCCTTTCTCGCCACCAACACCTCGTCGCTTTCGATCACCCGCCTGGCAGCGGCGACCGACCGTGCCGAACGCTTCATCGGCATTCACTTCATGAACCCGGTGCCGGTGATGAAGCTCGTCGAACTGGTGCGCGGCATCGCCACCGAGGATGCGACCTTCCAGACCTCGCGCAACTTCATCGACAGTCTGGACAAGACGATCACGGTGGCCGAGGACTTCCCGGCCTTCAT
>PAPH01000041.1 GCA_002709005.1 Hyphomicrobiales bacterium | reverse complement strand
TTCTGTCGTCGGGCGGCGGACGCCTAGCACGCGTCGGCCAGTGGTTCAGGGAAAGTTTTTAACGAACACCAGAGATTGGCCGGCTAGGCGGTACGGCCATAGCGAGAAGGAACGAAACTCATGACTATCACGCTGCAGAAGCCAGATATTACTGAACTGAAGCCGCGCATCACCGTTTTCGGTGTCGGCGGCGGCGGCGGCAACGCCGTCAACAACATGATCAATGCCGGTCTCCAGGGCGTCGAATTCGTCGTGGCGAATACCGATGCCCAGGCGCTGACGATGACAAAGGCCGAACGCCTCATCCAGCTCGGCGCCAATGTGACCGAAGGCCTGGGCGCCGGCTCGCAGCCGGAAGTCGGCCGCGCGGCCGCCGAGGAGTGCATCGACGAGATCCTCGACCACCTCAACGGCACCCACATGTGCTTCGTCACCGCCGGCATGGGCGGCGGCACCGGCACCGGTGCTGCCCCGGTCGTCGCGGGCGCCGCGCGCGACAAAGGCATCCTGACGGTCGGTGTTGTCACCAAGCCGTTCCACTTCGAGGGTGCGCGCCGCATGCGCCTGGCGGAAGCCGGCATCGACGAACTGCAGAAGAACGTCGATACGCTCATCGTCATCCCGAACCAGAACCTGTTCCGCATCGCCAACGACAAGACCACCTTCGCCGACGCCTTCGCGATGGCCGACCAGGTGCTCTACTCCGGCGTCGCCTGCATCACCGACCTGATGGTCAAGGAAGGCCTCATCAACCTCGACTTCGCCGACGTTCGTTCGGTGATGCGCGAGATGGGCCGCGCGATGATGGGCACCGGAGAGGCTTCCGGCGAAGGTCGCGCAATGGCCGCAGCGGAAGCAGCGATCGCCAACCCGCTGCTCGACGAGACCACGATGAAGGGCGCCCAGGGCCTGCTGATCTCGATCACCGGCGGCCGCGACATGACCCTCTTCGAGGTCGACGAGGCCGCGACCCGCATCCGCGAAGAAGTGGATCCGGACGCCAACATCATCCTCGGCGCCACCTTCGACGAGGAACTCGAGGGCCTCATCCGCGTCTCCGTCGTCGCCACCGGCATCGACCGCGCGATGATCTCGAACACCGACGAACAGCGTCCGTCCATGCAGCAGCGTCCGGCCCAGCGTCCGGCTGCCGCCGCACCGCAGGCTCCGGTCCGTCCGGCGCAGCCGCAGTCGCAGATGGCCGCCCCGGCTGCTCCGGTGCCGCCGGCGATGCCAGCCAACGACCCGGTCGCCGAAACCATCCGGGCCGCCGAAAGCGAACTGGAGCGTGAGCTGAGCGTCGCCGAGGCTCCGGCCGCACCGAAGGCTCAGGCCGACGATTTCCGTCCGCAGAGCCGGATCTTCGCCTCCGAGCAGCCGGCCCGTCCGCAGCCCGCCGCACCGGCGCCGATGGCTCAACGCGAACCGGTCGCACCGCGTCCGGTGGTAGCTCCGGCACCTGAAGCCCGCACGGCGGCCCCGCAGCTCGCTCCCGAGCCGGTTCGCATGCCGCAGGTCGAGGATTTCCCTCCGGTCGTCCAGGCCGAGATGGAACATCGCCACGCCGCTGCCGCCGAGCATGACGAGCGTGGTCCGATGGGTCTTCTGAAGCGTCTTTCGGCTTCTCTGGGAAAGCGTGAGGAAGACGATCATGCCGCCGAGCAGCCGCAGGCAGCGCCTGCCGCGCAGGCCCGTCGCCCGCTGTCGGCCGAGGCAAGCGTCTACGCACCGCGCCGCGGTCAGCTCGACGACCAGGGCCGGACCGCTCCGCAGTCGCGCAGCATGGCGGAGGACGATCAGCTGGAGATCCCGGCTTTCCTTCGCCGGCAGGTGAAATAGGCAGCGATTCGTCGGGGCGGAAGCGCCCGGCGGACGATTTGTAACATCCGACCGGCGGCGGCCTCTGGCTTGTCGCCGGTCGTCGTGTTAACACTTTGTAAACGCTATACGTTTTCTAATGTCTTGTCTGTTGTGTATCGTAACAGAACGAAAGAAAGCGTGATTTGGATTGTTACAGGCGGCGTCCTATCTTGCAATCCGGCTCTTGGGCCGACGGGGCCGGGAAAAGACACGCTTCCATAAAAGGACGGAGTTTCCCGGAAAGACATGGGGATAAGGACCGGGCTGTTGTGGCCCGCCTGCTACGGGAATTGGTTAGCCTAATGGGTATAGATGTGAACGGCTATCAGGCCACCATCGCGCGGTCGGTAAGCTTGACTGGCGTGGGGGTGCATTCCGGCGACAGCGTTTCGATCACCTTCAACCCCGCCGATGCGAATTCCGGCATCGTCTTCAACCGTTATGAAGGCGGCGAAGTCGTCGTGTCTGTCCGCGCCGTCTCCTCGCAGGTCGGCTCCACCGATCTCTGCACCCTTCTCGGCAAGGCTCCCGACCGTTCCATCGCCACCGTCGAACACCTGATGGCCGCTCTGTCCGGCCTCGGCATCGACAATGTTTCCATTGATATCGACGCCGGTGAAGTGCCGATCATGGACGGTTCGGCCATGCCTTTCATCGAAGCTTTCGAGAGCGCCGGCATCGTCCCGCTTTCCGAAAAGCGCCGCTACATCCGCGTCATCAAGCCCGTGCGGATGGAGATGGGCGGCTCCTGGGCCGAGTTCATTCCGCATGACGGCACCCGTTTCGAGATCGACATCGATTTCAACACCCCGCTGATCGGCCGCCAGAGCTGGAAGGGCGAGATCAACGCCGAGAACTTCCGCAAGGAACTGGCGCGCGCCCGGACCTTCGGCTTCATGCGCGACGTCGAGCAGCTCTGGGCCTCGGGCCACGCGCTCGGCTCGTCGCTGGAAAATTCGGTCGTCATCGCCGACGACCACACCGTCATCAATATCGAGGGCCTGCGCTACACCGACGAGTTCGTGCGTCACAAGACGCTCGACGCGGTGGGCGACCTCGCGCTTGCCGGGGCCCAGTTCATCGGCTGCTACCGCAGCTATCGCGGCGGTCACAAGCTCAACGCGCAGGCGCTTCGCGCTCTCCTGGCCGATTCAAGTGCCTACGAGATCGTCGAGAAGCCGGCACGCCGCAGCGCGACCCGGCATGGCGAGCTCGTCGCCGTCAGCGCTCCGGCGTTTGCGCCCTGGCTGATCTAAAGCCCGTTCCGCCATTCCTATCCGCTGGATTTCCCGAGCTTTGTTGCCTCGTGCCCGCCACAAATTTGCGGCAAACGGGCTCCATGAGATTGCGGAAGCGCTGCTTTTGCGGCTAGAACGCGGATCGGCATTCCCCCGCGTGAGGGGCGATCGCGCGTGCGGGGGCTCAGAAAGGAACTGATATGGCAGGTACCGGAAGCAACGGTCGCACACCTGTGCTGCGCACAGCGCTGCTGGCCGCGGGCATTTCGACCATGGTATTGGCGCTTGGCGCATGCCAGTCCGACCCGGATATCGACATCACCGCCTATGCGGCTTCGATCGATCCGGCCGACCAGCTCTACAACGAGGGTCTGGCCAATATCGAGGCGGGCAACCTCACCGAGGCGTCGCGCAAGTTCGAGGCGATCGACAAGCAGCATCCCTATTCGGAATATTCCCGCAAGGCGATGGTGATGAATGCCTTCGTCCACTACCGGAAGGGCGAGAACCAGGAGGCGATCAACGCCGCCCGGCGGTTCCTCAATCTCTATCCGAACGATCCGGACGCGGCATATGCGCAGTACATTATAGGTCTCGCCTATTTCAAGCAGATCCCGTCAGTTACGCGCGACCAGAGCCCGGCCGTCCGCGCGATGCGGGCCATGCAAGAGGTCGTCGACCGCTATCCCGATTCGGAATATGTCGAGGACGCCGAAGCCAAGATCCGCGCCGCCCGTGACCAGGTCGCCGGCAAGGAAATGCAGATCGGCCGCTACTATCTCGAGCGCAAGGAATATGTCGCCGCGGTCAACCGGTTCCGCTCCGTGGTCGAGACCTATCCGAACACGCGCCAGGTCGAGGAAGCGCTCGCGCGGCTCGTGGAATCCTATTACGCCATGGGCCTGACCAGCGAGGCGCAGACGGCGGCCGCGGTTCTGGGGCACAACTTCCCGGATAGTCAGTGGTACGCCGATTCCTACAAGCTCTTGCAGACCGGCGGCCTGGAGCCGCGGGAAAACCGGGGTTCGTGGATTTCGCGCGCCGGCAAGTCGCTGATCGGAGCCTGACCAGACGGCACGCGCCGGAAGAAAGGCCCGCTCTCCATGCTCGTTCAACTGTCGATCCGCGATATCGTTCTGATTGAACGGCTCGACCTCGAGTTCGACACCGGCCTTTCCGTGCTCACCGGCGAAACCGGCGCAGGCAAATCCATCCTGCTCGATTCCTTGTCGCTGGCGCTCGGTGGGCGCGGCGACGGGTCGCTCGTGCGCCACGGGGCCGAAAAGGGGCAGGTCACCGCAGCCTTTGACGTGCCGCTTGGCCATCCGGTCCGGCAGATCATCCGCGACAATGGTCTCGACGATGAGGGGGATGTGGTCTTCCGCCGCGTGCAGAACGCAGACGGCCGTACCCGCGTCTTCATCAACGACCAGCCGGCCTCGGTCGCGCTAATGCGCGAGGCGGGACGTCTTCTCGTCGAAATCCACGGCCAGCACGACGACCGCGCGCTCGTCGACGGCGAGGCGCACCGGACGCTGCTCGACGCTTTCGGCGGGCTCGATGCCGCGGCCGGTGAGCTGCAAACTCTCCATGCCGCCTGGCGGGCGGCGGAGCGGGCGCTGAAGAACCAGCGCGAGAAGGTCGAGACCGCCGCCCGGGAAGCCGATTATCTGCGCGCGTCCGTTGACGAGCTGGAGAAGCTCTCTCCGCGCGAAGGGGAGGAAGAAGAGCTCGCCGACCGCCGCGCCACCATGATGAAGGCGGAGAAGACCGCGACCGACATCAACGAGGCCAACGAAATCCTCAACGGCCAGGCCTCGCCGACGCCGGTTATTTCCTCGCTATTGCGCCGTCTCGAACGAAAGGCGGCCGACGCGCCCGAACTGATGGGCGATCTCGTCGCGGCGCTCGACCGCGCGCTCAACGCGCTTGCCGACGCCCAATCAACTGCCGAGGCCACTTTGCGCGCGGCCGATTTCGATCCGCGCGAACTCGAAACCACGGAAGAGCGCCTTTTCGCGCTTCGCGCGGCCGCCCGAAAGTTCAGTGTGCAGGTCGACGGGCTCGCCGAACTGGCTGCCGCCATGGTTGCCGATCTCGCCGACCTTGATGCCGGCGAGGAGCGCCTGCGCCAGTTCGAGGAACGGGTCAAGGAAAGCGAAGCCGCTTACCGTCACGCCGCCCGATCGCTTTCAGAGCGCCGGCACAATACCGCCCAGGCGCTCGAGGCCGCCGTCATGGCCGAACTGCCGGCGCTGAAGCTCGAGCGCGCCGAATTCATCGTCGCGGTGACCACCGATGCGGAACGCGCCACCGCCTCAGGCACCGACCAGGTCGAGTTTCACGTCCGCACCAACCCCGGCACCCGCGCCGGGCCGATGATGAAGGTTGCCTCCGGTGGCGAGCTCTCGCGTTTCCTCCTCGCGCTCAAGGTCGCGCTCGCCGATCGCGGCTCGGCGCCGACGCTCGTCTTCGACGAAATCGATACCGGGGTCGGCGGCGCGGTGGCAGATGCGATCGGCAAGCGCCTCAAGCGACTGTCGGAAACCGTGCAGGTGTTGTCCGTCACCCATGCGCCGCAGGTTGCCGCCCGCGCCACGCGCCATTTCCTCATCGCCAAGGGAGCGGGCGAGGGCGGGGAGGCTGTTTTCACCCGTGTCGAGACGATGGACGAGACAGGCAGGCGCGAGGAAATCGCGCGCATGCTCGCCGGCGCCTCCGTCACCGAGGAGGCCCGCGCTGCGGCGGCGCGCTTGCTGTCCGGAGAAGGCTGACCCCTTTCGCTACAACGCCATCGTTTCGTAATGGCTCGCAGCTTCCGCCGGTAAGAAATAAGTATTTTATTCTATAGTTTTATTCAATTTTTCTGTTTTCTGGTTAGTGCCTCTTAATTCTTGTCGACATAAAGGCGTACATTGCCTGAGCCGTATATATTGCTAAAATAATCTTGTTATCAATTTTGCCTGCCGAACCACATCATAATATATCGGCAATATTTCAACTTATGCGGGCGATTCGAGAATTGTATTTCGACTTTTTCATGCAGTCAGTGATTGTGCGTGCATGCCAATATGGGAAGAGAAGGGGGCTGGAGTTTTCATATCTTGTGTAGAACAGCGTTGCGAATTCCGGACAGCCTCTTTTCCAGAGAAATCGACGGATATTTCAGCCGACTGACTTACAGCAGGTCGATTGTCAGAAACGGTCACGGGTCAACGGCGGTGTTGCACAAGGCCGAACACTTCTTCGACGAGGATGTCGCGGCACCGCTTCAGGCCGAACGCGGCGGCGATTTCACGACGGTAGCCGTTCTTCGGCGGGAGGAGGAGCAACGGGATGTCGACGCCCTTGGTGCCGGCACGATCTGCTTCTTCGACAGTTTTACCAACAACACGAAAGAACATATCTCGGCGGATATCGTCTTCGAAGGGAGAATGTGGCCCGGGTTTCGTGTGCTGGCCGAGGATCGTCTTTTCTGTCTTGTTGACGGTGAGCATGACTATCCTAGGGCGAATGGCGGGCTTTCGCTGCATTTTTTCGGCAATAACGGCTATGCCGGGCAGTTGCTGCAAGCAGGCGCGAACTGCGAGGAAGGCAATATCGTGTCAGCGGCGCCCGTCGAGTTGCCGCCCGGGAAATCGGTGTCGCTGCTCTATGTCAGCATGTTTCTCCCCTTTCCCCGGGGCGCGGCCCGTCCCGCGAAACTTCGCAAGTCCGACATCGGCCGGGCTCTCGGGCGGGCGCGTTCGTTCCTCGCCCGTCCGGTGCTTTGCGGTCTGGTTGCAGAGGAGCGGGAGAGCCTCCTCAACTGGGAGGTGTCGTCAAGCGACGTCGTTCTTGCCTTGCACAAGCCGGGTTAAGGGCTCGCCGATCGCCGGGCTCTGATCGCGCCGTCAGTGAACGAGAGGTTCGAGCAGGCCCTTGCCCTCGAGCCGGTCCATCAATGCGATCACGCCGAATGCGTCGGCGCGCGCGGCTTTTGCTTGCTCGGTGATGGAGCGGTCGCGGGTGCGCTCGAGCGCATTGTCGGTGAGCATCTCGATCTGGCGGGCGGCTGCCGTGAAACTCGCGGCGGTCTCGCGATCGGAGTCGCTCAGGCGGTAAGGCGCCGGCGCGGCGGTTTCCATCGTATCCTGGTAAGCTTCGGCGGGGGTGCCCGGCGACGTGCCGCGTCGAGCGTCGCCCAGTGTGCGGACAGAGCGCGCAAAATCGGTGGCCGCGCCTTCGAGTTCCTTGCCCATCTGGCTCGAAAGCTGCGCGAGAGCCGCGGGCTTCATCGCAAACAGCGACAGCGTCGTGATCTGCTCTCGCAAGGCCTTGACGCGCTCGCGGGCGAATTCCTTGCGGCTTTCGGCTGCCGCGCGGACGAAGTCCTGGGCGGAAATCCCGGTCCCGTCCGCCTGCTCCGATGCAGTGCGTGCGGCTTCGCGCTCGACGAGCTTCAACGTGGCGGCAAAGGAGGGGGCGGAAACCTTCATGGTGGTCGATCTGGTCCCTGAAAGGTGAGGGCAACTGTGCTGTGAACCATTCTAGCCGTCAGGCCTTAATCAGGTCTTTCGTCTTCCAGCGCCCTTTTCCCCCTGCAACACCACCTGACAGACGCCCATATTGGCCACCAGAAAATCCGTGAGGGCGCGCACCTTGGCCGGCACGAATCCGCCCGGCGGGCGCATCACGCACATGGAAAGTTCAGGGGCGGCATCGTTTTCCAGGATCTGGACCAGCCTTCCGTCCGCCAGTGCCTCCTCGGCCAGGAAACTGGGCGCATGAACGACACCGTAGCCATGGATCGCCCAGTCGAGAAGCGCCTCGCCATTGCTTGATGCCATGCGTCCCTTCGGTCTTATCCGGACCGGCTGTCCGTTGGAGAGGAACTCCCATTCGCCGCTGCGCGAATTCAGGTAGCGCAGACATTCGTGCCCGTAGAGGTCGCGTGGCTCCTGCGGCGTGCCGTGTGCGGCGAGATAGGAGGGGCTTGCCAGACACATGACCTTCACCGGCAGCAACTGGCGGATAATGAAGCTCGAATCAGGCATCTGCCCGATGCGGATGGCCGCGTCATACTTGTTGTCGATGAGGTCTTTCACCCGGTCGTCGAAATCCACATCCAGCGCGAGTTGTGGATGGGCGGCGGCAAACTCGGCGAAGAGGTTGCCCATGCGCCGCGAGCCTAGCGACTGGGGGACCGTCACCCGCAGTGTGCCGAGCACCGCGCCGGAATGGGCCGCCACCGCTTCGCGCGCCTGCTGCATTTCGTCGAGGATGCGTTCGGCCCGTTCCAGCAATTCGATGCCGGCCTCGGTCGGGCGCACACCACGGGTGGTACGGTCGAGCAGGCGTGCGCCGAAGCCTTCCTCCAGGCGCGTGAGGCGCCGGCTCACCATGGACTTGGAGATATGCAGCGATTCCGCGGCCCGGCTCAGCGAGAGCCCGCGCACGACCTCCACAAAGGTGGTCATATCCTCGATCTCGTCCATCCAGCGTTCCTCGACGTGCAACAGCTATGTTCGAAAAATAGGTATTCCGATCCGAAAATTGCAACATCATTTAGAGGGCGAGTTTGAATTCATGTGAAGGACCGTCCCAAATGACCAACATTCTCGTCGTCAATTCCAGCGCTCTCGGCCCGCATTCGGTTTCCAAGGCGCTCGTCGACAACACCGTTGAGAAGCTGAAGCTCAGCCATCCGGATGCCAACATCGTCATCCGCGATGTCGGTGCAAACCCAATTCCGCACCTGACCGCCGACAATGTCGTGCCGGAGCCGGAAACCGACGCCCAGAAGGCCGCCCGGTCGCTCTCGGACGAACTGATCGGCGAAGTTCAGGTCGCCGACATCGTCGTTCTCGGCGCGCCGATGTACAACTTCGGAATTCCCTCGACGCTCAAGGCCTGGTTCGATCACCTGCTGCGCGCCGGCGTCACCTTCCGCTACACCGAGGCTGGCCCTGAAGGCCTGCTGAAAGGCAAGCGCGCCATTGTCGTCTTGTCGCGCGGCGGCTTTTACAGCGAAGGCCCGCTGCAGGTGCTCGACGCGCAGGAACCACATCTGCGCGCGCTTCTCGGCTTCGTCGGCATCACCGATGTCACGTATGTCCGCGCCGAAAAGCTCGCCATCAGCCCGGAAGAACGCGAAAGCTCAATTGCCCATGCGACCACCGAGGTCGAAGCGGTGGTGAACCAGGTTTCCGCAGCGGCCTGAAATCGCTCGGGCGGCGGCGTCCTCATCCTGCCAGCTTCTGGCATCGGGGCGCCGCCGCCCGCTTCCTAATCCGGCGGTCGTCGGCTAGAACGATGCGATTCCGCCGGAGTAGCATTGATGTCAGACGACCCCAAGCCGATCGAGGCGCTTACGAAAGCCGAAGCGAAGACCGAACTCGAACGGCTGGCGGGCGAAATCGCCCGCAACGACGAACTCTACCACGGCAAGGACGCGCCGAAGATTTCCGACGCGGCCTACGACGCGCTCAAGCAGCGCAACCTCGCCATCGAAGCCCGGTTTCCCGAACTCGTGCGCGAGGACAGTCCGTCGAAGAACGTGGGCGCGGCGCCGCTTCCGACTTTCGCGCCGGTCACCCATTCGCGGCCAATGCTCTCGCTCGACAACGTCTTTTCGGATGAGGAAGTCCAGGGCTTCGTCGGCTCGGTCTATCGCTTCCTCGGGCAGATTCCGGACGAATCGATTGCCTTTACCGCCGAGCCGAAGATCGACGGCCTCTCGATCTCGATCCGCTACGAGAACGGCACGCTCGTTAACGCCGCCACCCGCGGCGACGGCACCACGGGGGAAAATGTCACCGCCAATGTTCGCACCATCTCCGAAATCCCTAACGAGCTCCCGAAGGATGCGCCGGAGGTCGTCGAGATCCGCGGCGAGATCTACATGGCCAAGCCCGACTTTCTGGCGCTCAACGCGCGCATGGAGGAAGAGGGCAAGCAGACCTACGTGAACCCGCGCAACACGGCCGCGGGCTCGTTGCGCCAGCTCGATCCCACGGTCACGGCAAAGCGCAAGCTCAAGTTCTTCGCCTATGCCTGGGGCGAGATCTCGGAAATGCCCGCCGACACACAGTCGGGGATGATCGAAACCTTCGCGCGATGGGGCTTTCCCACCAACCCGCTGACGCGCCGTCTCTCCCGGGTCGAGGATCTGCTCGCCCATTATCACGAGATCGGGCTTGAGCGCGGCGAACTCGACTACGATATCGACGGTGTCGTCTACAAGGTCGACCGGCTCGACCTGCAGGCGCGGCTGGGCTTCCGTTCGCGCAGTCCACGCTGGGCGACGGCGCACAAGTTCCCCGCCGAGCAGGCCTTTACCGAAATCGAGAATATCGACATCCAGGTCGGCCGCACCGGTGCGTTGACCCCGGTCGCGCGGCTCAAGCCCGTCACCGTCGGCGGCGTGGTCGTCACCAACGCCACGCTGCACAACGCCGATTACATCAAGGGTATCGGTAATAGTGGCGAGCCGATCCGCGAAGAGGACCATGATTTCCGCATCGGTGACACGGTCGTCGTCCAGCGCGCGGGCGATGTGATACCGCAGGTGCTGGATGTGGTTCTCGAAAAGCGGCCGAAGGACGCCAAACCCTACGCGTTCCCCGACAAGTGCCCTGTCTGTGGCAGCCATGCGGTGCGTGAGAAGAACGAGAAGACCGGCAAGCTCGACAGTGTCACCCGCTGCACCGGCGGGTTCGTCTGCGCCGCGCAGGCCAAGGAACACCTCAAGCATTTCGTCTCCCGCAACGCCTATGACATCGAGGGGCTGGGCTCCAAGCAGATCGATTTCTTCTTCGAGACCGAGAACGATACGATGCGGATCCGCACCGCGCCCGATATCTTCACGCTGGAAAAGCGCCAGGCCGGGTCGATGACGAAGCTCGAGAATATCGACGGTTTCGGCAAGGTCAGCGTCCGCAAGCTGTTCGATGCGATCGACGCACGCCGCACGATCGCGCTCAACCGTTTCATCTATGCGCTCGGCATCCGTCATGTCGGCGAGACCACCGCCAAGCTGCTTGCTCGTTCCTACGGCACCTATGATGAGCTTGAGAAAGCCATGAAGGCGGCCAACGGCTGTACGGGCGAGGCGTGGGACGACCTCAACAATATCGATGGTATCGGTGAGGTGGTGGCGCGCGCCATCGTCGAGTTCTTCAACGAGCCGCGCAATATCGGCGTCATTGACGATCTGCTCGAGGAGGTTACGCCGGAAGCGGCCGAAATCCCCGCAATCTCCTCCTCAAGTCCTGTCGCAGGCAAGACCATCGTCTTCACCGGCTCGCTCGAACGGATGAGCCGCGATGAGGCCAAGGCCATGGCTGAACGGCTGGGCGCGAAAACGGCAGGATCGGTCTCGAAGAAGACCGATCTGGTCGTGGCAGGTCCCGGCGCGGGCTCGAAGCTCACCAAGGCCGAGGAACTCGGCATCGAGGTGATCACCGAGGATGCGTGGTTCGATCTGGTCGGCGAGGGCGCCTGAGGCCGTCACGCGGATCAGGCGAACACGGCCCGGAAGATTGCGAACAGGATGCCTGACAGGATGGCGGCCGCGGGCACGGTAATCAGCCAGGCCGCAATGATCGTCAGGAAGTGCGCGCGCCGCACCAGGAAGCGCCGGCGCTGATCATCGGCCGAGTTCTTCGAGGGCTTGGGATTTGAGGACGTGCCATTGCCGTTCTTCTCGCCACGCATGGCCACATAATCGGCCCGTCGCTGCGAGCGTGCGGTGTACCATTCGCGGAAGAAGCCCACGCCGAAGACCGCGCCGACCGCGATATGCGTGGAGCTGACGGGCAGTCCGAGCGCCGATGCGGCAATCACCGTCAGCGCTGCCGACAGCGCCACGCAGAAGGCGCGCATCGGGTTGAGCTTGGTGATCTGGTTGCCCACGAGCTGGATCAGGCGCGGGCCGAAGAGCACGAGCCCGAGCGAGATCCCGAACGCGCCAACGGCCATCACCCAGAGCGGGATCGAAACCTTGGCGGCCACTTCACCGAGTTCGGCCGTGTGCACGATGGCAGCCAGCGGGCCGACGGCGTTGGCCACGTCATTGGCGCCGTGGGCAAAGGAGAGGAGGGCGGCGGAGAAGACGAGCGGGATGGCAAACAGTTTGCGCAGCGACTGGTTGCGATTTTCCAGGCCCTTCGCCTGCCGGCGCACGAGCGGCCGGGAAATGACCCAGGAGAGAACGGCGGCGATCAACCCGATGATGAGTGCCGTCGAGAAGCTCAGGTCGATCCGGCTCTTGAGCCCCTTGATGACCAGATAGGTGGTAAATGCGCCGGTCATCACGGCAATCAGCACCGGGACCCAGCGAACGGCAGCCGAAATCTTGTCCTGGCGGTAGATGATGGCCGTCTTGATGAAGGCGAGGAAGGCCGCCGCAATCACGCCGCCCAGAAGCGGTGAGATCACCCAGCTCAGGGCAATCGAGCCGATGGTCGACCATTGCACGGCGCTCAGGCCGGCTGCGGCGATGCCGGCCCCCATCACCCCGCCGACGATCGAGTGGGTGGTCGAGACGGGCGCTTTCAGCCAGGTGGCCAAGTGAATCCAGAGCGCCGAGGAGACGAGGGCGGCGAGCATCGCGGCGATGAATACTTCCGGCGTGTTGACCGCATCCGGCGAAATGATGCCCTTGGAGATCGTGCCGATCACATCGGCCCCGGCAATCAGCGCGCCGGCGCTTTCGAATACGGCGGCGATGATGAGCGCCGTTCCGAGTTTCATCGCGCGGGCACCCACGGCGGGACCGACATTGTTGGCCACGTCGTTGGCGCCGATGTTGAGCGCCATATAGGCGCCGACCACGGCAGCCGCGACAATAACGAAAGCACCCGGCTGGCCGGTGACGACCGCACCTGCGACGATCGCACAGATGACGACGAAGACGATGGCGAGGCCGGGCGCGACGACGCCCTGGCTCACCCGTTCGGCGGCAAGCTCCATCGTCGTGAGCTTGTCGAGGTCCTTGTCGAGTGTCGGTTTGCGCAGCGATTCCGGCATCGCTCATCCCTCACATTGTCATCTCGGGTCATCCCGGACGGCCGCCGCGCCGTTTCCGGGGAGGGTATAGGGCAGAATGCCGTCCGCCGGAACCGGAGCAGGCCGTATTTGTGACAGCGAAGCGAGTTTTCCCCGGATGAGCCGCAACTGCCTGGATCCGGGCGGCATCTGTATCCTCGCGTTCGGCCCGGGCGAGGGCAGTCCGCCCGGCTCCGATGGTGCAGCAGGGCTGAACGGAACAATCAAGTTCATTCATTTGACAGGTCAGTAATGCTGACCTAACGGTCGGCTCTCAGGAGTTCTCCGCATGCCATCATCTTCCTCCGCCTGGGCAGGAATCCGGGACAGTATTCCTCCCAGCATGTCCGCGCTGCCCTTCGGGCTGTTGTTCGGCACCCTTGCTTTCGACAAGGGGCTTTCGCTCGCCGACGCCACCTTGATGAGCGCCACCATTTTCGGCGGTGCGAGCCAGATGGTCGGCATCGAATTGTTCCGCGGCGGGGTGGCGGCCTGGCTGATCGTGTTCTCGATCTTTGCGGTCAATTTCCGCCATATCCTCTACTCGGCCTCCATCGGCAGGCATCTCTCCGAGTTCACCTTCCTGCAGAAGGCTCTAGCCTTCTTCCTGCTCGTCGATCCGCTCTATGCGTCGAGCGAACTCCGGATCGAGCGCAAGACGCCGATCACTTTCGCCTGGTACGCGGGCTACGGCATCTTCATGTACTTCATCTGGATCGCCGGAACGGTGGTCGGCTACGAATTCGGGCGGCTGATCCGCAATCCGGAGGCGATCGGCATCGACTTCCTGTTGCCGATTTATTTTCTCGGTCTGCTGCTCGGCTTCCGCAAGCGCCAGCACTGGTTGCCGGTGGTTCTGGCGAGCGGCGTTGCCGCAATTATCGCCTATCTCACCGTCGGCTCGCCATGGCATGTCGGGCTCGGCTCGATTGCCGGCATTCTCGTGGCCGTGCTGATGCCGCTCGAGAGAGAGCCGCAGGACGATCCGGTTCCAGCCAGCGACGGTCCGGAGGATATGGGATGAGCAGCGGTTTCATGACTATTCCCGCCAATGTTTGGATCATCCTCGCCGGCGCGCTGGTAACCTACGCGACCCGTTTCGGCGGGCATCTGGTGATCTCACGGATGAAGCGCATCCCGCCGCGCGTCAACGTCGCGCTCAACGCGGTGCCGGCCGCCGTCATCACCACGCTGGTGGCCCCGGGTTTCGTCCAGCACGGCGCGGCCGAGATCATCACGCTGCTCGCGGCCATCGTGCTCGGCTTGCGCCTGCCCATGATGGTCATGTTCCTGCTCGGCTGGGCGCTGGTCGTCGCCCTCAGGGCCGCCGGGTTGTAGGCCGATCACAACGGCGCGGTTGCCTGTTCCAGCCATGCCTTGTCGCCCGCATCGGCGAGAAGCGGCGTGATCTCGTCGCGCACGCGGGCGTGGTAGGCGTCGAGCCACTCGATCTCGCCCGTATCCAGCAGATCCGTGACGACCAGCCGCCGGTCTATCGGGCAGAGCGTCAGCGTCTCGAAACCGAGCATCGGCCGGTCGCCGCCTTCGACGGGTTGGGCAGACGTCACGTAGATCAGGTTCTCGATGCGGATGCCGAATTCTCCGTCGCGGTAGTAGCCTGGTTCGTTTGACACGATCATGCCGGGCAGGAGCGCCTGCTCGCCGCGTCGCGAAATCGACTGCGGCCCCTCGTGGACCGCGAGGAAGCTGCCCACGCCGTGACCGGTGCCATGGCCATAGTCGACGCCTGCCTGCCAGAGGGCGTGGCGGGCGAAGGGATCGATCTCCAGCCCGCGGGTGCCTTCGGGAAAGCGCAGCCGGCTGACAGCGATCATGCCCTTCAGCACCAGCGTGAAAAAGCGCTTCTGTTCTTGCGGCACCTCGCCCACGGCAATGGTGCGGGTGATGTCGGTGGTGCCCGAGACATACTGGCCGCCGGAATCCACCAGAAACATCTCGCCCGGTTTGATCGGTCTGTTGGTGCTCGTATTCACCCGATAGTGGATGATTGCGGCGTCCGGCCCGGCGCCGGCGATCGTATCGAAGGAGAGTGCCTTGAGCGGCATCTGCATCTCGTCGCCGGTCACGGCGCGGAAGCCTTCGAGCTTCGAAGTGGCGGAAATCTCGTCGAGCCCCCCGTTCGGCGCATGTTCGTCGAACCAGGCGAGAAAACGCACCATGGCGGCGCCGTCCTGGCGATGGACCGACGCGCTCGCCCTGATCTCGGCCTCGTTCTTGATGGCCCGCGGCAACCGTGCGGGGTCGGGTGCCTCGACCACCGTTCCGCCCGCCTTCTCGATGGCGAGAGCGATCGCATGGGGCGCGACGCCGGGATCGACCATCACCTTGGCCTTGTCGCGGCCGAGAAGGGTCAGCGACTCGTCGAAACTTTCGGGCGGCATCAGATCGGCGAGCTGGGTGAGATAGGCCTTGGCGTCCATGCCGAGTTTGCGGAAATCGATGAAGAGCGTCGGACGACCCTTCACCGGCAGGATGGCGCGCGAGAGCGGGTGCGGTGTCGAGGGCAGATCGGAACCGCGAATGTTGAAGGCCCAGGCCACCGAAGAGGGATCGCTCAGCACTGCGGCATCGGCTTTCTTCGCCGCGATCGCCGCCTGCATTTCGGCGAGCTTCTCGTCCACCTTCTTGCCGGCGTAATCGAGCGGCTGGATCAGCACCGGCTCGAGGGGCTCGGCCGGCCGGTCGTCCCAGGCCATGTCGACCGGGTTGTCCTCGAGCAGCACCAGTTCGCCGCCGACGGCTTCCATCGCCGCCGCCAGCTTCCGGGTTTCCGAACTGGTGAAGGTCCAGGGGTCGATGCCGAGCCGGAAGTTCTCCTGTCCGCACCGCGGGATGAAGCGTGACGGCGGATTGCCGACCAGATCCTCGACCTCGAACACTTCCGCGTCGGTCTGGGTGCCTGCCTGTGCGGTATAGCGTCCGTCGACGAAAATATGGGCGGTCTCCCTGAAAACCAGAACCTGGCCCGCCGAACCGGTGAAACCCGTCAGCCAGGCCAGCCGTTCGGCGCACTCGGGTACATATTCGCCGAGATATTCGTCGGCCCGCGGGACCAGCACCGCATCGACGCCCAGTGTGTCGAAACTCCCGCGCAACCGGTTGATGCGCGCGGCGGCGAGATCGGGCGTGGAGAGAACATCGAATTTCTGGAACATGTCGGGCCTCGGTGCGGCATGGCGGCGCTCCGGACAAGAGCGCGATTCAAGCCCGAATCCTTATCGGGAAGGGGAGAGGGGAGCAACCGGGGACCTGGGGGCCCAACGACCCACCCTCCTTGCAACCCAGTTGACCCGCCAAGGGAGCCTTGATCGACGCCGGGTCATGCGGGCGCTTGCTCGCCATTTAGGCAATTGCTTGAAATGTGCTGTCACAAAAGATTAACAAATTTGCAATTCTCGCGGCAGGTTTATGCGTATTTCGCATAGCTGCACTGCAACATAGATTCTTCAAAGGAGCCGGGAATCTGCCTATGTTGCATTGCAATACAAACCCGGCCGCAAGCTTGAACGCCTGCCGTCAACCCAAGGAAACAAACCATGGCTCGGAACTTTCTCCACACCGCCTATGACCGCATGGTGACCGCACGGGAACGCCAGGTCCGCCGCTACGTCAATGGCGCGCTCCTGCAGCTCGATGACGACTCGCTGAAGATTCTCGGGCGCTCCCGGGAAGAGATCAATCGTGAAGGATACCAGACCTACTTCTTCTGATCTCGCCTTACGCGATCTTCGCGGATCGCGAATATCCTCCCAAGGATCGGCCCGGTGCATCCATTGCGCCGGGCCTTTTTCATTTCCAAAGCCCAAAGGCTTTCCCAATGCCCAGGGGTTCAAGCCGGCGGGGGCGCAAGGCCACCGGATCCGCGATCCTCGGCTCGTCCCTCCAACCGCTCGGCAAGATCGCGCATCGCAGCGCGGATGTGGTCACAGAGGAGTTTGACGCGCTTGGTACGTCGCGTATCGGCGTGGGTCAGCAGCCATATGTCTCCGGTGCGTTCCACCGGACCGCCGGGCGCGCGGCACAGTGCGGGATCGGCATCCCCAAGGAAGCATGGCAGGAAGGTTACTCCCATGCCGGCGCGGGCGGCTTCGAACTGGGATCGCATGTCGGTGAAGCGGATCGGCGTGGTCGCCATCCGGATTTCATCCTTGAGGTGCCAGCCGGATGGAACTGCTTCCTCCGGTCCGAGCAGCCAGGCCGCAGGCGCTGCGCGGTCCTTCGTCAAATTCCGGTGGAGGTAGTACGCGGTGTGAAATTCGCAAAGCCTGGTGCCGTAGAGATTGTCCGGCGGCGCTCCGTCGCCGACCACCACGCGCAAGGCCACGTCGGCTTCCCGGTTGCTCAGGTTGGCCACCGCTCCCGAGCCGATGATTTCCAGCGCGATATCCGGATATGTGGCCCTGAAGTCGGCCAGCCTCGGCATCAGGAGGTCGTTGGCAAATGATGCGGGGAGGGTGAGCCGCAAGGGTCCCGATACGCTCTGGTCGCGACCGAAAATCCTGGCTTCTATCTGGGCGGACGCCGTGGACATCCGGGCGGCCAGTTCCACGATGTCAGCGCCGGCCTCCGTCACCCTGTAGCCGGAGGGCAGCTTTTCGAACAGTTTGCTGTCGAGCGTCTGCTCCAGTCGCCCGATGCCGCGGATGACCGTCGCATGGTTCACCCCGAGCTTCTGTGCCGCCGCGCGAACGGTGCCGCCCTCCGCCACCGCGAGAAACATGCGGATTTCATCCCAATGATCCATGGTGCGTTTTCTCACAACAGTAGTGCGCCAATCGGCAGTTTAATGCGAAAACCGGGAGCTTCATATAGCGCGAAGAAGCATGGGTTATGCAATAACGCACCGCGCCTGTTGCTTCGACGATTTCATACAGAAGCAGGGAAATGCAATTCATGAACAAGCTGTCTTCGATGCGAGGGGCCGCCTTGGCGGCATTCACTCTCACAGTGGTCACTTTCGCGGCGGCGGCTGCGTGCGCGCAGTCGCTCTCCGATATCAAGCCGCCTGCCGAACCGCTCGTTCTTCTAAGCCAGGGGAGCTTCTTCGTCGGCGGCAGAACCGTCGATACCGAGGACGCCGGATGGAGCAACATGGAGGATCTGTTCGGCGAGCCGTTCGAGGCCGGCAAGGTGACGGTCGATCAGATGTATGTCCAGTTTCAGGTGCCCGAGGCACCCAGCCACCCGCCCATCGTCTTCATGCATGGCGGTCTGCTCACCTCCAAGCAGTGGGAAACGACACCCGACGGCCGCATGGGCTGGTACGAATATTTCACGCGTCAGGGCTTCCCTACCTATCTCGCCGAGCAGACCGGCCGGGGCCGCTCCGGTTTCAACGGTACGATCTTCAACCAGGTCCGCAGGGGCAAGCTTTCGCCCGACACGCAGCCGAACGTCTATCTCGGCACCTCGAACATGGCGTGGAAAGTGTTCCGCTTTGGCCCGGAACTCGGCAAGACCAACGATGGTTTGCAGTTCCCGGTCAATCATGTCGACGAGGTCTACAAGCAGATCATTCCCGACATGATCGAGACGCAAGTCCCGAGCCTGATGGCCGAGCTGGTGACGCCCGAGACGAACAACCCCACAGTCGACAACATCGCCGCGCTCGCGCATGACCTGGGCGGTGCCATCCTGGTCGGCCATTCGCAGTCGGCAGGCTTCCCGACGCAGGCGGTCCTGAAGAACAAGGGCGGCATCAGGGGACTTATCCAGCTCGAGACGGGCTGCTTCCAAAGCCTCACAGACGAACAGGTGGCGGCACTCGCCGAGATTCCGATCCTGGTGATGGTCGGCGATTATCTCGGCCCGAACCCCGGCGCGTCCTGCGCGGAAGAGATGGACAAGATCAAGTCTGCGGGCGGCGACATCACCTTCATCTCGCTGCCGGAGCTGGGCATCAAGGGCAACAGCCACATGTTCATGCAGGAGAAGAACAATCTCGTGATTGCGGACCTGCTCGTGGACTGGGTGAACGAGCATGTCGACAGGGAAAACCGATAACTGACGGCGGAAAGGCGAGGCCATATCGCCCCGGCGCGCTTGTTTCGCGCCCGCTGCGATATGGCTAGCGCAGGTGGATCGTCACCCAGCCGTTGCGCCAGATGGTGCGCACATGGGCCATCCCTTGTGCGTTGAACGCCGAGATCACCTTCCAGCGCTGTTCGGCGAGAATGCCCGAAAGGATCACCGAGCCGCCGGGCGCCAGCGCGTTGACGATTTCCGGCGCCATCCTCATCAGCGGACGGGCCAGAATGTTGGCGACGATCAGCTCGAAGGGGGCCGCACGCGCGATCTCGGCGGAATGAAAACCGGCGGCGGTGATCGCGCGCACCTGATTGCCGACCTGGTTGATCTTCATGTTCTCGAGCGCGACCTTTGTGGCGATCGGGTCTATATCGGTGGCGAGAACCGCCGCCGGTGCCAGTTTGGCTGCGGCGATCGCCAGAACGCCCGACCCGGTGCCGAGGTCGAGAATCGGGGAGGGGTAGCCCTTGCCGGCCGGCCAGGCGCGGATAACGCTGTCGAGCATTTCCAGACATCCCGCCGTGGTGCCGTGATGGCCGGTGCCGAAGGCCTGCGCCGCGTCGATCAGGATGCCGATGTCGCCGATCCTGACGGCGTCCCGGTCATGTGAGCCGTGAACAATGAAGCGGCCGGCGCGAACGGGTTTGAGCCCTTCGAGCGAGTGGCTCACCCAGTCGATCTCCGGCAGTTCCTCGCTTTCGATGTCGAGACCGGGCAAGGCGTCGGCGAGGTGGCCGGCGACCAGTCCGCTCATCGCCTCGGGGTTGTCGCCCTCGAAATAGATCGAGGCCTGCCAGATCCCGGCATCCTCGTCGATCTCGGTCGTCGCCACCGCATGCCCCTCATCCTCGAAGGCCCTGCCGAGGATGTCGAGCGCCGTGCTCGCGCCTAGCTCATTGGTGGTGATGAAAAGGCGATAAGTCGGCATGCGAGTCAGTTGTCCAGCTTGGTATCGGTATGAATGTCGTCTGGGTCGGTGTTGGCTTCGCCCCTCGCTTCAGCCTCCGCTTCTTCCTCCTGAAGCTCCTGCTCCAGCTCGGTCGCCGCCTTGGGCGGACCGCCGTTGGGAACCCCGAAGGAAAGGACGCGGTCACCGGCCGCCGGCTTGGTGCTCGCAATCGAGGCAAACACGATCGCACCCGAGGGCTTGATCCAGAGAAGCACGATGGAATCCTCCTGGCGCCCCTCCATGTATTCGTCCCAGCCGTATTCCTCCGTCAGTCCGGTGACATGGAACGTCCAGCCATCCCGGAAGCGTTCGCGGAAGGTGTGGAAACTCAGCCCGGGCTTGGTCAGCGGCCGTCCGCCGAGGGTGAAGGACAGCCCGCGATTGTTCTGTTCCTCCTCACGGCCGATCTGGAAGACGTGGCTGCGTCCCAGTTCCGGGCCGAAATCCGTGCACACGAGGGCGTTGTAGGCGTCGTTGTCGGTGGTGGCGATCAGGTTGGCGAAGCGCTTGGGTTCGATCGTGTGGTGGGCGTTTTCGCTCAGCACCTCGCCGAAATAGACCGGGATGTCCGAAAGCCGGGCGTGCGACAGGTGGTTCCAGTTGGGATCGGCCAGCGTCACCGGTATTTCTTGCTCCTGAAGCTTTGCGGCGAGCGCGGTGGACCAGCGCGAGCCACCGACGATCAACAGGCCCGGCTTGCTCATCTTGGTCAGCCTGAGCAGCTTGGCGAGGGGGCCGAGCGTGAAGCCGTGCAGCACGATCGTCGTGACGACAACCGCGAAGCTGAAGGCGATCATCCGGTTGGCGTCCTCGATGCCGGCATCGATCAGGAGCGCGCCGAACAGGCCGGAGACGGCCACGGCAACCACACCGCGCGGCGCAATCCAGGATGTCAGGATACGTTCCTGGATAGTGGCGCCGGAGCCGATCGTTGCCACCATCACCGCGATCGGCCGGATGACGAAGAGCAGCGACAGGACGAAGAACAATGCCTGCAGGTTCAGCCCCAGAATGTCGTCGAACGTCAGCGAAGCGGTCAGCAGGATGAAAAGACCGGAGACGAGCAGGGTGGTGATCGTCTCCTTGAACCGCCGCATGTCGGTCAGTGAGGCGATGCGGGTGTTGGCGATGAACACGCCCATGATGGTTACGGCCAGAAGGCCTGCTTCCTCAAGCGCCATGTCCGCGAGCGCGTAGACGCCGATCACCACCGCGAACAGCACGGGGGCCTTGAGGTATTCCGGCACATGGCCGCGAATGAAAGTCCATTCGATCAGCCGCGCCCCGACGAAACCCAGCGCGATCGATCCGCCGCCTCCGAGGATGACCTCGACCGCAACGCTGCTCGCGTCGTGATCGCCGATGATGACGAGCACGGCTTCGAATGCGATCACGGCGCATAGCGCACCGATCGGGTCGTTGACGATTGCCTCCCACCGCAGAAGCGAGGCGGGGCGGGCGCCGAGCTGCGACTGCCTGAGCAGCGGCATGATCACCGTCGGGCCGGTCACGATCAGGATGGCGCCGAGCACGACCGCGGTCGGCCAGCTCAGGCCGCCGATATAGTGGGCGGAAAGCGCGGTGCCGAGCCAGGTCAGGGGGCCGGCGATCATGATGATGCGCTGCACGGCGCGCGAGGTTTCCCGGATTTCGCGGAAATTCAGCGTCAGACCGCCCTCGAACAGGATCACCGCAACCGCGATGGAGATGATCGGGCGGTAGATGTCGCCGAAATCCTCGGCCGGGTTGAGAAAGCCGGTTGCCGGCCCGGCCAGGAAGCCTGCGGCGAGCAAGAGCACGATCGCCGGCAGGTGAAGCCGCCAGGCGATCCACTGCGCGGTCATGCCGGCGGCGCCGATGAAGGCGATCTTGAGTGCTATGTCGTCCAAGCGGCGCGGTTTCCTTTTCGAGGGGCTGACAGACCTTGTGTCAGCCTTTGACGAGGTTTTCCAGCTTTTTGACCGCGATCTCCGGGTCTTCCCCCCAGGCGATCGTGCTCTTGAAGCGGCCGTCGCTGTCGAGCAGGAAGACCGATGCCGTGTGGTCCATCGTGTAATCGTCCGGTTCGCCGGATTCGAGCGGTACTTTCTTGGCGTAGATATGGAAGCCCTTGACTACCTCGGCGATCTTCTCCGGGCTGCCGGATATGCCTGTAATCCGGTCGGAAACGGCGGAGACATAGTTCTTCAGGACCTCCGGCGTGTCACGCTCCGGATCGACAGTGACGAAATAGGCGTCGATGCTGTCTCCATCGGGGTCGGCCTGTTTCAGCCAGCCGTCGAGTTCAAACAGCGTCGTCGGGCAGACCTCGGGGCAATGGGTGAAGCCGAAGAAGAGCGCGGTGGGCTGGCCGCGGAGCGCCTGTTCGGTGATCGGGTCGCCGTTCTGGTCGGTGAGCTGGAACGGCACGCCATACGGTGCCTCGCCCGGTCCGCCCGCGGACCGGTACCACTCGAACGACAGCCATCCCAGAAGCAGGGCCAGAACGAAAATGAAGGCCCACAGAAGGCTTCGGGTGGCGGTCATGTCGGGATCTCCGTGAAAGGGGGCGGGCTCTTCGGGGGGAGGCTGGCGCGGACGGGACCGGCTCAGAGGCACCAGGACAGGCCGCTCTCGGCCATGACGGCGAGAATGCTCGCGCCCTTCTCCATCCAGCCGCCAAAGGCGAGGCCCGCGACGACAGAGGCGATCGCAAGGGCGGTTCCGGCGATTGCGGGCCCCTTCAATTCGTTTAGCCGCTGGTCATGTTGCGCCTTCGTCATGCGTTTCATTTTAATCACCGGACTGCCCCATGCCAAGCCGGAACGGCTTTCATTCCGTTCCGTTATTCCCCATATCGGGCTTCAACAGGCAGTGGCATGGCGACGCAGGCCTGCCGTTTGGAACAAGGAGATATGAATATGAGCGCCTTCCGCCACTCGCAATTCCGTACATGGGCCGCAGCACTCGCCGTAGTGGTGCCCACCGCATTCGCCGTCCCGGCGCTCGCCGAAAAGGTCGGCGAGGTCGGTGTCGACTGGATCGGCAACGACATCGTCATCGACGCGGTGGCCGACCCCGATATTTCCGGCATCACCTGCCATGTCGCCTATTTCGACCGTGGCGTGCTCGACCGGCTGAAGAACGGCAACTGGTTCGAGGACCCTTCCAACGCCTCGATCGCCTGCCGCCAGACCGGACCGGTCAAGATCGGCGATATCGAACTCGACGAGGGCGGCGAGGAGATCTTCAAGGAATCCCGGTCGCTCGTCTGGAAGAAACTCGTGGTCAACCGGATCTACGACAAGGCCAACGACACGCTGGTCTATCTCGTCCATTCGCGGCAGGTGCAGGACGGCTCCGCCAAGATGGCGATCTCCACCGTGCCGCTCTACGGCCAGGAGATCGAATGGGAAAACGGCAAACCGTGATTTCGGCCGGTTTCCGGATCAGCCCCTGAACACGAAAGCGGCGCCAAGCGCGATCAGCGCGAAGCCGATCGCGTGGTTCCAGCCGAGCGGTTCCTTGAGGTAGGTCACCGCGAAACCGACGAAGACCACGAGGGTGATGACCTCCTGCATCGTCTTGAGCTCGGCCGCCGACCAGTAGGCATTGCCGATGCGGTTGGCGGGCACGGCCAGGCAGTATTCGAAGAAGGCGATTCCCCAGGAGACCACGATCACCGCCAGCAGCGGGGCGGACTTGAACTTCAGGTGCCCGTACCAGGCAAACGTCATGAAGATGTTGGAGAGGGAAAGCAGCACGACAGGCAGCCATTTCGCGATGGCGGGAGACAGGGTCATGGGCGGGGATTCCAGAACGACGCTTTTGATGCCGGATACTTATCCCGCTCTCCTCCGGCGGCAAGCGGAATAATCGCCCCGTGAGCCTTTCATTCGTCTAATCCTCCGGCTCCCCCGGCTCGAAATTCTCAAGATAGTCTTCCGTGAAGTCCACTTTCAGTTCGACGAACAGCGGAAAGTGGTCACTGATCTGGAAGGTGCGCCAGTCGTTGAGATAGTAGGCCTTGCGAAGAGCAGGGTCGGCGAGCATCGCATCGAGCTCAACGATGTTTCCGCGCGCCGTGTTCAGCGCGCTTCTCGCCTTTTTCAAGGTGCTTTCGGCGAGGTCGGTTCGCTCGACCTTGATCTCGAGTTCGGCGATTTCCTCGAGTTCCGCGGCCTTGCGGTTTTCGGTCAGTTCGACGATCCGGTAATCGTAGATATCGAAATCCTCCTCCCTGAATACCGCGAGGAAGGGGTTGAAAACGCCGTGCGGATCCTTGTCCTCTTCCTTGTCCGCCAGCACGACGCGGTCCGGATCGGGCATGAAGGAGATCTGGTCGTAAAAGCTGTTCTGCTCGAGATTGCTGCCCAGCTTGTTGCGGAAAACCTTGAACCCGTGCTTGTCGAGCGCATCGAAGGTCTCGCCTTCGAAATCCTCGATGTTGAAGTCGCCGACGAGAATATGGGCCTGCTCCTTGTCCTTCCGTGCGCGTTTGGCGGTGAACTGCGCCACCTTGTCGATTTCCGCGACCCTGCGCGCATATTCCGCCGATGTCCGGGACGCCTTGCCGAAATAGATATGGACCGTGGCGAAGTTGAACTTGAACCAGCCGGAACGGAAGGTGCAGGCAAATGGCGTGCGCGCGAATTGCCGCTCCCGGGTGCCGTCGGAAATCTGGTCTTCGAAGGGCAGCACCAGTTCGCCCGCCGTGCCGGTGAACCTCACCTTGTTGCGGTCGTAGATGAAGCCCAGCCGCTCGCGGTTGCCGCCCGGACCCAGGGTGACGTCGGTAACGATGAAGTCGTGATCCGTCCCCAGCATGTCCATCAGCTTTTCGAGCGGCCCGAGTTCGTCCCCGATTTCCTGAACGGCTATTATGTCGAAGGCGGAAATGATCTCGGCGATGTAGAAGAAACTTTCGGGCAGGCGCGGGCCGTGGCCGAAGCGGTTGTCGTCGAAATTGCGGATGTTCCAGGTCCCGAGCAACAGGGTTTCGCTCGATTTGCGGATCGGGATCTTGAGCCGGAGCATCTCGCGCAGCCGCAAGAGCCCGTCGCGGACATCCATGATGCGTTTGCGCCGTCTGGTCCTGGCCAGATCCTTGAAGGCCCATTTCAGACGCCAGTATGCCACCATCGTCCGGTCCCCCGTATCAGAGACTGCAACCTAAACTATATGGTTGACTTTTGGAACACGTGAGTTTCGCTGCCGCTGCCCCGTCAGCCCGCGATCCGCGTCTGGTTCTCGTATTCATGACGCCAGGCGGCCAGCGTGTGCGGGCTCATCGGCCGGGCGAAGAGATAGCCCTGATAGGCGGTACAGCCGATATCGTTGAGCAGGTCGGCCTGGGTCCGGGTTTCCACGCCCTCGAGAATGCACTGGAGGTTGAGGTTCTCGCACATCTCGGAGATCGTCTTGACCAGATTGAGCGACACGGCGTCCTTTTCGATGCCCCTGAGAAAGGAAGCGTCGACCTTGACGCGATCGATGGGCAGCCGCCTGACGTAGCTCAGCGACGAATAGCCGGTGCCGAAATCGTCGAGTGCGAGATGGCAGCCGGCGGCCTTAAGCGTTTCCAGGCTCTGCACGGCGCGATCGAAATTCTGCATCACGGAGGATTCGGTGATTTCGAAGACAAGGCGGCATGGAGAGATGTTCGACCGGCCGATGGCGGCGAAGATCGCCGTCATGGTCTCGTGCGAGCAGATGTCCTGGGCTGACAGGTTGAAGGACAGGTAGTTGTCCTCGGGCCAGTGGGCCGCCTCGCTCAGCGCCTTGCCGAGAAGGGTGAGCGTGACCTTGCCGATCATGCCGGTCTGTTCGGCGGTGCGGATGAAGACGTCCGGCGGCACCCGGCCGAGCACCGGATCCGTCCAGCGGGCCAGTGCCTCCATTCCCAGCGTGCGGCCACTGCGGCTTTCGATGATCGGCTGGTATTCGAGCTGCAGCACCGCGGCGAGATCGGCCTCGCGCAGGCGCTTGCCGATCGCCGCGGAATCCTTGATCGCGCGCTCGTGGTAGTCGGAGAAGATGGTGATGGTTCCGCTCTCGCCGCTGTCCTTGCCGTAGTGGAGAGCGTAGCCCGCATGTTCGAACAGTTCGGCCGTGTGGCAGTCAGGGCCGGTGCAGCAGGCGATGCCGCATGTTCCGGAGATCGCAACCGTTCCCTCCTCGAGCTGGAATTCAGGTTCCAGCGCGGCGAGAATGTTCCGGCATTCCTTCCTCAGGCGCTCGTCGTCATCGGCATCGGGGAAAATGAGGCCGAACTCGTCGCCTCCGATGCGGGCGACGGTGATATGCTCCGGGGCGACGGCGCGCAGCCGCGCGGCCACTTCAGCGAGCAGCCGGTCGCCGACATGGTAGCCCATCAGGTCGTTGACCGGCTTGAACCCGTCGAGGTCGACGAGGCCGACGGCGAAGTGGCGCTGCGTCGTGCGGGCCTTCTCCAGATGCTCGGAGAGTTTTTCGAGAAAGTGCCGGCGGTTCGGCAGGCCGGTCAGGTTGTCCTCGTTGGCGGCGCGGAGGACGGCCCGGTTGAGGTGCTCCAGTTCTCGCTTCTGGTTATCCAGTTCGACCTGCTTCTCCACCCGCTGGCGGAAGTCGTCGTGGGACCGCCGCAGCACTAGCAGCATGGCGGAGGTGATGATGATCATGTTGATCGCGACGCCGGTGAAGACCTGGTCGCGCTGCAGGAGCAAGAACACCGATGTCGGCAGGGCCACCGCGACGAACACGATCAGCGCCACCTGCCTCAATGGCATGAGACAGGTGACGGCGGTGAGCATGGTGATGCCGACAAAGGCGGTGATCTGCCCCTTCAGCAGGTCGTCGCCGTATTCGAACAGGGCGAGGGCCCAGCAGGTCATGATGATGCTCATCGTGACGCCGACCTTGGTGATCGTCCGGAATCCCTGGAGGATCTGGGCATGGGTCTGTTCCGTGTCGCGCGCCCTGTACAGGGTGATCGCGCGATAGATGAAGACCGCGGCGATCAGCATCGGAACCGTGCCGGTGAGGAAGAACGGCGCTTCGCCGTGAAACAGGATCGCCGGCGTCGCCACGTTGACCAGCATGACCGCATACATCAGCGGAACCTGGCGCATCAGCGTCTTGTGCTGGGCGCGGGTCAACTCCGGATTGTCCGGATCCTGGCCCCACGTCTGTTTCAGGTAGCTCAGTATCGACATGATGTCTCACGAACCTCGCGGAACGATCCGCCCGTATCGTATTGATGCTCACCGCTGCTGCCGGCCGGGATGGCCGCTGGCCCTGATGGCCGCATTCTTCCAGCCTTGCCGTTCTCAACCGGCAGCAGTTGAAAAAAGTACCCATCGCAACCCGTGAGAAATGACGGGAACGCCTGGCCGCAACGTTTCCGGACGGCACACAGGAGCTGCGGTCGCTGTGCCGAAATCGTCCGCCTGTGCCGGAATCGTCCGGTGGTTCCGGCGGGTGAGAATCCCTCGCCACAGTGGCGCACGCGCGCAAAGCCTTTCCTCTGCTGACACTTTCCGTCAGCAGCGACGTGGCCGCATCTCTTTCGTCCGGCATTGTCGGGGGCGGGGCCTTTCTTTCGTCTCGCGCGCGTCCCATATTCCGGCCATGGCCAGATCACCCCGCAAAACCTCTTCCCGCGACGACGAAAACTACGGTTTCGGCGAAGCGCCGCAGGCGCCGTTTGAAGGTGCCCCCGCGTCCGGCTCTATTGCCGACTGGGCGTCCGACATCGCCAGGCAGGCGGAAGAGGATGCCGTCCGCGCCCGCCGCAAGGAGGAGAACCGCGCGATCCGCTCTGCCGCCGGCAAGCACCGCAAGAAGGCGGCTGCTCTCGACAACGAGACCGCCGAAGGCGGCAAGCGCGACCGCGCGTCCGAGCCAATGCGAGGCGCTTCCCGCGACGCCGAAGGCGCGCAAACAAAACAGGCCGGAGCGAAGGCGCGCAGCGCCGACAGCGCGAGCGGAAAGAAAACAGCAAGAGGCACGTCCATCGGCGGCACCACCGATCCGCGCGCCCGCGCGGCGGCCGGGCTCAATGCCGTGGCTGGGCTCGACATGTCGATGGAGGAGGCGGAGAAATCGCTAGCCGGCACCGCCAACACCAAGACCGTGCAGGCGCTGTCGGATCTCATCGAGAGCGGCAATCCGCTGCACAAGAACGGCAAGCTGTGGACGCCGCACCGTCCGGCCCGTCCGGAGAAGTCCGAGGGAGGCATCCAGATCCGCATGGCGACCGACCTCACGCCCGCCGGCGACCAGCCGCAGGCGATCCGCGATCTCGTTGAGGGCGCTAACGCCAACGAGCGCAGCCAAGTGCTGCTCGGCGTCACCGGCTCGGGCAAGACCTTCACCATGGCCAAGGTGATCGAGGAAACCCAGCGCCCGGCGCTGATCCTGGCGCCCAACAAGACGCTGGCGGCGCAGCTCTATTCCGAGTTCAAGGGCTTCTTCCCGGACAACGCGGTCGAGTATTTCGTCTCCTATTACGATTACTACCAGCCCGAGGCCTATGTGCCGCGCACCGACACCTATATCGAGAAAGACGCCTCGATCAACGAG
>PAPH01000040.1 GCA_002709005.1 Hyphomicrobiales bacterium | reverse complement strand
GTTCAGTGCGACCAACAACCAGTACAGGGAGGTGGTGGTGCGCCCCTTCGAGCCGGTGGTGGAGTTCGATATCTGGCTGATCAGGCCCAAGGCTCGCCGCCCGCTCAACATGACCGAAGCCTTCGTCGA
This sequence comes from Hyphomicrobiales bacterium, assembly GCA_002709005.1. Lineage (GTDB taxonomy): Bacteria > Pseudomonadota > Alphaproteobacteria > Rhizobiales > Rhizobiaceae > Pseudohoeflea. The sequence continues at coordinate 24,202 of PAPH01000040.1, read as the reverse complement.
TCAGGCGCTGGCACATCTGGCGCGTTTTGCTGAAACCCACTAGCCAGTAGGGCGACGAAGAGCGTCCGCGAGCCGGGTTTGAAGAAATTCCGCAAAGTCGCGCGTCAGCAAGGGCTGCGTCGACCCTTTCAGACTCAGAAGCCAGATATTGAAGGAGATGAGCGGCTCGAACGGGAGAACCGCGATCCGCTCGTCGCGATACCAGGACATCGTCATTTCATCGACGATCGAAACCCCACTGCCTTCGGCGACGAAGCCGCAGGCGGTATCGGATTGCGTCGTCTCCATCTGCAGGCGTCGCCGAACCCCCTGCGCCTCGAAGACCTTGTCGATCATCAGCCTCGACTGGTCGTTGCGACCCAGCGAAATGAAGGCCTCGCCATCCAGGTCCGCGGCATGGATGACAGTCTTGTCGCAGAGCCGGTGGCCGACCGGCAGGATGCAGACGGCATTCACGGTATTGATGACCGTCGCCTCCACTTCGTCGCGGTCGCTCGGAAGAACGGAGAGCGCAACGTCGATTTCGCGACGGGCCACGAGATCGGGAATGTTCCGAGACTGAGTGGAGTCCAATACGATGTCCACTTCCGGGCGATCCCGGCAATAATCGGCGACGATCGCCGGGAGCAACTGGCGGCTGATCGCGGGAAAGCCCGCAAGCCGCAGGCTGCCATGCCGGTTATGCCGCAATCCCTCCGCCAAGCGCTCAAGATTCTTGACCCCCGCATAGACGCGCTCGATCTCCGTAAAGAGAATATTGGCTTCCGCCGTGGCGAATATCTTGCCGTTGACGCGCCGGAACAGCCGGACCCCGGTCTGCTTCTCCATCTGGTGGATCGCCTGGCTTATGGCTGGCTGTGAAACATGCAGCAGCCTGGCCGCGCCAACCATGCTTCCCGCGATCATGACGGAACGGAAAATCTCGAGCTGTTTGAGCTTCATCGGGGCTGCCTTATCGATAAGATTCACTTATTGGATTTCGCATTTTTAGTATTGGACAGTTCCGCTACCAAGTGAAATTCTTTGGAAGAGAGCGAATAATATGAGCCAGAAGATGCCGCGCTTCTCATAAGATATTCTAATCAAGGGGAATTCAATGAAACGCAAGCACGACAACAACCGCACACCGCTACAGAAATCCGGCCGGCGTATGCTGCTGGCTGCGGGCGCTGTTCTCGCTCTCACCGCGCCGCACGCCGGTGCCGCGGAAATGGGCCTGATCAAGGAAGGCCACCTGACGGTCGCCGCCACCGCTTCCTTCCCGCCCATCGTGTCTGTCGACGAAAGCGGCGCCTATGTCGGGATCGATGCCGAGATCGTCGAGGCCATTGCCGCCGAACTCGGTCTCGAGGTGGACTGGGTCAACATCAAGTTCGACAGCATCATTCCCGGCATCAGCGCCGGTCGCTTCGATGTCGGCATGACCGGCATCACCGATACGGTGGAGCGTGAACAGGTCGTCGACTTCGTCAATTACGCCGATGTCGGATCCGGTATCATCGTCCAGGCCGGAAACCCCAAGAATGTCGAGGGCCTCGCCGATATCTGCGGTCTGACGGTCGCCTCGCAGACGGGCGATCTCGCCACCACCTATGCCAAGGGTCAGTCGGAAAAATGCGTGGCGGAAGGCAAGCCCGCCGTCACGGTCAACGAGTGTCCGGAAGCCACCCAGTCGATCCTGCAACTGCAGAGCGGCCGTGCCGACGTCATCATCCACGACTATCCGCTCTCGGCCTACAAGGTCGAGCAGTCGGAAGGCAAGCTTGCACTTGGCGGCGGGCAGTTTTCCGAGGCACCCTACGGAATGGCGATATCGAAGGGCAACGAGGAGCTCGCCTCAGCCCTCATGAAGGGGCTCGACGCCATCATCGCCGACGGAACCTACCAGAAGGTTCTGGAGAAATACGGGGTTGCCGAGATCGGCCTCGAGAAGGCGACATTGAACGCGGCTTCGAAGTAAGGTCCGTTACCACGGGCGGCGGCGTCTGCAAGGCGTCGCCGTTCCCGCTTCTGCAAACCGAAACGGCCCGTCATGACTGAATTTCCGATCGTCCGCCGCCGCCATCCGTGGCGTTGGGTTCTCAGCCTCCTTCTTCTTGCATTGGCCGCTGCCCTCGCGTGGCAGGTCAGCCGCAACGAGGTGTTCGATTTCGCCACCGTGCCCAAATACATGTTCGACCCGCGTATCATGTCGGGCCTCGTCGTCACCCTCTACGTGACGATCGGCTCGATGCTGATCGGCCTCGTGCTCGGTGTATTGCTGGCAGTGATGCGCATTTCCGACAATCCGGTTCTGCGGGCCATGGCCGAAGCCTTCATCTGGTTCTTCCGCGGCACGCCGGTCCTCGTCCAGCTGATCTTCTGGTTCAATATCGGGATCATTTTCCCAAGCCTTGCAATCGGCATTCCGGGCGGCCCGATGCTGTTCGAGATCTCGACCAACACGCTGATGACGGCCGCGGTGACAGCGCTCCTGGGGCTTGGCCTCAACGAGGGCGCCTATATGTCGGAGATCGTGCGCGCCGGCATCGTCAGTGTCGACCGCGGCCAGCGCGAAGCGGCGCTGGCGATCGGACTGCCGCCGCAGCGGGTCCTTTTCCGCATCGTGCTGCCGCAGGCTCTCAGGGTCATCATTCCGCCCACCGGCAACCAGTTCATCTCGCTTTTGAAGACCTCGTCGCTCGTGTCGGTTATCGCCGCCGGCGATCTGCTGACCCAGGCGACGCGCATCTACAACGAAAACTTCCGCATTCTCGAACTGCTGGTGGTCGCAAGCATCTGGTACCTGCTGCTCACCACCCTCGCCAGCATCGGCCAGTTCTATATCGAACGCCGGTTTTCCCGCGGCTTCGCCATTCCCAAATCCGAAGCCGGGCCTTCCGTGCTCAAGCAGTTCTTCGGCAGGGGCGAAGGCAAGGCCGTGCAGCAGGAAGGACGCCCGTCATGAACGCCAGTATTGTCGAGGTCCGGTCCGTCAGCAAATCCTATGGCGAGTTTCCGGTCCTCAAGAACGTCAGTTTCGAAGTCGCCGACGGCGAGGTCGCCTGCATCATCGGTCCCTCGGGGGCAGGCAAATCGACCATCCTGCGCTGCATAAACCGTCTCGAAAAACAGAGTTCGGGTATGATCTTCGTCTCCGGAGATCCGATCGGCTTTCGCCATGAGGGCGGGAAATACCATGAACTCGACGAGCGGGAGGTCGCCGCCCAGCGCGCCGGCATCGGGATGGTGTTCCAGAGATTCAACCTCTTCCAGCACATGACCGTCATGCAGAACATCATCGAGGCGCCGGTCACCCTCGGTCGCATGAGCAAGGCCGATGCGGTGGAGATGGCGCGCGAACTCCTGGCGCGTGTCGGCCTCACGCAAAAGGAAAACGATTATCCGGCCCAGCTTTCCGGCGGACAGCAGCAGCGGGTGGCGATTGTCCGGGCGTTGGCCATGCAGCCGAAGGTCCTTCTCTTCGATGAACCGACCTCCGCACTCGATCCGGAGCTCGTCGGAGAAGTGCTCAGCGTGATGAAGGATCTGGCCGAGGCCGGCATGACCATGATTCTGGTCACCCACGAAATCGGTTTCGCGCGCGAAGTCGCCGACACCGTCTATTTCATGGTCGACGGCGAAATCGTCGAGCAGGGGGCGGCCGCCCAGGTGCTGACGTCGCCCGGCCATGAACGAACCAAGGCATTCCTAGGCAGGGTGAAATAAATGTCCGAACTGATCCAGCCCGCACGCTCGGCCTATCGCTACGCAAACCGCGCGGTCTCCACCCGCTATGCGAGCCATGCCGTTTCCGAAGACATGATCGAACTGTCGGGCGGCTTTGCCTACCCCAAATGCCTGCCCGATATCAGCAGGCAGGCCGCCGTCGCTGCGGCCGAGCATCGTACCGAGACCATGCAATATTCCGACGTCCTGGGGCTGACGGAATTGCGCGACCTTGTCGTCGATTACGTGACGGCCGATGGCGTTCATTGCAACCGCGATAACGTCATGATCGTCAGCGGTGCCAAGCAGGGGCTCGATCTCGCCTGCAGGGTGTTTCTGGAACCCGGCGACCGGGTGATTGTCACCGCGCCCTCCTACATGACGGCCCTTGATATCCTTCGCACCCACGAAGTGGAGTTCGTCACCGTCGCCCAGGACGGCGAGGGGCTTCGCACGGATGATCTCGAGGCTCGGCTTCGCGAACTGCGCGACGCCGGTGACGCGCTTCCCAAGCTCCTGTTCGACGTGCCGGATTTTCACAATCCCACCGGCATCACGACGAGCCTCGCCCGGCGACGGCGGCTGATCGCGCTGGCGGAGGAATTCGGCTTCCTCATTGTCGAGGACGACCCCTATCGACGGATACGGTTCGAGGGTGCGCCCGTGGCGCCGATCAAGAGCCTCGACACGACCGGCGTCGTCATCGGACTGGGGACCTCTTCGAAGATCCTGGCGCCGGGCCTGCGCATAGGCTGGGTCATCGCATCCGCCGAGATCATCGAACGCATCGCCGCGCAGAAGGCCGATGGCGGAACCAGCCCGCTCAACCAGCGCATTTTCGCCGAAGTTCTGCGCGGGCAGAGCATTCCCGACCATATCGGGGAGATCATCCGCGAACTTCGCATCCACCGGGATACGATGATTGCCGCACTGGCAAAGGACATTCCCGAGATCGCGGTCCGCTCGCCCGAGGGCGGCTATTTTCTCTGGGCAAGATTGCCCGATGAGATCGATGCAAGCGTTCTCTCCGGCCTCGCCCTGAGGGAAGGCGTGAAGACCTACCCCGGTGGTTTGTGCTTCGCGGGGGAACCAAGTCAGAGCGCGCTGAGGCTTTGTTTTTCCTATGAGGAACCAGATCGGCTCAGAGAGGGAATTGCCCGCCTCGCGAAGGCCTATCGCCTGATACGGGGCGGTCTCGCGGATGCCGAACAGGTCCGAGCCGCCGAGGCCTCCCGCGATCTGGCGACCTTCTAGGATCGAGCTGGGGACTCGAGGCAGACGCCTCGCCCCAACGTCTCGTGACGCGGCGCTACATTCATCATCGGCGCCGCGGAGCGCTTCAGCACAACGTCATCAAACTTTCTGGCTGCAGCCGGCCGGCGCCGGATGGAGAGAGACGTCAAAGCCGACAATCCCAAAAGAAGCCCCGCTTTCGCGGGGCTTCCTGGACTTTCAGGTCCCAACGCGGGCTAACTGACAGCAAAATCGATCTGCACCTTCATCGACCGATTGCGATCCATCGCGGCCGCAAAGGCAGACTCGGCCTCGGCGATGGAAAACGATCCGGTGATCAACGGCGCGAGATCGACCTCGCCGTCATCGATCAGTCGGGCCGCAAGGCCGAACTCGCTGTCGAAGCGGAACGCCCCGGCCAGGTGGATCTCCTTGGTCACGGACGTCCCGAGGGGGAAGGCGATTTCCGCGCCGAGGCCTACCATGATCAACTGGCCCTGTGGACGAAGGACCGACAGGGCTGTCGGGAAGGCGGAGGCCGCACCCGAACACTCGAAGACGCAGTCGACTGTTCCCTTGTCTGCCGCCAGTTCGGCAAGCGCCTCGCCACCCTCGCGCACGTTGATTGTGCGATGCGCTCCCAACGCACGGGCGATCGCCAGCGGTGCATCGGCCAGGTCGGTGACGATCACTTCGGCGGCACCGGCGCGGCGGGCGGCAAGGGCAGTCAGACAGCCGATCGGTCCGGCTCCGGAAACGAGGACGCGCGCCCCCAACAGGCCACCGGCACGGCGAACCGCGTGGAGGCATACCGCCAGCGGTTCGGCGCAGGCCGCCTGCGCCAGGTCAGTCTCCGGCCGCAAACGGATCACCTGCGCAGCCGGCAGGGTCACGGCCTCGCGAAACAGGCCTTGCTGATGCGGAAAGCGCATGGCGGAGCCGAAAAAGCGCATGTCGCTGCACTGGTTGCGCATCCCGGACCGGCACCACTTGCACTCATTGCAGGGCATGGACGGGTTGACCGCGACCTTGTCGCCAGGCTGCAGTCCCTCGACGCCACTGCCGAGCGCATCGATCACGCCGGAGACTTCATGCCCCAGAACCATCGCTTCGCGCAGGCGAACGGCACCAAAGCCGCCATGGGTGAAGTAATGAAGATCGGAGCCGCAGATGCCGCCCCGGGCCGGGCGGACGCGCACCTCCCGGGGGCCAGGCGCCGGTGCCTCGGCAATGGTATCGACCCGCAGGTCGTGGGGGGCATGAATGACGACAGCTCTCATTACAATACCGAGATCATGCCGCCATCGGCATAGATGATCTGGCCATTGACATAGTCCGACGCCTGCGAGGCCAGATAGACCAGCGTTCCCTGTAGCTCCTCGGGTCTTCCCCAGCGACGGGCCGGCGTGCGCGACTTGACCCAGGCATCGAAACCCTCGTCAGCGATCAACGCCTCGTTCATGTCGGTCAGCATGTAGCCGGGGCCGATGGCATTGGCCTGGACGTTGTCGGCGGCCCATTCCGCAGCCATGGCCTTGGTCAGCATCTTTATTCCGCCCTTGGCCACGGTGTAGGGCGCGACTGTGGCCCGGGCGAGTTCGCTGGTGAGAGAGCCGATATTGATGACCTTGCCGGACTTACGCACCACCATGCGCCGCGCCGCCTCGCGTCCGCAGATGAAAGCCGCGGTCAGGTTGGTGTCGATAACCCGCTGCCAGTCCGCCAGTTGCAGATCCAGCATCGGCCGGCGGAACTGGATGCCGGCATTGTTGACCAGAATGTCGATGGCAATGCCCTCGCCATCAAAACGCTCGAACGCCGCCACGACCGCGGCCTCATCGGTTACGTCGAAGGCTGCCGTCAGCACGTCATGACCGGCGGCGCGAAGCTCGCCGGCCGCCTGCTCGAGCCGCTTCGTATCCATACCGTTGAGGACCACGCGTGCACCGGCCAGAGCGAGCCCCTCGGCAAAGGCGCGTCCCAGCCCGCGGGAGGAGCCGGTGACCAGTGCGGTTTTTCCGTCCAGATCAAACATGGTCATGATCAGGCCTCCGAAACGCGGGTGGTCAGGTCGGTGCGGTCGAAAAAGGCGGGCTGCAGTTCCACACCGAGCCCGGGAGCTTCGGTCGGATAGACATAGCCACCCTCGATCCTGGGCATTTCGGTCACCAGTTCGAGGTACCAGCCCCGGTAGAACGCCCGCACCGATTCCTGGATCAGCGTATTGGGCTGGCTGAGACTCATCTGGATGGCGGCACAAAAGCCGACCGGGCCGATGCAGTCATGCGGGGCAAAGGGGCGATGGTAGGTATCGGCCATGGCGGCGATCTTGCGGCCTTCCGTGAGGCCGCCGGTCCAGCACAGGTCCGCCATCACCACATGGGCCGCGTCGCGATCGAGATAGTCCTTGTAGGCAAAGCGCGAGCCAAGGGTCTCCGATGCGCAGGTCCAAACATCGGTGGACCGCGCGAATTCGGCCAATGCCTGGGCGTTGTTCATGCGGATCGGATCTTCGAACCAGGTCGGCTTGAATGCCTCGACCTCGCGGGCGATGCGCTTGGCGGTCGGCAGGTTCCACAGGCTGTGCATTTCGAGCATGATCTCGATCTTGTCGCCTACCGCCTTGCGGATTTCCTCGAATGGCTTGAGGGCCGCCTTCATCCCTGCGGCGCTGATATGCTGGCCCTTGAATTCGGCGGCATGCGGATCGAACGGCCAGATCTTCATGGCGGTGATGCCGTTTTCCAGCAGGTCCTCCGCCAGTTGCGCCGGACGGTTCATGAAGCCGTCCAGATCCTCGTAGGGTCCGTCCCCGCCCGCCAGGTCCCAGTTGGACACCGGCTTGATATTGTTGGACCGGACATAGCGGGTGCCCGCGCAGGTGTTGTAGATGCGCACCTTGTCCCAGCTCTGGCCGCCCAGCATCTTATGGACCGGCTGGCCGCAGACCTTGCCGAAAATATCCCACAGGGCGATGTCGATGGCCGAAGCCGCACGATATTCCACACCGGTCGATGCCTGTGCCATCGGCAGGGTCACCATTTCCTTGTGCAGGAGCTCGATTTTGGTCGGGTCCTGCCCGAGCAGCCGGACCGAGAGCGTATTGTGGATATGCGCCTCGACGGATTCTGCTCCGTAAAAGGTCTCGCCGAGACCGGTTACGCCGGCGTCAGTTTCGACTTGGACCCACAATACGTTTGCGAACTCTTCGACACGGAAGGTTCTGATGGCAGTGATCTTCATTGCATTGGCTCCTGCGAGGCCTTTGTCAGCCTCGGAACTCGGGTTCAGGAAGGCCTGAAACGGCCAGGTTGATGGCAAGCACGCTGCCGGCAAGGGGCTGTTGCTCGAGCTCTTCGAGCGTGAGGTCCCAGATGGCGGTGGTGATGTAGAGGCGGTCGAGGTCCGGACCGCCGAAGGCACAGCTGGTCGGCCGCTGAACCGGCAATTCGAGCCGCCCGATCAGTTCCCCCGTCTCCGCGTAGGTGCGGATCGACCAGTCGTTCCAGACCGCATTCCAGAGACAACCGGATGCGTCGACGGTCGAGCCGTCGGGGTTTGCCGGGCTGCGGGCAAACGGTTGCGCCGGGCCGATCGCACCATCCGGCGCCAGGTCGTATCTTTCGATCTCACCCTGCCGCGTATCGGTGAAATACATGTGCTCTCCATCAGGCGAGAAGCTGATGCTGTTCGAGCATCCGATGCCCTCGCGCATCAGATGGATGGCGTGATCGGGATCAAGCCGGAACAGCGGCGCATCGAAGCGATCGACCTCCGACATCGCCCCGGCCCAGAAGCGGCCCTGGTGGTCGACGCGTCCATCGTTGAGGCGACATTCCGGCGGCAGGGAAATTTGCCCGATCGGCTGGATCGCGCCCGTAACGGGATCGAAGGTGGCAAAGCCGCTGGCCAGGGCCAGGACGAACCCGCCGCCCTGGCGCAGGCCGACCGCACCGATGCGTTCGGGCATGGGGTGCCGGATGAGGTCGCCGGCTGCCTCATCGAGTTCGAACAGGACTGCATTTTCGATATCGACCCAGACGAAACGCCCGGTTCGCCAGTCCCAGACCGCACTCTCCCCAAGGCGGTTGGCGCAATTGGCCACGCATTCAATAGTCATGCCGGGCCCGCCCTGCGCGGCAGGCGCATCGAATAGGCGCTGACGGCCAGAAGCGTCAGCAGTCCGGTCCAGACATATTGCCAGTAGGCCGAGACATGCATGAGGTTGAGGGCGTTCTGCATGACGCCCACGGCGATGGCGCCCAAGAGCGTCGCGACAGCCGTGCCGCGGCCTCCGAATACGCTGGTGCCGCCGATGACCACGGCGGTGATCGATGAGAGGGTATACGCCGAGCCGGCCTGCGGGTCGCCGCTGCCGATTCGCGCCGCCAGCACGAGGCCCGCCGCCGCCGCCATCAGGCCGCAGAACACATAGGCGGCGCTACGGACCAGCGCCGGCCGTATGCCGATGGCTGCCGCGGCTTCCGGAGCGGAGCCCGTCGCATAGAGGCGTTGGCCGATGCGGCCACGGATCAGGCAGGCTTCGGCAAGGATATACATGAGTACCGACGCCACCGCCGCAGCGGGAACCCAGCCGAACTGGGCGCCGATCGTGTCGATGAAGCTGAGCGAAACGAGGCCGCCGGGCGCGGGCCTGACGATCAGGACGACGCCATAGAACAGCGAATAGGTCGCCAGTGTGGCGATCAGATCGGGGATGCGCAGCCACACGGTCAGCGCCGCATTGATCAGGCCCACGAGCAACCCCACCGCCAGACAGACCAGTATTGTTGTCGTGGTGTCGAGGCCGCTATCCGCAACCGCCAGGTAGGACACGATGGCGGTGACGAGGCTCATCACCGGCCCGACGGAGAGGTCGATGCCGCGCACCAGCATCACCACGAACTGACCGAGCGCAACCAGTGCCAGCGGGGCGACCTGGGTGGCGACGTTGGAAAGGTTGGCCGGGGTAAAGAAGAATGGCGAAACGTATGAGGTGACGCCGAACAGCACGACGATCAGCGCGGCGAGCAGAACGGCGCCGGTATAGCGGCTCCAGAACAGCTCGCCGGTTGAAACCTTGGTGACCGGTTGCGGCTGTGTGGTGCCGGCGGGTCCTGCGGTCTGTTCGCCAACACCGGTTGCGGCGCCGACGATGCGCTCTTCAGTTCCGTCCTCGCCACGCATCTCGTCGACGATGCGGCCGCGCGAGAAGACCAGGATGCGGTCGCTCAGCCCGATAAGTTCCATGAGGTCAGAGGCGACCAGCAGGACGGCGGCCCCGGCATCGGCCAGCGCGCGGATCTGGCGGTATATTTCGAGCTTGGCGCCGACATCGACACCGCGCGTAGGATCTTCGAAAATGAAGACCTTGGGATCGGCGGCGGTCCAGCGGCCCAGCACCACCTTCTGCTGATTGCCGCCGGACAGAGACGAGACAGGTGCTTCCGCGCTCTCCGCCTTGGTGGCAAAGCGGGCCATGGCGTCGGCGGTGACGGCATTTTCCCTGCTGCGCGAGATGACGCCGAGGCCAAACCAGTCCGGCAAATGCGGCAACGAGGTATTCTCACGGACCGAATGCCCCATGAAGAGGCCTTCTGCATGGCGATCGCCGGGGATGTAGATCAGCCCGTTGCGGATCGCCTTTGCCGGGTTGTGGGGCAGGTAGGACTGGCCGTCGATGGCGATGCGACCCTGTGCCGGCAGCACGCCGAAAAGCGCGCGGGCGACATCCGACTGCCCGTTGCCCTGGATGCCGCCAAGGCCGACGATCTCGCCGGCACGGACCTCGAAGCCGACATCTGCCAGCGCTGAGCCGGACGACAGGCCCGCGACCGAAAGGCGAACCTCGCCATCGGCCTTGCCCCTCGGGGGGTAGGCGAATTCCACCGACCGGCCGACCATCATCGAGACCAGCCCGTCATGGGTGACTTCGGATCTGGTGACAGTGCCGACGATGCTGCCGTCCTTGAGCACGGTCATCCGGTCTGCCACGGAGAAGACTTCCGGAATCCGGTGGGAGATGAAGATGACGGCGGTTCCGCGCTGCCGCAGGCGATCGACGATGGCAAAGAGGTTGGCAATCTCGGCGCCGTCCAGTGCCGATGTCGGCTCGTCCAGGATAAGGACGCGGGGCTCGATGGTCAGCGCGCGCGCGATTTCGACGATCTGGCGTTCGGCGACGCTGAGGCTGTAGACCGGACGGGCCGGGTCGATCTCCACACCCAACTGGGCAATCAGGGCCGCGGCATCGTCGGCCATGGAGGCAAGATCAAGGCCGAACGGCCCGCCGGGCTCGCGGCCCAGCCAGATATTGCGGGCGACCGAAAGGTCCGGCACGAGGCGGGTATCCTGGTGCACCATCGCAATGCCGAGTGCCGCCGCCGTAACCGGGGAATCGATGAGGACTTCCCGCCCGTCGACACTGATTGTGCCCGCAGACGGCTTCATCAGCCCGCAGACTATCCGCATCAGGGTCGACTTGCCGGCGCCGTTTTCGCCCATCAGGGCATGCACTTCTCCGGCGAGGCAGGTGAAGTCTGCCGCCTTGAGCGCCTCGAAACTTCCAAATCGCTTGGAGATTCCGCGCAGTTCCAGTACCGGACCGGCCGATCGGGCCGGCTGTTGAGGAGTGATCGTTGGACGTTCGCTCATGAGGACAGCACACCAATATGTCGCCCGGGCAGGCCGGGCCAGACGCCGATGAGGGAGGAGACGCCGCCCCGCTGGCGGGGCGGCGCGAAGGTCAGGAGAACATGGCCTTCAATTCGTCATCGGTCAGCGTCGTGTCGACAAAGACGCCATCGGGCAGGTCTGGCTTGATGTAGTCCTTGTAATTGTCGGCGTTGATCTCGGTGGGGCTGATGATCTGCATCTTCGGCACGGTCTCGCCAGCCAGAAGGCGCTGCGCGATGCGGATGGCGACGACGCCTTCCCAGGACGGTTCGGATACGAGGGCGATGTTGAACTTGGGGTGGTCGTCCTTGTTGCTCTCGTAGAGCTTGAGCAGGCCGTTGTAGTCATCGCCGGTCACCGGAACCAGTTCGCGGCCGGCATCGAGCATCGCCTTGACGGCGCCCGCCGCCATCTGGCCACCATCGGAGAAAATGCCGTCGATCTGCGGATAGGCGGCCAGCAGATCGGCCATGATGATCTTGGCCCGGTCTTCTTCCCAATAGCCGTCCTTCTGCGCCAGCACCTCGATACCCGGGGCAAAGACACTGATCGCGCCCTCCCAAACTCCGGCGGAGTAAGAGTTGCCGGGCAGGCCTCCGAATGCGACGATCTTGCCCTTGCCGCCGAGCATGTCGTTGAGCCGCGCGCCGAGGATAGCGCCCTTGGCCTTGGGGTCGGTTCCGGTAAAGGCGGAATAGGTGTCGCCTTCGACAGGCAGGTTGAACGGTACGGTCATGATGCCCTGGCGCTCGGCCTTGCGGAGCGCGGGGACAACGGCAGTGCCGGAATTGGGAATGACCAGGATGGCATCGACCTGTTGGGCGATCAGATCGTCCAGATCGCCCACCTGCTTGGCGACATCGCCCTGGCCGTCGACGATGATGAGTTCGTAGGCATCGGCGTTGGCCGCGGCCTCGTTCTTCATCTGGGCCAGCGCCATGGTGCGCCAGGTGTTTCCCGAGAAGCCGTTGGAAAAGCCGATGCGAAGCTTGCCGCTCTTGGCGACGCCGGTGGTGGTCTCGGCCGAACCGGTAATGGTTGCCTCCGAAATGATGTCGGCAAAGGCCGAGCGGGGCAGCAAGGCCGTAGCGCCAAGGGCTGTTGCGAATTGCAGTAGTCGGCGTCGGTCCATTGTCATCGTCTTCATGTCTCTCTCCCTTGAAGTAATTGAAGTCGCACCGGTGACCTTGTCGTCACATGGTTCGTTGGCCGCCGATCTCGAGCGTGCGGTACAAAAGCACGCTGGCAGCGATGAGTACGCCCTGGATGACGAACTGAGCCCCGGTGGAGACCTGGGCAATGTTGGTCAGGCTTGTCAGCAGGGTGATGAAAATCGCGCCGGCAATCGTGGCGATGACGCTGCCCTGGCCGCCCGTGAGGGCCGCGCCGCCGACGACGACCGCGACGATCGAGGACAGCATGTAGGGATTGCCGATGCCGAGGCTGGGATTGCCGATATAGGCCGTGAGCAGCAGGCCGCCGACCATGGCGAGAGTGGATGACAGGGCGTAACCGGCGATGGTCACTGCAACGACCGGTACGCCCATCATGTAGGCGGCACGGCCATTGGCGCCGGTGGCGTAGACCCAGCGGCCGAACGTGGTGCGCCTGAGCACGTATGCGAGCGCCAGGGCGATTGCGAGCCACCAGATGGCGCTCGACGGGACGCCGGCGATGCGCCCCTCGGCCAGCGCCTTGAAAGCCGGGGCGGCGGCGCCGTAGGGGCTGCCATCGGTGTAGATCAGGGCCGCGCCGAACAGCACCGAATTCATCGCCAGCGTGGCGATGATCGGCGCCACGCGCCCGACCGTCACCAGCACGCCGTTGACGATGCCGACCATGAGGCTCAGGACCAGGCAGACGAGGATGGCAAGCGGGATGCGGTCGTTGCTTCCCAGCATGACGCTGGTCGCCACGATATTGGTCAGGGTGACCACGCCCGCCACGGACAAGTCGATGCCGCCAAGCAGCAGCGCCACTGTCTGGCCGGTCGCGATGACGCCCAGGAATGCCGCCACCTGCAGGATGTTGGCAACCTGTTCGGGCTTCAGCATGGCGGGCGAGATCATCGCGGCCAAAGCATACAGCAGGATCACCGCGAGCCAGATTGGCGCCACTTGCCCTGCCAGTTTCCGTATGCGCGTCCACGCCATTTGCGTATCTCGACCTATCGGTAATTCGTGGCATTCTATAACATCATCGCAAGAAACCTTTCAACAGGAAATCTTGAAGCTAGATACAATGAGCGGAAAACCTATCATACAGGAAGCAATCTCTCCCGGTCTTGCACAGGGTGTCATCGATGATGTCCGGGCCTATATCCGTGAAAACGGCCTCAAGCCGGGCGACACCGTTCCGTCTGAAAACGCTTTCGCCGAGCGCGCCGGCGTGTCGCGGACGGTGGGAAGGGAGGCGTTTCGCGCCTTGGCCACGCTGGGCATTCTCAGCATCGGAAATGGCAGGCGCGCCAAGGTTGCGGCACCGGACAGCGGCGTTCTGGGCCTCATTCTGGACCATACTGTGCAGACCAAGCAGCAAAGCATCCAGCAGATCCTCGCGGTTCGCCGCACGCTTGAGCTGCGCACGGCAAGCCTGGCCGCCCTTCGGCGGACCGATGCGGAGGCCGATGAGATCATGGCGCTCACTGGCAGGATGCGGGAAAATCTCGACACGCCGGACCTGATCAGGGATGCCGACATCGCATTTCACGAACGGATCGCTGCAGCGTCACGCAACCCGCTATTCACCATGCTGGTCGGCTCGTTCAGCATCATAACCCGCCAGACTTGGCAGATCGGCTGGATCAGCAGGGGAACCAAGGAGAGCCGCCTGGCCAACATCGAGTGCCACGAGCGCCTTGGACGAGCGATCGGCAACCAAAACCCGGTGGAGGCGGAGGCGATAATGGACGAGCACTTCGAGAGTGCCATCTCGGTGCTGGTGAGGGCTGGCGTGGGATAATAAAACTCACAGGACCGCCGGTCGGCCTGAGCCATTCACGTAAGAACGTTTCCGGTTTCGACTCATCCGGGTTGCAGAGCTGACTGGTCTGGTTGCAACCGGGCGACGCTGGATGGTGGGAGACGCCGAACTTGGCAAAACCCAACAAAAAACCCCGCTTTCGCGGGGTTTCTTGGATTTTCCGGGACGAGCCGGAACAAAGAATTGGTGCCAGAAGATGCAGCAATTCAGTTTTCTGCAATTCCAGAGAGTGCCATTATCTCTTATTTATCAGCACCTTAAGCGTTGGCGTTCTCTCGCGATATTTTCATGTATGTACACAATTATATACCTTTTGTGTACTCTCTCATGGTTGTGCTCGGTTTATCGTTTAGAAAAGCAGAGTTGCAATTGAACGGAGATCACTCGGCCAAATCAATAGCGAATGCCGCCGAGCTGGAAGGCCTAGATGTGAGCCTCAATGAGGAGACTGTATTCTCCCGGGCGATAATCAAATCGATCGGTGGGGAAACCACGCCGGGGGTAATTTCCGCAGCTTCCAAAATTGTGTCCCAAGCCCATTGATCCAGAGGAAGGCTTTTGTTCTTCGACAACCCGGCAAGCGTTCTGTCGGCTATCGTTTCCAAAGCTGCCGTGTCTGGGCCCATTAAGTCGATTGATGGGGAGGTTGTAATAGCGCCAGATGGGACATGCTGCCTTAGAACTCGCATTGGACTAGCGTTAAATAACCCGCGCCACACAAAGGCACTGTGACGGACATTCTTGTTCTGAGCTTCTGCAATAGTGACATTTTGTCGGATAAGGCGCTTTCCATAACGATTAATCCAAAGCTCCATGTCATCAGAGGGGTTAAGGGATACCAAGAGGCTTGCTAATTTACTGCGATTGAGCCCGCTGCCTCCGATGGCGATAATCTCCCTTTCAGCTTGATGGATTTTCTTCACAGGACCTATGTTGCGCTTCAACACGCAATCCCAACGGGCGGAATCTGCCGCCATGAATATATGCGTCGGACTTGAGTGGATAAGGACAACTGTCATCGAGGCTTCGGCAATGCTTGTTTGTATCGCTCAGCGTGTCATTAATATTGAACAATCTTGTTGATGCGCCTCCTGCAAATTGGTTCCCGCTCCATTTGTTCCGATAATATCTCTTTGTGCGAATCGGAAACTGGTAGCGAAATGGACAGGCGCAGCATCACATTTGAACAGGCGGAAGGTATCGAGCCCATGCCTAGTCAATTGAGCTTAGGACAAATATCACGCGTCTTAGCAGCTAGGCTATGGCAGATAGTTTTATCTGATGTTGAGGCCGATATGAACGCTTCTCGGCGGCGTTACTCGCTAGGGCGTCGATGGGAGCCAGTTGTTATCGACATTTGGGTCAGAAAGTTTGGGCGATACGCGGATGAAGCCCCAACAGGAAAAACGGAATTCATTCATGTCTTCCGTCCGATGTTCACAGAAGAGAACTACGCAATAACCCTGGGGGTCATCGAATGGTTCGTTCGCTCACTGAACGAGAGTTGGTTTGAGAAAGCGGTCGCTTCCGTCCTTACGAGCGAACGTTGTGCGTATCGCATGCGGGACGGATCGATTGTGCCCTATGGCTCTGAGGAAGAAGGTCAAAACATCGCAGATGCCGCCAATTCACTAGACCATGCCGGGATGACTGGTGCAAAGCGACATTTGTTGAATGCAGGGTCGCTGTTAACCGCAGGTGACTTTTCAGGCAGCGTTAGAGAGAGCATCCACGCAGTTGAGTCGACTGCGCGAAAAATCACCGGAGCAAATTCTCTAAAAGAAGCTTTGGCTGAGCTTGGTAAGATACATGAAATGCACCCGGCCTTCACTAAGGGCCTGAATGCACTTTACGGATACACAAGTGATGCTGGGGGTATTCGTCATCCGGTAGTGGACGACGCTGGGTTCACAGTACGCGAAGCCGATGCCCTATTTATGTTCGGTGCTTGCGCAGCGTTTATCGCTTTCTTGGTTCGCGTGAGTGGAGACTAACCCGGCGAACTTTTCACTCGCTTACTCAACCTCGATAGCGTGGACCGTGAGCAACCGGTGGCAGACATGATGCGGCTCCAGCTTTGTCCGCTTGCGAGCATCGATACAATAGCAGCGTTCCGCTCTGTGTCCTCCGGTCTCCCTCGGTAGGCCCCCTTGGCTTTAGCCTTCGCAATGCCTTGCTGCTGTCTACGGCGGCGGTCCTCATAGTCCTTCCGCGCAATGGCGGCGAGCATGTCCAGCATCATCCCGTTGATGGCGTCCAGCATCCGGGCATGAATACCGTCCTTGTCGCCATCGGCAAGCGCCCAAGAGGTCGGAAGATCCAAGGCTACCACGCGGACCCTTCGGGTTCTGATTTCCTCCTTCAGTTGCTCCCAGTCTTCAGCATTCAGGCGGCTCAGGCGGTCCACCTGTTCGACGAGCAGCACGTCGCCAGGCTGGCAATCGCTTAGGAGACGGAAAAGCTCGGGTCGCTTGAGGGACGCGCCGCTTTCGTTCTCGGTATAGGAGGCCGCTATGTGTAATCCCCGCTCCGATGCAAAGCGCCGTAAATCGTCGGCGGCGCGGCTGGCGTCTTGATCCTTGGTGGAGGCGCGGAGATATGCCCGGACAAACATGCTGAAACCCTCGTCGGTCTGTTTTGAATGGTTCGCATATTATCGGTCTGGTTTGGGTATTCAATCGATATTTATAGAACCAGCGAACAAATGGTTCTTTAAAGGCATACCTTAAAGAGACCATGCGTTAATCCCCGCCAACTTGACGTTTGCCTGCCCCTGTATCCCTGCTATCAATCCGGCGATATGGAAACAGCGAGGGTTGCGATGCTGATATCTGCCTTACTTGGCTTCGCCATTGGCAAATTGCTCCACTGGGGCAGGTCTACCGGGCGCGAATGGGCTGCGCACATGGCTACGGTGGCCGCGACTGCCTATTTCCTTTTGGCTGCTTACGGTGCAATCGAGACGATAGGCGCAAGCGAGGGTCCTATTGGTGGCCGGAGCCTGCTTTTCCTAATTGCAGGACCGATTATCTTCGCCGCGCTGTTCTACTCGGTTGGTGTGAAGGCAGGCCGGGCAGCAAAGGTAAACTCTCCACCGCCGCTACCTTCTCCGAACAACGGAGGCCCGGTATAGGCAGTTGCCGCAGCGCCTACCCGGCACGGGGGACATTACCCAAAACGCATATATCGAATTATGCTTTCACATTTTTCTGCAAAATGGTCGCGGCTCCTGTATTCCCCGCCGGGCACCCTACAGGGACACTCCGTCCCCGGAAATCTCCGTTTTCCTAGGTTACTCCGGTACCGCAGCATCACCGGTCATCGCTATTTTTTTGTCGGCGAAAGTGTGAATGATGTGGAGCCTCCCCCGGATGGTCCGGGTGAACCGATAGAGGCAACACACATGCACGAACCCAAGCCGCTCATCTTCTCCGTTACCTACTTGGCCCCCGACGGCTCCCCGGTGACAGCGGAGACGCTTGAAGCCTTCGACCATTGGGACGCCTGCGGTTTCGCTTGGCGCAAGATGCCCAAGGGCGCGGTGGATTTCCAGATCGAGGAGACCCCAAGCATCCCATAAGGCCGTAGGATGGCCCGACGGGTCCCCTCAGGGTTCCTCGGGTCACCACGGCAACACCCCAAGGCTTTCCGGCTACGGAAAAATGTGGGTGCAGATACGTTCAGTATAGGTCCCCCGCTCAGTCGGCGGGGGTCCAAGTTCTCTCTGCCAGTTCACTCAGGGCATCAATCGCGTTAGGTTCACGAGGGTCATAGGTCATCGCAGACACCGCGCTCCCAGCGACGAGACCGGTCACGGCGGCGGCGGGAGCCGTTCCGCCTGTCAGGACGCCTGTCGCGACGGCGGGGGCGATCTGTCCGGCAACCTCGCCAACCTGTTCCGGTATTCCCTTCTCAGTGTCGAAGGCAGTATCACGCCGGATGAAGCGTCCGGCATCCTGGGCGCTCTCGATGCCCGCAAGGCTCCCAAGGTTCTCGACAGCCCATCCCGCCGCATTGCGGGTGCCTTGTTCGAAGCCCATCGCCCAATCGGGTATGACCCAATCAAGCAGGCGTCCGCCCCGGAACGGGTTGTCGAGGATGAAGCGCACTTCCTCAACCGACTTGCCTGTCATGACGGCAATGTCCTCGGCGGCATCGGGGTAGTCCTTGGGGTTCGCCCGGACACGGGCAAGCAGTTCGCGAGATGGCAGGTATGTGCCGTCTGGCTGGAGTATCCAGTTGGGCTCGGTCGTCGGTTCGGTCATTCGTATTCCTTTTGGCGATGATCGCAAGCTAGGGAATGGGGAGGCGATGCCGACAGGTGCGCCGCCTCCTGCCATTCTCTGCTACGGTCGAAGCGAATTAGCGTCTTCGTCCACTACTCCGGCCCGATCCCCCTCGGGAGACCCTTGGCGGCCATTCTGGGCTTTGACCGCAACAGGAAATGGGCGGTGCTTCACGACGTGGACAGACCGCCGGTCACTTTCCACGCAATCGGCGTCGGCCCAGGTCTGCAATGAGCGGTCGCGCTTGAAGACCGGAATATGGCCCTCGCTGTCGAGCGCCTTGCGGATGACGTGCACCTTCGCGGACGGATCAAGGCCTTCGGCTATCAGCTTCCTGCATAAAGGCGAGATTGGTCCCCGGGTGGTCTTGCGGTTCCTTCGGAAGGTCAGATCGACCTCAAGGCCGGACTGGACGTGGCGAGCGGTACAGGAGCCGATCAGTTCGATGGTGTGAATGGCGGCAATGGAAAACGGGATCATGCAGGTTACCTTTCCTGTGATCGGTGACGGGTATGAGCGCCGGGAGCGCTAGGCTTCGGCGGGAGGGAATGAAGATGTTGGGGAGGGAGAGTGTCGCCCGATGTCGGGAGACAGGAGATACAGACGACCGAGTGAGACGGTGTGTCCGCTGGTATCGTCAGGGGAACGTCAGGTGTGCTCCTAGAGGAGACCTACTACGTCTTCACCTTGGAGGAATAACCAAGAGGGACCCAAAGGGTAACTCAGTGGTGTCTCACGGGACGGAACGTTTCCCGTACTAGATGAAGCCGTTTTACCCGGAGTGTCTCCTCGGTGTTACCTTGGAGGTGTGTGAACCGGGTAGAGCGTCTCTCTATATGAGGCCGTTTCAAAAATAGGGTCCCACACTTAGGGTAACTTGAGAGGGCTGACCCAGAGACGAGTTGGTCTGTTCTATATGAAGGGGTTTCAAATAGGTCTCTCCCGACAAGGGTTATACCAAGGGGTATCTGACGGCGGGGTGATGTCTGTTCTATATGGTCCCCTTTCAAAATTCCGGCGGGTTGATCGCCTCCCTTGACGCCGTATGGTTCCCTAAACCAAGGGGGAGGACATGCTGTTGAATTTTATCGCCGGTGCAATCATTGGGGTTGCAGCACTATGCGTTGTGCGTCTCGTGAAAGCACGGAGTTCTAAAGCCGGTAGGCATGAACCGCCGAACCTCCCGTAAACAAGTGCGGTGACTTAGTCCGACAGGCCGAAAGCCTTTTTCATCGCCCGGGTGGTAACCCGCAGCTTCGCCGGATCGCCCCCGTACGTTCGATCACCGACGCTACCCAGCGAGTGACCGAGAATGAGATTCTGGTCCAGCTGAGACACCTCGGCAAGCCATAGCCGGTCCTTCATATTGTGGCGCAATGAGTGCACGACATGGCGGCGATCCTTGGTGACTTGTCGCACTCGGTTCATGAGAACTTGTGAGGCTGCGGTGGGGCCTTTGCCGCCGAAATAGCGAGGAAAGAGTGCGGCCTGACCTTTTTCGGCTAACTCCAATGCCACCTTTGCGGCTTCAAGCGCGTCACCGACGAGCGGCACATGCCGGACGGAAGTGCGTGTCTTGATGCGCCTGTCTTCATGCCAGCGAACGCGGATGTGCGGTAGCTCGCTTGACACGTCTAGGTCTTCTACGCGGAGGCCGGTGATTTCCGCGAGGCGACATCCGGTTCCCTCCAGAAGACGCCAGATCAACCCGATGGAGGGTATTCGAACGTCCTGCATCAAGAGCCGAACCTTATCCAACACCTCATCGGGCAAGGGGTCGCGTCGTTGGCTTTCAGCCTCCGGGATCTCTTCCCCGAAATCCAAGCTCGCGAAAGGATTTGCTATAGGCCCGACAAGGCCCTCCCGTACGGCGTGGTTGACCATGGCCTTGATGATGTTCAGCTCTCGCTTCACCGACGCAGGCTTCAGTGTGCCGAGAGCGAGAAGATGATCCTTGACGCGCTTCGCGGCGTCGCGGTCGATATCTGCGACCTTCGGGATATCGCCGAGAGCCTCAACAGTCCGTTCGTATATCCGCTCGATACGCTGCCGGTTCTTTTCCCGGTCGTGCTCCGAACCTTTGAGGCGTTCCTTGAGGTATAGGTGCTTCGCGTCCAGAAGCGTGGCGGCTGGCTTGGGCGGCGCACCTGCATTCAGCGCCCGAACCATAAACAGGTCGTCGAGGGAGACCCCGCGCGGGTGCCCCGTGCTCTTGTCGATTGGGTACTTGCCGAGAATCTCGTCGGCGGCTTGGGATCGCGCTTCCCCCTCGGCGACACTCTCGGGGTCATGGGGGTCAACGGTAGCGTCGTGGGGGTCGAAGCCGAATCGCTTCAGCATATCGATGCGCCGCTGGTAGTTCTCCAACTCGGTCAGCGCTTGACCCAATGTAAGCGGATTCTGCGAATCATACTGCCGCTGGGCAAGATCGATTTGCCGGACGGCGTCGGCATGCACTGCGGGATAGGCCTTCAAGGCCTCATCATAGGTGCGACCGAGAGCCTTAGTGATTTCGCGTTTGCCAATGATTTCCCGAAGATGCTCGGGGATTCGACGTCTGTAGCGGGAACCGGACTTCGTCGGCTGGATATATTTCAGAACAAGGCCCACTGTGTGCTCTCCGTGTACATCCGGGTGTACTGGAGAGAAGGCTAACGTCTTGATACCGTTGAATTTCCGAAGAAATTCGAGAATGGAATGGTGCCCAGAAGAGGACTCGAACCTCCACACCGTTGCCAGTACCAGCACCTGAAGCTGGCGCGTCTACCAATTCCGCCATCTGGGCGACGGGGCCGGATTTAGGGGGTGCGGCCCGTCATGTCAACTTCATAATCGGGCCGGAGACCAAATAGGCCGGAAATAGTTTGCCCGTTGTAGGAACCCCGTGACTGCGTATCCGGGCAGAGCGTGAAAAAGGCCCTATTCGCCGATCTTCAGCGCCTCGATGAAAGCTTCCTGCGGAATCTCCACCTTGCCGAACTGGCGCATGCGTTTCTTGCCCGCCTTCTGCTTGTCGAGCAGTTTGCGTTTGCGCGTGGCGTCGCCGCCGTAGCACTTGGCCGTCACGTCCTTGCGGAGTGCTGCGATGGTCTCGCGTGCGATCACCCGGCCGCCGATCGCCGCCTGCACCGGGATCTTGAACATGTGACGCGGGATCAGCTCCTTGAGCTTCTCGCACATGGCGCGGCCGCGCTTCTCGGCTGCCGAGCGGTGTACCAGCATCGACAGCGCGTCCACCGGCTCCTCGTTGACGAGGATCGACATCTTCACGAGATCGCCCTCGCGATTGCCGATGATCTGGTAGTCGAAGCTGGCATAGCCCTTGGAGATCGACTTCAGCCGGTCGTAGAAATCGAACACCACCTCGTTGAGGGGCAGTTCGTAGGTCACCATGGCGCGGGAGCCGACATAGGAGAGGTCGATCTGCAGCCCGCGGCGCTCCTGGCAGAGCTTGAGGATCGCGCCGAGATAGTCGTCCGGCGTCATGATCGTGGCCTTGATCCACGGTTCCTCGATCGCCGCGATCTTCACCACGTCCGGCATGTCGGCCGGGTTGTGCAGGTCCATCGTGTCGCCGTTGGTCATCGTCAGGTGATAGACGACGGATGGCGCGGTGGCGATGAGGTCGAGATTGAACTCGCGTTCGAGCCGCTCCTGGATGATTTCCAGGTGCAGAAGCCCGAGGAAGCCGCAGCGGAAGCCGAAGCCGAGCGCGGCGGAGGTCTCCATCTCGAAGGAGAAGCTCGCATCGTTGAGGCGCAACTTGCCCACCGCTGCGCGCAGATCCTCGAAGTCGGCGGCGTCGATCGGGAAGATGCCGCAGAACACCACCGGCTGGGCCGGCTTGAAGCCCGGCAGGGCGGCGGCCGTGGGCTTCTTGTCCTCGGTTATGGTGTCGCCGACGCGGGTATCGGCCACTTCCTTGATCGAGGCGGTGATGAAGCCGATCTCGCCGGGGCCGAGGTCGGGCACCATCACCATCTTGGGCGTGATCACGCCGACACGGTCGACCGGATAGCGGGCATCCGTGCCCATCATGCGGATCTGCTGGCCCTTCTTGAGCTTGCCGTCGATGATCCGGACCAGCACGATGACGCCGAGATAGGCGTCGTACCAGCTGTCGACGAGCAGCGCCTTCAACGGCGCGTTCGGATCGCCGGTCTTCGGCGCGGGCAGCCGCTGCACGATGGCTTCCAGCACGTCGGCAATGCCGACGCCGGTCTTGGCCGAGATGGGAATCGCGTCGGAGGCGTCGAGGCCGATCACCTCCTCGATCTGCTCCTTCACGCGGTCGGTGTCGGCGGCCGGCAGGTCGACCTTGTTGAGCACCGTGACGATCTCGTGGTTGTTGTCGATCGCCTGGTAGACGTTGGCGAGCGTCTGCGCCTCCACTCCTTGCGAGGCGTCGACCACCAGAAGCGAACCTTCGCAGGCCGACAGCGACCGCGACACTTCATAGGCGAAGTCGACGTGTCCGGGCGTGTCGATCAGGTTCAGCACATAATGCTGGCCGTCCTTGGCGTCATACTCCAGACGCACGGTCTGCGCCTTGATGGTGATGCCGCGCTCGCGCTCGATATCCATCGAATCGAGGATCTGCTCCTTCATCTCCCGCTCCTCGAGCGAGCCGGTCATCTGGATCAGACGGTCGGCGAGCGTCGATTTGCCGTGGTCGATGTGGGCGACGATCGAGAAGTTGCGGATGTTGGAAAGCGGGGTGTCGGTCATGGCCGGGGATTTATCAGGCCCTAGGAAAAAGGCAATCGTTGTTTCGCAAGGCTTTGCGGCGTGCTTCAAGCGCGCGGACGGTTTATTGCCCGTCGGCTATGGCGCGGCGGCAGGGCGGGTGGAACCCGCGGTTCGCACCCGACAGCATGAGAAGATAGATGGCGATGAGCGCCACGTGCCGGTCGACGAGCAGCAGGTAGTGAAGAAGACCGAAGGCGAGCATCAGGGCGACGACCAGGACCGTGTTTTCCCTGATGTCCGGCGTCCCGGAGCGGTAGATGCGCGCGAAACCGGACCCGTAGAAGGCCAGCATCGCGATGACGCCGAGCAGCCCGCGCTGCATCCATTCATCGAGGATGAAATTATGCGAGAAACTGAGATCAGAGAGCAGTTCCCGGTGCGCTTCCGGAATATGCGTGTTGAGTTCTCTGATCGTTCGCTGGCCGCCGATTCCCGCCAGCGGATGGTCGGTGATCACCTCGCCGGCGGCGCGCCACAGGAGGATCCGCACCGGCAGTCCGCCTGCGGCGGGATCGGGCTCGCGTGAAAGGGCGCCGATTTCGACCGCCGTGTCGCCAAGCCGCGTCTCG
>PAPH01000039.1 GCA_002709005.1 Hyphomicrobiales bacterium | reverse complement strand
TACACGCAAGGAATGCCGCGCGACTTGACGGCGGTGATCGCCGGCGACCACATCGACTGGATGACCACTTCGCCCGACGCCATAAGGTTGACGCTCTCGTCGAACGTCTTCCAGAAGGCGCGGAACTGTCCGTTCTTCTTGGCTTCCGTGAAGATCGCGATCGTCTTGTCGATCTCTTCCTTCGTCATGTTGCCCTTGTTGCCGTACTGGATTTCGCCCATGGCCTCGCAGACCATGGCCATGTCCATGATGCCGATCGACGAGATGTCGAGGATCGAGGCCTTGCCCTTGAATTCCGGATTCAGGAGTTCCGACCAGCTTTCGATCGGACGGCCGATCAGGTCGGGACGGATGCCGAGCGTGTCGGCATTGTAGATGGTCGGGATCAGCGTCATCCAGTTGGTCTGCTCGTCAGCGAAGGTGGTGGCGCCGGGTTCCGGGATGAAGCCGACTGTATGCGGCGCGGTGCCTTGGGCGATCTCGCTGTCCGGCGTCAGCTTGCCGTCCTTGAAGATGCCGACGATCTTGTCGTAGTTCTTGATCTTGGAGACATCCATCGCCTGCAGGTTGCCGGTGGGCCAGACCTTCTTGCAGATCCAGTATTCGATGTCGGCGATGTCGAAACTGTCGGGCTGGGTGGCCGCGCGCTGGGTCACGCTGTCGGAATCGAGTGCGGTCATCTCCAGTGTGAAGCCCAGATCTTCCTTCACCTTCTGCGCCACGTCGTTGAGGTTCGACACGCCGGTGCCGAACTGCCTCAACGTCACATCCTTGATGTTCTGCGCCCAGATTGTGGGAAATCCGGTGATGGCGCCGGATCCGATCGCGGCACCGGCGGTTGCCGCCGCACCCTTGAGAACCGTGCGACGGCTCAGGCCGTCCTTTTTCTGCTGTGTGGTCATGATAGCTGCTCCTTATCCCTCCGGTGGCGGCGAACGGCCCGATGCCGCAAGCCTGTCTGCGGCTCAGGCCGCAAGCTGATGGGCGTCCTCAGGCTTCCAGGTGAGGAAGACGGACTGGCCGATTTCGACTGGGTTCCTGAAATAGGCGGTGTCGCCGACGCTCACCGTCAGTTCGCCGGCCTCGATGGTCTGGACGGTGACGTTGACGATGGTGCCGAGATATTCGACGGCGAGAACCTTCGCCGGCATCGCCCCGGGACTCGTCTCGCTGGCGAGCAGCATCCGATCGGTCCGGACGGCCAACTTGCGTTTATCGGCGCCGAGAATGTTGTGTCCGCCGATGAAGCGGGCGACGAACTCGGTCTTCGGCGCGTCGAAGACTTCCTGCGGCGGACCATCCTGCTCGATCTTGCCGCGGTTCATGACGATGATGTGGTCGGCGAGCGCGAGCGCCTCGTCCTGGCTGTGAGTGACGTGGATGAAGGAAATCCCGAGCTCCCGCTGCAGCCGATTGAGTTCGGTGCGCATGCGGATGCGCAGGAACGGATCGAGCGCCGAGAGCGGCTCGTCGAGAAGCAGGATGGACGGCTTGGTGATGAGCGCCCGGGCGAGCGCCACGCGCTGCTGCTGGCCGCCCGAGAGCTGGTCGGGCAGCCGGTCGCCATAGGTGGCCATATCGACGAGATCGAGAAGTTCGCGCGCCTGCTTCTGCCGCGCCGCCTTGTCCACGCCCTTCATCTTCAGCGAGAAGGCAACATTGTCGACGACGCTCAGATGGGGAAACAGGGCGTAGCTCTGAAACATCATCGCCGTGCCGCGCCGCGCGGGCGCCAGATCGGTGATATTGGCACCGTTGTGAATGATATCGCCCGAACTGACGCTCTCGTGGCCGGCGATCATCCGAAGCGTCGAGGACTTGCCACAACCGGAAGGACCGAGAAGGCAGGTGTAGGTACCGTCCGGGATCGTCTGGTTTATCGCGTCCACCGCGATGGTGCCGCCATAGCTTTTCGTCAGCTTGATGAGTTCCAGTGCCGCAGCTTTCGTCATCGACGCCCTCTCCATGAGTTCCGCCGACAACTCTGCAATCGGTGTGCCAACTTGGAATTGCAGACCTAACCCGTTGAAATCACGCGAGGCGGCTTCCCGCCCGAAAAATCCGCAAAATCCCTGCGCTCAATTTTTATGCATATCGAATACAGATTGAACACGGATTGTATACGATATTGACGTTGTTTGAATTCAGACAAACTGTTATCTGGGTTTCGGCGGACGTACTCTCCGCGCACCCCACGCCAGAGGCGGCCATGAACATCGTACCAGCGGATCTCAGAAGCAGTTTTTCCCTGCCCCCGGGAAAGGCCGTCGAGATTTGCCACAAGCTGGAGGCCGCCATTCTCCAGCACCGGCTGCGCCCGGGCATGAAGCTCGCCGAGGACGAGGTCGGCGACACGTTCGGCGTCAGCCGCACCGTCGCCCGCACCGCGCTTCAGGCGCTGGCTCATGGAGGTCTCGTCACGATCGAGCGCAATCGCGGCGCTTTCGTTTCGCGCCCGACGATCCGCGAGGCCCACGAGGTCTTCGAGGCCCGCGCGCTGATCGAGCCGCGGATCGCGCGGATGGCGGCCCGCAACATGACGCCGGACGGACTAGCCGTTCTCCAGCACCATATCGACGCGGAACACGAAATTACCGAGCGCGGCGATATGGGGCTGGCGCTGTCGCAATCCGGCGCCTTCCACCTGGCGATCGCCGAAATCGCCGACCAGGCGGTGCTCACCCAGATCCTGCACACGCTGATATCTCGCTCGTCGCTGATCATCGCGCTCTACTGGCGCCGCCGCGACACCAGTTGCGAAAGCCATTCGCACCATGCGCTGCTGAAGGCTTTCGCGGCCAGAAACGAGAGTGCGGCCGAGGAAATCATGAAGAGCCACATGGTCGATCTTCATTCCGGCCTCGACCTGGTCGAGCGAGGCGACAGCGAACCCTCGCTGGCCGACGTCTTCGGCAGGATCGACCTTTAGAATTCAGATCCTTAAAGGCAGTAGGCGCGTTTGGCGTTTTCACCGAAGATCGCCGCGCGAACCTCCTCGTCGCCACCGACCAGTTCGAGCGCGGTGTCGTGCCACCGCTCGTAGCTCGCCGCCAGCGTACAGACCGGCCAGTCCGATCCCCAGATCAGGCGCTCGGGCCCGAAAGTCTCGAGCAGCCGGTCGGTATAGGGACGCAGATCGTCGATAGACCAATCGCCGGCAGCTTCCGTGACCAGGCCCGAGAGTTTGCACCAGGCGGTGGTCGTTTCGGCGAGAAGGCGCATGTTCGCCGCCCATTCGGCATAGGCGCCGTCCCTAATCTGCGGCTTCGACGCGTGATCGATCACCACCCGCATCTCCGGATAGCGGTCGATCAGGGTTTCGAGGTTTTTGAGATGGCGCGGGCAAGTGAGCGCGTCGAAAGTGAGACCGTAGGTCGAGAGCGCCTCGAAGGCCGGCGCCAGACCGGGTTTGAGCATCCAGTCGTCGTCCGGAATATCCTGAATCATCGGACGCAGGCCGACGAGCTTCTCATGATCGGCGAGCTGGTCGATATCGTCCCAGACTGTGAGGCTCTCGAAATCGATCCAGCCGACCACGCCAAGAACGAAGTCGTTGTCACTGGCAAGCGAGAGCAGGAATTCGGTTTCTGCCACCGTCGGCGCCGCCTGTACCAGGATCGTGCCGTCCACACCCGTCTTCTTCATCAACGGCATGAGGTCATCGGGCAGGTAATCCTGATAAAGCCCGCCCGATTCCGGCGTCAGCCATCCGTAGTCTCCCCGCCCGACCATCCAGAAGTGCTGGTGCGCATCGATGATCACGGCGCGATCACTCCCTTTTTGAGGATTATATTGCTGTAGAGCCGCGATTCACCCGTCTGGATGACAGCGTAAGCCTTCGCGGCCCGCTCATAAAAGGCGAAGCGCTCCAGTGTGGCGATCTTCGCCGGGTTGTCCGCCGTTGCATCGATGATGGTCTGGAAATCCGCCACCGCCTCGGGAATCGATTCCGGGTCTCCCACCACCTGCATCGTCAGCGCCGGTTCGTCGACGAAGGTATCGAGCGGCATGACGGTGAGCACCGCGCGCAGGACATCGCTCGCCGATATGCCGTCGAGCCTTATGCAGGTGGGACCTATGCTTTCGGCCGGAAAATTGGCGTCGCCGATGACGATTTCGTCGCCATGCCCCATTGCGCGCAGCGCATGAAGGAGGTTCGGTGACAGGATGGACGGAATGTTACGCAACATCGACATGTTCTCCCGGCAGCGGCGCATCAGGCCGGATCAGCCCCTCGCCGCGCAGATCCTGCCATAGCATATCCGGGATCGAACGTTCGAGAAGGCCGACATTGGTTTCCACTTCGCCCGCATTCGCTGCTCCCGGAATGACCGACCGCACGGCGGAATGGCCGAGAACGAACTGAAGCGCTGCGGCGATCAGCGGTGTATCGTGGGCGGCGCAGACCGCCTCCATCTTCCGCACCTTCTCCAAGATCGGCTCGGGCGCGAGCGCATAGTTGTAGCGCGCGCCCTCGACAGGCCCGGTCGCGAGAATACCGGAATTATAGGGCCCGCCGAGAATGATGCCGACATCGCGTTTCACGCACAGCGGCAGGAAGGTGTCGAGCGCCTCCTGTTCGAGGAGCGTGTAGCGGCCGGCGAGCAGGAAGCAGTCGAAATCGCCCAGGCCCAAAAGCTTTTCGCACACCTGCCACTCGTTGACCCCTGCCCCGATCGCCGAAATCTCGCCGGCGTTGCGCAGTTCGACGAGCGCCTTGTAGCCGCCGCCGTCGAAGAGTTCGCGCACCTTGGCATCGCTCTTCTCCTGCGATCCCTGCGAAAACACGCAGACGTCGTGGACATGGAGAATGTCGGAATTGGCGACGCCCAGACGTTTCCTGCTCGCCTCGTAGCTGCGCATCACGCCGTCATAGGTGTAGTCGAAGACGATGCGCTTCTGCGGCACATCGACAAAAGTCTCCGGCGTGACCTCGTCGGGTTCGCAGTCCAACAGCAGCCGGCCGATCTTTGTCGCCAGCACGATATTGTCGCGGCCGAAGCGGGCAAGGGCCTCGCCGAAGCGCATCTCCGACCGGCCGAGTCCGTATTGCGGTGCCGTGTCGAAATGCCGGATGCCGGCATCAAATGCCGCCTGCAGCGCCCCTTGCGCGTCCTCCTCGGAAATCTTGCGGTACATGTTGCCCAGCACCGCGCCGCCAAATCCCATGCGGGTCAGGGTAACCGGCGTGGCCGTCCGGCGGTTCAGAAGAAGAGTGTCAGAGGCTTTCACGTCAGCTCCCCAGATTAGCGGAAAAGGTCGGGTCGCTGGCGTTCCAGCGGCTCGATGCGTGACATCAGTTGACCGAGGTGGAGCCGCATGGCCGCGCGCGCGGCGTCGACGTCGCGATTGCGGATCGCCTCGACGATGGCGCGGTGTTCGGCGATCACTTCCGCCGGTCGCCCGGGTTCGGGCAGGATGGCGAGCCGTGCCCGCTTGAGCGGAGTGGAAACGGCGGCCGCGGTGGAGACCACGCCCGGAAAGCCGGTGAGTTCCATCAGCAGCGCGTGAAAATCCTCGTCCGTCTGGTAGAAGCCCGCGCTGTCTCCGTCGGCCATCAGCAATTCCTGTAACCGCAGCGTCCGGCTGAGCTGGGCGAGTTGCTCCTCGCTCCGCTGCTCGGCGACCTTTTCCACAGCGGCCAGTTCGACCGCTTCGCGCAGAAAGGAGGATTCGCGCAGGTCGGCCAGCGAGAACCGCGAGACCCGGGTCGCCGACTGAGGAATGACATCCACCAGGCCTTCAGAGGACAACCGTGTGATCGCCTCCGAAACCGGCTGGCGGGACACGCCAAGCTGCTGGCATATCAACGATTTCCGGATCACCGCGCCCGGCCGGTATTCCAGCGTCAGGATCGCCTCGCGCAACGAGAGATAGACGCGTTGCGCCAGCGAACCGGCCATCTCCCCGATCGCCGCGAGCCGTGGCTCCTCCCCGATGATGTCCGACATCGCCACCTCATCTTTCATTCTAACATGTTAGTTGACACGCCTCTCAAGTCAATCTAGTCGTCAAGAAAATACGGCGCGAAAAGACGTCCCTGCACGGAGTAAAACGGGTGGAGCCAAAAGGCAAAACGATCAGGTTGCACGCCGACGACAATGTCGTCATCGCGCTCGCCGACCTTGCGGCCGGCCTGACTGTCGACGGCGTTCCCGTCCCGCTTCCGCAGACGGTTTCCCGCGGCCACAAGATCGCCACCAGCGCCATTGCCGAAGGCGAAAACGTCGTCCGCTACGGCCAGATCATCGGTCAGGCGAAATCTGCCATCTCGCCCGGCGAACATGTTCATGTCCATAATCTCGGCATGAGCGAACACAGCCGCGACTACGGTTTCGCCAGCCAGAATACCGCGCTCGAACCGATCGACGAGAACCGCACCTTCAGGGGCTACAAGCGCGCCGACGGACGCGTCGGTACGCGCAACTATCTCGGCATCCTCACATCGGTGAACTGCTCGGGCTCGGTGGCCAACTTTATCGCCGAGGCAGCCGAAAAATCCGGCCTGCTCGAGGATTTTTCCAATATCGACGGCGTCGTTCCGATCACCCACGGCACCGGCTGCGGAATGTCGGGCAAGGACGAAGGCTACGCAACTCTTTTCCGTACGCTGTCGGGCTATGCCCAGCACCCCAATTTCGGCGGTATCCTGCTCGTCGGCCTCGGCTGCGAGGTCATGCAACTCGCCGATCTCGTCGGCGGCCGTCCGATCCGCGCCGACGGCGCACTGCGCTACATGACCATCCAGCATGTCGGCGGCACACGCAAGACGATCGAAAAGGGTCTCGAGGAACTGCGCGGCGTGGCCGAAATCGCCAAGCGCGCGACCCGCGAGGAGGTGCCGATCTCGGAAATCACCGTCGGCATGCAGTGCGGCGGCTCGGACGGCTATTCCGGCATCACCGCGAACCCGGCGCTCGGCCACGCGTCCGATCTTCTCGTCCGTCACGGCGGCACGACCATCCTTTCGGAAACCTCCGAGATTTATGGCGCCGAGCATCTGCTGACGCGCCGTGCGGCGACCGTCGAAATCGGCGAGAAACTGATCGCCCGCATCCGCTGGTGGGAGGATTACAC
The DNA here is from genome assembly GCA_002709005.1 of Hyphomicrobiales bacterium. Lineage (GTDB taxonomy): Bacteria > Pseudomonadota > Alphaproteobacteria > Rhizobiales > Rhizobiaceae > Pseudohoeflea. Next base: position 55,146 of record PAPH01000039.1, on the reverse strand, counting down.
CGCCCGCAACGGCGGCGAGATGGACAACAATCCGAGCCCCGGCAACAAACGCGGCGGACTGACGACCATCCTCGAGAAATCGCTCGGCGCGACGGCAAAGAGCGGTACCGCGCCCTTGAACGGCGTCTATCTGTTCGGCGAAAAGATCGATACCCGCGGCTTCGTCTTCATGGACAGCCCCGGCTTCGATCCCTGCTCCGTTACCGGCCAGGTGGCGTCTGGAGCGAACCTGATCGTGTTTACCACCGGGCGCGGATCGGTCTCCGGCTACAAGCCGACGCCGGGCATCAAGATTGCGACCAATTCCGAGATGTTCGCGCGCATGTCAGATGACATGGACCTCAACTGCGGCGACATCGTCACTGAAGGCGTGAGCATCGAAGAGAAGGGCCGCGAGCTCTTCGAACTGATGATCCGAGTCGCTTCGGGGGAAAACACCAGGAGCGAGGAACTCGGCTTCGGCGGAGTGGAATTCGTGCCATGGCAGATCGGCGCGGTGATGTGAATGAAAGACCTCCGGGGAGAATGATGGGCCAACTCGACAACAAGACGATCCTGATCACGGCCGCCGGCCAGGGCATGGGGCGCGCGGCAGCGGTCATGTGCGCCAGGGAAGGTGCGAAAGTCCATGCGACCGATATCAACGAGGACGCGCTCAATTCACTCAAGGAGGAAGCGCCCGGAATAACCACGCGACGGCTCGACGTCACCGATCCGGCGGACATTCTGGCAATCGCCGACGAACTTCCAGATCTCGACGGTTTGTTCAATTGCGCAGGCTTCGTTCACAACGGCACGATCCTCGATCTGTCCGACGAGGACTGGGAATTCAGCGTCACCCTGAACGTCACCTCGATGGTGCGGATCATCCGCGCGCTGCTGCCGGGCATGCTGCGCCGCTGCGGGGCCACGGGCACGGCCTCGATCGTCAACATGGCGTCGATGGCATCCTCCATAAAAGGCTTTCCGAACCGCACCGCCTACGGCGCCACCAAGGCCGCCGTCATCGGCCTGACGAAGGGCGTCGCCGCGGATTTCGTCCGTACCGGGCTGCGCGTCAATTCACTCTGCCCGGCGACCGTCGACACGCCGTCGCTGCGCGGCCGGATCGCGTCCGCCGCCGATCCCGTCCAGGCGGAGAAGGATTTCGTCGCACGCCAGCCGCTCGGCCGGCTGGCAACCGTCGACGACATGACGCCGATGATTCTCTACCTTCTGTCGGACGGCAGCCGGTTCGTGACCGGCCAGTCATTGGTGGTCGATGGTGGAGTGACGATCTGAGGAGAAGCTGAAGCTCGGCTTGGGAGGGCCGCAGTTGATGAAAATGCTGGTTGAAATGCGGGGGATCGAGAAGCGTTTTCCGGGGGTGCATGCCCTCAAGGATGTTCGCTTCGATCTGCGCGAGGGGGAGGTCCACGCCCTGATGGGCGAGAACGGCGCCGGCAAGTCGACGCTGATGAAGATCCTGTCGGGCAATTATCGCCGCGACGGCGGTGAAATCCTCTTTGACGGCGAACCCGTCGACCCCGACAGCCCGCGTGCGGCGACCGATCTCGGTATCGGCATCATCCATCAGGAACTCTCCCTGATGAACGATCTGACCGCAGCACAGAACGTCTTCATCGGCCGCGAGCCACGCAAATCCTTCGGCCGCCTCGACGAACCGGCACTCAACGCCAAAACTGCCGGCATCTTCCGGTCCATGAACCTGAAGCTCGATCCGAAAGCGCAGGTGGACACGCTGACCATCGCCAAGCAGCAGATGGTCGAGATCGCCAAGGCGCTCTCCTACAAGTCGCGCGTCCTCATCATGGACGAGCCCACCGCGGCGCTGAACGACGCCGAGATCGCCGAACTCTTCGTCATCATCCGCAAGCTCAGGAGCGAAGGCGTCGGCATCATCTACATCAGCCACAAGATGGACGAGATCAAGCGCATCGCCGACCGCGTGACCGTCATGCGCGACGGCGAATATGTCGACACTGTGGATGCGGCGACCACCCCGCTCTCCCGCATCATCTCGATGATGGTCGGCCGCGAGGTGTCTGAAAAGCCGCTCGACGTTCCCGATACCGCGAACAATGAAATCGCCCTCGAAGTCCGCAACCTGAGCCGCGGCCGCGAGATCCGCGACGTTTCCTTCACCGTGCGCAAGGGGGAGATTGTCGGCTTTGCTGGCCTGATGGGCGCCGGACGGACGGAAGTGGCCCGCGCGGTCTTCGGCGCCGACCCGCGCGACGATGGGGAGATCCTCGTCCACGGCAAGTCGGTCTCGATCCATTCGCCGAGCGACGCCGTGCGCGCCGGCATCGGCTATCTCTCGGAAGACCGCAAGCGCTTCGGATTGGCGACCGGCATGGATGTGCGCGCCAACATCGCGCTCGCGAGCCTCGATCGCTTCACTTCGAAGGCCGGCGTTCTCGACGAGCGCGGGATGCGCGAGACGGCGCAGAAATATATCGGCCAGCTCGGCATCCGCACGCCGTCGGACCGCCAGGAGGTCAGGCTTTTGTCGGGCGGCAACCAGCAGAAGGTCGTCGTCGCCAAATGGCTGCTGCGCGACTGCGATATCCTCTTTTTCGACGAGCCGACGCGCGGCATCGATGTCGGGGCGAAGTCCGAAATCTACAAGCTGCTCGAGGAGTTGGCCGCCCAGGGCCGCGCGATCGTCGTGATCTCATCCGAACTGCCCGAGGTCATGCGCCTCTCCCACCGCATCGCGGTGATGTGCGAGGGACGGCTGACCGGCATTCTGCCCGGCGGCGCGGAAACGACACAGGAACAGATCATGGAACTGGCGACCCAGCGCGAAGCCGCGATGGCGCCCGTGGGAGAGGTGGCATGACCCAGACGATGGACGCGGCGCAGACCGGCGGGAAAAAGAGGCTGATCGGCGGCGGCGCCCAGCAGCGGCTGTTGGCCTTTGCGAGCCTCATCGTGCTGCTGATCGGCTTCTCGATCGCCTCGCCCAATTTCATGCAGACCTCGAACATGATCGCCATTCTGCAGGCCACATCGGTCAACGGGGTGCTGGCGGTGGCGGCGACCCTCGTCATCATCACCGGCGGCATCGACCTGTCCGTCGGCACCATGATGACCTTCACCGCCGTGATGACGGGTGTGGTGCTCACCTATCTCGGCATGCCCCTGCCCGTGGGCGTGGTCACCGCGATCGCCACCGGCGCCTTCTGCGGGCTGTGCTCGGGCACCTTCGTCGCCAAGATGAAGATCCCGCCGTTTATCGCCACGCTCGGCATGATGCTGATCCTCAAGGGCCTGTCGCTGGTCATCTCCGGCACGCGGCCGATCTATTTCAACGACACACCCGGCTTCGACCTGATCTCGCGCGGCTCGCTGATCGGCGAGATCATCCCCGCGGTACCTATCCCCAACGGCGTGCTGATCCTGTTCATCGTCGCCATCGTCGCCTCCTACATCCTCTCCAACACGGTGCTCGGCCGCTACACATTCGCGCTCGGCTCCAACGAGGAAGCGGTGCGGCTTTCGGGTGTCAACACGGATCGCTGGAAGATGGCGGTCTACGCGCTCGCCGGCGGCATCGTCGGAATCGGCGGATTGCTGATCGCCTCGCGCCTCAATTCCGCCCAGCCTGCGCTCGGTCTCGGCTATGAACTCGAGGCGATCGCCGCCGTCGTCATCGGCGGCACCTCGCTGTCGGGCGGACGCGGCACAATTCTCGGAACGCTGATCGGCGCGCTCATCATGGCGGTTCTGACGAACGGCCTGCGCGTACTCACGGTCGCCCAGGAATGGCAGACGGTGGTCACCGGCGTGATCATCATTCTTGCCGTCTATGCGGACATGCTCCGCCGAAAGAAGGTCTGAACGGAGGACAGACCGGCCACTCCCGGCGAGCGCGGCGCTTCAACCGGGTTTCATGCAGTCACGTTGAACAACAACCGAGGAGGAAACACCATGTTGTCACGTCGTACGCTTATTGGCGCTATCAGCGCTGTGGGACTGTTTGCGGCTTCGCCCGCATCCCACGCACAGGAAATGTATATCCCGCTGATCTCGAAGGGCTTCCAGCACCAGTTCTGGCAGGCCGTCAAAGCCGGCGCGGACCAGGCGGCCGAGGAATTCGGCGTCAAGGTGACGTTCGAAGGCCCCGACAATGAAACCATGGTCGACAAGCAGATCGACATGCTGGCCGCCGCACTCGCCAACAAGCCGGCGGCAATCGGCTTTGCCGCGCTCGACAGCCAGGCGGCGATCCCGCTTCTGCGCCAGGCCGACGAGGCCGGCATTCCGGTCGTCGCCTTCGACTCTGGTGTCGACAGCGACATTCCGGTCACCACCGCAACGACCGATAACGTCGCCGCAGCCGGCCTTGCCGCCGACAAGATGGCCGAACTGATCGGCGGAAGCGGCAAGGTCGCCGTCGTCGCCCATGACCAGACCAGCCGCACCGGCATCGACCGCCGCGACGGCTTCCTCAACACGATGAAGGAAAAGCACCCGGACGTCGAAGTCGTCTCTGTCCAGTACGGCGATGGCGACCACCTGAAGTCGACCGAGGTCGCCAAGGCCATCATGACCGCCAACCCGGACCTCAAGGGTATCTTCGGCACAAATGAAGGCTCGGCGATCGGCGTCGTCAATGCAGTCCGCGAGACCGGCACCGAAGGCCTCGTCGTCATCGGCTACGATTCCGGCACCGCCCAGAAGGAAGCGATCAAGGACGGCACCATGGCCGGCGCGATCACCCAGAACCCCGTCGGAATCGGCTACGAAACCGTGAAAGCCGCGGTCGCCGCCACCAAGGGCGAGGAGCTTCCCAAGGTCATCGACACGGGCTTCTACTGGTACGACAAGACCAACATGGACGATCCGAAGATCTCCGCCGTTCTTTACGATTGATCTCCATTCATAGTACGACCGGCTCCGGGCACCGTCCCGGGGCCGTTTTTTCGTTTTTCAGAAGACAGGATTTCCCATGAAACTTCTCCGATACGGACCGGCAGGCCAGGAACAGCCGGGCCTTCTCGACAAGGACGGCCGCGTGCGCAATCTCGCCGGCATCGTCGACGACATTGCCGGCACGGCACTCTCGCCTGAATCGCTGGCGAAGATCGCAGCACTCGACGAAAGCACCCTCCCGATCGTTGACGGCACCCCGCAGGACAGTCTGCGTCTCGGCGCCTGCGTCGGCAGCATCGGCAAGTTCATCTGCATCGGCCTGAACTATGCCGACCATGCGGCGGAATCGGGCGTGGCCGTTCCCCCCGAACCGGTGATCTTCAACAAGTGGACCTCCGCCGTGGTCGGTCCGGACGACGATGTCCAGATCCCGCGCGGCTCGGTGAAGACCGACTGGGAAGTCGAGCTCGGCGTCGTCATCGGCACCGGCGGCTCCTATATCGATGAAGCCGATGCGATGAGCCATGTCGCGGGCTTCTGCGTCGTCAACGACGTCTCGGAGCGGGAATACCAGCTCGAGCGGTCGGGCACCTGGGACAAGGGCAAGGGCTGCGACACTTTCGGCCCCACAGGCCCCTGGCTCGTCACGCCGGACGAAGTGGGCGACTTCAACAATCTTGCCATGTGGCTTGAGGTCGACGGCAAGCGCTACCAGGACGGCTCCACCTCAACGATGGTCTACAAGGTGCCGTTCCTCGTTTCCTACTGCAGCCGCTTCATGAGCCTGCAGCCCGGCGACGTGATCTCGACGGGCACCCCGCCCGGCGTCGGAATGGGCCAGAAGCCGCCGGTCTACCTCAAGGGTGGCGAGGTCATGCGGCTCGGCATCGACAAGCTCGGTCAGCAGCGCCAGAAGGTTCTGCCGTCGGCTTGATTGCCGCGACAATTCGAGTTGAAAAAGGCCGGTCCCATGACCGGCCTCTTTTAGTTTGAGCCTTCGCGCTCATCGCCTTTCGCCAGACGGATCGTGAAATCGCGCACATCTTGCGGCCAGCCGGCGATCGAACGCTCAAGGCGCTGCATGTCGCCGGCAAAGAGCGCGCGGCTCGCCTCCTCGAAACCCGCAAGGTCGCCCGCAATCGCCTGCATGAAGCGATAAGCCGTGCCCTGGCGCGAACGGCTCTTTTCCGCACCGTCTCCGGATTTTCGCGCCTGGTCCACCAGCCGCCTCAACGTCTGCGAAGCTCCCCCCGGTTGCTCGCCCAACCACTCCCAGTGGCGCGGCAGAAGCGTGACCTCGCGTGCCACCACACCAAGCTTCGGTCGCCCCCGGCCGCGCGAAGGCCCCGCATTCTTCTTCAGTGCGGACGGCTGCGCGGCTTGCGCCTCCGCCCGTTCCGTCAGCCTTCTGATGACATCCGCCGTGCTACCCCGCAGGTCGAGATCGATCACGCCTCCAGTGGTCTGATCGAAAACCAGGACCGGGTCCAAACCTTCCGGCGGCAACGCCCGTACGGTCAGCGCCACATCAACGAGAGGTCCCTCGGCAAGCAGCCGCATGCCGGCGAAGGCCGCGCTCGGGCGGGATAGCAGATCGTCCATAGGCAAACTCCAAGTGCAATTTAAAGCCCGGGTGAAAATAGCCTTGCTATTTATACCCGGATTATAATACTGCGTACAGACCTAAAAGATCCCGCTGAAGGAGGATGTCCCATGAGCCGCCCTGACCGACGCGCCATGATGGCCGATTACAAACAGACGCCGCGCAAGGCCGGCCTTTACGCCCTCCGCTGCAGCGGAGAGGACGCCGTATGGATCGGCGCCTCGCTCAATCTGGAGAAAGCGGCCAACCGTCACTGGTTCACGCTCAGGATAGGCACGCATCACTGCCCTGCCCTGCAGGCCGCGTGGAATACGCACGGGGCAGACGCGTTTACTTTCGAGATCCTGGAGACGCTCGCGGACGACCTGTCTGCCATGGCGAGGGACAATCTGCTGAAGGAAATGCGGCGCGACCGGGCGACGAAACCCGGGACGATTCTGCTCTGAGCCGCCTCCGGACTTGCCCCGGGACCGGGGAACCCCGATGATGGGAGCCCATAAATCGAGGCGACCTCTTATGCCGAAAGGCTTCCATTCCCGGCTGCGCGCGCTCTATGAGGGCCACTCCCAGGCCGCCCACCGCTTCCGCTACAGCCTCCTGGCCTTCGACATAGCCACGATCCTGTTCGTCATTATCACCTCGTTCTTCGAACGGACGCTGGCGATCGAGATCGCCGATTTTGTTCTCGGTCTGGTGATCCTGGCGGATTTCCTCGTCAGGCTGTCGCTGGAGAGAACCGCCCACTTCCTTCTGCGCCCGGCGACCTGGGCCGATGTCGCCGCGCTCGCCTCGTTTCTCGCGCCCATCGCCGGCGAAGGCCTCGGCTTCCTCAGGGTGCTGCGCACGGTCAGGCTGCTGCACACTTATCAACTGCTCGCCCGCCTTCGGAAGGATTTCCGCTACTTCCGGACGCAGGAGGACGTGATCCTCGCCACGATCAATCTTCTGGTTTTCCTTTTCGTCACCACAGGACTGATCTACTCGCTCCAATATCGCTACAACCCGGAAATCCGGAATTATGCCGACGCGCTCTATTTCACGGTGACGACGCTGACAACGACCGGGTTCGGCGACATCACGCTGACCGGCACCAGCGGCCGGCTCCTGTCTGTGGGTGTGATGATCTTCGGGGTGACCTTGTTTCTCAGGCTGGCCCAGGTGTTGTTCCGGCCGACCAAGGTCCGGCACGAATGCCCCGAATGCGGACTAAGGCTTCACGACGCCGACGCGGTCCACTGCAAGCATTGCGGCACGACGATCCACATCGAGACCGACGGCAGCCTCTAGCGACCGGCCTGCCGCGCGACGTCCAGCACATAAGCGATGAACCGCTCGCCGGATTCCTCGATAGCGCCCGAATTGTCAATCACGACATCCGGTTCGATCGCGTCGAGATAGGTCTCGGCGCGGGCAATCCGCGCTTCGATCTCCGCCTTGTCCTCGCGGCCTCTCGACCTCAACCGCTCGCGCAGCACGGAACCGTCGACCCGCACCAGAACCGAACGCAGCGAGGGAAACAGTTCGCACATCGCCGGATGCGCGGCGCGCGATCCGTTGACGACCGCCAGACCGCCGTCTTCCACGAAGCCGAGCATCGATTGTGGAAGGCCGTAGCGCAGTCCGTTGGCCCGCCAGTGGAAACAGTAGCGTCCCGCCGCAAGCGCGGTGTCGAACGCCGCCTCCGTCATCGGCAGGAAATCCTCCGACATGTCATGGGGCGGACGGGTGATCGCCCGCCGCACGAAATGGATATCGTCGCGTTCCGTCAGCCGCTCGCGGGCATAGGCAAGGATCGAATCCTTCCCCGCGCCGCTCGGACCGAGAATGACGATCAGCCCGCCGCTGCCGCGAGGAGCTTCACCGGAGATCGGCCGGCCCGCAAGCATCAGGCCACCCGCTCACCGGAGCGCCAGACAGAACGGACGACAGGAACACCGGACTTGCGCCGCACCCGCACCAGATCGGCCTTCAGGCCCTCGGCGATGCGCCCCCGGTCATCGAGCCCGACGGTTCGCGCAGGCGTCGCGGTGACCAGTTTTATCGCCTGGGGAAGTGACATCACGCCTTCGTCCTCGGCCAGAATGAACGGAGCCTGGATCAGGCTGAATGGCACGTAGTCGGACGACAGGACATCGAGCACGCCGCGTTCGGCCAGAGACTTCGCCGCGATATTGCCCGAGTGCGATCTGCCGCGCACGACATTGGGGGCGCCCATCAGTACCGACATGCCCGCCTCGTGGGAGGCATCGGCCGCGGCAACCGATGTCGGAAACTCCGCCAGCCTGACGCCGAAAGTCTTTGCCTCCTCGACATGGTCGAGCGTCGCGTCGTCATGGCTGGCGATGGTGACCCCGCGCGCCGTGCAAACCTCCGCGATCTGCCTGCGATGCTCGGCGGAATATTTCTCCGACGCCTCGACCCGGCGCCTGATGAACTTCTCGAACGCCTCGTCAGACAGCCCGCGCTTCTCCTTGTAGTAGAGAATGTACTGGTCCATCGTCTGGAATTGCCGCTGCCCGGGCGCATGGTCCATCAGCGAGGCCAGCCCCACCTGATCGTCCTCGCGGAAATCCTCGAACTGTTCCATCACGTCGGCAGCGGAGACCTCACAGCGCAGATGAATGCGGTGATCGGCGCGAAGCCGGTCTTCAGCGCGCGCGGTCTCGAAGGCATCGGCAATCGCCCGCATCTCGCCGTTTTCGAAGCCGCCGTCCTCGTCCGACCCCAGGCGCAGGCAATCGAACACCGTGGTGATGCCGGACGAAATGATCTGCGCGTCATGCGACTGGATCGCCGAGATCGCGTTCCAGCGCAGGCCGGGGCGCGGGGAATAGTGGGTTTCGAGATGGTCGGTGTGGAGTTCCACCAGGCCCGGAATGATGTAGTCGCCCTCGACATCCTCGCCGCCACGCGTCGCGCCTTCGCCGATCGCGGCGATTTTGCCGTCTCGGATCACCAGGGTGCCGTCGACAATCCTGTCCTCGAGCACGATGCGCGCGTTGGAAAACACAGTCTCTTTCGTCATGGCTGAAAGGCTTTCAGGCGTTTGAGGCGGCAAATGGAAATCGTTGCAGGACGATAAAGGGAGATCCCGGCGCTTTTTCGATGAACAATGTCAGGGCGTCAACAAAAAGCGGACCCTCGAGCACGGGCGCGAAATAATCCGCGGCCGCGGCGCGCAGCGTTTCCGCCCGTTCCGGATCGAGGCGGCGTGACAGCGTCAGGTGAAAACCGAAATCCTCGAAGATGTAGGGATAGCCCCAGCGATCGAGCTGATCGCGCTGACGTTCGCTCAGCACCGACGGATTGCGCCGCGCGCGATCCTCCGGGGAAAGCGGCGCGCGGAACCGGTCGAAATGGCGGACCACTTCGTCGGCGAAACCGCCGAGTGCATCGCCTTCGCCGACGGGGACGAGCGCCACGAAACCGTGCAACGTCTTAGCCTTCATTTCCCCCACCTTAACCGGCTCGCGGGAGGCGGTGAAACTTGCGAGCTCGGCGATCAGGTTTGCTTCCGTCGCGCCGTCGGCCAGCTTGAAGGGCGCTTTCAGCGTGCCGTGAAAGCCGTAGCGCCGGGGCTCGGCAGTCACGGCGGTGAACTCTTCCGCCGTAAAACCGGGCATCGCCGGCTGTTCCACGGGCTCCCCCGAGAACGGGTCCCGCCCGAGCCAGGCGTCGGCGCGCCGCGCGAAATCCGTCTCCGGTTTCGGCGCGTGGTAGATTGCATATCTCACTTGGTGATCCTGTCATTCGAGGCGGGCGTGAGTGTCGGCGATCGCGAGGCGAAGTTAAAGCCCCATGCACACCGAATATGACAGGGATACGAAACCGGGGCGGCCATGCCCGTCTTTATCTAGCGGCTGTGGAAAGCGGCGAATGCGTGGAGGCGGCGGGCCTCGCGGATGTGTAGGATCGCCCCATGACCTCGCCCAAGATGACCCCATACACGGATATTTCCCGCCTTCTCGAAATCATGGCTGCCCTCCGCGATCCGGAGACCGGCTGCCCCTGGGATGTCGTGCAGGACTTCGAATCGATCAAGCCCTACACGATCGAGGAGGCCTATGAGGTCGCCGACGCGATCGAGCGGAAGGATTTCGACGATCTTTGCGACGAACTGGGCGATCTTCTGCTGCAGGTGGTGTTTCATTCCCGCATGGCCGAGGAAGCCGGACATTTTGCATTTGGCGATGTGGTGCAAGCGATCACCGCCAAGATGATCCGCCGCCATCCCCACGTCTTCGCCGTCTCCGAGGCCGGCGACCCAGATGCGGTCAAGAAGCAGTGGGCAGAGATAAAGGCCGAGGAGAAGGCGGCCCGCGCCGAGCGCCGCAAGCAGCGCGGCCTCGATGGGGAGGGGCCGAAGGGCATCCTCGACGGCGTGCCACGTGCCCTGCCCGGCCTGACCGAGGCGCTGAAACTTCAGGACGCCGCCGGTCGCGTCGGCTTCGACTGGGGCGCCGTCGGCCCCGTCCTCGACAAGATCGAGGAAGAAATCGGAGAACTCCGCGAAGCGATCGGCAAGGGCGAGACCGACGAAGCCGCCGATGAACTGGGTGACGTCATCTTCGCGCTCGCCAATCTTGGACGGCATCTGAAAGCCGATCCGGAAAACGCGCTGCGCGGTACCAACACAAAGTTCCGCAACCGTTTCGCCCATGTGGAAAGGCGCCTCGCCGAAAACGGCAAGACGCCCGACCAGTCGACACTGGAAGAAATGGACAGCCTGTGGGACGAAGCCAAGTCGCTTGGCATCGGCAAGGACAAGCCCGCGTAAATCAGTAGTCGTCGGGATCTTCGCCAAGCACGGTGCCGAGCCTGGCGTCGAGTTCGGCGGATTCGACGGCCGTGATCTCGACCTCGAGCGTCACCGCCCCGTCTTCCTCGTCCTGGCGCGACAGCACGTGGCTGCGCTCATAGACCCAGGGTAGCAGCGACATCTCGTCCGGCTCGATCCGGATCAGACGTTTTTCCAGCTTCCCGGAAATCAGCCGTTCGATCTCGGCAAGCAGCGCATCAATCCCCTCGCCCTTCAACGCCGAGACGACGATCGCATGGTCGAGCCCCTGCGCACGTTTCTTGAGGTCGGCAGCAGCTTCAGGTTCCATGCGGTCTATCTTGTTCCAGACCTCGAGCAATTGCCGCCCGTCGCCCTCGCCGCGCCCGAGGCTTTCGAGAATGTCCTCGACATCCTTGGCCTGCGCGTTGCGGTCCGGGTCGGACATGTCGCGGACATGGAGGATGAGATCGGCCTCGACGACCTCTTCGAGCGTCGCCCGGAACGCCGCCACAAGATGGGTCGGCAGATCGGAGATGAAGCCCACCGTGTCGGAGAGGATCACCATGCCGCCATGCGGCAGTTTCAGCCGCCTCAGAGTCGGGTCGAGTGTGGCAAACAGCATGTCCTCGGCAAGCACGCCCGAACCGGTCAGCCGGTTGAAGAGCGTCGATTTGCCGGCATTGGTATATCCGACCAGAGAAACGATCGGATGCGGCACCTTGCGGCGCTTCGAACGGTGGAGCTGGCGGGTGCGGCGCACCTGTTCGAGTTCGCGCTCGAGCTTGAGGATCTTCTCCTGCAGCATGCGCCGGTCGGCCTCGATCTGGGTTTCGCCGGGACCGCCCATGAAGCCGCCGCCGCCGCGCTGGCGCTCGAGGTGGGTCCAGCTCCTGACAAGCCGGCCCTTCTGGTAATTGAGATGTGCCAGATCCACCTGCAGCACGCCTTCCTTGGTGGAGGCGCGGCGACCGAAGATTTCGAGAATGAGACCGGTCCGGTCGATGACCTTGACCTTCCATTCACGCTCGAGATTGCGTTGCTGTACCGGCGTCAGCGGATGGTCGACGATAACGAGGCCCGCCTCGCTTTCCTCGACGAGGGCGAGTATCTCGGCGATCTTGCCGGTTCCGAAAAGCGTGCCCGGCTGCGGCTTGGGAACCGGCACGACGAGCGCTTCGGCAATTTCGAGATCGATCGCGCGGGTCAGCCCCACGGCTTCCTCGAGCCGCGCACTGTCGGAACGCGCCGACAGGCTTTCGGCAACCTCGTCGCTCGGGCGGGTCTTGATGACCGGCACGAGAACGACCGCGCGCGTTTCCTCTGGCGTCCGGTCGACGCCGTCGCTGTTTTTCTTGTTGGTTTTCGTCACGTCAGCTCACAGGCGAAATCGCATCAGGAGCCGGACGCATCCTCGCCTTCGAACATCTGGACCGGCTGGCTCGGCATGATTGTCGAGATTGCGTGCTTATAGACCAGTTGCGAATGTCCGTCACGGCGCAGCAGGACGCAGAAATTGTCAAAGGACGTGACGACGCCGGTCAGCTTGACACCGTTGATGAGAAAGATGGTGAGAGAGATTTTCTGCTTGCGAACCGTATTGAGAAACAGGTCCTGCAAGTTCTGAGAGCGCTCCGCCATTGCGTTTTTCTTCCCGTCTTCTTTTTGCCCGCCATTGCGGGAGTCCGCCGCTACCCCAGCCTGAGAGGCAAAACGCCTCAGGCAAAAAATCCGCGCTTCAACGCCAAAATCTGTGAGATCCCCCTCACAACGCCCTTAGGCGCACGCCAAAAAGGCCGGATTCCACCCGACTGGGATGCAATGGGCAGAAGATCATTCATTTCAGACTTTGTAAATAGCCGAATCCGGTAAGAGTCCGGTGGTTTCGGAACCGGACCACGATCGCGCCGGAAAACGCCCTCCCGACAGACAGGAATTCCGCCTCAAAAGAATTCGAGGCTGACCCGGAACATCTGTTCGACGTGGCGCACCGCGTCGAGTGTCGCGAACATCACCACCCGGTCCTTGGCCTTGATGCGGGTGTCGCCGTCCGGCCGGATCACCGTCTTCTCGCGATAGACCGCGCCGATTCGCACGCCGTCCGGCAGATCGAGATCGCGCAGCGGCTTGCCTACCAGCGGCGAGGTTTCCATCGCTTCAGCCTCGATGATTTCGGCCGCCCCCTTCTGCACGCTGTGAACCGCGCGGATTCGGCCGCGGCGCACATGCTGGAGAATGCGCGAGATCGTTACCTCGCGCGGATTGATATGGGCGTCGATCCCCAGCGTGCGGGTAAAATCGTGGTAGGACGGGTTGTTGATCAGCGCCATGTTGGCCTGGCAGCCGAGCCGCTTCGCCATCACCGAGGTCAGGATGTTGACCTGGTCGTCATTGGTCAGCGCGACGATCAGGTCGGCGTCCGGCACGTCGGCTTCCACAAGGATTTCCTGATCCAGCGACGACCCGTTGATCACCACCGTCCGCTTCAGCGAATCGGCGATCGACACCGCGCGGGTACGGTTGTTCTCGATGATCTTCAGCCGCGTACGGGACTGGCGCTCCTCGATCGCATGGGCAACATAGAACCCGATATTGCCGCCGCCGGCGATGACGATCCGCGCGGCTTCCTGTTCCTCGTGCCCGAACAGACCGAGCGTCCGCCGCACCGCGTCGCGCTGGCAGACGACATAGGCGAGGTCGCCGGTTTCGAGCTGGTCGGTGGAGTGCGGAACGAAAAGCTTCTCGTGCCGCCAGACGCCGACCACGGTGGCGTTCAGATCGGGAAACAGCTCGCTCAACTGGTCGAGCGGCGTGTTGACGACCGGGCAGTCCTCCAGACACTCGATCGCCACCATGACGATGGCGTCGTCGGCGAACCGGACCGCGTCGGTTGCGCCCGGAAGCGCGATCCGACGCAGCACCACCTTGCCGACCTCGACTTCCGGAGAGATGATGACGTCGATCGGCATATGATCGCGCGAAAACAGATCCGCCCAGTGCGGCCGGAGATAGCTCTGGGCACGGATGCGGGCGATCTTGGTGGGCACGTTGAACAGCGAATGCGCCACCTGACAGGCCACCATGTTGACCTCGTCATAGAGCGTCACCGCGATGATCATGTCGGCCTGCTCGGCACCCGCCTGGGCCAGCATGTCCGGCTGAGCGCCGTGGCCGACATATCCGCGCACGTCCAGCGTGTCGCGGATGCCCTGGATGAGATCTGCCGAAGTGTCGATGACGGAAACGTCATTTTCTTCCGCCGCCAGGCGCTCGGCAATGCCGTAGCCGACCCGGCCCGCTCCGCAGATGATGACTTTCATTCGCTTTCCCCGGCGAGAACCTGTCCGGCGTGCCGCAAGGCACGCCCGGATTTTCCTGCCTTATACGCCAAGCGATTTCAATTTGCGATGCAGTGCCGAGCGTTCCATCCCGACATATTCGGCGGTCTTGGAGATATTGCCGCCGAAGCGATTGATCTGCGCAACCAGATAATCCCGCTCGAACATCTCGCGCGCCTCCCTGAGCGGCAGGGTCATGATGTGCTCGGAATTGCCCGTCCCCGTCTTCGGCAGCATGTCAGAAACGTCGTCGGGAAGCATGTCGGCGGTGATCACCGTATCCGGACCGTCGCTGCGGGCCAGGATCATCAGCCGTTCCATGTAATTGCGCAACTGGCGGATATTGCCGGGCCAGTTATGCGCCTGAATGACGGCCATCGCGTCGTCGCCGACCTTGCGGTTGCGGATACCCGCCTGCTCGGAAACCTGCCGCATGAACGTATCGACAAGAAAGGGAATATCCTCACGCCGCTCGGAGAGCGCCGGCACCCGGATCGGGACCACGGCGAGGCGGTGATAGAGATCCTCGCGGAATTCGCCGGCGGAAATCAACGTCTCGAGATTGACGGCGGTCGAGGAAATGATCCGCACGTCCACCTTCACCCGTTTGGTGCCGCCGACTCGCTCGAACTGCTGGTCGACAAGCACCCGGAGGATCTTGTTCTGGGTGCCGCGCGGCATGTCGGCGATCTCGTCGAGATACAGAATGCCCCGATGGGCCTCCTCGAGAACGCCCACCCTGCGCTCGTGGCTCGACGTGCTCTCGGTGCCGAAGAGCGCGATCTCCATTCGCTCCGGGGTGAGCCCGGCGGCATTGAGCACCACGAAGGGGCCGTTGGCCCGGCTGGAGTTCTTGTGGATCAGGCGGGCAACCAGCTCCTTGCCGCTGCCCGACGGTCCCATGATCATGACCCTGCTGTTGGTCGGCGCCACCTTTTCGATGGTCTGCTTGAGCTGCGAAATCGACAGCGAGGTACCGATCAGCTCCATCGGATCGCCCGAGCGGCGCTTGAGATCGGAGACTTCCCGGCGCAGGTTGGAGGTTTCCAGCGCCCGCTCGGCCACAAGCACCAGCCGATCGGCCTTGAACGGCTTTTCGATGAAATCATAGGCGCCGCGCCGTATCGCCGAGACGGCGGTCTCGATGTTGCCGTGACCCGAGATCATCACCACCGGCAGTTCCGGATAACGCGACTTGATCTCGTCGAGCAGCGCCAGGCCGTCGAGACGGCTGCCCTGCAGCCAGATATCGAGAAAGACGAGACGAGGCACCCGGTCGGAAATCGCCGCCAGCGCACTGTCGGCATCATGCGCCGAGCGTGTTTCGTGACCCTCGTCATCGAGAATCCCGCACACAAGTTCGCGAATGTCATCTTCGTCGTCGACGACCAGAATGTCAGACGCCATGTCCAGTCTCCCTGTTCTTGTCTTCTTCGGCTTCCGGATCGGCGGATCGCACCGGCAGCCAGACTGAGATCATTGCCCCTCTTCCGCTATCGACATCCCGCGGCGCATCCTGCAACTGCAGCGATCCGCCATGGTCCTCGATAATCTTCTTCACGATCGCCAGGCCGAGGCCCGTGCCCTTCTCGCGCATCGTCATGTAGGGCTCGAGCAGCCGATGGCGATTCTCCGTCGGCAGGCCGCGCCCGTTGTCGATGATATCGATCTGGAACCCGCCGTCCGACGGACGCGCGCGGACATGCACGTGCTTGCCGTCGCGCTCGACGTCACCTGGAACCGAATCGATCGCCTCGGTGGCGTTCTTGATCAGATTGCCGAAAGCCTGCGACAGCATGCGGGAATCATACATTCCCTCCATGGGTGTCTCTTCCGGCCATTCCCGATGAAATTCGATATCCTGCCGGCTGACTTCCCGCAGGAATATGGTCTCCTTGAGGATGTCGCGCAGGTCGGTGCTGGATTTCGACGGTTTCGGCATCCGCGCGAACGACGAGAATTCATCGACCATCCGGCCGATGTCCTCCACCTGCCTCACGATCGTATCGGTGCACTGGTCGAAGACCGCGCGGTCATCGTCGGGGATCTGCTTTCCGTAACGCCGGCGAATGCGCTCGGCCGATAGCTGGATCGGCGTCAGCGGGTTCTTGATCTCGTGGGCGATGCGGCGCGCCACATCGGCCCATGCGGTCGAGCGCTGCGCGATCAGGAGATCGGTGATGTCGTCAAGCGTGATGACGAAGGATTCGAGCCCGTCATGGGTTTCCTCGCGCGTCACCTTCACATCGAGCGTGCGTTCCTTGCCACCGCGCTTGAGCACGATCTGACTGCGCGTCTCGCGCCCCGGCAGAAGCGCTGCCTTGGCGATGAGATCGGTGAATTCAGGAGCGACGTTGGCGATCGGCTCGCCGATGGCGGCGCGCGCGCTCTCCGTCAGGATCGAGGTGGCGGACCGGTTGGCGATTGTGACATTGGTGTCGTGGTCCACCCCGACCACGCCCGCCGAGACACCCGAGAGGACAGCCTCGGTAAAGCGCCTTCGGTCGTCGATCTGGTCCTTGGCCGAGAGGATCTCGTCGCGCTGGGTCCGGATCTGTACGATCATGTTGTTGAAGGTCTGCGCAAGCGAGGCCACATCGCCATCGGACGCGTGAACGGGCACGACGATCCCGAAATTGCCCGACGCGACCTCGTCGGAGGCGTTGATGAGCACGCGGATCGGACGCACCAACCTGTCGGCGACCGCGATCGCGGTCCAGATGGCGGCGATGAGCACCACCAGCGCAAAGCCGATATAGAGAATGCCGAAGGCAAACTGCAACGGCGCCCTGCCCGCTTCCAGCGTCTGGTACTCCTGCGTGGCCTCACGCATCTCGCGCATCGATTTCATGACTTCCGGGTCGACCGCCCGGACCGTGTAGAGAAAGGTATCGTCGATCTGCTGCATCGGCAGGACGGCGCCGACCAGATTGGTCACGCCCGGCGGAATGAGCGTTGGCTTGCCGTTGACTGCGTCCCTGAGCGCATCGCGCGGAATTGCCGGCAGCGGCCGCTCGGTCCTGATGTCAGCCTGCAAGATCACGCTTCCGTCGGCACGGACGAGAAAGGCGCCGAGCAATCCGCGACCGACCGCCTGCCGCGTCATGAAATTGACGAAGCCGGTTCGGTCCAGACTGTAGAGAGACCGCGCATTGTCGAGATCGTTTGCCATCGACACCGTCTGGCCCTGCAGGAAGCGCGCGTTTTCCAGCACATAGGCCTCCGCCACAGATAGCGACGAATTGACGATGGATTTCGTACGGATCGAGAACCAGCGGTCGAGACCGACATCGAGCGTGATCGAGGCGACGACGGCGACGAGAATGGCCGGCAGGATGGCAACGATGGAAAACAGCGCGACGATGCGGATGTGCAGCCGCGCGGCGGCCTTTCCGCGATTTCGTGCCCTGAGCAGCGTCCGGATCTCGAAGATCACCAGAACCAGCATCGCCACGACGAAGATCAGGTTGACCACGATGGCCGTCATGACGACCGATTCGACAGGCTCGATAGGGGTCAAGCCGAGAAGAATGGCAAACGAGACGAGAGCGCTGATCAGCGCGCAGGCGACGAGTGCCATGCCGGGGATGGTCAGCGTATTTTCACGCAGATGAACCCGCACCGGCGTGGTGTGCTTGCCTTTCGATCCGGTGTCTGCCGCTGTGTCTGTCACCAAGGTCACTGGCCGCCATCACCTCCCGGTAGCCGGCTTTCGATAGTTGCCCTAGAGCAACAGAATGTGGCGAAATTGCAACGTTTGCCGCGCGGCTGTCAAGCAAACGCCCGGTTTTCCGGAGTGTTTGGGACGTGCTGCCTTTCACAAGGGGATTAGTTCGCCCTCGGAGACCGGTAGACAGTCACGCCGAGCTCGCGGATCTTCTTGCGCAGCGTATTGCGATTGAGCCCCAGCAGATCGGCGGCGCGGATCTGGTTGCCGCGCGTCGCAGTCAGGGCGGCGAGGATGAGCGGATATTCCACCTCCTCGATCACCCGCTGGTAGAGCCCGCTCGGCGGCAGCTCCTCTCCGAACTCGGCGAAATAGCGCCGCATGTTCTCCTCGACCGCTGCGCTGATCGTCAGCGGCGCCGAATTGCCGACATCGTGACCGATCCCAGTCTCCGCTGATTCGGTCCTTAGCTCGTTCTCGATGATCTCGCCGGTGATCACGTCCTGCGGATAGAGCGCCATGACGCGCCGGACGACGTTTTCCAGCTCGCGCACGTTGCCGGGCCAAGGGTAGGCCTTGAGGAGATCGAAGGCCGGGCCGTCGAATCGCTTGGGATCGAGCCCCTCCTCCACCGCCTGACGGACGAAATGGCGTACCAGATCCGGGACATCCTCGGCGCGGTCGCGCAGCGCCGGCAGCCTCAGAGGCACGACGTTGAGCCGGTAATAGAGGTCCTCGCGGAACAGTCCCTGGTTGATCAGGATCTTCAGATCCTTGTTGGTGGCGGCAACGATACGCACATCCGTCTTGATCGCGGTGCGGCCGCCGACGGTGGTGTATTCGCCCTGCTGGAGCACCCGCAGCAGTCGCGTCTGCGCATCCATCGGCATGTCGCCGATCTCGTCGAGGAACAGCGTGCCCCCCTCGGCCTGCTCGAACCGGCCGGTCGAGCGGTTCTGCGCGCCGGTGAAAGCGCCCTTCTCATGACCGAAAAGTTCGGATTCAATGAGATCGCGCGGGATCGCAGCCATATTGATGGCAACGAACGGACCGTTGCGCCGCTTGCCGTAGTCGTGAAGCGCCCGCGCGACGAGTTCCTTGCCGGTACCCGACTCGCCGGTGATCATCAGGGTGAGATCGGTCTGCATGAGCCGGGCGAGAACCCGGTAGATCTCCTGCATAGCGCTCGACCGGCCGACCAGCGGCATGCCCTCGCCCGCGTCATCGACGCTTTGCGTGGTCTTCTTCTTTGGCTCCGACAGGGCCCGGCCGACGATCCCGATCATCTCGGTGAGGTCGAAGGGTTTCGGCAGATAGTCGTAGGCGCCGCTTTCGGATGCCTTGATCGCCGTCATGAAGGTGTTCTGCGCGCTCATCACCAGAACCGGCAAGTCCGGTCGCATGCGCCGGATGCGCGGCAACAGGTCGAAGGCATTTTCATCCGGCATCACCACGTCGGTAATGACGAGATCACCCTCGCCCGCCGAGATCCACCGCCACAGCGTGGTGGCATTCGAGGTAATGCGGACCTCGTAGCCGGCACGGCTGAGTGCCTGGTTGAGAACGGTGCGGATCGCGGCGTCGTCGTCCGCCACGAGAATGGTCGCTTTTGTCATCGTTTCAGTTCCATGGATGCGCGGGCCACGTCGACCGGAGGAGCGTCACGCGAGGCCGGCATCAGTACGCGGAAAATCGTCTTGTTCCCCTGGCTGTCGCATTCGATGATGCCGCCATGCCCGCCGACGATCTTGGCGACGAGTGCCAGACCGAGGCCGGTTCCGTTTGTCTTGGTGGTAATGAAGGGATCGAAGAGCAACGGCAGAAGATCGCTTGGCACGCCGGGGCCATTGTCCTGAACGCAGAATTCGAGCGGCAGCGATACCTTCTCCGAACTGCCCGGCACGGACAGCTTGATGCCCGGCCGATAGGCCGTCGTCAGCACGATTTCGCCGTCGGAGGCATCGCCGATCGCCTCGGCGGCGTTCTTGACGAGGTTGAGAAAGACCTGCACCAGCTGGTCGCGATTGGCATAGACCGGCGGCAGCGAGGGGTCGTAGAGCTCGGTGAACTTGATCTTCCGCCCGAAACCGGCCTTAGCCAGGGATTTGACGTGGTCGAGCACCGAGTGGATGTTGACAGGCTCGCGGTCGACGGGCCTTTCGTCGGAAAAAATCTCCATCCGGTCGACGAGCGAAACGATGCGGTCGGTCTCGTCGCGGATCAGGCGGGCGAGCGCCCGGTCCTCGTCACCCACGGAACTTTCGAGAAGCTGCGCGGCGCCGCGAATGCCCGAAAGCGGGTTCTTGATCTCATGGGCCAGCATCGAGGCCAGGCCTGTCACCGAACGCGCGGCACCGCGATGGGTGAGCTGACGGTCGATCTTGTCGGCCATCGAGCGTTCCTGCAGGACCACCACCACATTGT
Organism: Hyphomicrobiales bacterium; assembly: GCA_002709005.1. Lineage (GTDB taxonomy): Bacteria > Pseudomonadota > Alphaproteobacteria > Rhizobiales > Rhizobiaceae > Pseudohoeflea. The sequence continues at coordinate 34,456 of PAPH01000039.1, read as the reverse complement.
CGGCCGGCCCGTTGACGACCGGCGCGGCGTAGAGGTCGACGAGTTTGTCGTAGCCCAGACGCGGGGAACTGAGATCCACCTTGTATTCGTTGATCGGCGCATGCCGCTCGCGCACCTGATCGATGAGCGCCACAAGCGGGCTGCCGAACGGCACGAGAGTCTCGATGCTCTGCTTGGCGAGATGGGCGGCGCTGGCGCCGAAGAACGATTCGGCTTCCCAGTTGGCGAATGCGAGATGGCCGTTGCCATCGATCATGATCACCGGGTGCTGGATGGCGTTGAGCACGGCGAGCGGCCCCGCCCCGCCATCTGTCCCCCAGTCCGCCGTCCAGGTCTCGGACTTCTTCATGCCGCACGCTCCATCATGCCACGGTTTTCGTCCGCGCTTTCCAGCGCTTCGGCGAAGAGACCGGCGACCGTCACCACTTCCTGACCGGTCATGATCTCCCTGCGCAGTGCCGCCGGCGTTCGCGGGGCGAGATGATCGAGATACCAGCCGAGGTGCTTTCGGGCGTGCCGCACACCGGCGCGTTCGCCATAGTGCTCGATCATCATCCCGTAATGGTCGCGGGCGATCTTCATTTGCTCGTCACGGTTCGGCGCCGCCGGATCACCTGCGATCTCGCCGCAGAGCCAGGGCCGGCCCTGCGCGGCGCGGCCGACCATGACGGCGACGGCCCCGGTGATCTTCATGCAGGCTTCCGCATCCTCGCGGCATGCAATGTCGCCATTGGCGACGAAGGGAACATCCACCTGGTCGCGCACGCGGGCGATGGCTTCCCAATCCGCCACCCCCTCGTAGAACTGGCAGCGGGTGCGTCCGTGCACCGTGATCATCCGGATGCCGGCGCTGACCGCCGCGCGCGCCAGTTCGCCGGCGTTGAGGCTCTTTTCGTCCCAGCCGAGACGCATCTTGAGCGAAACCGGTACGGAAACCGCCTTCACCGTCGCCTCGATGATCGCCAGTGCCCGCTCCGGCTCGCGCATCAGCGCGGACCCCGAATAGCCACCGGTTACCTTCTTGGCCGGGCAACCCATGTTGATGTCGATGATGTCCGCGCCTTGCGCCTCGGAAATCTTCGCGGCCTCGGCCATCCATTCGGGCTCGCGACCGGCGAGCTGGACGACGTGCGGACGGAAATCCGCAGCCTTCAGCCGGGTCCAGGATTCCTGGCGGTTCGCCACGAGTTCCCGGCTCGCCACCATTTCGGTCACGACCATGCCCGCACCGCAGCGCTGGGCGATCCGCCTGAACGGCAGATCAGTCACCCCCGACATCGGCGCTAGGAAAATCCGGTTGCGGGTGGCGACCGGGTCGATTAGCAATGGCTCGTCCATTTGACCCTTACAGACTGCTTTTACCGGATGCATCCGGAAACTTTGCCCATTTTTTAGACAATCGCCTCGCACTTGCCAAGCGGCAAGATGTTCGGCACACAAGGTTTTTGGCGGCAAACGGGTTTCGAGGTTAACGCGCGTACCGGCTCCCACCCGCCTGCGCCGCGCTGGAGGTCCGAGTCATCGATGAGTGACAGCATGAATGTCTGGGCCGTGATCGTGGCGGCTGGCCGCGGGCACCGCGTCGGCGCCGACACCCGGGCACCCAAACAGTACCGCGAGGTCGGCGGCATGACGATCATCGCGCGGGCGATGCGGCCGTTCCTCGATCATCCGGATATTTCGGGCGTCGTCGTCGTCATCCATGCCGATGACGAGGAGCTTTTCGAGGCCGCCACCCGCGAACTGAGCGGACTCGTTCCGGTGCGCATCGTCCATGGCGGCAAGACGCGGCAGGAATCATCCCGCATCGGGCTCGAATCCATTGCCGACAAGGGTGCCGACTTCGTGCTCATCCATGACGCCGCCCGGCCCTTCATCGACCGCGCCACCGTCGACCGGGTCATCGACGCGCTACGGGACGGTGCCGAAGCGGTTCTTCCGGCCGTCGCGGTTTCCGATACGCTCAAGCGCATAGATGACCACCAGACGGTCATCGACACGGTCTCCCGCGACGGCCTTTTCGCGGCTCAGACCCCGCAGGGTTTCGACTTCAACACCGTGCTCGACGCCCATCGCAAGGCCGTCGTCGCCAGCGAAGCCCGGTTTACCGACGACTGCGCGGTGATGGAGTGGGCGGGACATGCCGTCAAATTGTCGCGCGGTTCACGGACCAATACAAAGATTACCACGCTCGAGGACCTGCATATGGCCGAAGACATGCTCAACGCCCGCCGTCTGCCGGATATCCGCACCGGCAACGGCTACGACGTTCATCGGCTGGTGGAAGGCGACGGCGTATGGCTCTGCGGTATCAAGATCGATCACGACAAGCGCCTCGATGGCCATTCCGACGCGGATGTCGCGCTTCACGCCCTGACGGACGCGCTGCTGGCGACATGCGGCGCCGGCGACATCGGCGATCACTTTCCGCCGTCTGACCCGCAGTGGAAGGGCGCGTCCTCCTCGATCTTTCTCCGCAAGGCGGTCGACATCGTCGCCGAACATGGCGGAACGGTACTCAACGCGGACGTCTCGCTGATCGCCGAAGCCCCGAAGATCGGCCCGCACCGCCAGGCGATGCGCGAATCGCTGGCCCGGATAATCGGCATCACCGTCGACCGCTGCTCGGTGAAGGCGACGACAAACGAAAAACTCGGCTTCGTCGGACGCGACGAGGGCATCGCCGCGATCGCCACGGCGAGCGTCTATTACGGTGATCTCGATGGGAAGTGAGAAGGACAGCAGCGCGATCCTCGACGACTGCCGCGACCTCGCCAGAGAGATCATCAGACGCTTCGGCCCCTCCGGCGCGATGATCGCGACAGCCGAATCCTGCACCGGTGGGCTGATCGCCGGCATGATCACCGAAATCGCGGGATCGTCTGCCGTTTTCGACCGCGGCTTCGTCACCTACACCAATGATGCCAAGATGGATTTGATCGGCGTCCGTGCGGACACGCTCAAAGCTCATGGCGCGGTGTCACCTGAAACCGCCATCGAAATGGCGGCGGGCGCCCTCTCCCGGTCGAAAGCCCGCTATGCGATCTCCGTTACCGGCATAGCCGGCCCCGGCGGCGGATCGCCGGAAAAACCGGTCGGGCTCGTCTATATGGGCCTGGCGGCCCGTGACGGCGAAGCGGAAGCCACCGAACTGCGCTGGAACGAGGACTGGCCGCGCGACCTGATCCGCGCGGCAACCGTTCATGCCGCCCTCGAGACGCTCATCGAACGGTTCGAGGAAGACGAAGCCTAGCTGGTCGCAGCAGAGCGGCCGTAGATCTGGTCGGCCCGCTTCTCGAAGGCTTCGGCGAACATCCGGAAGGCCCGGTCGAACATCGATCCCATCAGACCGCCCAGAAGCCGGCTGCGGAATTCGTAGTCGATGAAGAAGTGGATCGCCGATCCCTCGCCTTCCGGCGTAAACGTCCAGCGATTGTCGAGATAGCGGAACGGTCCGTCGATATATTTCACCTCGATGACCAGATCCGCCGGGTTCAGCAGCACCTGGCTGGTGAACGTTTCGCGGATTGCCTTGTAGCCCACGGTCATGTCGGCGATCAGCAGCGTGCGCCCGTCGCGGTCCTTGCGCGAGCGCACGGTCAACGCCTCGCACAGCGGCAGGAATTCCGGGTAGCGCTCGACATCGGCGACGAGATCGAACATCTGGCGCGGCGACTGGACGACGTGTCGTGTCGTTTCGAACTTCGGCACAAGCTTATCCGGCGGCCACGGCCATCTTGGCGTCGCGCGCGGCGCGCAGCCGGGCAAAATCGTCCCCCGCATGGTGCGACGAGCGCGTGAGCGGGCTGGCAGAGACCATCAGGAAGCCTTTGGAATACGCCGTGGTCTCGTAGCTCTTGAATTGCTCGGGGGTGACGAAATCCATCACTTCATGGTGCTTGCGGGTCGGCTGCAGATACTGGCCGATGGTAAGGAAGTCGACGTCGGCGACGCGCAGATCGTCCATCAATTGAAGCACTTCATTGCGGGTCTCGCCGAGCCCCACCATGATGCCCGACTTGGTGAACATGGTCGGGTCGAGTTCCTTGACCCGCTGGAGCAGCCGGATCGAGTGGAAATAGCGCGCGCCCGGCCGGACCGTCAGATAGTTCGAGGGCACGGTCTCGAGATTGTGGTTGAACACGTCCGGCTTGGCCGCCACGACGGCTTCGAGCGCTCCGGGTTTGCGCAGGAAGTCAGGTGTCAGGATCTCGATGGTGGTCGCCGGCGTCGCCGCACGGATCGCGCGGATCACATCGACGAAATGCTGCGCTCCGCCGTCGGCGAGATCGTCGCGGTCGACCGAGGTGATGACGACATGGTTGAGGCCCATCTCGGCGACGGCGCGCGCGACATTCGTAGGCTCTTGGGGGTCGAGCGCGTTGGGACGGCCGGTGATCACGTTGCAGAAGGCGCAGGCACGGGTGCAGATCTCGCCCATGATCATGAATGTCGCGTGCTTCTTGTCCCAGCACTCGCCGATATTCGGACAGCCGGCTTCCTCGCAGACCGTGACAAGGTTGTTGTCCTTCACGATCTTGCGCGTATCGAGATAGCCCTTGGAGGTCGGCGCCTTGACGCGAATCCATTCGGGCTTGCGCTTGATCTCGGTATCCGGGCGGTGCGCCTTCTCAGGATGCCGCACGCGCTTGGGCGCTTCTTTCGTGGTGTCGAGAATCGTGACCATGGAATTCAAACTTTCGTCTCGTTGGACGTTTGACCCAATATAGTCAGCCAAACGCAAAAAGTCAGGCCACCCTCTCAGGCAGCCTGACTTCATCAGGTCAATACAAGTGTCTGTTTGGCTAGCGCCTGACGGCGCGTGCAATCGCTATGAGCAGGCAGGCACCGATGAAGCCGACGATCAGATAGATCAGCCAGCCGGTTCCCGTGTAGATGCCCAGAAGGCTCAGCACGAAGTTCAGCGCGGCGGCGCCGATGATGCCGAGGACGATGTTCATGAAGATGCCCATGTCGCTCTTCATGAATTTCTCGGCCAGCCAGCCGGCCAAACCGCCAACGATGATGGCTCCGAGCAAGCCCACGCCATTCAGATCCATTTTTGCCTCCAGTCATTAAGATGAATTCCACTGAAATAACGGCTGGATATGACAATTGTTCCACGCCTCCCCGCTTCGAGGCAGCGCGCCGAGCGTGTTGTTTGCATGGAGAAATCGTCATCGAGCGCTCATCGTGGCTTACATGTTCAAGGCACGCCCGTAGGCGTCGAGTACGCTTTCCTTCATCGTCTCCGAGATCGTCGGATGAGGGAAGATGGCGTGCATCAGCTCTTCCTCGGTGGTTTCGAGGTTCATCGCCACGACAAAACCCTGGATGAGCTCGGTGACTTCCGCTCCGACCATGTGGGCGCCCAGCAATTCGCCGGTCTTCTTGTCGAAGATCGTCTTGACCAGACCCTGGTCCTCGCCAAGCGCGACCGCCTTCCCGTTCCCGACGAAGGGGAAGCGGCCGACGCGGATATCGCGGCCCGCTTCCTTCGCCTTGGCTTCGGTGAGGCCGACCGACGCCACCTGGGGGTTACAGTAGGTGCAGCCCGGGATCTTGGCCTTGTCCATCGGATGAACGCCCTTCACGCCTGCGATCTTCTCGACGCAGATGACCGCCTCGTGCTCGGCCTTGTGGGCGAGCATCGGCGGACCGGCGACGTCGCCGATCGCGTAGATGCCCTCGACATTGGTCTTGCCGTAGCCGTCGATGACAATGAAGCCGCGATCGGTCTTCACGCCGGCATCCTCGAGCCCGATGCCCTCGATATTGGCCTGAACCCCGACCGCCGAGATCATTCGGTCGGCGGTGATCTTCTCGACCTTGCCGTCCTTCATCTCGACATGGGCGGTGATGGAATCCTTGCCCTTCTCGACCTTGGTCACCTTGGCCTCGAGGTGGATCTTCATTCCCTGCTTTTCGAACTGCTTCCTGGCGAGCCCGGAGATTTCGACATCCTCGACCGGCATGACGGATTTCATCACCTCGACCACGGTCACGTCCACGCCCATGGTGCGGTAGAACGACGCGAACTCGATCCCGATGGCGCCCGACCCCATGACGATGAGCGACTTCGGCATCTTGGCCGGCTTCATCGCCTCGAAATAGGTCCAGATCAGCTCGCCGTCGGGCTCGAGGCCCGGCAGCGCGCGCGGACGCGCACCGGTGGCAATGACGATATGCTTGGCCTTGTAGGTGCCTGCGCCGAGCGTGTTCTTGGGCTTCGGCACCTGCGGCTCGACCGGCTTCTTCTTTGTGTCGGTGACGACAACCTCTCCGGCTTTCGAGACCTTGGCCTCGCCCCAGATCACGTCGACCTTGTTCTTCTTCATGAGGAAACCGACGCCGGTGTTCATGCGAGCTGCGATGCCGCGCGAACGCTTGACGATGGCTTCGAGATCGGGCGTGACCTCACCGGAGATCTTCACTCCGTAATCGCCCGGATGCTGGGCATAATGCAGGATCTCGGCAGAGCGCAGCAGCGCCTTGGTCGGAATGCAGCCCCAGTTCGAACAGATGCCCGCCAGATGCTCGCGCTCCACGACAGCGGTCTTCATGCCGAGCTGCGCGGCGCGGATGGCGGCGATATAGCCCCCCGGGCCCGACCCGATGATGATGATGTCGTAGGAAGTGTCAGCCATGGTCGCGTATCCTCTCGTTCATGATCCGCTGGTCAGGATCCGGGCCGCTTCAGAAGCAGCCATTCTTTTGTATCTCTCGGTGTTTCAGTCTGGACGAAATCCGCGCGCTCGACCACGTCGAAGCCGCGCGACCGGTAGAGGCCAAGCGCAGGCGCGTTGTCGTCGGCGCAGACGATGTGGAACGGGCGGTCACCGGCTAGCGCCATCTGGTCGTCGAGCAACGTCCGGGCGATGCCTTTGCCGCGGAAGACGGAATAGACGGCGAGCGCGTCGAGCAGCCAGCCGCCGACTGCCTTCTTGAACAGCGAAATGACGGGCTCGAAAACCGGATCGAAGGGTCCGGTGAAATTCGTGGTCTCGGGCAGATAGTAACCAACCGACATCCCGGCCGCGCGATCGTCCGACATGGCAACGCGGGCATTGCGCCAGTTGCACGGCGTCGCCTCGCCCAGATAGCTCTCCCGGCCCACTTCCAGCGCGGACGCGCCCTGGCCTGCGGCCGCCGCCCTCGCCCAGGCTTCCGACGTCAGGCCGTGCCCCGCGATATCGTCGAGAATCGCGAGGTCGGCGCAGTCCGCAGCGGTCGCTGGGCGTATCTCGATCAAGCCGGCTTCCCTTCTGGCAAGCCGGCCCGATCCTGTCAGGCGGCCAGCATGCCGTAGATTTCATCCTTGAGCCGCATCCGTTCCTTGCGCATCTCCTCCATGTGGAGATCGTCGGTCGGCTCGATGTTCGTTTCCGCGCGGTGGATGGCCCGGTTGACCTCGTCATAGGCCTCGTGCAGCTTCGCGAAATGCGCATCCGTCTGCTTGAGCTGGTGCATTCGCTCGGCGTGTTCGGGGAATTCCTCCGCCAGTTGGTGCGGTGTGTTGGACATCGGCGTCTCCTGTGTTGAACTTTCCGATATCAGACTAACCGCTCGGTCTCCCTTCTCCTTGACCCCGGTCAAACCGGGATACGTCTCCATCCGGCCCTCAAAGGCCGAGCATCACCGTTGCAACAGGCACCAGCGCCTTGCCGATCGCCCGCGTATTGGCGGCATCCATATGCACACCGTCGATGGGCGTCGTTTCCGCAACCGAACTCGCGTCGAAAAAGCCCACGCCCTGCTCGTCGGCCAGGTCGGCATAGAGCGAGGCGAGCATCCGGGATTCCGGAATGCCGCCGGCAAACATCGCCGCGAACTCCGGATCGGCCGTCTCGCAGAGCGGCGGCGGTGCGACGATGAGAATGTCCGGCCGGGTCTCGTCGACAAGCCCCGAATTGTGGTTCTTCGCAATCGAGATCAGCCGCCGCATGCCCTGCATTGCAGCCACTGCGGTGCCGGCGATATGCGGCTTCATGTCGTTGGCGCCGAGCATCAGGATAATCAGGTCGACAGGCGCATGCATGTACAGCGATGTCGGCAATGTCCGCGCCCCGTTGCGGTCGCAGTCGGCCAGAAACTCGTCATAGGCCGTGGTGCGTCCGCGCAGGCCGTCGGCGAACACCCGCGCCTTGCCACCAAGCGCGGCGGCAAGAACATTCGGCCAGCGGTCGTCGAAGCCGTGCCGGCCGCCCGTCGCGGCATCAGACCCCCAGGTCAGGGAATCCCCGTATGCGAGGATGGTCTTCATCGCCCGTCCTTCACGCGCCGCTGGACGAATTGAGCCGTTTCAAGCCCATTGCCATGAAAAGGAACAGCACTCCGTTCGACAACAGTTCGATACCGAGAAGAATGCCCAGGATCGCCGAAGCAGAAGCAGGAAAATCGGCAAGGATCATCACACCGAGCAGAAGCGATATGATGCCGGAGGCAAGACCCCATCCCCATCCGCTGACCGGGCGGGCCGACAACGCGAACATCACCTTCAGCGCCCCCGTGAAGAGAAAGAGGACGGCGACGATCATGGTCAGCGACACTGCGCCGGCAAGCGGGTTCGCCAGCAACATGACGCCGAGAAGAACGCCTAGAACGCCAAGGCCGAGAGACCAGAAAAAGCCCGACCAACCCCGCACACTGAAGGCATGGATAATCTGGATCACCCCCTGCAACGCAAAGAACCAGCCCGCGATGAACACCGCGGCGAGCGTTGCAGCGAAAGGATCGAAGAGCGCAAACAGGCCGCCGAGAATGGAGATGACGGCCAGGACAGCCATCCAGATCCAGGTCCGGCCCAAACTTTCATGTCCGTATGATGCCATTTCAGCCTCCTGCCGTCTTCAAGATCCCGTTCGGGGGGCCGACCTGAACCGCCTCCCCCTCAATCAGCGGATGCCTAGACAAGCATGCCCATCGGGTTCTCGATGTAGCGCTTGAATGCGCCGAGCACTTCCGCGCCCAGCGCGCCGTCGACGCAGCGGTGATCTGTCGACAGCGTCACCGTCATCACCGTGGCGATCTTGATCTCGCCGTCCTTGACCACGGCCCGCTGCTCGCCCGAACCGATCGCGAGGATGGTCGCATGCGGCGGGTTGATCACGGCAACGAAATCCTTGACCCCCATCATGCCCATGTTGGAAACCGCGGTGGTGCCGCCCTGGTATTCCTCGGGCTTGAGCTTGCGATCCTTGGCGCGACGGCCGAGATCGTGCATCTCCTTCGAGATCGTCGAGATCGTCTTTTCCTCCGCGGAGCGAACGATAGGCGTGATCAGACCACCCGGAATGGAGACGGCTACGCCCACATCCGCGTGCTTGTGGTGGATCATGTTGTCGTCGGTCCAGGAGACATTGGCATCCGGCACGTCCCGGAGCGCCAGCGCCCAGGCCTTGATGATCATGTCGTTGACCGAGACCTTGTAGGCCGGACGATCGTCCTTGCGCGGCGCCGATGCATTGATCTGCGATCGAAGCGAGAGAAGCTTGTCGAGCTCGCAATCGACGGAAACGTAGAAATGCGGGATCGTCTGCTTGGCCTCGACCAGACGGCGCGCGATCGTCTTGCGCATGCCGTCGTGCTTGACGAGTTCGTAGGAGCCTCCCGGGAACAGCTTGAGGACAGCATCGGTCGACATCGGCTGTGCCGCTGCGGCCGGAGCACCCGCACCCTTGCCGGCATCTGTCTTCTTCGCGCCGCCGTCGGCGATGGCCGTTTCCACGTCGCGCTTGATCACGCGGCCATGCGGACCGGAACCTTTGACCGCGCCCAGATCGAGCCCGGCATCCTTGGCCATGCGCCGCGCCAGCGGCGAGGAAAACACCCGCTCGCCATCGGCAACAGGCGCCGGAGTCGATTGCGCCGGCGCCTTGTTGGCCACCGGCTTGGCGGCTTCCTTCGGTGCTTCGGCAGGGGATTCTTCCTTCTTGGGAGCCTCCGCCTCTGGCTCTTCCTTCTGTTCCGGTTTCGCGGACGACCCGCCACCGCTCTTGGCGGCTTCTTCCACATCTTCGCCTTCCTCGGCGAGGATGGCGATGACTTCGTTGACCTTCACGCCCTCGGTTCCGGCCTCGACCAGGATCTTGGCGATGGTGCCCTCGTCGACGGCCTCGACCTCCATCGTCGCCTTGTCGGTCTCGATCTCGGCGATGATGTCACCGGGACCGACCTTGTCGCCTTCCTTGACGAGCCACTTGGCGAGATTGCCCTCCTCCATCGTCGGAGACAGGGCCGGCATGGTGATGTTCGTCGGCATGGTGTCTCCTCCTCAGGCCTTGTAGCAGACGGTTTTGACCGCCTCGACCACTTCGGCGACGCTCGGAAGCGCCAGTTTCTCGAGATTGGCCGCATAGGGCATCGGAACGTCCTTGCCGGCGACCGTCAGAACAGGCGCGTCGAGATAATCAAAGGCCTGCTGCATCACGCGTGTGGCGATTTCGGTGCCCACCGAGTTCTGCGGATAGCCTTCCTCGACTGTGACCAGACGCCCGGTCTTCTTCACGCTCTCGATGATCGTCGGCAGGTCCATCGGGCGGATGGTGCGCAGGTCAATCAGTTCGACGTCGATGCCTTCGCCGGCAAGCGCCTCGACGGCCTTGATGGCGTAGGTCATGCCGATGCCAAAGGAAACGAGCGTCGCGTCCTTGCCTTCCTTGTGGATGCGCGCCTTGCCGATCGGTAGCACGAAATCATCCATCTTCGGCACGTCGAAGGATTGGCCGTAGAGGATCTCGTTCTCGAGGAAGATGACCGGGTTCGGATCGCGGATCGCAGCCTTCAGGAGACCCTTCGCGTCGGCTGCCGTGTAGGGCATGACGACCTTGAGACCCGGAATGTGACTGTACCACGCCGCGTAGCACTGCGAGTGCTGGGCCGCCACGCGGGCAGCCGCCCCGTTCGGCCCGCGGAAGACAATCGGCGCGCCCATCTGACCGCCGGACATATAAAGCGTCTTGGCGGCCGAGTTGATGATCTGGTCGATTGCCTGCATGGCGAAGTTGAAGGTCATGAACTCGACGATCGGCCGCAGGCCCGCCATCGCGGCGCCCACACCGACGCCGGCGAAACCATGCTCGGTGATCGGCGTATCGACCACGCGCTTGGGGCCGAACTCGTCGAGAAGTCCCTGGGTCACCTTGTAGGCGCCCTGGTATTCGGCCACTTCCTCGCCCATGACGAAGACGTCGCCGTCGGCGCGCATTTCCTCGGCCATGGCATCGCGAAGCGCCTCGCGCACCGTTGTCGAGACCATTTCGGTGCCTTCCGGAATGTCGGGATCGCTGGCGGCTTCGGTGGCGACAGGCTGGGCGGGGACCTTGCCGGCACCGCTGCTGTCGGCCTTTTCTTCTGCTTCCGGCTCGTCCGCCTTGTCGTCGGAAGCCGGAGCGGGGCCGCCCGAGCCGCCCTTTGCGGCGGCTTCGGCGACATCCTCGCCTTCCTCTGCGAGAATGGCGATGACTTCGTTGACCTTGACGTTCTCGGTACCCTCGGCGACGACGATCTTGGCGATCGTGCCCTCCTCGACGGCCTCGACCTCCATGGTCGCCTTGTCGGTCTCGATCTCGGCGATCACGTCACCGGCGGTAACGGTGTCGCCTTCCTTCTTGAGCCATTTGGAAAGATTGCCTTCCTCCATGGTCGGGGAAAGCGCGGGCATCAGGATATCAATCGGCATGGTTTCCCCTCCCTTAGAGCAAGATGTCGGTGTAGAGCTCGGACACATCCGGCTCCGGATCGGACTGGGCGAAATCGGCTGAGTCGGCGACGATGTCGCGGATCTTCTTGTCGACCTGCTTCAGTTCATCCTCGGTAGCGTATTTCTTGTCGAGAACACGCGCCTTGACCTGCTCGATCGGGTCCCGCTCGGAGCGCATCTTCTGCACCTCGTCCTTGCTGCGGTATTTCGCCGGGTCGGACATCGAGTGGCCGCGATAGCGGTAGGTCTGCATTTCCAGGATAATCGGCCCCTTGCCCGAGCGACAGTATTCGACCGCTTCCTCGCCGGCCGCGTGCACGGCGCGTACGTCCATGCCGTCGACCTGATGGCCGGGGATACCGAGCGACATGCCGCGCTGGGAGAAGTCGGACTGCGCGGAAGCGCGGGCGGTCGAGGTGCCCATCGCATAGCGGTTGTTCTCGACGATGTAGATCACCGGGAGTTTCCACAGGGCCGCCATGTTGAAGCTCTCGTAAACCTGCCCCTGATTGGCCGCGCCGTCACCGAAATAGGTAAGCGAGACATTGTCGTTGTCGCGGTACTGGTTGGCGAAGGCCAGCCCGGTGCCAAGCGACACCTGGGCGCCAACGATGCCGTGGCCGCCGTAAAAATGCTTTTCCTTGGAGAACATGTGCATGGAGCCGCCCTTCCCCTTGGAATAGCCGCCCCTGCGCCCGGTCAGCTCCGCCATCACGCCGCGGGCCTCCATGCCGGTTGCCAGCATGTGGCCGTGGTCGCGGTAGCCGGTGATCACTTGGTCGCCCGGTTTGAGCGCCATCTGCATGCCGACGACGACGGCTTCCTGTCCGATATAGAGGTGGCAGAAACCGCCGATGAAGCCCATGCCGTAAAGCTGGCCTGCCTTTTCCTCGAAACGTCTGATCAGAAGCATCTCCCGATAGGCGTCGAGTTCCTGCTCTTTAGAGAAGTCGGTGAAGCCGCCTTCGAGCCCTGATTTTGTTGAAGCCGAACCGCGCGAGGATTTGCGCGACGTTGAACCGGTCTGCTTGCGTGGCGCCATGGCGTCCTCCCGATTTTTTCGTTCCGGAAAAGATACGGGAGACCGCCGCCGTCAGCAAGGCCATAAACGCATAACGACCATGCAACTTAAGTTGCTGGATTTTAACGACTTTGCAGAATTTAACTTGGCTTCAGTTAATTAGCGCGATCTATAAAATAGACGACCTCGTCGGGCCGCGCCACATTGAGCATGTAGCGCGCCCGCTCATCGAGCATGTCCGCCTCCATCGAACCGTCGCTCATCAGCGCCACGCGCTTTTCGAGCGCCTCGCGCTCCGCTTCCAACGCGGCAAGCTCAGCGGCCAGCTCCGCGCGTCGCACTTCGAGGTGCGATGCCGATTCGAGCCCGAACGTTCCATGCAGCGCATGAAAGCCGAAGTAGGAAAAGCAGATAAGGGAGAGAAACGGAACAACAAGACGTCCGTACGCCTTCCGTTTTCTGAATTTGGTTCGCATGCCTGATTACGCCTTACCGGAGCATCGGTAAATCATGGGCGATCATGCTTAAGAAACGTTTACGCACATGCGAAAAAACGCAAGTAAGTGAAAAATGCGAAGGGCGGATCCATGTGCGGCCCCGCCCCCAACAGCATTCACGACGGTGGCGGAGGCGATCAGGCGGAGCGGATGCGCTCCCTCCAGTGTTCGTGAAGCTTTGCAACGTCGCCGCACGTCAATAACGGCATGGCGGCTTTCAGGTGTTCATCCGTCCAGTCCCACCATCGCATTTCCTCAAGCAGGACGACGACGCTGTCATCGAACCTTTTGCGGATGGTCCTCGCCGGATTGCCGCCGACGACGGCGTAGGGCTCAACGTCGCGCGTAACGACCGCGCGGGTCCCGATCACTGCGCCGTCTCCGATCCTTATCCCCGGCATGACGATTGCCTCGGCGCCTATCCAGACGTCGTTTCCGATGACGGTGTCACCGGCCGGCTCGAACCCGTTTGCCGCCCCGTCGAACGCCGGGACGTCCGGCATCCAGTAGAACGGAAACGTGCTGATCCAGTCGTGACGGTGACCCTGGTTGCCCGCCATGATGAAGGCGGCACCCGATCCGATTGAGCAGAAATTTCCGATCACCAGCCGATCCACGCCTTCGTCCGGAAGAAGGTAGCGTGCGCAATCATCGAAGCCGTGGCCGTGATAATAGCCCGAATAATAGCTGTACCGCCCGACGATGATGTTCGGATTGGTGACCTGCTTGTCGAGTGTCATGCCCCGAAAGGGGCTTTCGAAGTAATTTGTCATTTGCGTCTCTCTGAACGAATTGCTTGTCCGCGCTCAGGCGGAAAAGGCGCGCTCGCCCACGTGAGGCGGCGCGGCACGGCCCTGAGCCGATGCGCAGGGCGTCATTCAGATGGTTCGGTCAGCCGATTTCATCGGAAACTTCCAGAACGGTGCAATCAACGCGACGAGCATAGACGCGCCGCCATCACATGCAAAGCCTGTGGTCGCGAGCTGTCGTCGGGCACAAACGAAAACGCCCCCGCGGATTTCCGCGAGGGCGTCGATTGTCTCAGCTCGATAACCAATCAGCCGCGCAGGATCGTCCGGCCGGCGAACTTCGCCTGGGCGCCGAGCAGCTCCTCGATGCGGATCAGCTGGTTGTATTTCGCAATACGGTCGGAACGCGACATCGAGCCGGTCTTGATCTGCCCGCAATTGGTGGCGACGGCGAGATCGGCAATCGTTGAATCCTCGGTCTCGCCGGACCGGTGCGACATCACCGCGGTGTAGCTCGCCTTGTGCGCGGTCTCGACGGCATCGAGCGTTTCCGACAGCGTGCCGATCTGGTTGACCTTCACAAGGATCGAGTTGGCTACACCCATGCGGATGCCGTCGCGCAGACGCGCGGAGTTGGTGACGAACAGGTCATCGCCGACGAGCTGGCACGACGAACCGATCTTGTCGGTGAGTGCCTTCCAGCCGTCCCAGTCGTCCTCGGCCATGCCGTCCTCGATCGAGAGGATCGGGTATTTCCCGGCGAGTTCGGCAAGATAATCGGCCATGGCTTCGGGCTCAAGCGTGCGGCCCTCGCCCTCGAGGTGGTACTTGCCATCCTTGAAGAACTCGGTCGAGGCGCAGTCAAGCGCGATGTGGATATCGTCGCCCGGCTTGTAACCGGCCTTCTCGATCGACTTCATGATGAAGTCGAGCGCCACAGGCGCGCTTTCGAGGTTCGGCGCGAAACCGCCCTCGTCGCCCACATTGGTGCCGTGACCGGCTGCCGAGAGTTCCTTCTTCAGCGTGTGGAACACTTCCGCACCCATGCGGATCGATTCGGCGACCGTGTCCGCGCCCACCGGCATGATCATGAATTCCTGGAAGTCGATCGGATTGTCCGCATGCGCGCCGCCGTTGATGATGTTCATCATCGGCACCGGCAACAGCCGCGCATTTGCGCCGCCGACATAGCGGTAGAGCGGCAGGCCGGACGACATGGCGGCAGCCTTGGCCGCTGCGAGCGAAACGCCGAGGATGGCATTGGCGCCGAGCTTCGCCTTGTTGGGCGTGCCGTCGAGTTCGATCATCATCTCGTCGAGCGCGATCTGGTCCTCGGCTTCATGGCCGCACAGCGCATCGCGCAGTTCGCCGTTGACGGCATCGACCGCCTTGGTCACACCCTTGCCCATATAGCGGTCGCCGCCGTCGCGCAGTTCGACGGCCTCGTGCGCGCCGGTCGAGGCACCCGAGGGGACCGCCGCCCGGCCGACCGCGCCATCGTCAAGATGCACGTCCACCTCGACGGTGGGGTTGCCGCGGCTGTCGAGAATTTCGCGGCCGACGATATCGATGATGACGGTCATTCGGGGCTCCTTTGGAGAGAACTGCTCGGTGGATGTCTTAGGGTTCAGGATGCCGGCGAGCGATATCGCCGAACCTCCCTCGATGGCATCAGCGTCTTAAACCAAGGCATCGAAAATGCAATCGAGCGAACCCTGACGAGCGGGTACGCCAGCACTTCCTGCCCGGCCTTCCAGCCATTAAAGGTAAATTGGCGCGCAAATGCAAAGTCGTGATGACGCTCAATCGGCTTTCGTGATCGCATCGAACGCCAGAAGCGTTTCCAGAAGCCGCGGCATCTCCGACAGCGGCACCATATTGGGGCCGTCGGACGGCGCATTGTCCGGATCCTCGTGGGTCTCGATGAAAAGACCGGCCACGCCGACGGCGACAGCCGCGCGTGCCAGCGTTTCGACAAATTCGCGCTGACCGCCCGTCGATCCGCCCTGTCCGCCCGGCTGCTGCACCGAGTGGGTGGCGTCGAATACCACCGGCGCTCCCAACCCCGCCATGATCGGCAGCGCCCTAAAGTCGGAAACCAGCGTGTTGTAGCCGAAGGACGCGCCGCGTTCGCACAGGAGCACGTCCGGATTGCCGCTATCGACGATCTTCGAGAGCACGTTCTTCATGTCCCAAGGCGCCAGAAACTGCCCCTTCTTGACGTTGATCACCCGTCCGGTCTTTGCCGCGGCGATCAAAAGGTCCGTCTGGCGGCAGAGAAAGGCCGGAATCTGCAGCACGTCCACCACCTCGCCGACGACCGCGCACTGTTCCTCGGTATGGATGTCGGTGATGACGGGAAAGCCGAATTCCTTCTTCAGATCGGCAAACACCTCGAGACTCTTTTCCAGCCCCATGCCGCGCTGGGCGGAAAGTGATGTCCGGTTCGCCTTGTCGAAGGAGGATTTGTAGACGAGGCCGAGATCGAGTTCGGCGCAGATCTCCCTGAGCCGTCCCGCCATCTCGAAGGCGTGCTCGCGGCTTTCCATCTGGCACGGTCCGGCGATCAGGCTGAATTTCCGGTCGTTGGCGAACACGACATCGCCGGCCTTCACCACGCTGTTGGCGGCCATGGTCACTTCCTTTCCTCGAAAGCATAGAATGCACCCTGCCCCGGTTCAGGCAGGACGACGAGACGGTTGCCCTGGTGACTGGCGGCAATCCCCTTGGCGGTGAGGACATGCTCGGTCGCGGCGAGATCCCTCACACGGTAGACGATACCGCGCGCCTTAAGTCCGCGGCCATGGCACTTCGCCTCGATCCCGAAGAAAGCCTTCAGCCCCTCTGGCGTCATCACGTTGATGACCGCACCATCAAGCGCGATCTCCATGCCGAAGGAATGCGCCTCGACCTCGCGATTGTCCGCCAGTTCCTGAATGAAATACTGGAAATCGGTCGGGTTGGTCTCGCTCAGCACTATTTCCGAAATGCCGGTTACGCCGTTCTCATGAGCGGTCAGCGCCGACCGGTCGGCCGCAGGCATCGCGATCCGCTCGACCGAGAAGCCGAAGAAATCGGGGCTGCGCAGATCGGCGGCGAACGCGAGCCGGAAGCTCGCCGCCGTCTCCGAGCCGTCCGGCTGTTTCATCGGCCGTGAGAATTCCAGCATGTCGCCGGCCGAGATCCCGTCGGCGATAAAACGTGCGTGATCGGCCCGCGCGTCCGGCGACGAAGTCACCAGCGCCGAAAACCCGTTCTCCCCGCGACGGAAGCGATAGGCCTGGTCGCGGGCGACGAAGACGTTGCCTTCACGCGCGGCCGCTTCGCACTCCTCGCGCACGGCGATCGCCAGCGGCTCGAGATAGGTGCCGTCCTCGAAGAAAACGCAGGCGTTTTCCGTGCCGAAAGGATGACGGGCGTCGGGTGCGACGCGGAAGCCCAGCTCCTCGTGACGGGTCCGGCAGAGATCGAGCTCGGGGACAGGCAGGACGAGGTGATCGAGCCGCCGTGGCTTGCGCGGATTTGCCATCGTTTCCTCCCGGCGGAAATTTAAGAACAGAACGAACGCGCTCCCTTAGCAGGTCCGTTCTCGAACGCGCAACTGAATGAACGAGGCGGGGATCGTTTGCCGAGCGCATCGCGCCGTCTTGCCTTCCCCCCGGAGCCCCGCTAGTTCTTGTGCGGGCGATTTGGAAAACAGGATTGCAATGCGACGCTCCTCCGGGAACATCTTCACACGCGTTTTCGGCGCGGCCTTCTTGGCACTGGTGCTTGCCGGCGCGACCGCCTGTTCGACCACCGAAACGCTCAATCCGGTCACCCAGGTCGCCCCGGTTCCGGAGAAATTCTCTGCTATCATCATCGATGCAGGCACGGGAACGGCGCTTTACACCGCCCAAGCCGACCAGACGCGCTATCCGGCCTCGCTGACGAAGATGATGACGCTCTATCTCCTCTTCCAGGCGCTCGAATCGGGCCGCATCACCCGCGACACGCCGATTCCGGTTTCCGCCAACGCGGCAAGCAAGCCGGCTTCGAAACTGTACCTCAAGGCCGGCTCGACCATTCCTGTCGATACGGCGATCCGCGCGCTCGTCGTCAAGTCAGCCAACGACGTCGCCACCGCCGTGGCCGAATTCCTCGCCGGCGGCTCCGAGGAGCGTTTCGCCGAGATCATGACCCGGCAGGCCCGCGCGCTCGGCATGTCGAAGACGCGGTTCACCAATGCCTCGGGCCTGCCCGATCCCAACCAGGTGACATGCGCGACCGACATGGCCCGCCTCGCCGTCGCGCTGAAGTCGCGCTTTCCGCAATATTACGCCTATTTCTCGCTGCGTTCCTTCGAGTACAACGGCAAGACTATCCGCGGCCACAACAAGGCGCTCGACATGATTCCGGGCGCCGATGGTCTGAAGACCGGTTATACCCGTGCATCGGGCTTCAACCTCGCCACCTCCACCCGCCGCAACGGCCGCTATCTCGTGGGCGTGGTGATGGGCGAGGATTTGGCCAAGGTCCGCGACCAGCGCATGGCCGACCTCATGCAGTATTACGCACTCCGCCAGTAGGCTGTCAGGATCCCGGGCGAAAATGGCCCCATAGGCGCGAAAACCCCCGCAGGCCTTGGCATTCCGGCTCGATCGCGCTATTCCGGCGCCGTGCGCTGCACAAAATTCATCCGGTCATTGCCGAACTTCCCGCCGGTCGCATCCTGAATACGGGCCAGCGACCCGTCCGCCGCGTCGAGACATCGCCCGGTCAGCGACAAACCGCAGAGACACCATGATTTCCCTTTCGAGCTACAAGCATCAGTGGACCCACAATGTCCGCGCCGACATTCTTTCGGGTCTCGTCGTCGCCCTTGCCCTGATCCCCGAGGCGATCGCTTTCTCGATCATCGCCGGCGTCGACCCCAAGGTCGGCCTCTATGCCTCCTTCTCGATCGCCGTGATCACGGCGATCGTCGGGGGACGTCCCGGCATGATCTCTGCGGCCACCGCGGCGACCGCGGTCCTCATGGTGACGCTGGTCCGCGATCACGGGCTGCAATATCTGCTCGCCGCCACGGTGCTCGCGGGCCTGATCCAGATCGGGGCGGGTTTGCTGAAGCTCGGCTACGTGATGCGTTTCGTCTCGAAATCGGTGATGACCGGCTTCGTCAACGCGCTCGCCATCCTGATCTTCATGGCGCAGCTCCCCGAACTGATCGACGTGCCGCCGCTGACCTACGTGATGGTGGCGGCCGGCCTTGCCATCATCTATCTTTTCCCCCGCATCACCACTGCCATACCCTCGCCGCTCGTCACAATCGTCGTGCTCACCGCGATCAGCCTGACGCTCGGCCTCGATCTGCGAACCGTGGGCGACATGGGCGACCTGCCGGACACGCTCCCGGTCTTCCTCATCCCGCAGATCCCGTTCACGCTTGAAACGCTGATGATCATCCTGCCCTATTCGGTGGGCGTGGCCGCGGTCGGCTTGCTCGAATCGCTGATGACCCAGTCGATCGTCGACGATCTGACCGACACCGATTCGAACCGCAACCAGGAATGCATCGGCCAGGGCGTGGCCAATTCGCTGACCGGTTTCATCGGCGGCATGGCCGGCTGCGCGATGATCGGCCAGTCGATCATCAACGTCAAATCCGGCGGACGTGGGCGACTGTCGACCTTCGTCGCCGGCACGATGCTCCTGTTCTTCTGCGTGGTCCTCGGCGACTGGGTGGCGAAAATCCCGATGGCGGCGCTCGTTGCCATCATGATCATGGTTTCGATCGGCACATTCTCCTGGTCGTCTATCGTCAATCTGAGAACCCATCCCCGCTCCTCTTCGGTGGTGATGCTGGCCACGGTCGCCTTCGTCGTCGCCACCCATAATCTGGCGATCGGCGTGCTGGTCGGCGTGCTTCTGTCGGGCATCTTCTTCGCGTGGAAGATCTCCCAGATCTTCGCCGTCCGCTCCGAGCTTTCGGAGGACGGGCGCAAGCGCACCTATCTCGTCGAGGGCCAGCTCTTCTTCGCCTCGTCGGAAGATTTCATGCGCGCCTTCGACTTCCGCGAGGTGCTCGATCATGTCACCATCGACGTGTCGAAGGCCCATATCTGGGACATTTCCTCGGTGCAGGCTCTCGATATGGCGGTGCTGAAGTTCCGCCGCGAAGGTGCGGAGGTAGAGATCATCGGCCTCAACAAGGCGTCGGAAACCATCGTCGACAAGCTTGCCATCCACGACAAGCCCGGCGCGATGGACGAGATGCTCTCGCACTGAACCATAAAAGACTATGAAGCGGGCATCGGGCACCTCATCACCCGCCGCTTCCGGAGGATGACCCCATGGACGACAAAATCATCTCGCTGGTCGACGGATCGATCTATTCCCAAAGCGTGTGCGAGCACGCCGCCTGGGCCGCGGCCCAGCTCGAGGCCGGTGTCGAGGTCATGCATGTGATCGGCCGCCGCGAGGCCAGCGACACCGGCGACCGCTCCGGCGCCATCGCGCTCGGCGCCCGCACCGCCCTTCTCGAAAAGCTCGCGGCACTCGACGCCGAACGCTCCAAACTGCTGCAGGACCAGGGCCGCGCCATCGTCGAGGACGCGGCTGCGATCCTTTCGGAGAACGGCGTCAAGCAGATCGAGCAGCACCTCTTCCGCGGCGATCTCGTCGACCTCTTTTCCGAGCGGGAAAAATCCGCCGCCCTCGTCGTCGTCGGCAAGCGCGGCGAGGCCGCCGATTTCGCCGGCATGCATCTGGGGTCCAACCTCGAACGCATCGTCCGCACCAGCAAGAAGCCGGTCCTCGTCGCCTCACGCGCCTTCAAGCCGATCAACAAGGTGCTGATCGCCTGGGACGGCGGCACCTCGAGTCGCAAGGCCGTCGACCTCGCCGCCAGCTCGCCGCTGCTCACCGGCCTCGATGTCGACGTCGTCTATGTCGGCCGCCCGCATGCCGAGATCGAGAAAAGCCTTTCGATCGCCGTCGACAAACTCACCCAGGCCGGCCACGACGCCTCGAGCCATATTGTTGACGGCCAGCCGGAGACGGCGCTCGGCGCCTATGTGAAGGACAACGGCGTGGATCTCGTCCTCATGGGCGCCTATGGCCACTCCCGCATCCGCAGCCTGATCATCGGCTCGACCACCACCGAAATGATCCGCTCCTGCCTGGTGCCGGTACTCCTGGTGCGATAGCCGACCAGGCCTCGTCAGTCCTGAAACGAGAAAAGGCGCGGGAAACATCCTCGCGCCTTTTCTTATTCCGATGCAGGACGACTAAACCAGCCGGCTCTGTTCCAGAGCGGCGCCGACGAAGCTGGCGAAGAGCGGATGCGGGTCCAGCGGGCGGCTCTTGAGTTCGGGGTGATACTGCACGCCGATGAACCAGGGATGGTCGGGATATTCGACGGTTTCCGGCAGCAATCCGTCGGGCGACATGCCGGAGAAGACCAGGCCAGCGTCCTCGAGCCGTTCCTTGTAGTCGATATTGACCTCGTAGCGGTGCCGGTGGCGCTCGGAGACCTCTGTGGATCCGTAGATCTCGGAGATCAGCGAGCCCGCCTTCAGCGGATGCGGATACGCGCCGAGCCGCATCGTGCCGCCGAGATCGCCGTTGACGGCGCGCTTTTCGAGCTGATTGCCCTTCAGCCATTCCGTCATCAGGCCGACGACCGGCTCCTTGGCGGGGCCGAACTCGCTCGACGAGGCTTTTTCGAGGCCCACGAGATTGCGCGCGGCTTCCACCACCGCCATCTGCATGCCGAAACAGATTCCGAAATACGGCACCTTGCGCTCGCGGGCGAACTGGGCCGCGCGGATCTTGCCTTCCGCGCCCCGCTCGCCGAAGCCGCCCGGCACCAGAATGCCGTGGACCTTCTCGAGATAGGGCGCGGGGTCCTCTTCCTCGAAGACCTCCGACTCGATCCATTCGAGATTGACCTTCACACGGTTAGCGATGCCGCCGTGATTGAGCGCCTCGATGAGCGATTTGTAGGCGTCCTTGAGGCCCGTATACTTGCCGACGACCGCGATGGTCACTTCGCCTTCGGGATTGTGGATGCGCGCCGAGACCTCTTCCCAGGCGCCCATGCGCGGCGCGGGAGCCGGATCGATGCCGAAGGCGGCGAGAACTTCCGTGTCCAGCCCCTCGCGGTGATAGGCGGAGGGCACATCGTAGATCGAGCCGACGTCGAGCGCCTGGATCACGGCGGTGGACCGCACGTTGCAGAACAGCGACAGCTTGCGACGTTCCTCCGGCGGGATCGGCCGGTCGGCGCGCACCAGAAGAATATCGGGCGCGATGCCGAGCGCCTGGAGTTCCTTGACCGAGTGCTGCGTGGGCTTCGTCTTGAGTTCGCCGGCCGCCGCGATGAACGGCATCAGCGAGAGATGGACGTAGACGGCGTTTCCGCGCGGCAGGTCGTTGCCGAGCTGGCGGATCGCCTCGATGAACGGCATCGCCTCGATGTCACCCACCGTGCCGCCGATCTCGCAGAGAACGAAGTCATAGTCCTCGTTGCCGTCGAGCACGAAATCCTTGATCTCGTTGGTAACGTGCGGGATCACCTGAACGGTGGCGCCGAGATAGTCGCCGCGCCGCTCCTTGTCGATGATGTTCTTGTAGATCCGGCCAGTGGTGATGTTGTCCGCCTGAACCGCCGAGCGACCGGTGAAGCGCTCGTAGTGACCGATGTCGAGGTCGGTCTCCGCCCCGTCGTCGGTGACGAACACCTCGCCGTGTTGGGTCGGGCTCATCGTGCCAGGGTCGACATTGAGATAGGGGTCGAGTTTCTTCAAACGCACGCTATAGCCGCGTGCCTGCAAGAGCGCCCCGAGAGCCGCTGATGCTATGCCTTTGCCAAGCGAGGAAACCACGCCGCCGGTGATGAATACGTATCGCGCCATGGGATTGAACGGTTACTTCGGCTGAACTGATTCCGCCACCCCAAAATGTTCGGAGGCGGCAGTTTTTGGTGGATAGGGAAAATCGTGCGACCGCCATAGTACGAGGCACGCACCAAGCGAAAGAGCGCTGACCGCCGTGCGCGGTTGCATCTTCCGATTTCCCCAAAAAAGAACCCCGGCACAGTTGCCCGTACCGGGGTCGGTGAATGGTTAGGGCCAGACTTACTGGCCGGTAGGAACGCCATCCTCGGCAGCAGGAGCCTCGGATGCGGGCGCTTCTGCGGCCGGTTCATCCGCCGCTGGGGCATCGTTGGTGGTGCCGTCCGCGGGGGCTGCGTCCGTTGCGGGCTCGTCCCCGGAGGGCGCACTTGCCGCCGGAGCATTCGTCGTGGGTGCGGTCGTGGCGGCAGGGGGCGTCGACGTCGAATCGCTTTCGGTCGGAACGCCGTTGGCGTCGGCGGCCGGCGCGGGGGTCGCCGGCTCGGACTCGCTCGAACCGCCGAGCTGATCGAGAATGCCGTTGCCCTGCCCCTGGGTCTCGACCGGAATGCGGTCGAGAATGTCGGTCGTGCTCGAACCGTAGCGGGCGAGCAGGCCGAGCGCCAGGGAGGTGATGAAGAACGCAGTCGCCAGAATAGCGGTGGTGCGGGTCAGCGCGTTGGCGGCACCGCGTGCCGACATGAAGCCGGAGCCACCGCCGATGCCGAGGCCGCCGCCTTCCGAGCGCTGGATCAGCACCACGCCCACCAGGGCGAGCACGATCATGAGATGAATGACGATCAATACCGTATGCATGGAATATTCCTGCTCGCGGACCGCAGAGTTGCGGCCTTTCGGAGATTTCGCGCGCTCTTTACACGAGGCCCGGCGGATTTCCAAGGGGTTCGGCCCAATTGTCGCCCCTGAACAACCCTCCCGCCTCAGTGCTGCGTGCGGTAGGCTTCACAGATGGCGAGGAAATCCACGGCTTTCAAGCTTGCCCCGCCGACAAGCGCGCCATCGACATTGGCGATGGCCATCAGCTCGGCCGCGTTGCCCGGTTTCACCGAGCCTCCGTAAAGAAGCCGCATCCCCTGCCCCTCGGCGCCGAAACGCTCGCCGAGCACCTTGCGCATGAAGGCATGCGCTTCCTCGATATCGCCGGCCGTCGGCGTCAGACCCGTGCCGATCGCCCAGACCGGTTCATAGGCGATCACCACCGTCTCGGCAGTCGCGCCGCCCGGTACGGAACCTTCGAGCTGCCGGCCGAGAACGTCGAGCGTCTTTCCGGATTTGCGCTCCTCCTCGGTTTCACCGATGCAGACGATCGCGGTCAGGCCGGCGGAGATTGCGGCCTGGGCCTTGGCCTTGACCGTCGCATCGTCCTCCCCGTGGATCGTGCGGCGCTCGGAATGACCGACGATCGCGAACTCGCCCAGGCAGTCGGCGATCATCTGCGCTGACACATCGCCGGTAAAGGCGCCCGACTGGGCGGTGTGGCAGTCCTGGGCGCCGACAAGCAGAGCGGTGTCTTCCGCCAGAGCCGTCGCGACATAAAGAAGCGTCATCGGCGGACACAGGAGAATGTCGATCTTTTCGGCAAGTTCGGTGTCGATCCCGTCGGCGATCGCCTTGATCTGATCGAGATCGGACCTCAGTCCGTTCATTTTCCAGTTTCCCGCGACCAGCGGACGGATATCGGGCGTCATCGGCAGCTCCCATGCAAAAGACCATTCGTCGGGGAATTAGCAGAGGCATATGACATTGCCAACGCAACATGGCCTTATTCGCCCGTTCCACGGAGCGCGATCCCCTTCAAAAGCCCGGCTCTTTGGTCTAAAGGGTCACCAGTATTTCAATCGGGCCGCGCGCGAAGCCGGCCCCGGACATGCCGGAGCCAACATGCTTGACACCCTCAGGGACGCCTCCAGGGGCTGGGTTGCCAAACTGCTTCTCATTCTTCTCGTCGCCGCCTTCGGTGTCTGGGGAATCAGCGGCTCGATGTTCACCGCCGCGGGCAATTCCGTCGTCACGGTCGGCGAAACCACGGTGACGCCCAACGAATACCGCCTGGCCTATGACCGACAGATGTCGACGATCGGCCGTCAGCTCAACACGCGCCTGACCAGCGAGCAGGCCAAGGCTTTCGGCGTGCCCGAGCGCACCTTCGGCGAAGTCATTGCCGGCGCCGTTCTCGACGAACAGGCCCGCCGGATGAACCTGGGCCTCTCCGACGACCGCCTCGCCAAGCTGGTCGCCGATGATCCGGCGTTCCACGATTTCAACGGCCGTTTCGACCGCGGGAATTTCGGCCAGGTCCTGCGCTCGGTGGGAATGTCGGAAGCCGATTACATCGAAAGCCGGTCCAAGGTCGCTGTCCGCGCCCAGATCGTCGAGGCCGTCTCTGATGGTTTCCAGGCGCCTGACGCGATGATCGAGGCGCTCGCCAGTTACCAGTCGGAAACCCGCGACGTCGATTATCTGGTTCTCACCCCCTCCATCCTTGATCCCGTCGCCGATCCGGACGACGCGGCGGTGGAATCCCATTACGAGGCCAACAAGGCGGACTACGAGGCGCCGGAATATCGCAAGATCACCTATGTGAAGCTTGAGCCCGAGGATATCGCCGATCCGCAGTCGATTTCGGAGGAGGCCGTGCGCGAGGACTACGAGGCCAACAAGGCGAAATTCTCGACACCGGAACAGCGCACCGTCGACCAGCTCGTCTTCTCCGATCAGGCTGCAGCCGAGGAAGCCGCCGCCAGGCTCGAATCCGGCACCTCCTTCGACGATCTCGCCTCCGAGATGGGACGTTCGCCTTCCGATATCCGGATCGGATCGTTCACCAAGGACGACGCTCCCTCGGCCACCATCGGTGAAGCCGTGTTCAGCGTTGCCGAGGCCGGCGGCTCCACGGGCGTCGTGGCCGGCCCCTTTGGCCCGGTCATCCTGCGCGTCAGCGAGATCACCCCCGGCGGCGAGAAGAGCTTCGAGGAAATGGCGCCCGAACTGCGCAAGGAGATGGCGCTGACGGAAGCCTATGACCAGATTCTCACCGTCCACGACAATTTCGAGGACGCTCTCGCCGGCGGCACCTCTCTTTCCGAAGCGGCCGGGCAGATGAAGCTGCCGATCCGCACGGTGGAGTCCGTAGACCGGTCGGGCCGCGATCCCTCGGGCAAGGTGATCAACGACATTCCCGAATCCCGCGATCTCCTGCAGGGAGCCTTCGAGGCCGACGTCAATGTCGAACTGCCGCCGCTCAACATCGGGTCGAACGGCTACATCTGGTATCAGGTCGATGATGTGACCCCCGATCGCCAGAAGCCGCTCGAGGAGGTACGCGATCAGGTCGTTGCCGACTGGAAGGCGGACAAGGCTGCCGAGGCACTTGGCGCCCGGGCCACGGAAGTGGCCGAACGCGTGAAGAATGGCGACAGTCTCGAAACCGTCGCCGCCGATCTCGGCATCGCGGTGGAGCACAAATACACGCTCAAGCGCGACAGCCAGGACCCCGTCTTCGGTCAGGCGGCGGTCGAGGCCGCTTTCGGCGGGCCGCAGGGCCATTCCGGCGTCGCCGCCGACGGTGCGGGCGAAAACCGCATCGTCTTCCAGGTGAAATCCGTCAACGCGGGCAGCGGTGCCGATGCGGTTCCTGCCGAGCAGCGTCAGCAGATTTCCAGCCGGACCGCCGACGACGTTCTCGACCAGATGGTCACCGAACTGCGCAACACCTATGGTGTGAGCATCAACCGGACGCTCGCCGAACGCGCGATCGCCTATTGACGAACGCGACGGACGGCAAGGAACGAACGATCGATGGCTGAAATGAAACCCTTCATCGCCAAGGTGGCGAACGGCGAACCGCTCGACCAGGCCGAGGCGAGTGCGGCCTTCGACGTCATGATGTCGGGCGAGGCAACGCCCTCGCAGATCGGCGGTTTCCTGATGGCGCTGCGCGTGCGCGGCGAAACCGTCGACGAGATCGCCGGTGCCGTCACCGTGATGCGCAACAAGATGATCCGTGTCGAAGCCCCCGCGGACGCCGTCGATATCGTCGGCACCGGCGGCGATGCCTCGGGCACCTATAACGTCTCCACCTGCACCGCCTTCGTGGTGGCGGGTTGCGGCGTTCCGGTCGCCAAGCACGGCAATCGCGCCTTGTCCTCCAAGTCGGGAGCCGCCGATTCGCTGATGGCGCTCGGCGTTCAGATAGAGCTGCCGCCCGAGGGCATTGCGGCCTCTATCCGCGATGCGGGCCTCGGCTTCATGTTCGCTCCGGCCCATCATTCGGCCATGCGCTTCGTCGGCCCCTCCCGCGTCGAACTCGGAACACGCACGATATTCAACATTCTCGGTCCCCTGTCGAACCCGGCCGGCGTGACCCGCCAGCTTGTCGGCGTCTTCTCGCCGCAATGGCTGCGTCCGATCGCCGAGGTGTTGCGCGATCTCGGATCGGAAACCGTCTGGGTCGTACACGGCGACGGCCTCGATGAAATGACGACCACCGGAACCACGCAGGTTGTCGCGCTCGAAAACGGAGAGATCCGCGAATTCACCCTGACGCCTGAGGAATTCGGGCTCAAGCGCGTCGACCTCTCCGAACTCAAGGGCGGTGACGGCATCTATAACGCCAGGGCGCTGCGCGCGGTGCTCGAGGGCGAGAAGAACGCCTACCGCGAGATCGTGCTTCTCAATTCCGCCGCCGCGCTGGTCATCGCCGGCAAGACCGGCGCCATGGCCGAGGGCGTGGAGATGGCGGCGAAATCCATCGACAGCGGCGCTGCACTTGCAACGCTCGACAAGCTCGCGACCATCTCCCAAAGGCTCGCGCCGAAGAAAAAGGAGAACTGAGCCATGGCCGACATTCTCCAGAAGATCGAAGCCTACAAGCGCGAGGAAATCGCGGCAGCCAAATCCGCACGATCGCTCGACGAGTTAAAAGCAGCCCAGGCAGACGTGGAAGCCCCGCGCGGCTTCCTCAAGGGGCTTCAGGCCAAGCGCGAGGCCGGGATGACAGGACTGATCGCCGAGATAAAGAAGGCGAGCCCGTCCAAGGGTCTGATCCGCGCCGATTTCGATCCGCCGAGCCTTGCAAAAGCCTATGAGGCCGGCGGCGCGGCCTGTCTTTCGGTTCTCACCGACAGCCCGTCCTTCCAAGGGGCCCCCGAATTCCTGACCGCCGCCCGCGCCGCCGTCTCGCTTCCGGCGCTGCGCAAGGATTTCATGTTCGACACCTACCAGGTGCACGAGGCACGCGCCTGGGGCGCCGACGCCATCCTCATCATCATGGCGGCGCTGTCGGACGACGACGCCAGGCGCATCGAGGACGAGACCTTCGAACTGGGCATGGACGCGCTGATCGAGGTGCATGACGAAGCGGAGACGGAACGCGCGCTTTCTTGCCTCAACAGCCGGCTTCTGGGCATCAACAACCGCAACCTGCGGACCTTCGAGACGTCGCTGGAGGCCAGCGAGCGGCTGGCGCCCATGGTTCCGGCAGACGACGGTTATCTGCTCGTCAGCGAGAGCGGCATCTTTACCGCCGATGATTGCGAGCGGATGAAGAAAAGCGGCATTTCCACCTTCCTCGTCGGCGAAAGCCTGATGCGCCAGAAGGACGTGAAGGCGGCTACCCGTACGCTTCTCGGCCTTGAGGACGCTGCCCGAACGGCGGCTGAGTAGATCATGGCTGGCGGCGACGATACCGGAACCCGTCTCACCCATCTCGCCGAGGACGGTTCGGCATCGATGGTGGATGTCGGCGACAAGGCCGACACCCGCCGCGAGGCAACCGCCGAAGGTCACGTCAGGATGAAGCCCGAAACGCTGGCGCTCATCCTTGCCGGCGACATGAAGAAGGGCGACGTGATCGGGGCCGCGCGCATTGCCGGCATCATGGCCGCCAAGCGGACCGCCGATCTCATCCCGCTGTGCCATCCGCTGGCGCTGACCAAGGTGGAGGTGGATATCGCGCCCGACGACGCCCTGCCCGGCCTCCGGGTCCGTGCGCTTGCCCGGCTGACCGGCAAGACCGGTGTCGAGATGGAGGCGCTGACCGCGGCGTCCGTCGCCTGCCTGACCATCTACGACATGGCCAAGGCCGTCGATCGCGGCATGGAGATCTCCGGCATCCGCGTTCTCGCCAAATCCGGCGGCAAGTCCGGCGACTGGACCGCCTGACCGGCAACCCGCCCGTTCTCTGCCCGAACTCGATCGAAAGGAACTCCACCCATGGCCCTGATGCCCGTCGAGGAAGCCCTTTCCCGCGTCACCGGCGACGCGACGCCTGTTGCACGCACCGAAAATCTGCCGCTTGCAAAGGCCGGCGGCCGCGTGCTTGCCCGCGATCTCGTCGCAATGCGCACCCAGCCACCCTTTTCGGCCTCCGCCATGGACGGCTATGCGGTGCGAAGTGCCGACACGACTGAATCCGGCGCGGAACTCGAACTGATCGGCGAATCCGCAGCCGGTCACGGTTTCGAGGGCATCGTCGGACCCGGACAGACGGCGCGCATCTTCACGGGCGCGCCGCTGCCCGAGGGCGCCGATGCGATTGTCATCCAGGAGGATACCGAGAAGCTCGAGGACGGCCGCATCCGCATGACCGTCGCAGCGGCCGAGGGAAAGCATGTCCGCCTCGCCGGCGTCGATTTCACCGAGGGCCGGCCCGGTCTCTCGGCGGGTCGCGTGCTCGATGCCGGCGCTATCACGCTCGCCGCCGCAATGAACCATCCGGAAGTCGAGGTCTACGCCAAACCGAAAGTGGCGATTCTCGCCACCGGCGACGAACTGAAACTGCCCGGCGAAGCGCTCGGACCCGGCCAGATCGTCGCGTCCAACACGTTCGGCATCGGCGCCATGGTGCGCGCCGCAGGCGGCGAGGTCATCGATCTCGGCATCGCCGAGGACCGGATGGAAGCGCTTGATTCGGCTCTTGATTCGGCAATCTCGCAAGATGCGGACGTGCTCGTGACCATCGGCGGCGCCTCCGTCGGCGATCACGATCTGGTTCAGGACGCGCTGAAGAAGCGGGGCATGGAGCTCGATTTCTGGAAGATCGCGATGCGCCCGGGCAAACCGCTGATGTCGGGCCGGCTCGGCGCAATGCGGGTACTGGGTCTGCCCGGAAATCCGGCATCGAGCCTTGTCTGCGGCTATCTCTTTCTCGAGCCGCTGGTGGCCCTTCTGGCCGGACGACCCGCGCCCGACCGCGTGCAAAAAGCCATTCTGGGCAATGCGTTGAAGGAAAACGACCAGCGTCAGGACTATGTGCGCGCCCGTCTGTCCCGCAATTCAGACGGCAATGTCGTGGCGAGTTCCTTCGCGCTTCAGGACTCCTCCCTGATGAGCGTATTCGCCGACGCCGACTGCCTCATCATCCGCCCGCCCTTCGCGCCGGCAGCCAATAGCGGCGATCAAACAGAGGTTCTCGTTCTGGCCGGCTGATGTTCCTTAATCGTTTCTTCACGGCTTGCGGAACACAAAAGGAACATGTATTGATTGTTCCGGTTTTGTTTCAAAGATTCGGCGAGAGGTTCACAGCCCATGTTGACGCGCAAGCAGCAGGAACTTCTGCTTTTCATCCATGAGCGCATGAAGGAGACGGGCATCCCCCCCTCCTTCGATGAGATGAAGGACGCGCTCGATCTCGCCTCCAAGTCCGGCATTCACCGCCTGATCACCGCGCTCGAGGAACGCGGCTTCATTCGCCGCCTCCCCAACCGCGCCCGGGCGCTCGAAGTCATCAAGCTTCCCGAGAGCTACCAGACCTCGCTGCAGCCGCGCCGCGGTTTCTCGCCGAGCGTCATCGAGGGCAGCCGCGGCAAGCCCGAACCGGTAACGATGGCCAAGCCCGCTTCACCCGCCAATGACGAAGGTGCCCAGACCGGCCATGTGCCGATGATGGGCCGGATCGCCGCCGGCGTGCCGATCTCGGCGATCCAGAACAACACGCATGATGTGGCCGTGCCCATCGAGATGCTGGGATCGGGCGAGCACTACGCGCTCGAGGTAAAGGGCGATTCCATGATCGAGGCCGGCATCTTCGACGGCGATACGGTGATCATCCGCAACGCCAATACCGCCAATCCCGGCGATATCGTCGTGGCGCTGGTCGATGACGAGGAAGCTACCCTCAAGCGCTTCCGCCGCAAGGGTGCCTCGATAGCGCTCGAGGCCGCCAACCCGGAATACGAGACCCGCATCTTCGGCCCCGACCGGGTCAAGGTGCAGGGCAAGCTGGTCGGCCTCATCCGCCGTTATCATTGAGCCTGTCCCCGGATCGTATCTGTTTTGAGCCGGCGAAGGGTAAATCCTTCGCTGGCTTTTGCGTATCCGCCTCGCCCGCGATGATGGTGCCGCGTGCCCTGTCGCTTTCGGACGAGATCGCGCGCCTGGCGGCCGTGTCGGGCAGAACAAAACTGTCCGACCGCCAGTCGTAGCGCCGCTGTATCGTCCAGGGTCGGATCGCATCGCCCAGCGCCGTCCGGACCGTCAGCCGGTTGCCGGCTTCCAGAAAGAATCCGAGTGCCCCTGTTTCCCGCAATGTCCGGGCGGTAAACAGTTCGGCGCCCGAGCGGCAGTTGCGCGCGCGGATCGGGACCGACAGAATGACGATATCCGCGATGTCGCAGCCCGCGCCCATATCCGCAGGGTCTCCGAGCGCCGCGACCAGTCGCCCCCCGACCGCGGCCACGCAGCGCGACCGCGCGCTACAGATAAAGCGGCCCGGTGTGCGCCGCGCCTGATCGGCGAGCGCCGGCAGAGCGGCACCGTCCATCGTGATCGGCGCAAGATGGTCCGCCCGCCTCCAGGCACGCTGCCATTGTTCGAACAAAAAATCCGATGGCTTTGCGGCATTGGTGGCGATCGACTTGTTGCCAACGAGCCCGACGAGACGACCATCCTCGCTGACGACGATATCCGGCAGGCGGGGGCCGAAGGGCGGCAGCGTCAGCATCAGACCGAGTGCGATCGGCGCGAGGCCGAGCAAGCGCAGTCGGGAGGACAAGAGCGTGAGGATCAGAAAACCGCCGCCGGCGAGCAGGATGCTGGCCAGTCCGATCTGGCCCGTCACCGCGTCGCCACCGAGTCGTTCGACGAAGCGTGCCGCGTCCATCACCCATTCGAGCCCCTGCCCCATGAGAATGAGCGGCCAGCGGTCGAGACCGAAAGGCATGGCCAGCATCGCGATCAACCCCGACGGCATGACGACGAAGGAGACAAGCGGCATGGCGAGCAGATTGGCGATCAGCCCGAACCCGGCCGCCCGATGGAAATGCCAGGCCGCGAACAGACCGGTGGCAAGCCCCGCGACGAGCGATGTCACCGCGAGGCCTGCAACGAGGCGAAAGACTGCGACGACGTAGTTCGGGACAAACGCGCTCACCGACCCGCCCCTCCTCTCCGCCCTGGCCCTGCGCCGGCTCCAGGCCTCATAGGTCGCAATCAGCGCGATCGTCGCGGCGAACGACATCTGGAACCCCGGCGAGATCACCGCCGAGGGCGACAAGACAAGAATAACGATCGCCGCCAGCGCGACGTTTCGGAGCGTAAGCGCAGGCCTGTCGAAGATCACGGCGACGAACATCACCGTCATCATCAGCCAGGCGCGCTGGGTGGCAACTCCCGCCCCGGAAATCGCCAGGTAGCTCGTCGCAATCAGGATCGCCGCGAGTGCTGCCGCCTTCTTGACCGGATAGCGTTCGACGAGTTGCGGGGAGAGCGCCGCGATCTTGCGCAGCCCGAGAAAGAACGTGCCGGCGGCGAGGGCCATGTGCAGCCCGGATATCGCAAGAATATGCGCCAATCCGGTTGCGCGCAGCGTCTCCACCGTCGCCTCGCTGATGCCGCGCCGGTCGGACACCGTCAAGGCCGCGATCAACGCGCCGGGATCGCCGGCGACCACCTCGCGCACCCGTGCCGAAATATGCGTCCTGACGGCTGTGATCCGGAAACGTATCCAGTCAACGAGCCCGCCCTCCCGCTCCGTCAGGTCGCCGGCAACCACCGGAGCGCGGTAGAAGAATCCGTAGGCACCGATCCCCGAGGCATAGGCCGAACGGGCGAAATCATAGCCGCCCGGAAAGGCCGGCCCGGATGGCGGGGAGAGCCGGCCACGGCCGCTGACAAGTGCCCCAGGACTGAAAATGTCGTGGCTCGCCGAGGCGGTGAGCCGGACCCGGCCGGGCGGGCGTTTGAGAACGGGGTCGTCGGTGGCAATCACCCGCAGCAGATAGCGGACACGGCCGCCCTCATCGATCTCGCGTTCGAGCACCTCCCCGGTTACCGTCGTCGTCACCGGCACGTCCAGTAGCACCGGCCCGTTGAACGTTTCCACCCGACCGGCAAGAAAGCCGGCGGCAAGCGCTGCGCATAGAACCATGGCCGGAAAGCTCCGCCCGCCGCGATACCCTGTCCACACCGCCGCCGTCGCCGCCAGCACGAGTGCCGCAAGGCTCGTGACGGTACCGGGTTCCCTGCCGAGGATCTGATAGAAACCCGCACCGGCGCCCATAAAGACCGCGACAAGAAGAAACAGCGTGCCGCGCTCGCCCTCCTCCGCCAGGGCTCGCCGCCAGAAGGCGCGATGCGGCAGCGCGAAACCGAGGGGCGCCGAGGCCGGCGGAGACCGCCGGACATTCGGCCACGAGGCCCGGTCGAGCGGGACCGGCACCACTGTTTCGCCAACAGGATCGGCCACCCCGGTTACGCTCGCCGAAGAGCCTTCCCTCGTCTCCGCTGCCTTGCCGCTGTCCGCCATCTCGCGCCCGCCTGAGGCCAGCATAGCCAGCACTTGGCGGGCAATACAACCTCCGGATGGCGCCAGTCGCCGGATGCACCGGCTGCCGATCGCCGCGCGCTTGACGCAATTTTTCCCAACGTCATCTTCAGCCAGCCTGCAGCATGTAACCAATAGCCAATGACGCAACGCACAATTTGGCGGTCTCACAGCTTGGCAGCGCAATGGAAATCATATAGCTAACCGGTGACAGTTGACCCAGCGCGCCAGCTGCCACGCACGCGAGGCGCGTCATCTTCAGGAGGGATACGCCATGGCCGACACAACCGCAAAACTCAACCTCGACGGCAAGGACATCGAACTGCCGGTTCGCGGCGGGACGATCGGGCCGGACGTGGTCGATATCGCCTCCCTCTACAAGCAGACCGGCGCCTTCACCTACGATCCGGGCTTCACCTCGACCGCCGCCTGCGAATCCAAGATCACCTATATCGACGGCGACGAAGGCATGCTGCTTCACCGCGGCTATCCGATCGATCAGCTCGCCGAACAGGGCGACTTCCTGGAAGTCTGCTACCTGCTTCTCTACGGTGAACTGCCGACCGCCACCCAGAAGAGCGATTTCGACTATCGCGTGACCCGTCATACGATGGTGCACGAACAGATGAGCCGCTTCTTCACCGGCTTCCGTCGCGATGCGCACCCGATGGCCGTCATGTGCGGCTGCGTCGGCGCGCTCTCGGCCTTCTATCACGACTCGACCGACATCACCGATCCGCATCAGCGCATGGTCGCTTCCATGCGCATGATCGCCAAGATGCCGACGATCGCCGCCATGGCCTACAAGTACCATATCGGCCAGCCCTTC
>PAPH01000038.1 GCA_002709005.1 Hyphomicrobiales bacterium | reverse complement strand
GGATAATTTAACGACGTGAATTATTAGGGATTTTAAAATAGTAGAAAAATGGAGCGGATGAAGGGATTTGAACCCTCGACCCCAACCTTGGCAAGGTTGTGCTCTACCCCTGAGCTACACCCGCTCATCGAACGATCTCCGAGGTAGTTGAGACCGTCGTACCGGCGCCTTGGCGCCCGGACCGGCGCTATATGGCGCAAGCCGGTTTCAAATGCAACAGGGAATTTGCATTTCGCAGGCGGGGAATTTTATGTGCCGGTCGCGATGGCCGCCTGGATGTCCGGATGGTTCTGCGACCTGCGGGATGCGGCCGGGATGCATTGCCAGCCGGCCGCGTGGCCGTTAACAAGACGGTACAGACGGCTTGCCCCCGGTCCGCCGGTGGCGGCGAGAGGCCCTTGAGGCTCGGGCATGGAGTTTGACGATGACGGACAAGGCTGAAGGGCGGGCCGCAGAGGCGGCCGAAGACGCGATCGAGGCCACCGTGGCGCAACCGCGCGAGCCCGAGGATCTTTTCGCCGTCCTCGATTCGCTCGGGATCAGCCACGAGACGCATCGGCACGCGCCGGTCTTCACGGTGGCCGAATCGCAGTCGCTGCGCGACCAAATTCCCGGCGCCCATACCAAGAACCTGTTCCTCAAGGACAAGAAGGGTCAGTATTTCCTTGTCACCCTCGAGGAGGACGCCAATGTCGACCTCAAGCAGATCCACACGCTGATCGGCGGATCGGGGCGGGTCTCGTTCGGCAAGCCGGAGGCGCTGATGGAGCTGCTCGGGGTGATTCCCGGCTCGGTCACGGTCTTTGCAGCGCTCAACGAGACCGAGGGCCTGGTGAAGGTGGTGATCGACGCGCCGCTGGCGGCGAGCGAGCTGATCAACGGCCATCCCTTGCGCAACAATGCCACCACCACGGTCTCGAGCGTCGATCTGATGCGCTTTCTCGCCCATACCGGTCATGAGCCGCTGGTGGTGCGGGTCTCCTCCTGAGGCGCGACTTGAAACGGCCGGCCGCGATTACAATTTGAGCTGAAACGAAACGGAATTCATCGATGAGCAATTCGGACAACCCCTTCGCGCCCGCTCCCGGTTCGCAGATGACCGGCACCGTCACTTTCGGCGATGCGAGCCCCGCGGCCGCATCGCAGCAGGCGGTCCCCGCCGGCGCGCTCGTCTCCGATACGACGACGGCCGATTTCACCCGCGACGTCATGGAGGCGTCGCGTCGGCAGCCGGTGCTCGTCGATTTCTGGGCGCCCTGGTGCGGTCCGTGCAAGCAATTGACGCCGGTTCTCGAAAAGGTGGTCACCGAAGCCGCGGGCGCGGTCAAGCTGGTCAAGCTCAATATCGATGATCATCCGGCGATCCCCGGGCAGATGGGCATCCAGTCGATTCCCGCGGTCATCGCCTTCGTCGACGGCCGTCCGGTCGACGGCTTCATGGGCGCGGTGCCTGAGAGCGAGGTGCGCAATTTCATCGCCAAGCTCGGCGGCCAGGCCGATCAGGGTCCTGATCCGCGTATCGCCGCTACGATGGAACAGGCCGACGCGGCGCTCGCCGCCGGCCAGATAGAGGGGGCGGCACAGCTTTATTCTGCGGTTCTTTCGGCTGATCCCGACCATGCGGGCGCGATGGGCGGCCTCGCCAACGCGATGATCGCCGCCGGCGCGCTCGATCAGGCGCAGGAACTCATGGACCAAGCGCCGGAGGAACTGCGCGGCAAGCCCGAACTCGCTTCGGCCGCCAAGAAACTCGAACTCGCCCGCGAAGTCGCCTCGCTCGGCAATCCGGCTGAGCTCGAAGCCCGCATTGCCGCCGACGACCGCGATTTCGAAGCCCGGCTGCAACTCGCCAAGATCCTCAACGCCCAGGGCGAACGGGAAAAGGCGGTCGAGCAGGTCTTCGCCGTCATGCGGCGCGACCGCGGCTGGAACGACGAGGCGGCGCGCAAGCAGCTTCTCGAATTCTTCGAGGCCTGGGGGCCTGCCGATCCGGTGACGGCCTCGGCGCGCCGACAGCTCTCATCGTTCCTGTTCTCGTGATCCGGTTATGGCGATCCGGGGGTGGCCGCCGCGCAGCCCCTTGAGCTTTGTCCCGCCTGCTCCAGATGACTCCCAAGGTCATGGAAGGACGGAATGATAAAGGTCGGAAATACCGAATACACCGCGGCGTCGGATCTGCCGGACGAAGTTCCGGTTTTTCCGCTCGCCGGCGCGCTGCTGCTTCCCGGTTCGCAATTGCCGCTCAACATCTTCGAGCCGCGCTACATCTCCATGTTCGACGATTGTCTGGCAGGCCCGCGCATCATTGGCGTGATCCAGCCGTCTCTGGAGCATGACCAGTCCGTGGAGCGGCCAGTCGGCGATCTCTGCGCGGTCGGTTGCCTCGGCCGGATCCTCGGCTATGGCGAGACCGGCGACGGCCGTTACGTGCTCACGCTCGGCGGCGTCTGCCGGTTCCGGGTGTCCGGTGAGGTGAGCGATCCCGCCCGTTCCTATCGCGTCTGCCGGATCTCGCCCGAAATCTCGGATCTTTCGGCCCGCGACATGGGCGAGACGGTCGATCGCGAGGAACTCTTGAAGAGTTTCCGCGCCTATCTCGACGCCAACAATCTGGAGGTGGACTGGAAGAGCGTGGAAAAGGCGTCGAATGCCACGCTTGTCAATTCGCTGTCGATGATGTCACCCTACGGGCCGGCCGAGAAACAGGCGCTTCTCGAAGCACGCGACATCAAGGCCCGTGCCGACACACTGATCGCGATTACCGAAATGGTGCTGGCGCAAAGCGACGAGGATACGAGCTGGCGGCTGCAATAGCGGCTGGTAACACATAACTTTGACAGGCTCTTGAATTCATTTGCGCATTTCGATTTTGGGCGGTTCCGCCACAAGCGAGATGTCTCTAGCGGAGAACCGAGATGGACAGCGTCCGCAAGGAACACCCGGATCCCAAGCTTCTCGAGCTTCTCGTCTGCCCGCTGACGCGTGCGCCCTTGAGCTACGATGCCGAAAAGGGCGAATTGATCTCGCAAAAGGCGCGCCTTGCCTTCCCGGTCCGCGACGGCATCCCGATCATGTTGGTATCCGAAGCCCGCCAGCTCGACGATACCGTTCCCCAATCGCCCCTCTGAAGCCTCACCCTCATGTTCGGCTAACGCTCAACTCGTGGCGCTGCCGGCCGGCAGAACGACGACCTTCGTTCCAATCGGCACGCGCCGATACAGGTCCATGATGTCCTGATTGAGCAGGCGGATACAGCCGGACGAAACCATCGTTCCGATGGTCCACGGCTCGACAGTGCCATGAAGCCGGTAGAAGGTGTCCTGGCCGTCACGGAAGAGGTAGAGGGCACGGGGGCCGAGGGGGTTTCTGTCCCCACCGGGCAAACCGTCTTTCAAGGGACCATATCGCTCCGGCTCGCGCGCGATCATGTGCGGCGTCGGCTTCCAGCCCGGCCATTTCTTTTTGGCGGCAATGGTCGCTTCACCGCGAAAATTGAAGGCGTCCTGCTTGCCGACCCCAACGCCGTAGCGAAGTGCGCGGTCGTTTTCCATGACCAGATAGGCGTACCGGGCGGCCGGGTCGACCACGATGGTTCCGGGACGTTCCTCTGTCCGGTAGGCGACTTCACGCCTGAGGAATTGCGGTTTGACCCGCTTCAAATCCACGGCCGGGACGGGAAAGGGTTCGGTGTCGATCGCCGTATACATGGACAGATAGGAAGCATCGGCGCGCGCGTCGGAGGGGGCCGATTGGGGTGCCTGGTCGGTGATACAGCCCGCAAGCGCAAGGGGTGCTCCGAACACGAAGCCACGTCTGCTGATACGCATCTGGATTTCAAACTCCATGGAAGAAAATCACGCGATCTAAGAGCTCATGGCGATGTTCATGTCCATATGTTATGGAGTAATGGAGCCTATAACTGATGGATATTGTATGGATATCGCCATTGCCTTGCGCGCCTTCGTCCGCACCGTCGAACGCGGTTCGCTGACGGCCGCCGCGCGCGACCTCGATGTCTCCCAGCCCGCGGTCACGAAGCATTTGCGCAACCTCGAGCGTCACGTGGGAGCGCGGCTTCTGGAACGGTCGTCGCGTCGCGTCCGGCCGACGCCGCAGGGGCAGGAACTCTACGAGGCGAGCCGGGAATCGCTGGCGACGATCGACGCGGCGCTGGAAGGCGTCAGGCGCAACATGGGGGCAATCGAGGGCAATTTGCGGCTGCACGCGCCGTCGTGCCTGGGAGCAAAACATCTGCATCCGATCGTGATGGAATTTCAAAGGCTCCATCCCGCCGCGACAATCGATCTCGTGCTGGAAAACCGGGACGTCGATCTCGTCTATGAAAATTTCGACCTTGCGGTGAAATACGGCCGTCCGTCCAATCAGGAGCTCATCATTCGCCGGCTCGGGCTCATCCGGCGCATCCTGGTTGCCGCTCCCTCCCTGCTTGAGACGACCGGGCCTATCGACACGCCGGAGCGCCTTTCCGAGGTCGCGATTATCAGTACCGCCGCCGTCCTGGCCTCTCGCGATGTTCTGGCGCTTCGCAGAAAGGATGGCGAAAACGTCGATGTTCCGGTTCGCTCAATCCTCCGCACCAACAGCGCGGAGGTCATCGCCGCGACACTGATCCGGGGGCATGCCGCCGGCCCCGTGCAGCAGCTCCTGGTGAACGAGGACCTGGCGGAGGGAAAGCTCGTTCGTATCTTGCCGGACTACGAGGTGCGACCCACCGAGGCGTTTCTCACCTATCCATCCGTCCGGTTCATGCGCCCCGTTGTCCGCGCCTTTACCGATTTCGCCATTCCGGCTCTTCGGGCGATAGAGGGAATCGACCAGGCCGGCGCTTCCTAAGCCGCCATGACCTCGATCGGCGTCATCGATACGGAACGGTCTGGCATTCGCCGCGTGTTCTCGCGATAAGTAAGTCAGTCGAACGACCAACTCTGTGCGGGAAGGCGATATGTCAAAAAAGGGCGACGAGCGGCGGGAGGCCATCGCGGCGGCGGCGGCGGACCTGTTCTGGCGGCGCGGATATGCCGGCAGTTCGATCGGCGATATCGCCACGTCCGCGGGCGTACCGCAGGGCAACATGTTCTACTACTATCCCACCAAGGCCGATATCGCGCTTGCGGTTGCCGAGATCTTTCTCCGCGAAACCGATGCGCTGGTCGCCGACGCGGCCACTGTCTCGCCGGAAGCCGAGCAACGTTGCAGGTTCCTGTTGCGGCGGCTTCAGCAATCCAACCGGAGCCGCATGGAGCGGGGCTGTCCCATCGCACTCGCCGTGCGCGATTTCCGCGACAGCGCGCCGGAGGCTTCGGCCCGGGCGGCGGAGAGTTTTTCCCGGCTGATCGAGTTCCTGGCCGCTGAAATCGGCCGATCGGGGCTCAGGCCGTCGCAGGCCCTGTCGCGCTCGCGCGCGCTGATTGCCGAATGGCAGGGCGGCATCGCGCTGGCGCATGCATTCTCCGACATGACGATCCTGGCCGAAAGCTTCCGGCGGATGGACATGGCGCTCGGTCGTGCCTTCTCGGGACCGAGGTCGGGCGACGCCTGACGTCAGATCGCCTCGCCGCGCAACAGCTTCGGCGCATCGGAATTCGCGAACCCGGCGGCCTGCTTGATGAAATAGTTCTTCAGGCCCGGCAGACGGTCGACGACCGACAGGCCGAAATCGCGCGCCATCCTGAGCGGCGTGAAATCGTTGGAGAACAGCCGGGTCAGGACATCGCTGGTCACGCCCATCTGGAAAGTGTCGAAACGGCGCCAGATCTGGTAGCGCTCGAGCACCGAATAACTGCCGATATCCAAGCCGAGCCGGGCCGCCTCGACGATGGTTTCGGCCAGGGCCGCGACATCGCGGAAGCCGAGATTGAGCCCCTGCCCGGCGATCGGGTGAATGCCGTGG
The DNA here is from genome assembly GCA_002709005.1 of Hyphomicrobiales bacterium. Taxonomy (GTDB): domain Bacteria; phylum Pseudomonadota; class Alphaproteobacteria; order Rhizobiales; family Rhizobiaceae; genus Pseudohoeflea. The sequence goes on along the minus strand of PAPH01000038.1, from coordinate 10,189 downwards.
GCGGCGTCGCCCGCGAGCGCGAAGCGCGGTTTGACGAAGTCGTGGGCAAGCGTCAGCCCCAGCGGAAAGGCCTTGCGGGCGCCTTCGACGGTCAACTGGCCCAGATGATGGCCGAAACGGCGTTCGAGTTCGGCCTCGAAAACTAGATCGTCGCCATTGACCAGCCGCTCCGCGTCGGCGGAACGCTCGGTCCAGACGAGCGAGGAGCGGTTGTTCCTGAGCGGCAGGATGGCGAATGGGCCCGATGGCATGAAATGTTCCTCAGCGCGGCCATTGTGCGGTCGCTCGTGCGCGACCGTGCAGACGATGCCCGACTGGCCGTAATCCCAGCGGGTGTGCTTGATGCCGGCCATGTCGCGCAGTTTCGAGCGCACCCCGTCGGCGGCGACCACCAGTCTTGCCGCGAATTGCCGTCCGTCGGCGGTGGTCACGGTGCCGCGCTCGGGTCCGATCTCCAGCCCGTCGGCCGCGGCGGACTGGTGGATCGTCACGCCAAGTTCCTCCGCCTTCCTGCGCAAGGGGCCGACCATGGCGACGTTCGGCACCATATGGGCGAAGGGCTCGCCCGGATTGACGTCGCCGCCGAAGGTCAGGAAGGTTGGCCGCACCGGATCGGAGGTTCGGGAATCGGTGACGATCATGTCGCGGATCGGTTCGGCCTCGGGAACGATTTCCTCCCACAGGCCGAGCGTGGAAAGCATCCGGCTGGCCGCCGCGGCGATCGCGGAGGCGCGGGGATCCTTCTTCCACACCCCCTCCGGCGCGGCGTCGATGAGGGTGACGGTGAGGTCGGGGGCGGACGCCTTGACGGCCACCGCGACGCCGAGGCCCACATATCCGCCGCCGCAGATGAGGAGATCGCTGGTTTCGATGGTCATAGCGTGTCCTTCCCTTTTGCCGTCCATATAATGCGGCGCGGCCGATCGCCCATCTCCGGGCTTCCATTCAGGCCGATTGAATGCGTCGCCGACCGGTATACCCCAACGCGGCAAGCAGAAACAGATTGGCGCGGGCGCGACATGACGTCCTTGTCGACCCCAATCCGGATGTTTTTGCGACCTTGGATTCCTTGGCGTGGCTGCGCCACACGCTTTTCCGGCCTTCAGTCCGGATGCTGGGCGTGAAAATTCATGAAGTCCGCCCGCGCTTCCTCCACCTTGTCGGCGATGAAGCGTATGACGGTGCGCACGCGCGCGGATTCCCGGGAATCCTCATGGGCGACGAGCCAGAATGACCGCTTCAGCTCGACTTCGACGGGCAGAACGGGCACCAGATCGGGATCCTGGCCCGCCATGAAGTCCGGCAGCATGCACAGCCCGTTTCCGGCCTGCGTCGCCCGCATCTGCGCAATCAGGTTGGTGCTGGAAAGACGCGGTTTCAACCGCTCGCCGATATGAAAGACATAGTCGAGCTCGGGCGCGTAGATCATCTCCTGAATATAGCCGATGAGAAGATGGTCGGAAAAATCCTCCCGCCGCCGGATGGGCTCGTGTTTCTCGAGATAGTCGCGCGAGGCGTAGACATGGAGCGAGTAGTCTGTGAGCTTGCGGGAGAACAGGCGGCCGCGCTCTGGCCGTGAAAGGCCGATGGCGATGTCCGCCTCGCGTTTCGACAGGCTGAAAATGCGCGGCATGGCGACAATCTGCAGATCGAGCTCGGGATTGCGCTTGACCAGATCGCCGATGCGCGGGGCCAGAAAAAATGCGCCGAAACCGTCCGGCGCGCCGACGCGCACCACGCCGCTGAGCGAAAAGCGCTCGCCGGCGATATCGTTCTGGATATGGGCCGATGTGGTCTCCATGTCCTCGGCATGGCGCAGCAGCCGTTCGCCCATGTCGGTTAGCGTGTAGCCCCGGGGCGAACGGTTGAACAAGGCGGCGCCGAGGCTTTCCTCCAGCGCGCGAATGCGGCGGCTGACGGTGGCATGATCGGTCCCCATTCGAGGGGCGGCGGCCGTCAACCTTCCCGTGCGTGCGACGGCAATGAAATAGCGCAGGTCGTTCCAGTCAAAACTCATGGTATGAGCATATCCGCACAATGGATGAGCGGACAAGTATATAGCCTTGCAAAAACATGCGTATACTATGACTGCCCAAGATGGCGGAGCGCGGTTGTGAGGACGCGTTCACGGGAGGCGCCGTAATGCATCCGGTTCGAGCGGTCTGCCGCGCAAGCCGGAAGCGGGAGGAAAAATGAGCAGAATAGCTTTTATCGGCCTTGGCAATATGGGTCTGCCAATGGCGACCAACCTGGCCAAGGCGGGCCACAGTCTTACCGTTTACGATACCGTGCCGGCGGCGATGGAAAAAGCCGCCAGCGAAGGCATGAAGACCGCGGCGAGCGCCGCGGCTGCGGTGGAAGATGCCAGCATCATCATCACCATGCTTCCGAACGGCCCGATCGTATTGAAGGTCCTCGAGGAGATCGTGCCCGCCGCGAAGAGCGGCGCGGTCATCATCGATTCTTCGACGATCGACGTCGCCAGCGCGCGCAAGGCGCATGACATGGTCTCCGGTGCCGGGCTGGAAATGCTCGACGCCCCCGTTTCCGGTGGCGTCGGAGGGGCGGTGGCCGGAACCCTCACCTTCATGGCGGGCGGTGAAGGGGAGGCCTTTGAGCGCGTCAAGCCGGTGTTCGAAGTCATGGGCTGCAAGATCGTCCATTGCGGCAAGGGCGGGTCGGGTCAGGCCGCAAAGATCTGCAACAACATGCTTCTCGGGGCCTCGATGATCGCGACCTGCGAGGCGTTTTCGCTGGCGGAGAAGCTTGGTCTTCAGGCCGAAGCCGCCTTCGATGTCATTTCGACATCGACGGGATCGTGCTGGTCGGTCAATTCCTATTGTCCGGTCCCCGGCGTGGGACCAAAATCCCCTGCGGACAATGATTACAAACCCGGTTTTGCCGCCGAACTGATGCACAAGGACCTGAACCTTGCGCAGGTGGCGGCGTCCGAGGTCGGGCAGGCGACCCCGATGGGCACCCATGCCCTCGAACTCTACGGCCGCTTTCTGGAGGAAGGTGGACGGGGCCGGGATTTCTCGGCAATTATCGAATATCTCAAAACGGCGGTACGCTGAGGAACGGCTGTCGATTTTGACGAGCTTGCGCTCTGACGATGGGGAGCGTTTTCAAAGGGAGGAGAAACCATGAAATCTGTATTGTATGGAAGTGTATGCGCTGCAGCCCTGGCGCTCGGCGCCAACGCAGCCATGGCCCAGAGCGTTTCCGACGACGTCGTGAAGATCGGCGTGCTCGGCGACATGTCCGGCGTCTATTCCACGGGCTTTTCCGGGGACGGCGCCGTTGCCGCCGTGAAGATGGCTGTCGAGGATTTCGGCGGCACCGTGCTCGGCAAGCCGATCGAAGTCATCTCCGCCGATCACCAGAACAAGGCCGACGTCGCCTCGGCAACCGCGCGTCAGTGGATCGACGAAGACAATGTCGACATGATCACCGATCTGACCAATTCGGCGGTGGCGCTGGCCGTTCAGCAGCTCGCTTCGGAAAAGAAGGTCATCACCATCTCGACGGGTGCGGCAACCACGGCGCTGACCGGTGAAGCCTGCACCAAATACGGCATCCATTACGGCTACGACACCCACGCGCTGCCAGTCGGCACGGCGACGGCCATCGTCAAGGAAGGCGGTGATAGCTGGTACTTCATCACCGCCGACTATGCATTCGGTCACGCGCTGCAGGACAACACGTCCGAAGTGGTGGAAAAGCTCGGCGGAACCGTTGCCGGAAGCTCCGACGTGCCGCTCGCCTCGACCGATTTCTCGTCCTATCTTCTGCAGGCGCAGTCCTCGGGCGCGAAGGTCATCGCGTTGGCCAATGCCGGTCAGGACACGGTCAACTCGATCAAGCAGGCCAACGAGTTCGGCATCGTCGCAGGTGGCCAGCAGCTTGCCGGCATGCTGGTGTTGATTTCCGACGTCAAGAGCCTGGGCACTTCTGTGGCCGAGGGGCTGAACTTCACTTCGGCATGGTACTGGAACCACGATGATGAATCGCGCGCCTGGAAGGAAAAATATATGGAATATTCCGGCGGCGCGGCTCCCACATTCCCCCATGCGGCCGACTATTCCCTGACGCTCGCCTACCTGAAAGCCGTCGAAGCGGCGGGCACGGACGATTCCGATGCCGTGCGCGAGGAACTCGGCAAGATGAAGATCGACGACTTCTTCGCCAAGGGCGGCTCCATCCGCAAGGACGGGCTGCTGGTGCACGACATGTATCTTCTGCGCGTCAAGGACGGCAACGAGGATCCGTGGGACGTTGCCGAGGTGGTGCGCAGCATTCCGGGTGAGGAAGCCTATTTCTCACTGGCCGATGGCGGCTGCGAGATGGCGCAGGAATAAAGCCGGGAAAAGGCTTTTGAACCTGGGGCGGCCTTGCAACGGGCCGCCCATTGTCGTGAATTTCGCAATGGCCGGTTAATCCGCTTGGGGTGAGGACAGGATGAGCGACTTCATTTTGGAAACGAAGGGGCTGACAAAGAGTTTCGGCGGCTTTGTCGCCGTCAACAACGTCAATCTGCAAGTTGAGCGCGGCACGATCCATGCGCTGATCGGGCCGAACGGTGCCGGCAAGACGACGTTCTTCAACCTGCTGACGAAATTCCTCAAGCCAACCTCGGGGCATATCCATTTCAATGGCGAGGACATTACCCGCCGGGAGCCGGCGGAAATCGCCAATCACGGGATCGTGCGGTCCTTTCAGATTTCGGCCGTCTTTCCGCATCTGACCGCGCTCGAGAATGTCCGTCTGTCGCTGCAAAAGCGCCTGAATGTCAGTTACCAGTTCTGGCGTTCGAACAAGGTTCTGTCGAGCCTCGACGAGGAAGCCGTGGCAAGGCTCGACCAGGTGGGGCTGAAGGGCTTTGCTCATCTGAAGGCCGTCGAATTGCCCTATGGCCGCAAGCGGGCGCTGGAAATCGCCACTACTCTGGGCCTGGAACCCGAACTGATGCTCCTGGACGAACCGACGCAGGGGATGGGGGCGGAGGATGTGGGCCAGGTCTCCGACCTGATCAAATCCGTTTCCGCGGGCCGCACCATCATCATGGTCGAACACAATCTCGGCGTCGTCGCCAAGCTGGCGGACCGCATCACCGTCCTCAACCGGGGCGAGGTGCTGGCCGAGGGTGTCTATGACGAGGTTTCGAAAAATCCCGCGGTCATGGAAGCCTATATGGGCGTCAAGGCCGAGGAGGTCGACGCATGAGCGCGACCGCGCAACCCACGCCGCTCCTCAAGATCACGGACCTCAATGCCTGGTACGGCGAATCCCATGTGCTGCACGGCATCGATCTCGAACTCGGCGAGGGGCAATTGATCACCTTGCTGGGCCGCAACGGTTCCGGCCGCACCACGACGCTGCGCGCGATCATGGGAATGGTGGATCGCAGGACCGGCTCGATATCCATTCGGGGCGAGGAGTTCATCTCGAAACCGGCGCACCGCATCGCGCCCCTGGGGGGCATCGGCTATTGCCCCGAAGAGCGCGGCATATTCGCCAGCCTGAATGTCGAGGAAAACCTCCTGCTGCCGCCGACCGTCGGCAAGGACGGTATGAGCCTCGATGAAATCTACGAGATGTTCCCGAACCTGAAAGAGGTGCGCAAGCGCATGGGCACCCTGCTTTCGGGCGGCGAACAGCAGATGCTGGCGATCGCCAGGATCCTGCGGACCGGCGCAAGGCTCCTGCTGCTCGACGAGATCACCGAGGGTCTCGCCCCCGTCATCGTCAAGGCGCTGGGCGATGCGATCAGCAGACTGAAGAAGAGCGGCTACACGATCGTTCTGGTGGAGCAGAACTTCCGGTTCGCGGCGCCGCGCGCGGACCGCCACTATGTGATCGAACACGGCAAGGTGGTCGACCGTATCGAAGCCGCCGAGGTCGATGCGAAGATGGACCGGCTCAACCATTATCTGAGCGTGTGAGGAGGAGACACACATGTTGAAGCTCATACTCGCTCAGGCCATGCTCGGACTGAACAACGGCGTCTTCTACGCCATGCTCAGCCTCGGGCTGGCGGTGATTTTCGGCCTCCTGAACGTGGTCAATTTCGCTCACGGCGCGCTCTATATGACGGGCGCGTTCCTGGCGCTCATTCTCTACTCCTATCTCGGGGTATGGATCGGCATCGAGGACCTGCACATCAATTTCTGGGCCGCGCTGATCATCGTGCCTATCCTGATCGGCGCGCTGGGCATCCTGATCGAACGGACGATGCTGCGGTGGCTCTACCGGTTCGATCCGATCTACAGCCTGCTTCTGACATTCGGCATCACGCTTGTGCTGCAAGGGCTTTTCGTCAACTTCTTCTCCGCCTCTGGGACGCCCTATCCGGGTCAGCCTGAATCGCTGCGCGGCGTGGTCGATCTCGGCTTCATGATTTTCCCCAAATACCGGCTTTTCGCGATCGGCTTCTCCATCGTCATTTGCCTTGCGGTCTGGTTCATCATCGAGCGGACCCGCATTGGCGCCATGCTGAGGGCGGGAACGGAAAACCCGGACCTGGTGAAGGCCTTCGGCATCAACGTTCCGCTTATGGTGACCCTGACCTTCGGTTTCGGCACCGGGCTTGCGGGTCTCGCGGGCGTGCTTGCCGCGCCCATCTACTCGGTGGGGCCGCTGATGGGCGCCGATCTGATCATCATCATTTTCGCGGTCGTGGTGATCGGCGGCATGGGATCGATCATGGGCGCCGTGGTCTCCGGCTTCGCGCTCGGACTGGTCGAAGGCATAACAAAGGTTTTCTACGCGCCCGCTGCCAATACGGTGATCTTCTTCCTGATGGTGGTCGTTCTGCTGGTTCGTCCGGCAGGGCTGTTCGGCCGTCAGAGTTGACCGGAGGGATTTCAATGAACGACACAACGAGTGAAGTCGCCGAGTTCGCGGATACCGACATGCAGAAGTCGGATACTCGCGGCCGCGTGGCTCAGGGCGTGTTATTCGTCATCCTGACCGCCGCTGTCCTGGTGGCGCCCTTCTTCCTTTATCCCGTTTTCGTCATGCAGCTTTTGTGCTTCGCGCTCTTCGCGCTGGCGTTCAATCTGCTGATCGGATTCACGGGCCTGTTGTCCTTCGGCCATGCGGCCTTCTTCGGCGGCGCGGCCTATTTCGCAGGCCACATGATCAAGGTCTGGGGCTTCCCGCCGCTCCTGGGCATTCTCCTCGCAGCGATGGCGGCCGGTGTGCTCGGTCTGGTGATCGGCAGCCTCGCGATCCGCCGGCAGGGTATCTATTTCGCGATGATCACGCTGGCGCTGGCGCAGATCGTCTATTTCTTCGCGCTGCAACTGCCTTTCACGGGCGGCGAAAACGGCTTGCAGGGCATTCCGCGGGGCCGGCTTCTGGGTGTCATCGATCTCAACGATCCGCTGGCGATGTATTATTTCGTCGCGGCGATCTTCATGGCCGGCTTCCTGATCATCTACCGGATCATCCACTCGCCTTTCGGCCAGGTGCTTCAGGCGGTGCGCGAAAACGAGCCTAGGGCCCTGTCGCTGGGCTACAATGTCGATCGCTTCAAGCTGATCGCTTTCGTCATGTCGGCAACGCTCGCGGGGCTCGCCGGGGCCACCAAGGCACTCGTCTTCCAGTTCGCCTCGTTGACCGATGCCCATTGGCAGATGTCCGGCGAGGTGATCCTGATGACCCTGCTCGGCGGTATGGGTACGATTTTCGGTCCCATTGTCGGCGCGGTGACGATCGTGACGCTGCAGCATGAACTCTCGAGCATCGGATCCTGGGTCCAGGTCGTTATCGGGGCAATTTTCGTGGTGGCGGTGCTGCTCTTCCGCCGGGGCATAATCGGTGAACTCGCGCGTGTCCTCAGGTTGCCCTCCTTGTAAACTGGCCGGTTATGGACTTAAGGCTATTGTGCGAGTCATGCGGGAGCCGGTTGCGCCGTCTCCGGTCTCCGCGTGGCTTCTCAGCCAAGGTGTGGCCCGGTTGCTGAAGGGGCGGATGCCGGACCGCCATCATTTTCGCGCATTTGCGACCTTCAAGACGCGCGTTTGTTACTCTTGTGGACCGTGAACGATAATGGCGCGCAGCACATTCAATTCCGCCGACAGTCTCGTCGAATATCTCGATCTGGAGACGCTTGAGGAAAATCTCTTTCGTGGACAGAGCCCGCAGGTCGGGTGGCAGCGCATTTTTGGCGGCCAGGTGATCGGCCAGGCCCTGGTCGCCGCGCAGCGCACCGTGGCGCCCGATCGCGGGGTCCACTCGCTGCATGGCTACTTCATGCGCCCCGGCGATCCGTCCACGCCGATCATCTACGACGTCGAGCGGATCCGGGACGGCTCGAGTTTCTCCACCCGCTGGGTGGTGGCGATCCAGCACGGCAAGGCGATCTTCTCGCTGCAGGCCTCCTTTCACAAGGACGAGGACGGGCTCGAGTACCAGGAGGGGATGCCCGACGTTCCCGCGCCGGAGGATCTGCCGGGGCCTGACGAGATCCAGGCGGCTTTTCTCGAGGGAGCGCCCGAGCATATCGTGAAATATTGGCGTACCGAGCGGCCGATCGAGGTGCGGCCGGTGATCATGGAGCACTATTTCACGACCAAGTCGCTGCCGCCGATCCAGCATGCCTGGGTTCGCACGCTCGGGCCGGTGCCCGACGACCGGATCGTCCAGGCCTCCGTGCTGGCCTATCTGTCGGACATGCTTCTTCTCGATACCTCGCTGTTCTCCCACGGCCGGAGCGTGTTCAGCAAGGACATCCAGGCCGCCAGCCTCGACCACGCCATGTGGTTTCACCGTCGCTTCGATTTCTCCGACTGGCTGCTCTACACGATGGATTCGCCCAGCACCTCGGGGGCGCGAGGCTTCTCCCGGGGAAGCCTCTATGCGCGCGACGGCCGGCTGATCGCCTCAGTCGCGCAGGAAGGCCTGATCCGGGAGCGGGACTGAACTGCCCATTTCCGATGCAGGCGTAAAATTCCGGAAATACATGCACAATAAATGTGCATTTTAGCGGTCATTTTTGCATAAAAACGCGCCGGTCCCGGCCGAAATACGGCTTTTTTCTGGCTGAATCCGCTGAATCCTCTCCTCTCCGCAAGTTTGGCACGCGTCTTGTTTCAACAAGGCAGGCAGGTGCGTGCGTTTGCGCACAACCTGTCAGGAGAGGCGGCTTGGCCGCAGCGAAAAAAGGATGGGAAACCAGATGAAAATTGTAATGGCCATTATCAAGCCGTTCAAGCTGGATGAGGTGCGCGAAGCCCTCACGGCGATCGGCATCCAGGGCCTTACGGTCACCGAAGTCAAAGGCTACGGGCGGCAGAAGGGGCACACGGAAATCTATCGCGGCACCGAATATGCGGTCAGCTTCCTGCCGAAACTGAAGATCGAGATCGCGGTTGCCAGCACGGCGGTGGAATCGGTGATCGAGGCCGTGGCCTCGGCGGCGAAGACCGGTCAGATCGGCGACGGCAAGATCTTCGTCTATTCCATCGACCAGGCCATGCGCATCCGCACTGGCGAAACCGACGCCGACGCGTTGTGATTACGGGGATTCGTTTCATGTCAACCAAAAAGCATCTTCTTCGCGGCGCCCTGACGCTTGTCAGCGTGGCCGCACTCTCGCTGCCGGCACTGGCCCAGGACGCCGCTCCTGAAGCCGCCGCGGCGCCGGCGGCCGTTTCCCCGGAAGTGGCCTATATCTTCAACACGCTGCTCTTCCTCATCGGCGGCTTCCTCGTCATGTGGATGGCGGCCGGCTTCGCCATGCTCGAAGCCGGCCTCGTGCGTTCGAAGAACGTCTCGATGCAGTCGCTCAAGAACATCGCGCTCTATGCGGTGGCCGGCATCATGTACTGGTTCATCGGCTACAACCTGATGTATTCGGGCGTCGACGGCGGCTATATCGGCTCCTTCTCGCTCGGCTACCCGCTCGATCCGGTCGGCGGCAACGCGCTTGACACCGGTTACTCGACGGCGTCCGACTGGTTCTTCCAGATGGTGTTCGTGGCGACCGCCGCCTCCATCGTCTCCGGCACGCTCGCCGAGCGCATCAAGCTCCTGCCCTTCATGATCTTCGTGGTCGTGCTGACCGGCTTCATCTACCCGATCGCCGGTTCTTGGCAGTGGGGCGGTGGCTGGCTCTCCGAAATGGGCTTCTCCGACTTCGCCGGTTCGACGCTCGTTCACTCGGTCGGTGGCTGGGCCGCTC
>PAPH01000037.1 GCA_002709005.1 Hyphomicrobiales bacterium | reverse complement strand
TCACCGTCATCGTCTGGGTGCCGGCATTTCCGCCCATCGAGGCGACGATCGGCATCAATACCGCGAGCGCCACCATTTCGGCGATCGTCGCGTCGAACAGGCTGATGACGGTCGACGACAACAGCGCCGTGCACAGGTTGACGATCAGCCAGACCACGCGCGAGCGCACCGTGGAGATCACGCTGTCCGACAGTTCCTCGTCGCCCACACCGGCCAGACGCTTGATGTCCTCGTCGGCCTCCTCGTGGATGACGTCGACCACGTCGTCGATGGTCAGAACGCCCACGAGCCGGTTGTTGTCGTCGACGACGGCGGCGGAGAGAAGGTCGTACTGCTCGAAGATCTGCGCGGCCTCCTCCTGGTCCATCTCGGCCGTGATCGGGCTGCGCGGCTCGTCCATGATCTCCTCGATCTTGGTCTGCCGCTTGGCTCTCAGGATCCGGTCAAGGTTGACCGAGCCCACCAGTTTGAAGGTCGGATCGATGACGAAGATCTGGCTGAAGGACCCCGGCAGGTCCTCGTCATCGCGCATGTAGTCGATGGTCTGGCCGACAGTCCAGAACGGCGGCACGGCGACGAACTCGGTCTGCATGCGCCGACCGGCGGTATCTTCGGGATAATCGAGAGCCCGGCGCAGGCGGACGCGCTCGGTAAACGGCAGACGCGCCAGAATCTCCTGCTGGTCCTCCTCGTCGAGGTCCTCGAGAATGTAGACCGCGTCGTCGGAATCGAGCTCGCCCAGCGCCTCGGCGATCTTCTCGTTCGGCAAGGCGTCGACGATTTCGAGACGGATCGCCTCATCGACCTCGGTGAGTGCCGCGAAATCGAACTCGTCGCCCAGAAGACGCACCAGCGCCTGGCGCTGAGGCGTGTTGATGGATTCGAGCACGTCGCCGAGTTCGGATTCATGCAGCTGAACGATATTGTCGCGCAGCCACAACGTATCGCGGTCGGCGATCGCCGCCCCGAGCGAAGCCAGAAAATCGTGGCGCACCGAGCCGTCCTCGCCATAGATATCGCTATGGCCGCCCTGCTCGGAAGCAGGCGCTTCGGTCTCCGTTTCCCATTCGCGTGTGTCTTCTTCGGACATACCGGCGCTTTCGTTTCCAGAGGCCAAAAGCCGGGCGGTTCACCCGGCCAGAATGATTGCGCAATTGGTCATAAAGGATGGGCGATTGCAATTGAATGGCAAGGTTTTGGCCGAAAAAGCTTGTGTGCTTCCTGGCGCGGTCGCACATGCCGGAACTTGATCGGCAGCGAAGCATTCCGCTAGTGCTGTCGTGCCCGCCAATTTCAGGAGCCACCATGTCCAAAGATGCTACCCGCGATCTCATCGAGCGCTACTTCACCGCCTTCAACGATCACTCGATAGACGGCATGCTTGCCTGTCTGGACGAGGATGTCGCTCACGACGTCAACCAGGGCGAACGGCGCATCGGCAAAGCCAAGTTCAAGGAATTCTCCGTCCATATGGCCCGCAGCTACCGCGAGGAACTGACGGACATGGTGATCATGGTTTCCGATGACGGCCATCGCGCGGCCGCGGAATTCACCGTCCATGGCGAATATCTCGCCACCGATGAGGGCCTGCCGCCCGCCAACGGCCAGACCTACAGCCTGCCGGCAGGCACCTTCTTCGAGATCGATGACGGCAAGATCAGCCGGGTGACCACCTACTACAATCTCACGGACTGGATCGCGCAGGTCGAAAACGCCAAATGAGCGCAAGCGGCCACACCATCGTCGTCCGCCCGCTGACCGGCGCCGACCGCGAGGCAGCGCTCGACGATCTGGCAAGGCTGAGGATCGAGGTCTTCCAGGCCTACCCCTATCTCTACGACGGAAGCCTCGACTACGAGCGCGACTATCTGGCCGAGTTCGCCGCAAGCGACGGCGCGGTTCTGGTGGCCGCCTTCGATGACGACCGTGTCATCGGGGCGGCGACGGGCGCGCCAATGGCAGGCCAGAAAGCGGAATTCAGCAGGCCCTTCGAGGCGGCAGGCCATGATCCGGCCGGCATCTTCTATTTCGGCGAATCGGTTCTGCTGCCGGGTTATCGCGGCCGCGGAATCGGCCATGCCTTCTTCGATCATCGCGAGGCGGCGGCAACAGAGGCGAACAAGTCGATCTGCGCCTTCTGCGCCGTAGTGCGGCCGGGCGACCATCCGCTCCGCCCCGCCGGTTATACTCCGCTCGACGCCTTCTGGCGCAAGCGCGGCTATGCGCCCGCCGATGGTCTTGTGACCGAGTTGTCCTGGACCGATATCGGCGAGGCTGCCGAAACGAGAAAGCCGATGCAGTTCTGGATGAAGCGGACGCGGCAGACGTAAGGGCAAACCGTAGAACTCGAAGGGTTTGCCTCATATTGGCTTAATCTCAAAGACATACGGTCCATGGGAAAAGGAGGGAACTCATGGTTCGACATTTATCCATTTGCGCCGCCGTGCTCATGCTTGCCCTCGCCCCGATGCGCTCGCAGGCAGCCGAGGAGGATCCGCGTGGCGCCGTCGGCTGCCTGTGGATGCTTTATGCCACCCTCGAGAGGAATGTCCGCGCCTGCGACATCGGCGGCGATGATCCGGAATTTTTCGAGGCGCTGCAATCAGGCGTGGACCGGATCGAGGCGTTCATATTCAGAAATTCCGACACGACGGAGGCTGACCTGGAACGGTTTCTCGTTCGCCATGACGAGCTGGCGATCAAACTCGGCATCGACATCTGCGCCCCCCAATCCGAAACGTTGAAAATGTACAAGACCCTGAGAGAGCACTTCGGAGCCGAGGGACTGACGCGCAATATCAACGAGGTGCTCGAGGTCGAACGTCCGGTCCTTTCCAATCCGTGCCTCTGAGTGACTCGTCACATCAACCGCATGATTCATCGCATCAACACGATGAATCGGACTGCCAAAAGAGCCTGACAAGCCATTGAATTTGCTAAATAGAACCAGCCTCGACCCGAAAATCCGACGCGGTGCACATGGCCGAATCGTCAGAGGCCAGAAACAGCACCATGTTGGCCACGTACTCCGGCGCAATCAGATCGGGCAGGCACTGTCTTGCCTGCCGCATCTTTAGCGCTTCCGGCGAGGCCCAGAGCTGCTTCTGGCGCTCCGTCATGATCCAGCCGGGCACGACCGTATTGACGCGGATCCGGTGCTTTCCGAGATCGCGGGCCATCGAGCGCGTCAGCCCGTGCACCGCGGCCTTCGCCGTGGTGTAGGCCGGCATGCCGCCATTGGCCTCCCACCAGGAACTCGACCCCATATTGATGATCGAACCGCCCCCGGCGGCCACCATCGCCGGCGCCACCGCCTGGATGGCGAAGAACATGTGGCGCAGATTGGTTTGCATCCGCTCGTCCCAATAGTCCGGGCTCACGTTGCGCCAGTCGTGACGATCGTCGCGCGCGGCGTTGTTGACGAGGACCGCCGCCGGACCGAGTGCATCCGAAAAGTTCGAGAAAGCCGCCTTCAGCGCCTCGATTTCGCGCAGATCGCAAAATCCGAAGGTCACATCGCCTTCGGTATTGCGCTCGAGCGCATCGCCCGCTGTCTCATCGAAGTCGAGGAACCCGACCTTCGCGCCCTGCGCTGCGAAGGCGCGAACCATTTCCGCGCCGATTCCCGAAGCCCCTCCGGTGATATAGACCACCCGCCCCTTCAGGCTTGGATAGATTGCACGAGCCATTCCGAACCGCCTCCACTACTTTCCGGTCAGATAAAAGATAGCTGAAAATGCCCGAAAACAAGCCTCCTTGCGCAACTTGGGGGAGTCTTTTGCCGGTCGCGCGCAACGGTCTTCTCCAGGCTTCGCAAATTTGTCGCGATTGCGCTTGCTACCTCCGAATCCTTTTGCTACATGCACCCCCGCCGACGAGCTTCGGCCCTACCACGTGCGGTCGTGGCGGAATTGGTAGACGCGCAGCGTTGAGGTCGCTGTGGGGCAACCCGTGGAAGTTCGAGTCTTCTCGACCGCACCATTTTTCATCGGCACCTTGCCGCCCATCATCCAGAGGCGCGGCACCGGCCCAAGGAAAATCTTTTCAATTACCGATCCCTCCGGGCAAAACGTGAAGAAAAAGTCGCTCGGCCGCTGGCCGCGCGCTCCACGGCAAGCTTTCCCTGTCGAAAACGAGCCTCGCACCACTGCGCCGGACGTATTGGCGGTGAAACAAGCGCGCGACTGGGCCAGTCGAAAGAGTGGCTGCAATGCCAGCTCGGTCGAGAGGATGGTTCGCACCGCCCTTCGCAGTAACCTGGACGCGGAGATTCTGCTGAAAATCCACCCCGACAGGAGGAACGGAAAACGCGGCGGCGTTGCCAGGTCCCACTTCACAAGACACCGGGACGACGATCGGATGACCATTCTGCGGGATAAGACAAACCCGCTGTCCCTGCTCGAGACCGTCGACAAGGTTCAGGTGTTTTCATCGATGCTCGGCTTCGAAGCCTCGATGACGGGAAAGAAAGTGCACCTGTTCGGCCGCCCTGCTATGGCAGCTGGCGTCTCACCGTGGATTACCAGAATTATCCCGTCCGAACCCGCCATCCAGGCCTCGATGAAATCGTGTATATAATATATTCCGCATATCAGAGATATAAGAACGCCGCGGCAGACAGGTGTGCCCCGGCACAAGCCGTATCGATATTGATCGCGTCGAGAGATGCGTATCCAGCAGCCGAGGAAGCCGGAAAGTCCTTATGAAAGTTGCCGTTTTCAATGACACACGCGGCGACAGGGGGCATTTGGGCTGTGCGCTCGTGATGGACCGGCTGGATGCGCTGATCCATGCGTGTGGTGGAAAAATCGTGTTTCGCTGGCCGTTCGACCGCGACTGGCGGGATGCGGTCAACGAGCTCCCCGGCCCGGGAGAGATCGATCTGGTGGTCGTCAACGGCGAAGGCACGATGCACGGCGCACCCGACCGGCCAAACGCCATGGCGCTGGCCGAACTGGGGCCTTTCGCAAAGACCCATTTCAAGGCGCCGGCCGTCCTGCTCAATGCCACTTTTCACAATAATGACCCCGCATTCTACGAATCGCTCAAGGCTTTCGATCTGGTGTGGCTCCGCGACAGGATGAGTTGCGAGACGGCGCGTCAGCATGGCATCGAGGCTCGCTATTGTCCCGATCTTACGCTGAGCGCCCACACGCCGTCACTGCAAGGCGTCAGGAATGGAATCGGCGTCACCGGGAGCGTAGCCCACCGGCAGGATCGGATCCTGCGGGGGTTCGCGCAACAGGTGGGCGGGACGTTCGTATCGATGGTGGAAACGCAGTCTTCACCCCTCTCCTCTCTCTTTACGCTGAGCCTCGGCCGGATGCGCAGTGCGTGGCGCGAACGCGCCCGCCACCGCGAGATCGGCCAGGGCCGCATTGACGATCCGCACGCTTTTCTCAAATGGACCGCCGGCAAAGCCTTGATCGTGACCGGTCGCTATCACACCGTGACGCTGTGCGTTCTGACGCGCACACCGTTTCTCTATCTCGAGAGCAACACCCCAAAGACGACTGCCCTTGTCGCGGATGTCGGCTTGAGAACGGAAAGAAAGATCGAACCGGAAGATCTCGAAAACAGCGGAAATGGCGAAAGTGTCCTGTCGAGGAGCCGTTTTTCCGACACCGAGACGCGGGCAATCGCCACATTCCTGTCCGACAACGAGGCTCGCTTCGAAGAGATGAAAGGATCGATCCGCGCTCTTCTCCAAACGGCCTCGCGATAGTATTGCATCCCCATGTCGCAAACTTCCTTCATCATCCATCTGGCACGCGCCACGATGCGAAAGAGCAACGTCGAACGGCTCGCCGGAACGGCGCCCGGCGACGTGTGCGTTGTCGATGCGGTCGACGCCGAGGGCCTGACAGGCGGGGTCATTGCGGAATGGACCGGAAAAACCGGCCGGTTTCCCTGGTATCCGTTCGAGCTTCGAAAATCGGAGATTGCCTGCTTCCTCAGCCACCGCAAGGTCTGGGAGATGATCGTCGAATCGGGGGAACCCGGCGCGTTCGTGTTCGAGGACGGCGTGGTGCTCGACAGCGCCGAATTCGAAAAAGCCCGGGGTCTGGTGCTGAGATATGCCGAACCGCACCATTTCATTCGCTTTCCCTGCGTGCGCAGGGAAGCGCCGGGCATGGTAATTGCCTCCGAACAGGACACGCATCTGTTCCGCCCCGCCGTGATCGGCCTCGGCATGCAGGCGCAATATGTCGGGCGGGATGCGGCGGCACGTCTGCTCGATACGACACGCCCCTTTGACAGGCCGGTCGATACGACACTGCAGATGACCTGGATGACGGGACAGCCGGCCTATTCCGTCTGGCCCTCGGGCGTCAGCGAGATCTCCTCGGATATCGGCGGCTCGATGATCGGATCGCGTAAATCGGTGTTCGAACGCGGCTATCGCGAACTCGCCCGCCCGCTCTATCGCGTCGCGCTCTGGCTCACCTCGCGTAGCAAGGAGGGCTGACATGAGGGCAATTGTCGGAAACGGCCCGCTGGGCGGGAGAGATCGGGAACGCATCGCCGCTGCCGATCATATCATCCGTTTCAACCTGACGCCCAACCGCCTGCAAGGCGAGAGAACCGACGAGCTTTTTCTCTCCTGCTCCTCCAAGCAGATCGGCGAGTACCTCTCGAACGGCATATTTCGTGACGACCCCGCCTTCCGGGATGCCACACGCCTCGTCATGACCTACCATCCCGATATCATTCGCTACTACATGCCGCAGCCCAACCTGCTGTCGCGCCTGATCGGCCGGCGCAACGACTGGTCGGCCTTGTGCGAGAAGATCGCGGCCGAACGGGGCAAGGAGACTGAAACGCTGCCGGCAGAACTCTATCGCGCCGCCTGCGAGATTCTCGGCATCGACATTGAGCGAGAGGCCTTCTTTCCGAGCAGCGGATTTCTTGCGGTCCTGCGCGAATTGCAGGACGCCCCGCAGACCTCCAGGCTCGAGATCTTCGGTTTCGGTTTCAAGGGCTGGAAGCGCCATCGATGGGAGGCCGAAAAGGCCCATATCTCCCGCCTCGCCGCGGATGGCGCGCTCGTTCTCCATCCCGTAAATCCAAGCTGAGACCGGGGAACCGCCCGCCGATTGCCTTACGCGGAAGATCGGCGTAGACAGCCTTCATGCTCGAACGCGCCAACCTTCCCACCACGTTTTTCGCCGACGAGGGCTCGCCTCCCGTCGAATGGAAAGTGAGCGACGGGCTGACCGACTACGATGTCGCCGTCGCCTTCATGGAAGACCGGGTGGAGCGCATCGCGGCAGGGGAAGCGAGCGAACTGGTCTGGCTGGTCGAGCATCCGCCGCTCTACACCGCGGGCACCAGCGCGGACGCCGCCGACCTTCTTTCGCCCGACCGGTTTCCCGTCCACAAGACTGGCCGAGGCGGCGAATACACCTATCACGGCCCCGGCCAGCGGGTGGTCTACGTCATGCTCGACCTGCGCCGTCGCACACGCGATGTCCGCGCCTTGGTGGCTGCCTTGGAAGAACTGGCGATCGGGACGCTGGCGGAAATGAACATCACCGGCGAACGCCGCGAGGACCGTGTGGGCGTCTGGGTCCGCCGGCCCGACAGGCCGGTCGGCCCGGAGGGCGAAACGGCGGAGGACAAGATTGCGGCAATCGGCGTCCGGCTGCGCAAATGGGTGAGCTATCACGGGATTGCCATCAACGTGGACCCCGATCTCGATCACTTTTCGGGTATCGTTCCCTGCGGGATAACCGGCCACGGGGTGACCAGTCTGGTAGACCTCGGACTGCCGGTCGAGATGGCCGATGTGGACATGCGCCTGCGCTCGGTGTTCGAGGAGATTTTCGGCCCGACCCGCAGCGCGTGAAGCGGGGCGGGCCGGTTGCTGTCAGGCTGCGACCTGAGGAGAATTCGACAGACCGGCGATAAGTTCGTCGAACGCGGTCCCATGTTGGATACCGGCAAGATTGCGGGCCGGATCGAACAGGCGCGCGGCCTGGTGGAGCGTCAGTGGCGTATGGCTGCCGAGGGCTGCGAGGATGCGGTTGGCGAAGGACAGATTGTCCGTAGACAAGGTGGCCCAGGGGGAATTGCGGCGCGAGGCGAGCGGTCCCTCGCTTTCCGCGACGGCGATATGGATCTGTTCGAGTGCGAAGGCCGCCAGTTCCGGACAGGTGTCGCGCAGGATTTCGACGACTTCCACGACGACTCGGAATTCGGCACGGCTGGCGATTACGCCGCCACGGCAGAAGGTGTGGCGCATCCAGCTTTCGACCGCGCCTGTATCGCCACCGATTTCGGTAATTCTGGCAAGAACGTTGCGCACCATCTGGTCGACGAAGAACGGCTCCCATTCGGCGCATTTGCGCGACCGCGAGTGATGCAGCGCCAGCAGCACCGCTATATCGTCACGTTCGGACTTACCGGGACGGAAAACCCGTGTTTCCAGAAGATGAACATCCCCGGCCGTGATCTCCGGTTTGTCCGCCAGCACGCTCGCCGGATAGGCCAGACGCAGTTCGCTCATTCACGTATCTCCCGCTTCATCATGAAACGTGCTGCCGCATGCGCACGACACTCGATTCAGGCCCGTGAGAGCGGCCTTGCCACGGGCGGCAAACAACCGGGGTGTCAATCCGAAGCCTACCCCGCTATATCAGGGTGCAAGCGGGGGCGGCATTACCGACAAGACCATCGGGTTGTTTCGACCGTCCCCTAAACGCGCAAACTTCCAAAAGGATGCACTAATGAATCATGCGATCGATATCCCTGCCCTCGACGAAGACACGCTGGGCGGACGGATCGCCAAGGCCCGCGACATGACCGGCATGTCGATCGAGGACGCAGCCGCCCGGCTGGGTGTGACGCTCGAAACCTTCACGGAATGGGAAAACGACCGGTCGGAGCCGCGGGCCAACAAGCTGCTGATGCTTGCCGGCGTTCTCTCCGTCAGCCCGGCCTGGCTCATTTCCGGTGCCGGCGACGGCCCCGACCAGTCGATCCTGACCGCCGGCCTGACGGAGCTGTCCGGGGAGCTCGAGCGGCTGATTGACCTCAACAACGAAGTGACCAGCGGAATTGCCGCGCTCCGCGAGCGCATCGACACGCTTCTGCGCGCATCCAGCAATTAAGCCATTTCGCACGAACTGGTTGCTTGAGCATCAAAGCGGCGCGTGAGAAAGTCGCCCGGACGAAATCACAAATACAATCCGGGAGATGACCTATGGATGTTCGCGCCGCCGTGGCCTTTGAGGCCGGAAAACCCCTGCAGATCGAGACGGTTCAGCTCGACGGTCCGCGCGCCGGTGAGGTGCTGGTGGAAATCAAGGCCACCGGGATCTGCCATACCGACGAATTCACCCGGTCCGGCGCCGATCCGGAAGGCATTTTTCCGGCGATTCTCGGTCATGAGGGCGCAGGCGTCGTGGTCGATGTCGGACCCGGCGTGACCTCCGTGAAGAAGGGCGACCACGTCATTCCGCTCTACACGCCGGAATGCCGCGAGTGCGAATACTGCCTCAACCCCAAGACCAATCTGTGCCAGTCGATTCGCACGACCCAAGGTCAGGGCCTGATGCCGGACGGCACCTCGCGCTTCTCGATCGGCGGCAAGCCCATTCACCACTATATGGGCACCTCGACCTTCGCGAACTATACGGTTCTCCCCGAAATCGCGGTCGCCAAGATCCATCCCGAAGCTCCGTTCGACAAGGTCTGCTATATCGGCTGCGGCGTGACCACCGGCATTGGCGCAGTGATCAACACGGCGAAGGCCGAACCGGGTTGCCGGGCCGTTGTCTTCGGCCTCGGCGGTATCGGCCTCAACGTCATCCAGGGCCTCAGGATGATCGGAGCCGAGATGATTGTCGGCGTCGATCTCAACAACGACAAGAAGCATTGGGGCGAGCGCTTCGGCATGACCCACTTCGTCAATCCCAGCGAGGTGGAAGGCGATCTGGTGCCCTATCTGGTCGATCTGACCAAGGGCGGCGCGGATTATTCCTTCGAGTGCATCGGCAACACCAAGGTGATGCGCCAGGCGCTCGAATGCGCCCACAAGGGCTGGGGCGAATCGATCGTCATCGGTGTCGCCGGCGCCGGTCAGGAAATCTCCACCCGTCCATTCCAGCTCGTGACCGGCCGCTCCTGGCGCGGCTCGGCCTTCGGCGGCGCGCGCGGCCGGACTGACGTGCCGAAAATCGTCGACTGGTACATGCAGGGCCTGATCCAGATCGATCCGATGATCACCCACACCATGCCGCTCGAGGACATCAATCAGGGCTTCGACCTGATGCATGAGGGCAAGAGCATCCGCGGCGTGGTGGTCTACTGATGGCTGAAGAACGCTTGACGGTGGTTTCGACCGCCAAGGCCCATGGCGGTATCCAGGGCGTCTACACGGCGCCTTCGGAAGCCTGCAATTGCGACATGACCTTTGCGGTCTTCGTGCCGCCACAGGCCGCCGAAAGCCCCTGCCCCGTGCTGTGGTATCTCTCGGGCCTGACGTGCACGCACCAGAACGTCATGGACAAGGGTGAATACCGCAAGCGCGCGGCCGAACTCGGCCTGATCGTCGTCTGCCCGGACACCAGCCCCCGGGGCGATCAGGTGCCGGACGACGCGACCAACTGGCAGTTCGGCAAGGGCGCGGGCTTCTACCTCGACGCCACCGAGGAGCCCTGGAACGCCAACTACCGGATGAAGACCCATATCCTCGACGAGCTTCCGGCACTGATCGCCAGGCATTTCCCGGCCGACATGGCGCGCCAGAGCGTCTTCGGCCACTCCATGGGTGGCCATGGCGCACTGACCTTCGCTCTGGGCAATCCCGACCGGTTCAGGAGTTGCTCCGCCTTTGCGCCGATCGTCCAGCCCTCGACCGCGGACTGGTCGAAGGGCGCCTTCAGCCGCTATCTCGGCGACGACACGGCGAAATGGCGCGCTCATGATGCCACAGCCATGATCGAGGATGGCGCGCGGTTTTCCGAATTCCTGGTGGATCAGGGAACGGCGGACGGCTTCCTCGAAGACGGGCTTCGCCCCTGGCTTCTGGAAGCAGCCTGCAAGGAAGCGGGCATACCGCTGACGCTGCGGATGCAGGAGGGCTACGACCACTCCTACAATTTCATATCCACCTTCATGGACGATCATCTCGACTGGCACGCCGAACGGCTGAAGGCCTGAGAACAAAAAGCCCGGTCGCACACCGGGCTTTTTCATGAGTGAGATCGACGATCGGCTATTCCGCGGCGTCGAAAACCGTGCAGTCGTTGGCGACCGTGACCACGCAAGGCTCGTCACCGGAGATGATATCCCCGTCCCTGTCCTCTTCGGCCATCGCGTCCCGGGCGAGGCTTTTGGGCGCCGGCGCGGGCGCGAGGAGCGGTTTCGAGGTATCGAGAACAGGTGCCGGCGCGACCTCATCCCGGACGTCGTCGGTGGGCGTGACGGCTCCGTTGAGAAGCGGGTCGGCGCTCACAACCGGATTGACGGCGATGGTGGGTGCGGGCTTGCGCACGGGGTGAATGACCGGCTTCTTCACTGCCCCGACCGGAACCGGAACCGTCCCCTCCAGACCGACGAGACGGCGCAGATCCTCGGTCATGCCGGGAATGAGCAGAAGCGGATCGGATTCGGTACGGCGCGCCGGAGTGGAATAAAGGATGCGGCCATTCTCCGACGAGACCAGCACTGCATCGTAGACCGCGGTTGTGCCGCCGAGGCCTGCGAAACTCCGCTCGATCGAGCGGACATAGACCCTGAGCCGCGCGTCGCGGCCAATATCGCCGGTGCTGCGCCCCATTGTCTGTTCGAGGAATTCGTAAAGGCTCGCGACGAAGGCGGGATCGACGCCGAAGTCCGAACTGACCTCAACCGAAACCACGGATACGACGACTGACTGCATCACCGGACGCGGCGGCGTGGCGCACGAGGCCACTATCGCGGCGAGCGCGATGAGCAGGATGGCCGCCGGGAACGGCCGGAAAGTCTGTGCGGTGCGAGTCACGGGCGGCTCCGGCAACGGCGAACACGTGCGGAGAATCTCGCCCTTTATGGTTAGCGGGACGTTAACCGCGCCGGCAAATCGTCAGGAGACGGTCGTCTCAGACCGAGGACGACCTCATCGCCAGACAGGCAACATCGAACTCGGCCTTGCGGACAGCCCGTCTGCGGGCCGCTTCCGCATCCTCGCCCCATTGCGAGATGTTCCAGTCCTCGTCGACATGGGTAGCCGCCCAGACATCGTCCGGTTCGGCGGCCCCTTCGAGGATCGCAAGCGGCATCACCAGAGATCCGGTAAGGCTGGTGGCGACGTGGAGGGCGGCGAGCACGATCGCCGAATCCCGCGCGGCAACGAGGCCCGCCAGGATCGATTTCGTCTCGTCGGGCTGCTCGACATGCATCACGCCCTCGGCAAGCCGGAAGCGCGCGCCGTGGCTCCTTTCCATCCAGTCGAGGAAGGGATTCCATTTCGCGTTCTGCGCCTCGACCAGGCCTTCGGGAGATTCGGCCCGATAGCACAGGAGATCGGTGCTCCCATAGGCGAGAATTTCCTGCCGCACCTCGTCCTTGACGTGGACGACGCCGTCGAGCGCGGTGTTGAGGATGCGGGTGAGCGGCATGGCGCCGGGATCGATGTGCTTTTCCTGCGCGTCCCATTCGCGGGCGACCGCCTCGGCGAGCTGGCGCGACGGCAGGTGGAAGAGCCCGCGCGAGGGCGTCTTGAGTTCGCGCCCGTCCAGCTGGATCAGGTAGCCGTCGGGCGCCTCCCCGACGCTGACCTCCTTGTAGAACCGTTTCGGCATGTCGCGCTGGAACGCCGACTGGGCGCGGCGCACAGGATCCTTTTCCTGCGGGGTGCCGTCTTCAAGATCGTTGAGCAAGTCGCGCATTGCGCTCTCCATCAAATGAGAGGATGTCGCCGAGTTCACGGGAATTACCCGCAATATGGTGCGCGCCGGCGCGAATTAAATGATCGACCGGCCCATAGCCCCAGGAAACGCCGATGCCGGTCGCGCCGGCGTTGCGCGCCATTTCCATGTCGAACACGGCATCCCCCACCACTATCGCGTCCGACGGATCGCTCCCGGTTTCCGAACAGCATTCGAGCACCATCGCCGGATTGGGCTTCGACGGGCAGTCATCTGCCGTCCGCGTTGTCAGGAACAGGGGCGCGAGATCATAGTGACCGAGGATGGCATTGAGCCCGCGGCGGGATTTTCCGGTCACCACGCCGAGCAGGATGTCGGGCTCGGCGGCGATCGACCGCACCAGCGCCTCCATGCCTTCATACATCGGCTCCATCGGACCGCCATTGGCACGATAGACCGCGAAATGCTCCTTGTAGCGCGCGGCAATCGCGTTGACCTCATCGTCAACGTCGCGGCCGAGAAGCCGCGCAACCGCGCGGTCGAGCGACAAGCCGATGATCGAGCGCACCGTCGCCGCTCCCGGATCGTCATAGCCGAAATCCCGGAACGCGAGCGCCATGCAGGCATGAATGATGTGCTGGCTGTCGACGAGCGTGCCGTCGCAATCGAAAAGGACGAGTTTCATTCTTCGTTTCCGGTCGCCTCGTCGAACCCGATCAGATTCCAGCTCTGGACCATGTGCGGCGGCAGCGGCGCGGTGACGTCGAGCGTGCCCCCGGCGGGATGGGGAATGCGGATACGGCGCGCCAGCAGGTGAAGCCGCTTCTGCACGCCTCCGGGAAACTCCCAGTTCGGATCGTCCTCGAAATATTTCGGATCGCCGATAATCGGCGTGCCCATATGAAGCGCGTGGACGCGGAGCTGGTGGGTGCGGCCTGTATAGGGCTCCATCTCCAGCCAGCTCAGCCGCTGGCCGGCCGTCTCGATGACGCGGTAATGCGAGACCGCGTGATCGGCGCCCGTTTCGCCATGCTTGGCAACGCGCATGCGGTCGCCGTCGGGTGTCGGTTCCTTGACGAGCCAGGTCGAGATCCGGCCCTCATGCTGGCGCGGTATCCCCTTGACCAGCGACCAGTAGGTTTTCTTGGTGTCGCGTTCCCGGAAGGCGGCGGTCAGGCGCTGGGCAGCGCCCCGCGTCCGGGCGACGACAAGGACGCCAGCGGTATCGCGGTCGAGACGGTGAACCAGCCGTGGTTTCTCGCCTTTCTTGTTGCGCCACGCTTCCAGCATGCTGTCGACCGAACGGGTGATCCCGGAACCGCCTTGCACGGCGAGACCGGCGGGCTTGTTGAAGACGATGACCTTGTCGTCCTCGTGCAGCACCATCGCCTGAAGAACGTCTCCGTCCTCCCGGTTGCGGATGGTTTTGCCGGTCAGCGGCCCGGCGGCCTTTTCGTCGACGCCGAGCGGCGGGATGCGGACCTGCTGGCCCGGCTGCAGGCGGGTGTCGGATTTTGCGCGCGAGCCGTCGACCCGGATCTGCCCGGTACGCAGGAGTTTCTGCAGCGCGCCGAAACCAAGCCCCGGGAAGTGCGACTTGAACCAGCGGTCGAGACGCATGCCGGCCTCGTCGCCGTCGACTTCCCTCATTTCCACGCCTGCCACTGCCGTCTCCAGATCAGAACTGCCGGCCAATGACAAGGCCGGCGAAAAGCGCGAGGATCGATACGACCACGCTGGCGGCGATATACCCTGCCGCAGCCGTAATTGCACCCCGTTCATAAAGGGAGACCGCATCGAGCGAAAAGGCGGAGAAGGTGGTGAAGCCGCCGAGAAAACCCGTGGCGAGCAGGAGCCGCAGATGCGCGTCGCCCGCCGAGCGCCGGCCCAGCCAGGCAATCACCAGTCCCATCGCGAGCGATCCGGCGACATTGACGGCCATCGTGCCCCACGGAAATTTCGTTCCGAGCGAGCGCCCGACCAGCGAGGTCGCGGCGAATCGGCAAAGAGCGCCGAGACCGCCACCGGCAAAAACGAGCAGATATGCGTACATGACAGCCCCTCTAGCCGAAAAAAACCGCCGATTAAAGGCATTTAGTTTCGGAAAACACGTATTTGGTGTGGCCGGATGCTGAGGTATATTCCGGCAATTGCATCTGCTGTGAAGGGGGCGTCCCATGACACATGAAGCAGACGCGGCGCGCGCCTCGATGAGGCGCAGATATTGGCACAAGAAGAAGCTGGTTTCCATCTGGCTGCTGTTCAGCCTGGGTAGCCTGTTCCCAGCCCTGTATGCGGTCGTCGCCGAGCAATCGATGGCCTCGGCTTCTTCCTATTCGATAATGACGGCAAGCCGGGAGGCGGATGGCTGGTGGCTCTTCCTCTTTCTCGTCGCCCTCCTGGCCGTCGTGGTGATATCCGTGGCCTGCGCCTGGGCATTTGCCGGCCACAACGGGCCTGTCGAGGAAATTCGCGACAGCCTGATCGCCGTCCGGGCCATGAGGGACGAGGGGGCGACTCCCGACGACTGACCCGGACGGCGAGCCTCGTTGCGCCCCTGCCGGGGGAAAGAGATAGTTAACGCACGGCTTCCGCGGTTCCCCTTCCTTCCCGGCGAGGATCGATGCCCGGATCAAGTCCGGGCATGACGAAGGCAGTATCGGCGCCGATCGGCCCCCCTACCTTCCCCGCTCCTTGCGCAGACGCGCCCAGAAATCGAGACGCTTGCGGATGTCCCGTTCGAAGCCGCGCTCGGGGGGATCGTAGAAAGTCTGCCTTCCCAGGGCCTCGGGGAAATAATCCTGGCCGGAAAAGGCGTCTGGCTGGTCGTGATCATAGAGATAGCCCTCGCCGTAGCCCTCCCCCTTCATCAGTTTGGTAGGCGCGTTGAGAATGTGCTTGGGCGGCAGCAGCGAGCCGTTTTCCTTCGCCACCCGCATGGCCTGCTTGAAGGCGGTGTAGACCGCGTTCGATTTCGGCGCGGAGGCGAGATAGACGCAAGCCTGGGCGAGCGCCAGTTCGCCCTCGGGTGAACCCAGATAGTCGTAGGCGTCCTTGGCCGCATTGGCGATGACAAGCGCCTGCGGATCGGCCAGGCCGATATCCTCCGAGGCCATGCGCACCAGGCGGCGGCCGAGGAACAACGGATCCTCCCCGGCATCGAACATGCGGCACAGATAATAAAGCGCAGCGTCCGGATCGGAACCGCGCACGGCCTTGTGCAGCGCGGAAATCAGATTGTAGTGACCGTCCTGTCCCTTGTCGTAGACCGGTGCGCGTCGCTGGACGACGCGGATCAGCGCCTCGGTGTCGAAGGTTTCTCCCTCGCGCGCCGCGCGCCACACCTCTTCGGCAAGTGTGAGCGCCGAGCGTCCGTCGCCGTCGGCCATGCGCACGAGTGTCTCGCGTGCCGCCTCGTCGAGCGGCAGGTCCCGGCCCTCCTCTTCCTCGGCACGTTCCAGCAGATGATTGAGACTGGCGGCGTCATGGGATTTGAAGGTGAGCACCCGGGCGCGCGACAAAAGCGCCGCATTGAGTTCGAAGGACGGGTTCTCCGTCGTCGCCCCGACGAGCACGATGGTGCCGTCTTCCATGACCGGCAGGAAACTGTCCTGCTGGGCACGGTTGAAACGATGGATCTCGTCGACGAAGAGCAGCGTCTGCCGTCCGCCCATGCGACGGCTGCGGGCGGCCTCGAATACTTTCTTGAGATCGGCCACGCCGGAAAAGATCGCGGAGATCTGTTCGAAGGCGAGATCGGTCGCGCCCGCGAGAAGTCGCGCGACTGTCGTCTTGCCGGTTCCTGGCGGCCCCCAGAAGATCATCGACCCGAGACTGCCCGATGCGATCATCCGCGTGAGAACTCCGTCCTCTCCCGTCAGATGCTCCTGGCCGCTGACCTCGGCGAGCGACTTCGGACGCAGCCGGTCGGCGAGCGGTCGGGCGACCTTGTCGGCGGCGGAATGATCTTCGAACAGGTCGGCCATCAGCGATTGAGCATCTGCCGGATACGCCGGCCGTTGCGGATGAGGTCGAAGCGGATGGTGAAGCCACGCTCGTCGGCTGCCGCCTGAAGTTCCTCGGGCGTAGTGGTCGCGTTGCCGTTGACCGAGGTGATGACATCGCCGGGACGGAAGCCGTACTGGGCGGCCAGAGACTGCTGCGCGACGGCGGTAATGACCACGCCCTTCAAATCCGACGGCAGTTTGAGCTGCGACGTGTCCGCCGGCGAAAGCGGCTGCACCGAGGCGCCGGCAAACGGGCTGTCGCCGTCGATCGGCACCGGTCGGACGATCATGTCCTCGGGTGTCTTGATCAGTTCGACGGCAAGCGTTTCCTCGCCGCCATTGGTGGTGACCGTCAGGTCGACCGTATCGCCGATTGCAGCGGTTGCCAGACGATAGCCGAGCGCGTCGGGATGCTCGATCGGCTGGCCGTTGAACGCGGTGATGATGTCGCCGGACCGAAGCCCAGCCTCTTCCGCCGGACCGCCCTCGTCGACCGAGACCACGAGCGCGCCGGTGGCTTTGGCCATGCCGAGCGCCTCGGCGATATCCGGCGTCACCTGCTGGAACGTGGCGCCGATATAGGGCGGATCGAAACGATCGCCGCCGGCTTCCGCCGTCATCGCGAAGGCACGCACCAGATTGGCGGGAATGGCAAAGCCGATGCCGTTGGAGCCGCCCGAGCGCGAGAAGATGGCCGTGTTGATGCCGATCAGATTGCCGTGCATATCGATCAGCGCGCCGCCGGAATTGCCCGGATTGATAGCCGCGTCGGTCTGGATGAAGAAGCCGAAATCGGACACGCCGATGCGGTTGCGCGCAAGCGCCGAGACGATACCGCTCGTCACCGTCTGGCCGACACCGAAGGGGTTGCCGATGGCGAGCACCAGATCGCCCACTTCCATGGCATCGGAATCGCCGAAACCGACGGTCGGGAACTCGCCGGAGGAATCGATCTTCAGCACCGCGAGATCGAAGCGCTCGTCCTTGAGGAGCACCTTGCTCTCGAATTCGCGGCCGTCCGAGAGTGCGACACGGATATCGTCGGCATCCGAAATGACGTGATTGTTGGTGACCACGATACCGGATTTCTCGACGATCACGCCGGAGCCGAGCGAGGACTGTTTCTGGGTCCGGTTGGGCAGCGAGCGGCCAAAGAACTGTTCGAAGAACGGATCGCCCTCGAACGGACTGCGGCGCACGACCGTGCGGTCGGCATAGACGTTGACGACGGCGGGAGCGGTCTGTTTGACGAGCGGCGAAAAGCTCATCACCATCTCGCCGCGCGAGGCCGGAATCTCCTTTGCGGCTGCCTCGGCGGGCTGCGTGGCAGGCCTTGCTGATGCATCCGGCCCGTCTTCCGCCGGTTTGTCGGTCTCGGGGCCGCTCAGCGTGTCGCGGAACAGTTCACCGAGCGTCTCCGTGAAGCTCTTCTCCGCCTCATCCTGTGCCCGGGCCTGCGATAAGCCGCCGAAACCCTCGCCCACCCCGCCGAAAACGAGCGCCAAGGCGAGAGCGACGACGACGGGACGGAACGGGCTGTGCGGCAGCATGGCAATCCTCGCAATATTTCTGGGCAGTGGTAGCGGCAATATGGGGACCGGAGTCCGATGCTGAAAGGTTTTTCCCCGCTTTCGTGGCAGATTCGCGGCTGATGGCAAAATCGATCGAACGAAAAAGCCCGCCGGGGTGCCGGCGGGCTTCCAATGCGTCAGGCGGAAAGCCTCATTCGGGCAGGATACGCACCGCGCCCTTGTCCGCACTCGCGGCGAAGGCCGCGTAGGCCTTGAGCGCGGTCGTGACGTTGCGCTTGCGCGGCGCTTCCGGTTTCCAGCCCTTCTGGTCCTGCGCGGTACGCCGTGCCTCGAGCTCGGCCGGGCTGATCCTCAGGTTGATGGTGCGGCCCGGAATGTCGATATCGATCATGTCGCCCTGACGGATGAGGCCGATGGCGCCGCCATTGGCCGCTTCCGGCGAGGCGTGCCCGATCGACAGGCCGGAGCTGCCACCCGAGAAACGACCGTCGGTGATGAGCGCACAGTCCTTGCCGAGGCCCTTCGACTTCAGGTAGCTCGTGGGATAGAGCATTTCCTGCATGCCGGGACCGCCCTTGGGGCCTTCATAGATGATGACGACGACGTCGCCGGCCTTCACCTGATTGGACAGGATGCCCTTCACCGCGGCGTCCTGGCTCTCGAAAACCACGGCGGGGCCCGAGAACTTGAGGATGCTCTCGTCGACGCCGGCGGTCTTCACGATGCAGCCGTCGAGCGCGATGTTTCCCTTGAGCACGGCGAGACCGCCATCCTTTGAGTACGGATTTTCAACCGAGCGGATGACGCCGTTTTCGCTGTCGGTGTCGAGATCGTCCCAGCGTGCCGACTGGGAAAACGCGGTCTGCGTCGGGATACCCCCCGGAGCGGCCTTGTAGAAATCGCGAACGGTTTCGGAATTGGTGCGCGTGATATCCCACCGATCGATCGCATCGCCGAGCGTGGCTTCGTGAACGGTCGGGCAGTCGCGCTTGATCAGGCCGCCGCGATCGAGTTCGCCCAGGATACGCATGATGCCGCCGGCGCGGTGGACATCTTCCATGTGAACGTCGTTCTTGGCCGGCGCCACCTTCGACAGGCATGGGACCTTGCGCGACAGACGGTCGATGTCATCCATGGTGAAATCGATCCCGCCCTCATAGGCGGCTGCCAGGATGTGCAGAACCGTATTCGTGGAGCCGCCCATGGCGATGTCGAGCGACATGGCGTTCTCGAAGGCTTCCTTGGAGCAGATCGCGCGCGGCAGGACGCTCTCGTCGTCCTGCTCGTAATAGCGCCGCGTGATGTCGACGATCTGGTGACCGGCCTCGACGAACAGCCGCTTGCGATCCGAGTGGGTGGCGAGCGTCGAGCCGTTGCCCGGCAGCGACAGGCCGAGGGCCTCGGTCAGGCAGTTCATCGAGTTGGCGGTGAACATGCCCGAGCAGGAACCGCAGGTCGGGCAAGCGGAACGCTCGATGGTCTGGACGTCCTCGTCGCTGACATTGTCATCGGCGGCGGCGATCATCGCGTCGATCAGATCGAGCGAGACCTTCTTGCCCTTGAGCGTCACCTTGCCCGCTTCCATCGGCCCGCCAGACACGAAGATCGCGGGGATGTTGAGGCGCATGGCGGCATTGAGCATGCCGGGCGTGATCTTGTCGCAGTTGGAGATGCAGACCATGGCGTCGGCGCAGTGCGCATTGACCATGTATTCGACCGAGTCGGCGATGATCTCGCGCGACGGCAGCGAATAGAGCATCCCGTCATGGCCCATGGCGATGCCGTCATCGACCGCGATGGTGTTGAATTCCTTGGCCACGCCGCCGGCCGCCTCGATCTCGCGTGCGACGAGCTGGCCGAGATCCTTGAGGTGGACGTGACCGGGCACGAACTGCGTGAACGAGTTGACAACGGCGATGATCGGCTTGCCGAAATCGCCATCCTTCATTCCCGTGGCGCGCCACAATCCGCGCGCGCCAGCCATGTTGCGACCGTGAGTACTCGTTTTCGACCGATATACTGGCATCAGTCTTCCTCCATTCGCTTTTTGAACCGGCTTGTCCGCGATAACGCGCCGCCGGTTTTCATCATGTGTAGCCGGGTTAAATCAATAAGTGGCGCATGTCACTACCCGGACCTTTCCGGGACCGCGCGCCAAACCGGCGTTGAAACGACAAAAGCCGGACCCGAGGGCCCGGCTTCTGTCAAATCGGTGGAAGTCGCGTGGATTATGCGGCTTCGGATTCGTCAGCGGCTGCCTCGGCTTCGAGACGGGCGCGATCCTTCGCACCCTTGGCATCCACATCGCGGTCCACGAACTCGATGACAGCCATCGGTGCGTTGTCGCCGGTGCGGAAACCA
The DNA here is from genome assembly GCA_002709005.1 of Hyphomicrobiales bacterium. GTDB lineage: Bacteria > Pseudomonadota > Alphaproteobacteria > Rhizobiales > Rhizobiaceae > Pseudohoeflea. Next base: position 5,972 of record PAPH01000037.1, on the reverse strand, counting down.
GCCTTCATAATTCGCAGGTAACCGCCGTTGCGGGTCGCGTAGCGCGAAGCCAGCGAATCGAACAGCTTGCGGACTGCGTCCTGATCCTTGATCTGCGAGACCGCCTGACGGCGAGCATGCAGGTCGCCGCGCTTTCCGAGCGTGACGAGCTTTTCCACGATCGGACGGATTTCCTTTGCCTTCGGCAAGGTGGTCACGATCTGTTCGTGTTCGATCAGCGAAGCCGCCATGTTGGCGAACATCGCCTTGCGGTGGCTAGAGGTGCGGTTCAGCTTGCGGCCGGAAATTCCGTGGCGCATGGCCCTTCTCCTTCACATGCAGGCTTCACCCATAAAGCCTGCCGTTTGAACGGTTAATACTGGTCTTCGTAACGCTTTGCGAGGTCCTCGATGTTTTCCGGCGGCCAGGACGGTACTTCCATACCGAGATGCAGGCCCATGGAAGCGAGGACTTCCTTGATTTCATTCAGCGACTTGCGGCCGAAGTTCGGGGTACGGAGCATTTCCGCCTCGGACTTCTGGATCAGATCGCCGATATAGACGATGTTGTCGTTCTTCAGGCAGTTCGCCGAACGGACAGAGAGTTCCAGTTCGTCGACCTTCTTGAGCAGCGCCGGGTTGAAGGCGAGCTCTGCAACGGTCTCTTCCTGGACTTCCTTCTGCGGCTCTTCGAAGTTGACGAAGACACCGAGCTGGTCCTGGAGGATGCGGGCAGCATAAGCCACTGCGTCCTCACCGGTAACCGAACCGTCGGTCTCGATGTTGAGCGTCAGCTTGTCATAGTCCAGCACCTGGCCTTCACGGGTGTTTTCCACCTTGTAGGAGACCTTCTTGACCGGCGAATACAGACTGTCGACCGGGATCAGACCGATCGGTGCGTCTTCGGCGCGGTTGCGATCTGCCGGCACGTAGCCCTTGCCGTTGTTGACGGTGAATTCCATACGGATCTCAGCGCCTTCATCGAGCGTGCACAGAGCGAGTTCCGGGTTGAGGATCTCGATGTCGCCAACGGTCTGGATATCGCCAGCCTTGACGACGCCCGGGCCCTGCTTGCGCACAACCATGCGCTTGGGCTCGTCGCCTTCCATGGCAACAGCGATTTCCTTGATGTTGAGAACGATGTCGGTGACATCTTCGCGAACACCGGGGATCGAAGAGAACTCATGCAGAACGCCGTCGATCTGAACCGCAGTCACGGCAGCGCCGCGGAGCGAGGACAGCAGAACGCGACGCAGCGCGTTGCCGAGCGTCAGGCCGAAACCACGCTCGAGCGGTTCCGCAACGACGGTCGCCTTGGTGCGGCCCGAAGCGGTGAACTCGACCTTGTTCGGCTTGATCAGTTCCTGCCAGTTTTTCTGAATCATGTTGTTTGCCTTCCGTTGCCGCCACTATCCAATCGTGACGGTCATAAGAGACGGACCCGCCGGATGCCTCGAAGGCTCGACGGGTCAGAACGCCAGTGGATCAGACGCGGCGCTTCTTGCGCGGGCGGCAGCCATTGTGCGGGATCGGCGTCACATCACGGATCGAGGTGATGGTGAAGCCGGCAGCCTGCAGGGCGCGCAGAGCCGATTCGCGACCCGAACCGGGTCCGCAAACTTCGACTTCCAGCGATTTCATGCCGTGTTCCTGAGCCTTTTTGGCAGCATCTTCAGCAGCCATCTGTGCAGCGAACGGGGTCGACTTACGCGAACCCTTGAAGCCCTTCGAACCAGCCGACGACCAGGAGATCGCGTTGCCCTGGGCATCCGTGATCGTGATCATGGTGTTGTTGAAGGTCGAGTTCACGTGGGCAACGCCCGACGAGATATTCTTGCGTTCGCGACGACGGACGCGTGCGGCTTCCTTGGCCATGTTTTACCTTTCAAACGATATCTGCACCGCCGTATTTCCAGCGGCTACACCCAAGAAAGCGAATAGGAAGTAGCAAATGGCGAATACGGTTACCCTGCTATTCGCTAATCGCTATTTAGCTAATCGCTTTCGAATTACTTCTTCTTGCCTGCAATCGCCTTTGCCGGGCCCTTGCGGGTACGGGCATTGGTGTGCGTGCGCTGGCCGTGAACCGGAAGGCCACGACGATGACGCAGGCCGCGGTAGCAACCCAGGTCCATGAGGCGCTTGACGTTCATCGAGTGCTCACGGCGCAGGTCACCTTCGACCTGGTAGTCGCGGTCGATGGTTTCACGGATCTGCAGGACTTCTGCATCGGAGAGTTCGCTCACGCGACGCTCCAACGGGATACCCACCTTCTCCACGATTTCCTTGGCGAAACGATCGCCGATGCCGTGGATATAGGTCAGCGCGATGATAACGCGCTTGTTGGTCGGGATGTTGACGCCAGCAATACGGGCCACGTCTCTACTCCTTGATTCCGGATTGCTCCGGTTTTCTTCGTTCATCGCGGCAGAGCCGCGGGCGTGTGCGCTAAATTCCCGGCACAAATATAGCGATCAGGAACGTTTCCCCGAATCCCCGGAGAGACGCGCTGATCGCAGTTGTGTCGCGAGTTGCGCGGTCTTTACCGGACTCGGAGGAGAAAAGTCAACTCCCCCGCGTCCTGTTTCAAGCCTGATACTTTGCCAGGATGGCTTCGATATCGGCGGTTACTTGATCGATCGACTGCATACCGTCTACGCCCGTAAGAAGGCCCTTGGCATGGTAGTAACCGATAAGCGGCGCGGTCTTCTTGTAGTATTCCCGCAGACGCTCGTCATAAACCTCGGCATTGTCGTCCTTGCGGACGGGCTGGCCGGCGGCGCGTGCCTCATCGGCGCGCTTGAGGATTCGGCCCACCATCTGCTTGTCGTCGACTACCAGTTCGATGACGACATCGAGATTGATTCCCTTGGCGGAAAGCATCTCGGCGACGGCATCAGCTTGGGCGAGAGTGCGCGGATAGCCATCCAGGATGAACCCGTTTGCGCAATCTTCCGCATCGATTCGCTCGGAAACGATGGCATTGACGATGGCGTCGGATACGAGCTCACCCGCATCCATCACGGCCTTGGCCTTCAACCCGACTTCAGTCTCGGCCTGAACGGCGGCACGAAGCATGTCGCCGGTCGAGAGCTGCGGAATGCCGTGCTTTTCAACAAGCCGCTGAGCCTGGGTACCCTTGCCCGCCCCCGGCGGACCCAGAAGAATAAGTCTCATCGTCCCCGTTTTCCTCCCCGGAGTTTGGACTTCTTGATCAGCCCTTCATACTGCTGGGCAATCAGATGTCCCTGTATCTGTGCAACCGTATCGAGCGTCACGCTGACGACGATCAGCAGCGACGTACCACCCAGATAGAACGGAACGCCAGTCTGCGCGATTAGAAATTCGGGTAAGAGACACACGAGAATGAGGTAGATCGCGCCGATCACGGTGATACGGGTCAGCACGTAGTCGATGTACTGCGCGGTCCGCTCGCCCGGACGGATACCCGGAATGAAGCCGCCATGCTGCTTGAGGTTATCCGCCGTGTCCTTCGGATTGAACACGATAGCCGTGTAGAAGAAGGCGAAGAAGCCGATCATACCTGCATAGAAGAGCATATAGAGCGGCTGGCCGTGACCAAGCGATGCCAGCACCGCACTTGCCCAGCCCGGAAGCTCGGTGGTGTTCGAAAAGCCCGCGATCGTGGCCGGCAGCAGCAGCAGCGACGACGCAAAGATCGGCGGGATAACACCGGCGGTGTTGAGCTTGAGCGGCAGGTGCGAAGTGTCGCCCTGGAACATGCGCGAACCGACCTGACGCTTCGGATACTGGATAATCAGCCGCCGCTGCGCGCGTTCGATGAACACGATGAAGGCGATGCAGGCGACCGCCACGAGAATCACCACGATGATGAGACCGGTGGACAGAGCGCCGGTACGGCCAAGCTCCAGTGTGCCGGCAATGGCATTCGGAAGCGCCGCCACGATGCCCGCGAAGATGATGAGCGAGATGCCGTTACCGATGCCGCGCGAAGTGATCTGCTCACCCAGCCACATCAGGAACATGGTGCCGCCGACAAGCGTCAGAACCGTGGAAATGCGGAAGAACCAGCCCGGTTCGGTAACGATGTTGTTGCCGCCCTCGAGCCCGACCGCAATGCCGTAGGCCTGCAGCGTGGCGAGAAGCACCGTACCGTAACGGGTGTACTGGTTGATGACCTTGCGGCCCTGCTCGCCTTCCTTCTTCAGCTGCTCGAGCGACGGAACGACCGACGTCATCAGCTGGATGATGATGGAGGCGGAAATGTAAGGCATGATCCCGAGCGCAAAGATCGCCATGCGAGCGACCGCGCCACCGGAGAACATGTTGAAGACGCCGAGGATGCCCCCTGCCTGGCCCTGGAAGGCCTGCGAAAAGGCAGCGGGGTTGATACCGGGCAGCGGGATATAGGTGCCCAGCCGATAGACCAAAAGCGCACCCAGGGTAAACCAGATGCGCTTCTTGAGGTCTTCCGCCTTGGAGAAGGCGGAGAAATTCAGATTTGCTGCGAGCTGTTCGGCGGCTGATGCCATGGAGATCTCCAAGCTCCGACCGGAGGCTGGAACAGCGGCTCCGCCGGATCAAATTCTGTTGTCGCGGACGAGACCTGTGCCGATCAAACGGTGCTCTCGCCCTGCCCCGGCCCCTCAATCGCGCGAAAACTGCGCCGGCCGATCTCCCATATGGGTGGAAAACCGCCCGATGTGAAGCACCGGGCGGTTGGTATTTGTCTTATTCGGCCGACTTGGCGGCTGCGAGAACTTCGATAGACGCGCCGGCCTTCTCGATCTTCTCGACCGCGGACTTCGACGCACCGGCCACCTTGAGGGCGACCTTGGTCTTCAGTTCACCGTCAGCAACGACGCGGACGCCGTCCTTGACGCGGCGGATCACGCCTGCGCCCTTGAGCGCTTCAGCATCGACCGTTGCCTTGCCGTCAAGCTTGCCGGCGTCGATTGCGGTCTGGATCCGGCCGAGCGACACGACGTTGAAGTCGCTGGCGAAGATGTTCTTGAAGCCGCGCTTCGGAAGCCGGCGGTAGATCGGCATCTGACCGCCTTCGAAGCCGTTGATCGAGACGCCGCTACGCGACTTCTGACCCTTCACACCCCGGCCGCCGGTCTTGCCGAGGCCCGAGCCGATGCCGCGACCAACCCGCTTGCGGGGCTTGGTTGCGCCTTCGTTGTCTTTGATGTCGTTGAGTTTCATGATCGCAACTCCGGAATTCACTTCTCGTCCACAACGCGGACGAGGTGGCCGACGGTACGGATCATGCCGCGCACAGACGGCGTATCCTCGAGCGTACGGACACGGTGCAATTTGTTCAGCCCCAAGCCGATCAACGTAGCACGTTGAGCGCCCGGGCGACGGATCGGGCTGCCGATCTGTTCGACAGTGACCGTCTTGCCTTTTTTGGTATCAGCCATTGGACAGGCTCCTCAAAAAGTCAGGCGAGATGCCCGGATTAGTCTTCGTTGCCAACAACGTGGGCGCGGCGCTCTTGGAGGGTGGCGTATTTCAGACCACGCTGAGCGGCGATGTCCTTCGGGTGCATCTGGTTCTTCAGAGCATCGAAGGTGGCGCGCACCATGTTGTATGGGTTGGACGAGCCGGTCGACTTGGCGACAACGTCGTGCATGCCGAGCGTTTCGAACACTGCACGCATCGGGCCACCGGCGATGATGCCGGTACCAGGCTTGGCCGAACGGAGAAGGACCTTGCCGGCGCCGTGACGGCCATGCACGTCGTGGTGCAGGGTCCGGCCCGAACGCAGCGGAACGAAGATCATGTCGCGCTTGGCGGCTTCAGTCGCCTTGCGGATAGCTTCCGGCACTTCGCGCGCCTTGCCGTGACCGAAGCCAACGCGGCCCTTCTGGTCGCCAACGACGACGAGTGCTGCGAAACCGAAGCGACGGCCGCCCTTGACGACCTTCGCGACGCGGTTGATGTGGACGAGCTTGTCGACGAATTCGCTGTCGCGCTCGTCTTCCCGGCCGCGGTTCTCGCGGCGTC
>PAPH01000036.1 GCA_002709005.1 Hyphomicrobiales bacterium | reverse complement strand
GGTTTCCACGGCACGGGTAAATCCACCCATATCGAGCAGGTGGCCGCCCGCCTGAACTGGCCCTGCGTGCGCGTCAACCTCGACAGCCATGTCAGCCGTATCGACCTCGTCGGCAAGGATGCCATCGTGGTCAAGGACGGTCTGCAGGTCACCGAGTTCAAGGATGGCATTCTGCCCTGGGCCTATCAGAACAACGTCGCGCTGGTGTTCGACGAATATGACGCCGGCCGGCCGGACGTGATGTTCGTGATCCAGCGGGTGCTCGAATCCTCGGGCCGTCTGACGCTGCTCGACCAGAGCCGCGTCATTCGCCCGCACCCGGCCTTCCGCCTGTTCGCGACCGCCAACACCGTGGGCCTGGGTGATACGACCGGCCTTTATCACGGTACCCAGCAGATCAACCAGGCGCAGATGGACCGCTGGTCGATCGTGACCACGCTCAACTATCTGCCGCATGACAACGAAGTCGGCATCGTCGTCTCCAAGGTGAAGGAATTCGACACCGAGGAAGGCCGCAAGACGGTTTCGGCGATGGTGCGCGTGGCCGACATGACCCGCTCGTCCTTCATGAATGGCGATCTGTCGACGGTGATGAGCCCGCGTACCGTGATCACCTGGGCTGAAAACGCACGCATCTTCGGTGATGTGGCGCTCGCCTTCCGCCTGACCTTCCTCAACAAGTGCGACGAACTCGAGCGTTCGCTTGTAGCTGAGCACTATCAGCGCGCCTTCGGCGTGGAGTTGAAGGAAAGTGCCGCGAACATCGTTCTCGATGCAGCGAGTTGAACGCCGGCTGAATTGCTAGAGCACATGAGCTTGCCAGACTGACAGAGATGGCGGCACTATCGCGCCAAGGGAGGAACCGACATGATCAATCGTCGCTCTTTTATTGCCGCGTCCGCCGTGACTTCGGTCTGGCCGATCCAAGGTCGTGCTGCGTCTTCAGTCATTCGTCGCTATGAGGGCGAGATGACGCCTGCCACTTTCTCGGCCCTGGCAGCGCAACTCGAAGCGACTGAGGACGAAGTCATAGGTCTGCGGATTTCAGTGGACGCCAATGGTGGCGCCGTGGGATCGACTGAGGATGAAGAAGGCCTGTCCATCTTTACAGACGATGGGGACCATAATCTCCATTTCTCGAAGGATTTCAGTCTCATTCACGGTGTCTACCAAATCGACGGCTTTTTCACGGTTGAATATGCCGGAATGTATCAGGGTATCACGGCCCTTCATCTTGAGGCGGTCGACAAGGGAGCGGTTCTTCTATCGGGGCACACGATCGAGAACGTTGATCTTTCGTCCCAATGAATGTCATCAGGAACTAATGCATGTCGACAATTGGCGACAATAAGAGACCGACCGGTAAGAAAGCTGCCGATACGGAGCCCTTCAAGAGGGCGCTGACGGGCTGTATGCGCGCCATTGCCGGCGATGCCAGTCTCGACGTTACGTTCTCGGGTGACCGTCCGGGCTGACCGATCATCAGGCGCGTCTGCCCGACCTGCCCAAGCGGGCCACACGCAATGACGTCTCGGTGTCGCGCGGGCTTGGCGATTCCATGGCGCTGCGCAAGGCCTGCCACGACAATCGCGTCCACGCGATGATGGCGCCGGAAGGCCCGGAAGCGCGCGCGATCTACGACGCGGTCGAACAGGCGCGTGTCGAATCGATCGGCGCCAACCGCATGGCGGGCGTGGCCGACAACATCACCTCGATGCTCGAGAACAAATACGAGCGTGCCAACTATGCGTCCGTGACTGCGCGCGAGGATGCGCCGCTCGAAGAGGCTCTGGCGCTCATGGTGCGCGAGAAGCTGACCGGCCTCAAGCCGCCTGAGAATTCCGGCCAGGTCGTCGACCTCTGGCGCGACTGGATCGAGGAGAAGGCCGGCTCGATGCTCGACGGTCTGTCCGGCTCGATCGAGGATCAGGAGAAATTCGCCCGCGTCGTGCGCGAGATGCTCTCGGCCATGGACATGGCCGAGGATTACGGCTCGAACGACGAGAGCCAGGACGAGGACGATACGTCCGACGACGACCAGCCGCGCAGCGAGGAAGAAAGCGACGAGCCGGTCGAGGACGAGGCGGGGCAGGAATCCGCACCCGCCGAGGAAAGCGATTCTGCCGACGATCAGTCGGAAACCGGCGAGATGGACGGAGCCGAAGTCGGCGACGACGATCTCGATCAGGACGAGGATGCCGAAACGCCGGGTGAGACCAAGCGTCCCTCGCAGCCCTTCTCGGAGATCAACGAGAAGGTCGACTACAAGGTTTACACCACCGAGTTCGACGAGGAGACCTCGGCTGACGAACTGTGCGACGAAGCCGAACTTGATCGTCTCAGGGCGTTTCTCGACAAGCAGCTTGCGCATCTGCAGGGTGTCGTCGGGCGGCTTGCCAACCGGCTCCAGCGCCGGCTGATGGCGCAGCAGAACCGCGCCTGGGACTTCGACCTCGAAGAGGGCTATCTCGATCCCGCGCGGCTGTCGCGCCTGATCATGGATCCCATGCAGCCGCTCTCCTACAAGATGGAGCGCGACACCAATTTCCGCGATACCGTCGTCACGCTGGTGATCGACAATTCCGGGTCCATGCGCGGTCGTCCGATCACTGTGGCCGCCACATGCGCCGATATTCTCGCCCGCACGCTCGAACGCTGCGGCGTGAAGGTCGAGATCCTCGGCTTCACCACCAAGGCCTGGAAGGGCGGTCAGGCGCGCGAGAAGTGGCTTCAGAACGGCAAGCCCGGATCGCCCGGTCGCCTCAACGATCTGCGCCACATCGTCTACAAGTCTGCGGATGCACCATGGCGGCGCGCCCGGCGCAATCTCGGCCTGATGATGCGCGAGGGGCTGCTCAAGGAAAACATCGACGGCGAGGCGCTGATCTGGGCGCACCAGCGGCTACTCAGACGGCCCGAGCAGCGGCAGATCCTGATGATGATCTCCGACGGCGCGCCGGTCGACGATTCCACGCTTTCGGTCAATTCCGGCAATTATCTCGAACGCCACCTCCGCGCGGTGATCGAGGAGATCGAGACACGCTCGCCAGTCGAACTGCTGGCGATCGGCATCGGCCACGACGTGACCCGCTATTATCGCCGCGCGGTGACCATCGTCGATGCCGAGGAACTGGCCGGCGCGATGACCGAGCAGTTGGCCGAACTCTTCGCCGACGAGAACGAGGATCCCGCCTTCCGCCGGCTGAGACGATCGGCGTGAGCGGCGGGCTGTCGGGGGTACTCCGTAACCGACATGTTGCCGGACTTGCCGGCGCGCTTCTCGCTGCTTCCCTATTCACCGTTGCCCATGCGGATCCTGTTCGCTTTCCGGTCAAGTCGCGGGTCATCGAGCATTTCAAGGTCGGCTCCGAAGAGACCCGTTTTGGCGGAGTGGAATTCGTCGGCGGGCTCGAACTGACAGCCTCCACCATCGATCTCGGCGCCATGTCCTCGATCCGGCTCGCGGCAGACCGTTCCAGCTTCATCGGCGTCATGGATACCGGCCAGTGGTATGCCGGACGCATCGAGCGCGACGCCGATGGACGGCCCGCGGGTATCGCCGATTTCTCGATCTCGACGATGTATTCGCGAGACGGCGACGTCCACAAGGCGAAGTGGCAGATGGATGCCGAGGGGCTGGCCATCCAGGGCGACCGGCTGCTCGTCAGCTTCGAGCGCGACCACCGGATCGACGTCTACGACGCCAGGTCGCCCGGAGAGTCGCTGCCAATCGGCTCGATTCCGATCCTTATTCCCAAACGTGAACTGCGCGACAATCGCGGTCTGGAGACAGTCGTCGTGGCTCCTGCGGGCAGCCCGCTCGACGGCGCGGCCGTCACCGTCTCGGAGCGGTCCCTCAACAGGGACGGCAATGTCTTTGCAGCCATCCTCGATGGACCGAAGAAGGGGATCTTCTACGTCAAGCGCACGCCGCCTTTCGACATCACCGACGGTGATTTTCTGCCTGACGGCGATCTGGTGCTGCTCGAGCGGCGCTTCTCGATCGCCGGCGGTCTCGGCATGCGTATCCGCCGCCTTCCCGGCGAGAGCATCAAGCCGGGCGCCACCGTCGAGGGAGAAGTGCTGCTCGACGCCGATTTCGGCTACCAGATCGACAATATGGAAGGCCTCGCCGTCTCGACCGATGCGGACGGCGTCTCCTATCTCACGCTGATCTCCGACGACAACCACTCGATCCTGCAGCGCAATCTGCTGCTGGAGTTCAAGCTGGTCGAGTAGGCTTTGCGGGACGGCTGCTGATGCCTGTTTGCCTCCCCCTTGAGGGGAAGGCACGCGATTGGCCCGGCGCAGCGGGGACAGAGCGGGTGGGGGCTGTCTCTATCCCGGCTCGCTAACGCTCGCGACCCCCACCCTCGATCCCTCCCCTCAAAACGGGGAGGGAGGGGCTGCGGAGAGCGCCCGCGCTTGTCAGCTCAGGCCGGCTGCGCGGCGGGTGCGGCGAAGCGGGCCATGATCAGCCGGTAGGGGATCAGCGCCAGCACGGCGATCGCGAGCTTCACCGACAGGTCGCCGACGGCCCAGGAAACCCAGCGCGGGGCCTCGAGGCCGAAGACGCCGAGAAGCGGTGCTGTTTCCGAGGCGAAACCGTCGCCGGGACCCGCAAAGGCGAAGAGCGCGGCAAACGCGATCGAGAAGAAGATCGCGGTATCGATCACCGAACCGAGCAGCGAGGACACCACCGGCGCGCGCCACCAGCTCTGCCGGCGCAGCCCGTTGAAGATGGTCACGTCGAGAAGCTGGGCGAAAAGGAAGGCCGCGCCCGAGGCGGCTGCGATGCGGGCAAGCCGGCCGGGTTCGCTCTCGAAGCCGATGCCCATGCCGTAGAGCCACGGCGGGATGACGAGCGAGCAGATCACGGCGACGACGAAGCCGGCCAAGACCACCTTTCGGGCGAAAGCCGGGCCGAAACGCCGGTTGGCGAGGTCGGTGACGAGGAAGGCGAAGGGATATGTGAACGCCCCCCAGGTCAGGATGTCGGCAAGCGACAGCGGCCCGACGGTTCCCTCAACGGGGAACTGGACGAGAACGTTGGAGGCCACGACGACGAGTGCCATGGCGAGAATGAACGGGAGTACGGACGCGGTTTTGCTACGCATTTTTTTATCCTGGGTGATGCCACCAGTTGCGGATGATGCAGTCCCGGAGGCCGGGGCCGCGGCTTGAAAGAAAAAAGCGGGCCGTCAGGCCCGCTCGAAGTCGCTGGAAGCGGTCAGTTTCAGGCGGCCTGTTCGGCCAGCTTCTTGGAAATCTGACGCTTGAGCAGACGTGCGCGCATCGACAGTTCGTTCTCGTTCGCCTTGGCGAGGAACGCGTCGAGGCCGCCACGATGCTCGACGGTGCGCAGGGCAGCCGCGGAAACCCGCAGGCGGAAGCTCTGGCCGAGGGCATCGGAAATCAGCGTGACGTTGCACAGGTTCGGCAGGAACCGGCGACGGGTCTTGTTGTTGGCGTGGCTGACATTGTTTCCGGTCAGCACGGCCTTGCCGGTCAATTCGCAGCTACGGGACATATCGCACCTATTGTTTTCTTTACGCCTTGACCATCGGCTGCGCATCGTCCGCGCGCCCGTATGGCTTCAGGCTTTTCTCGGAAAGTCGGGTGTCTATAGTCAAGACGCTTCCCGCCGTCAAGCCATAAGGGACGGTCGATATCACGCGCAAGGGCCCTATTTTTACGGGTTCCGGGCGCGGAATTGCCGCAATCGGGTGCGAGTGGCGATCATGACACATACGCGTGGAGCGCAAAGACAGTGAAAAGGTATCGGCTTGCAACGACGGCGGCGCTTGTTTCTGCGTCCCTTCTCTTCCTTTCCCAGCCCGCGGCCGTCGCCCAGAGCGCGGGGGACAGGACGGACTATTCCGTCTCTCTTCTGGGGATCCCTATTGCCAGCCTGTCGTTTCGGACCAAACTCGACGGACGCGACTACACAATATCGGGCTCGCTGAAGACGTCGTTTATCGCCGAAGTGATCGAGCCGACGCGCGGTACCATCACCTCGAAGGGCCGGATTGCCGGTGACCGGTTCCAGGCCAATTCCTTCGAGGTGAAATATACCTCCGGCAGCAAGGCCAATCGCGCGGCCTTCACCGCGCGCAACGGGACTGTCCGCTCGGCGACTATCGAGCCGAAGAAGAAGCTGCCCAAATCCTGGATTCCGGTTCCGGCTTCGCACAAGCGCTCGGTCGTCGATCCGTTGGCGAGCCTTGTCTTTCCCAAGGGTGAAAAGCCCTGTCCGCAGACCGTGGCCGTCTTCGACGGGGAATCGCGCTTCGATCTCAAGCTCTCGCCGGCGGGAAAGCGGCCGTTCTCCACAAACGGGTTTTCGGGTGAGGCCACCGTCTGCTCGGTGCGCTTCGTGCCCAAGAGCGGCTATCGCAAGGACAATTCCTCGATCGATTACGTCCGCAACCTCACCGGTATCGAGGTATGGTTCGCGCGCCATCCCGAAGGCGGCTACATGGCGCCGGTCTACGCGAAGATCCCCACCAAGGTCGGCCGCGTCGTCGTCTCGGCCTCGCGCTTCGGCAGCTAGGTCCCGACCGACCCTGATGCTTCGAACCCCCTGCTTCCCTTAAGCGGTAGGGGGCATTCCGATTTTGCCGATTCCGTCAAAACCGAAATTGCTCTAGAACCAACCGTATTTTCAACAGGTGCCGGGGCGGGGGCTCGCTTCGGGCGGCGGTTCATTGATGTTTTCGACGCTGATCGGCTTTTCTGCCATTCTCATGTGGGCGCTTCTGGCGCTGTTCACAGCCGCCTCGGGCGCGGTGCCACCGTTCCAGATGAACGCGATGTGTTTCGCCATCGGCGCCTCGCTCGGCGTCGTCGCGATTGTGCGCGACCCCGTCCGGCTGAAATCGCTGCGCCAGCCGCTTGCGGTCTGGACGCTCGGGATCGTCGGGCTTTTCGGCTATCATTTCCTTTATTTCACGGCGCTGAGAAACGCGCCGGCGGTGGAAGCCGGGCTGATCGCCTATCTCTGGCCGCTCTTGATCGTCGTCGGCTCGGCGCTGCTGCCGGGCGAGAAACTCGGCTGGCATCACCTGGTGGGCGCGCTGATGGGGCTCGCCGGAACGGTTCTGATCCTGACGAGCCGCGGCGAGGCGGCGATCGGTGGCGGGGGCAACCCGATCGGCTATATCGCGGCAATTCTCTGCGCCTTCACCTGGTCGGGCTATTCGCTTCTGTCGCGCCGCTATGGTTCGGTGCCGACGGATGTCGTCACCGGCTTCTGCGCGGCGACCTCGGTTCTCTCGCTACTGGCCCATCTGGCGCTCGAGACCACCGTCTGGCCGGAGGGGGCGATGCAATGGCTCGCCGTGTTCGGCCTCGGGCTCGGGCCGGTAGGCGCAGCCTTTTACGCCTGGGACCACGGGGTCAAGCATGGCGACATCCAGGTTCTCGGCGCGTCGAGCTATGCCGCGCCGCTTCTGTCGACGCTCATTCTCATCGCCTTCGGCTTCGGCAAGGCCACGCCCGCCATTCTTGCGGCCTGCCTGCTGATCACCGGCGGAGCGGCGCTGGCGGCGAAAAACCTGATCATGCGAAGAGGGAGAAGGCCCGCATGAGCGTGATGGTCGATATGATGGCGGTGGCCGCCGCCGTCCCGGCTGCCGTCTACCTGCCCTATGCGCGGCAATCGCCCTCGCTCCTGCGCACGGTGATCAAGACGCTGCCGCTGTCGATCTTCGCGATCATCGCCTTCGTGACCGGCGCGCCGGGGCTGCTGGTCGCGGCGCTTGCGCTGTCGGCGCTCGGCGACGCCTGCCTGGCGCAGGAGGGGGAGATCTCGTTTCTGGCGGGGCTGGCAAGCTTTCTTCTCGCCCATATCGCCTATGCGCTCGTCTTCTTCACCCATGGGGCGGGCTGGGGCGCGGTCTCTATGCTCGTGCTCGCGGCTGTCGTCATCTTCTCGCTCGCCTATGGCGGCTATCTGGTGGGCAACGCCGCGCAGCTCGCGGTTCCGGTCTCCATCTATGTGCTGGCGATCGCGGTGATGGGTTTCGGCGCGGCGACGATGGGCGGACTGGTTCTTCTCGGAGCCGCACTCTTCATGGCGTCGGACGCGATCCTCGGGGCGGAGAAATTCCTGCTGCCCGACGACCACGGCATCCTCAAAGCCACTGCGCCCGCCGTCTGGATCCTCTATTTTGCCGGTCAGGCGATGATCCTCTACGGGTTCATGGCCTGAAATCAGCCGTCGGTCGGCGTCCAGTCCGGCGGTGCCATCTCGAAGCTGGAAAACTCGAAACCCGGCGCCACGGTGCAGCCGACCAGCGTCCATGCGCCCAGCGGCTCCGCCGATTGCCACCAATTCGCCGGCACGACAATCTGCGGCCGTTGGCCCTTTGCCAGATCGATGCCGAGTGTGTGGTCGGTCGCTGATACGCCCGGTGCGGCAAGCGAGAGTTTCAGCGGTCCGCCGGCGTGCCAGTGCCAGACTTCGCTTGCATCGGTCACCCGGTGCCAGTGCGAACGCTCGCCGGCCCCAAGCAGATAGTATATCGCGGTGGAATGGCCGCGCCCGCCGCCCGCTTCGTCGCGGAACGTCTCCACATAGTGGCCGCCTTCCGGATGCGGGGCCATGCCGAGCGTTTCGATGATTTCTTCCGGCGTCAGGCCGGCATCGAATGTCATCTCAGAAATTGTCCTTGCGGCGGCGGAGCTCGGCGAAGACCTCCTCGTCGCTTGCGTCCTTCATGCCGAGATGGGCGCGGATTTTCGAATCGTCGGGCCTGAGGAACGGGTTGGTGCGCTTCTCGTAGCCCATGGCGGTCGGCAGGGTGGCGATACCCTTATCGCGCATCTCGGTGATGCGCTCGAAGCGTTCGGCGAGCGCGGAGTTGCCCGGGTCCACACTCATGGCGAAGCGCGCATTGGCGAGCGTGTATTCGTGGCCGCAATAGATGGTGGTGTCGTCCGGCAGTGCCATCAGCTTCTTGAGCGAGGTCCACATGTCCTTCGGCGTGCCCTCGAACAGCCGGCCGCAGCCAAGAGCGAACAGCGTGTCGGCAGCGAAAAGCAGCTTTTCCTCTGGAATATGGTAGCAGACGTGCCCCAGCGTATGGCCAGGCGTGTGGATGACGTCGACCCTGCGGCCGGCGAAGGTGAAATGATCGCCGTCGCCGTAGGTTTCGTCCAGCCCGGAAATCTTCGAGGCTTCCGGCTCGGGCCCGATCACCAGCGGATCGTATTTCTCCCTGAGTGCCGGAATGCCCTCGACATGGTCGGTGTGGTGGTGAGTGATCAGCAGGTGCGTGAGCCGCCAGTCCGACTGGTCGAGATGGCTCTCGATCGCCGCTGCGTCCGGTGCGTCGATCGCCGCCGTGTCACCGGTCATCGGGTCGTGCACCAGCACGCCGAAATTGTCCTGCCGACAGGTGAACTGCTCGATCAATAGGGTCTTCACGTTCAATCTCCCGATTTGACGCGACCACGGAATTCTCCGGCGCGTGCTCTCCCCCTGCGGCTGACAACGAGTGTAGCCGTCAACCGTTCCGACGTCACCCTGTCGCGGCGGCATGCCCACACTTGTCCTGAGAAGGTGCGAAGACTAGGTTCATCCCATGCATACGGACATCGTCGATCTCCGCGAGTTCTATCATTCGAAGCTTGGCGTGCAGGCCGCGCAGGCCGTTTCGATGGCGCTCTCCGGGATATGGGCTGACCTCCCGGGCGAGCGGCTGGTCGGGCTCGGCTATACAGTGCCCTATCTCGACCGCTTCGGACCCGACGCCGAGCGCACCTTCGCCTTCATGCCGGCGGGGCAGGGGGCGGTGAACTGGCCAATGGGCCGGCCGTCCTCCACCGTACTCGTCTTCGAAGAGGAACTGCCGCTGCCCGACGCCTCGATCGACAGGGTGCTGATGGTGCACTCGCTCGAGTTCGCCGAGGATCCGCGCGAAAGCCTGAAGGAAGTCTGGCGCATTCTGGCGCCGGGCGGCCGGCTCGTCATCGTGGCCCCCAACCGGCGCGGGGTATGGGCCCGTTTCGAGCATACCCCCTTCGGCGCGGGGCGACCCTATTCGCGCGGGCAGATGACGCGGCTTCTGCGGGAAACCAATTTCACGCCGGGCGCAGTGACCGAGGCGCTGTTCTTTCCGCCCTCCAACCTGCCGTTGATCAGGCGGCTTCGCATGGGGTTCGAACGGATCGGCCGCAGGCTGTGGCCGGCTTTTGCCGGCGCCATCGTGGTGGAAGCGCAGAAGCGGCTCTACCAGGGTATTCCGGTCGCCGCCCGATCGTCGCGCCGGGTCTTCGTTCCCGTGCTCTCGCCGCATCCCACGCGGGCGGTGAGGGAACGGCTCCCACGCTGACCGGGCGCAGGCCCCACAGCGGCGCTCCACTCGACAATCCCGGCGCAAGAGGATATTCCGCCCGGCATCCTCATCCGGGAACCCAGAGAAGATGACCAGTCAGGACAGACCCGCCCCGCACGGCGGCATCATGGACATCGCGGCTTACGTGCCGGGGCGCTCCAAGGCGCCGGGCGCGGCGCGGATCCACAAGCTCTCCTCCAACGAGACGCCGCTCGGCGCGAGCCCGGCTGTCGCCGCCGCGATCGCGGAAGCGGCGAGGGCGCCGCAATACTATCCGGATGGTTCAGCCTACGGCCTGCGTCAGGCGATCGGCCGGGCGCACCGGCTCAACCCGGACAATATCCTGTGTTCAAACGGGTCGGACGAGTTGCTCGGTCTGTTGTGCCAGACCTATCTGGCGCCGGGCGACGAGGCCATTTTCACCGAGCACGGTTTCCTCGTCTACAAGATCCAGATCCTCGCCGCCGGCGCAACGCCCGTCGAGGTGCTCGAGACCGATCTGACGGCGGACGTCGACGCGATTCTCGCGGCAGTGACGGAAAAGACGAAGATGGTCTTCCTCGCCAATCCGAACAATCCGACCGGCACCTATGTTCCGTTCCAGGAAGTTCGCCGATTGCAGGCCGGCTTGCCGAAGTCGACGCTTCTCGTCATCGACGCGGCTTATGCGGAATATGTCCGCCGCAACGATTACGAGGCGGGTGTCGAGCTCGTCGGCGAGAACCAGAACGTCGTTATGACGCGGACGTTTTCCAAGATCCACGGGCTGGCTGGCCTGCGGCTCGGCTGGATGTATGCGCCCGCCCATGTCGTCGACGCGGTTAACCGCGTGCGCGGGCCGTTCAACGTCAACGCAATCGCGCTGGCCGCCGGCGAGGCGGCAGTCGCCGACAAGGCTCACTTGGAAGCGGCGGTAGCGCACAACGAGACCTGGCTGCCGCGGCTGACGGAGGAATTTCGCGCCATCGGGCTCGATGTCACGCCGTCGGTCGGCAATTTCGTGCTCATTCACTTCCCCGAGGGCAAGGATGCGGGGGCTGCCGACGACTTCCTGACGGCGCGCGGGCTCGTGCTCAGGCGGGTGGCCGGTTACGGCCTGCCCAACGCGCTGCGCATGACCATCGGCACCGAGGAAGCCAATATCGCCGCGATCGCGGCCCTCAAGGAATTCATGGCGGGTTAGATGTCCGGTATCGTTTACGACAAGATCGCGCTGATCGGCATCGGCCTGATCGGCTCTTCTCTGGCCCGGGTGATCCGGCAGAAGGGGCTGGCGCGCGAAATCTCGATCGCCACGCGCAGCGCGGAAACGCTGGAAACAGCGCGCAAGCTCGGCCTGGGCGACAGCTATTCGACCTCGAGCGCGGCAGCGGTCACGGATGCCGACCTCGTCATCGTCTCGGTGCCGGTCGGCGCGTCGGGTGCGGTGGCGAAGGAGATCGCGGGCTCTCTCAAGCCGGGCGCGACGCTGACCGATGTGGGCTCGACCAAAGCTTCGGTGATCGCGCAAATGGAACCGCATGTGCCCGAGGGTGTGCACTTCATCCCCGGTCACCCGCTGGCGGGCACCGAGCATTCCGGTCCCGAAGCCGGATTTCCCGAACTCTTCGAGAACAAGTGGTGCATCTTTACGCCGCTGCCGGGCACGGACGAGGCGGCGCTCGCCAAGCTTACCGAATTCTGGGAGGCCTGCGGCTCGCAGGTCGACATCATGGACAAGGCGCACCATGACAAGGTGCTCGCCATCGTCTCTCACCTGCCGCACATCATCGCCTACAACATCGTCGGCACGGCGGACGATCTAGAGACGGTGACCGAATCCGAGGTCATCAAGTATTCGGCCTCAGGTTTCCGCGACTTCACCCGTCTGGCGGCGTCCGATCCCACCATGTGGCGCGACGTCTGCCTGCACAACAAGGATGCGATCCTGGAAATGCTGTCGCGTTTTTCAGAGGATCTCGCCTCCTTGCAGCGTGCCATCCGCTGGGGCGACGGCGACAAGCTGTTCGATCTCTTCACCCATACCCGTCATGTCCGCCGCTCGATCATCGAGGCAGGCCAGGATACGGCGGCTCCAGACTTCGGGCGGGTACCGAAGAAGGACTGAGGCGCAGGCCTCAGGGTGCGGGAACCGGCGGGATCCGGCCGAGCGGCAGAATTCCGATCGAGGCGTTGCCGTTGCGAATGGTCAGCGGCAGGGTGATCGTGTCGCTGCCGTCATCGGGCTCGGTATCGAGGGCGGTCAGAAGCGGCGCAAAGCGGCTGATCTGGTCGGCAAGCTCCGGCTGAATTTCGCCGATGCGGTCGGCGACCGCCTGATAGTCGCTGAGCCGGATCTTCAGTTCGCCGCTTGCCAGACCGTTGCCGGCGATGGCGAGGTCCCCGGACAGGTCGACAATGCCGCCCTCGGCGAATTCCGATTCCATCCGGTGCAGCCTGATTGTCTTTCCGCGCAGATCGGGCCGGGCACCTTCCTTAAGGAAACTCGCCGCGTCCTTCACCGTTGCGTCCAGCATGAAGTGCTTGGTGTCGAGGGTCAGCGGTGACGAGAAGTCTTCGGTTTCGAGCGCCAGATCGAGATCGGCCCCGTTGCGGCGGACATGGGCGGCGAACCGGCTCGATTCGCCGGTGAAGGTGATCGGCAGGTGCGGGCCCTCGATCGAGACGGTGGCGCGCTTGCCTTCGAGCGAAGCGCGCTCGACGCCGTCATTGGCGAAGACGGTGCTCGCGTGCAGAAGCTGCCAGTCGGCGCGCGCATTCAGTCCCTCGTCGCCGGTCAGCGATATCGGGCCGTCGAGTTCGCTCACCACGTGGCGGGGATTGTAGACCTGTGCCGCGGTGCGCAGTGCGCCGGCTTTCAGACGCATGTTGTCGCGCGCAAATTCGATCGTCGTGCGGTCGCAGAAGACGCCGATCCGGAACGGAAAGCCGGTGATGCTGGCATTGGTGCATTCGGTGCGAACGCCCTGGCGTTCGGTGAGCGCGAACAGTGCGGGTAGACGCTCCTGCATTCGCCCGGCGAAGATATACCAGCCAGCGGTGTAAAGCGCACAGATGATCACGACGGCCAGCCCGAGCCAGACGATGCGGCGTCCCGGCGCACTCGTGGCACCCCGCCGTTTCGAGGGCGTGCCGCTATCGGGTTTCTGGTCATTGTCTGTCATGCTAGGAGGGTCCTCCGGTCGGTCGGCCGGTTTTCAGCGCGGGATTCGGGACGAAGCTTTGAACGATGATATGGCGGATTTGTGGGTGTTCGGCTACGGGTCGCTGATGTGGCGGCCCGGTTTCGTCTACGAACGCGCGGTCAAGGCCCGGCTCTCGGGCTTTCACCGCTCGCTCTGCGTGGCTTCCCACGTCCATCGCGGCACGCCGGAAAAGCCCGGTCTTGTGCTTGGACTCGATCGCGGCGGCTCGTGCCTGGGCCTCGCCTTTCTCGTGCGCGGTGAACACCGCGAGGCGACGATCGCCTATCTCAGGGAACGTGAACTGGTCACCCATGTCTATCGCGAAACGGTTCGGCCGATCCGGCTCGAACATGGCGAGAAGGCGCAGGCGCTCGCCTATGTTGTGGACCGTCATCACGTGCAATATGCCGGCCGGCTGCCGACCGCCGAGGCGGCGGATATCGTCCGCGGTGCCCATGGCGCTTCCGGCCCGAATGTCGACTATGTGGTCAATACCGTCGCCCATCTGAAGGGTCTGGGCATTCGCGACCATGGCCTCGAGGACGTCGTCAAAAGGCTCGGCTGATCAGACGGTTGCGGCTTCAGCCGCCTCCAGTTCGGCGACGCGCTTCTTCGTCACCTCCGGCAGCGGGATATGCGGGTTGGCGCGTACCGTCTCCAGAAGCAGCTTGTCGCTCTCGCGCTCCATCAGTTCCGTCAGAAGCGCGAAGAAGGCGTCGGGATCCATGCCAGGCTCGATCGGCGGCAGGATGCGGATCTTGAAATGGCCGGGGAAGCGCAGGAACTTGCGGCGCGGCCAGAACAGGCCCGGATGCATCACGCATGGCACGACGGGAACCTGAAGATCGCGGTAGAGGCGGGCGATGCCGAACCGATAGACCGGTTCCGCGCCGGGCGGGCGGCGGGTGCCCTCGGGGTAGATGATGAGCTGGCGGCCCTTTTCCATCTCGCGGCGGGTGCGGTCGAGCACCTGGGTCATCGCCTTGCCGCGGGCGGCGCGGTTGACCGGGATCATCCGCATCTTGGTCACGTACTGTCCGAAGAGCGGGATCCAGGTCAGTTCGCGCTTGAGGATGAAGACCGCGTCCTCGAGATAGGGAAGCAGCGCGAAGGTGTCCCAAAAGGACTGGTGCTTTGGCGCGAAGATGAAACCGCCCTCGGGAAGGTTCTCCAGCCCTTCGATCTCGAAGGTCGCGCCGGCGATCTTGTCCATCAGCCAGTTGGAGGAACTTGCCCAGTCCTTGGGGATCTTCCATGCTTTCTTGCGCTCGGCGAAAAAGAAGGCCGGGCTCAGCACGATCATGCGGACGATCAGGTTGGTGTAGAACGCGACATTGAGCAGTATCGAACGAAGCACGGTCATTGCCGGCAGATCCCCTTCTCTTCCGGCGGGTAACGCGGGCCCGCGCCTGAGGGCCTCCGCAATACAGCCTCGCGGCAAGGCCGGTCAATGCGTGGACGCGCCGGCGGCCCGTATTGTCAGTTGACGGAGGCGGTGGAGGCGGGGATCGGTTCGGGCGCGCCGACGCGCAGGCCGTCCGATGTCTCGGTGCCGATATAGGCACGCGCGCGCGCGAGCGAATACTTGAAATACTCGGTCAGCAGGGTGCGGATCGCCATCGGATCGGAGAGCCAGGTTTCGTCCCTGAGGTCGGTGTGAGCGACGGGATAGCCGGTGAAGGTAACGTCAGGGCTCACCGCCTCGAGTTCCATCAGACTGCGCGGGATGTGGTAATTGTTGGTCACGATCAGCACGGTACGGAAGCCGTTCTTGCGGATCCAGTTCGAAGCCTCGTTGGCGTTGCCGATCGCGTCGAGCGCCTGATAGCCGATATCGACGCAGCAGGCGAAAAGCTCTTCATTGGCACCGGTGGCGCGCTTGATCGCGTCGCCCGATGTCTGCGGGTTGACCCCGGAGATCAGAAGGCGCGTGCCGGCTCCGCCCTCAAGCAGTTCAAGAGCCCGGTCGATGCGCTGGTAGCCGCCGGTGAGCGCGACGATGGCATCGTATCTGTCGCCGTCACCCGGGGTTTCGAGATTGCCGACCATGTCGGTGAAATGGAAGAAGCCGATCGCGATCAGCGCCACGGCGACGACGAGCATCACCGTCGCCGCGCGGAGGACGTGGTGTCCGATCCGGCGCAAGCGCTGCAATAGTGTCAGACTAGACCGCGACATCGGAGCCTGACGAATGATCTCGACGCTCATGGTGCATGATTACCCCGGGAATCAGGCAGGTTACAGACCAATTGTAGGCTTAAATCAGGCAAGGCCCCATTCTCGAAAAATACCCGCGAGCGGCGGGCGGTGCACACTCCCCTATTAGCATGTGCTGTGTCAATTGAAGTCGACCATTCCGGGGTTGGCGCGGGCCTGGTCGATTTCGCGCACCGCGTGGATCACCGTCAGGCGCGACGTCAGCGTGGTCATGGCGGCGATCGCCGCAATCACCAGGACGATCCAGAGATAGCCGCTCCAGGGCAGCAGGAAACGGCCGAACAGTGCGGTAGCCTGATCGTTGAGCGGCGTGGCGCGCGTCATCGCCTGCCAGGCTGCCAGAAAGAGAAAGACGAAACTCGCAGCCGCGCCGCCGATCCCAGCTCCCTTGAGGCCGAAGAAAAGGAAGCGCCGCTGGAACTGGCGGGCAATGAAACCGGTCTCCGCGCCGACGAAGTGCAGCACCTCGATGATGTGGCGGTTGCCGGCCATGGCTCCGCGGGTGGCGAAGATGACCGTCAGCGCCGTGGCCGCCATGATGAGCGCGAGAATGCCGAGCCCCAACAGGCTCATGGTTCGCGCCATGGCAACAAGCCGATCGGTCCAGGCGCGGTGGTCGTCGAGTGCTGCCTGCGGCACAGCGTTGGCGATCGACGTCCTCAGCGTCCCGTAATCAGGCGGGCTGTCCTCATCGATCGTCAGGATTACCAGCCGCGGGACGGGCAGCGCGTCGATGTCGAAATCGTCCCCCAGCCAGGGCGAAAGCAGCCGCTCGGTGGCCGCGCGATCGATGATGGAGGCGGTGGCCACGCCCGCAACGGAGAGCGCGGCGGTGCGGATCTCCTCGAGGGCGGCGTCCATCTCCAGTCCCTCGACCGGTTTGAGCTGCACCGTCAGTTCGCGTGAGATCTGGCTTTGCCAGGCGCTCGCCGTCGAGCGCACCATGGTCACGGCACCGGCGGTCAGGCAGGAGAGGAAGGCCATGATCGCGATCACCGTGATCAGCGCCCGGCCCGAAACGTTGGAGGGCGGCACGATGGGCGCCATGGGCCTTAGCGCCGCCTGCCGCTTGCGGGTCTGGCCGGTCTGGTCTTGCGGGTGGTCGTCCGCGCGCGGCAAATCGCTCATATGATCTCCAGCCTGCCGTCGGCGAGGATCATGCGGCGTGCCTCGAAACGGTCCATCAGGGTAAGATCGTGGGTGGCGATGACGACGGCGGTGCCGAGTTTGTTGAGTTGCACCAGCAGCGAGAGGATGCGCCGCGCCATCGGCGGGTCGACATTGCCTGTCGGTTCGTCGGCGAGCAGCAGTTCGGGCCGGTCAATCAGGGCGCGGGCGATCGCCACACGCTGCTTCTCGCCGCCCGAAAGCACCGGCGGCAGCACGTTGACGCGCTCGCCGAGGCCGACCCATTTGAGCAGTTCGATAACGTCTGAACGGTAGCTCGCCTCTTCCTTGCCGCGCACTCTCAACGGCAGCGCCACGTTCTCGTAGGTGGTGAGATGTTCGAGCAGCCGGAAATCCTGGAAGACGATGCCGATCCGCCGGCGCAGCAGCGGCAGTTCCTCGCGACCGATCGTCGATATGTCGCGGCCGAAGGTGCGGACCAGCCCGCGCGTCGGCTGCAGCGACATGAAGAGAAGCCGCATCAGCGTTGTCTTGCCGGCGCCCGAAGGGCCGGTGAGGAACTGGAAGGATTCCTTTGGAATGTCGAATGTCAGGTCTCTCAGGACTTCCGGGCCCATCCCGTAGCGCAAGCCGACATTTTCGAAGTGAATCACGTTGTTCCGTCCGTCCCTGTGCTTTGGCCGAATCGTCTTAACGCATGGGCCGCGCGAGGTAAAACTCGCCGACGAAAGCGGCGGATTTTTGCGCTGTTGGCGTTTGATTAACCCTTTTCGTTTACGTCTCGGTAGGAATTGGCGGGGTGCGGGCGAAAAGGCGAAGGACGACATGCCGGTGAGCGACAGCCGCAACGGCCTCGATATCGAACTTCTGGCTCCCGAGGCGCCCAAGCCGCGGCGCGACCGGAAGATGCATCCGGTGGAGTTCGAGGAGGCCGAGTTCGAGACGGTCATTCCGTGCGACGGCTACGGCGCGCCGGAAGGTTTCCACATCCCCTTCGTCATGCCCGAGCCGCGCAAGCCGATTTTCCGCCACGCCGATACACCTGAGTTCGAGGCCGAGCGCCAGCGCCTCGAACTGTTCGCGCGGCGGGGCATGGCGGTGTCGTCGGCCTCTGCGCCACGCCGTCCCATTGCGGGTCCCGCCTTTCTCGCTGGCGTGGTCTTCCTTGCCGCCACGGCGTTCTGGATGACCGGCGGCCACAGGTTTCTTGGTGCGACCGAGGTTCCGGATCCGCTCGCTACGGCCTCGATCCCGGCAAAGGCCAAGCCCCTGCCGAAGGTTGTCCAGAAGACCCTCGAGCCGCCTCAGTCGCCTATGCCTTTGGAGGCAAAGCCTTTGGAGACAAAGATGGAGACAGAGCCCGGCAACGTTCCGGGGCCTGTGAAGATGACCATCCAGGAAGCCCCGCGGCCGGCGCGGATCGAGCGTGCCGGCTCGATCCTGATGATCCGTTCCGGCGGGTGAAATTCGGCAGTTACCCACAACCGCAGACAGAACAGCGGTTTCAATAGAACAAAACACCCATTAGATTTCCCCGCTGCAACCAGCCTCGGGGAGTGACATGCAGGTCGTACGCGGAAAGAAGATCGAGACGCTGTTCTCGCCCGAGCAGATCGCCGAACGTAATCAGGAGCTTGCCAAGCAGATCGCCGGGCAGCCGAAGAAGGACCTGCTGGTCATTTCGGTGCTCAAGGGGTCCTTCATTTTCGCGGCCGATCTCATCCGCGCCCTCCATCACGCCGGGCTCGCGCCCGAGGTGGAATTCATCACGCTGTCGAGTTACGGCAAGGGCACCATGAGCCAGGGCGTGACGATCATCAAGGATATCGACAGCGACGTGGCGGGGCGGGACGTTCTGTTGATCGACGACATTCTCGAAAGCGGCCGGACGCTGCGGTTCGCGCGCGACCTGATGCTCGAGCGCGGCGCGAAAAGCGTCGATATCGCCGTTCTCCTCGACAAGCATTCGCGCCGCGAGGGCGAGCTCGACGCCGATTATGTCGGTTTCGAATGTCCGGATTATTTCGTCGTCGGCTACGGCATGGACGTGGCCTACGCCTTCCGCGAACTGCCCTTTGTCGGCATCGTCACCGGCGACGCGGACTGAACCGCGCCATCCCGCTATTCCTGTTCTGAAAGTCTCCGCTTACTGAAGGTCGAGCAGCCGTTCGAGATACTGTTTCTCGATTTCCGGGCTCAGCCGGTCGCCGAGCCGCTTGCGGATGGCGTCGAGGATCTCCCGGGCGCGCTGGATGTCGATCTCGTCGGGCACCTTCACGCGATTGCCGAAATCGGGGCCGTTGGTCGAGCGCGGCCGACCGAGCGGATCGCGGTCATCGGGGCCTGAACTGCCCTGGCCATACGGGCCGGGGTTCTGTCCGGTGCCCGGCTGCTGGCCTTGGGCCTGCATCATCTGGTTCATCATGTCCTGGGCGCCCTGGCGCAGCGCCTGAAGCGCGCGGCCCTGGTCTCCGAGCGCGTCGCCCGGCTGGCCTCCGCCCAGATTGCCTTCGGCGTCCCCCATGGCCTCGCCGGCTTCCCCGAAGCCCTCGGAGGGCTGCATGCCCATGCCCTCGAGGTCCTTCTGCATCTGTTCGAGCTGCTCGCGCAGGGCCTGCTGCTGCTGTTGAAGCTGTTCGAGCAGTTCCTCCACCGAGGGCTGGTTGCCCTGTCCGGGCTGCATTTCGCCCTGCTGGTTCTCGCCCTGCTGCCCGGGTTGCTGCTCGCCGTTCTGGCCTTGCTGCGGCCGGCCGGGGCGGCCCATCTGCTGTTGGTCGAGATTGAAGGTCTCGTTCATCAGTTGCTGCTGCTGGCGCATCAGCTCGCCGAGCTTGTCCATCTGCTCGCGCATCGGTCCGCCCTGCTGCTGTTGCTGCTGACGGCCGGCCTCCAAATTGTTCATCATCTGCTGGAGCTGGGAGAGCAGTTCCTGCGCCTGATCGCGGGCGCCGGAGCGGGCGAGGTTCTCGATCTGGTCGAGCATGTTGTCGAGGTCGCGCTGGCGCAGCATGTTCTGCGCCGTCTGGTTCTGCTGGGCTTGCTGGTTCGGCGCCTGGCGGGCAAGCTCGCTCAGATAGTCCTGCATCGCCTCGCGCAGTTCGTCCATCAGCCGGGCGATCTCCTCGTCGCTGGCGCCGTTCTCGAGCGCGTCGGCAAGCGACTGGTGAGCATCGCGCAGATTGCGCGCGGCGAGCGAGAGGTTACCGTCCTCGATCTGCAGCGCCACGCCCCACATGTAGTCGATGGCTTCCCGTAGATCGGCTTCGTTGCGGGCGTTTTCCAGCCGGCCACGCACCGACTGGAAGAGCAGATACTGGGTGAGATCGGGGATCGTCTCTTCGGGCGCCAGCGTCAGCGCGTCCTGGAGGTCGAAGATCCGGGGCAGATTGTTGGCGTCGAGCGCCAGAAGGCCGCGATGTTCGACGATTGCCGCGGCCAGCGGCTCGTTGAAGCGGCGCGCCGGCATTACCGTCTCGATCGTCTCCGAGCGGCCTTCCTGGCCAGCCCCGTCGGTACCGACGAGAGTGATCGTCACCTTCTGGCCGGCTAGCGGATGCTCAGTGAGATCCTGGCTCGAGGCTGCCTCGCCGTCCTTTGCGCCGCGGCGGGGCAGGGTGAGCTTGTATTCGGGCGCATCGAACAGTGGCACGGCACCGGGCTTCGGCTCCGCCAGCGGCACGATGTCGGCCCGGGCGGAAACCACGCCGTGATCGTCGGTGATCGAATAGGCGAGTTCGAGCGCGCCGTTGGCGGCCCGGCGTGGCTTGTCGGTAAAGGCGAGTTGCGGCGGCTCGTCGGGAATGACGGTGATCGGCCATTCCATCCGGCCGCTCGGGGTCTCGACGCTCAGCGTGCCGTCGGCGTCAGGCTTGTAGGTAAACACGCTCGAATGGAGCGGTGAGGCGGCCTCGCCGGTCGCCGCGGAGCCCGGCTCGGCATGCGCGACCGGGGTCTGGCCGCCGCCGGCGTCCGCGTAGGTGATTGTCGCTCTGTCGGGGGCAGCGCCGATGCGCACCGTGATCTCGCTGCCGGCGACCGCGCTGACGCCGTCACCCGGTATGTTCCGTCCGGTCAGAAATACGGGGGCGGCATTGATGTAGGAGGGCGGTGAGACCCAGGCATCAACGCGGATATCGGGCGCTCCGGCGCCGTCATGGCTGGTGAACGCGTCCGAAACCCGCCCCGAACCGCCCGAGAAGGAATAGCCGAAGGCGGTGACCAGCAGCAGCGCGATCGCCACGCGCAGGCCGTAGGGGTCGCGGTCGGGCAGCGCGGAGCGCGGGGTGCCCGCCGAGGGTTCGCCGATCTGGCTCGCCATGCGGCGCTGATGCTCGGCCCAGAGCGCGCGGGCGAAGGGATCGTCGTTGCCGAGATGATCGTCCTGCGCGCCGATCGCCTGGTGGACGATGCGGTTTTTCTCCTCGAGTCGCCGGTCTATGCCGCGGGCGTCGGGGCGGATGACGCGGGTCAGCGGCCAGATGGAGAGAACCGCGCCGGCGCCGATTACCAGCAGGAGAGCGATCCGCGCCCAGTCGGGCACCAGCCGAAAGACGCCGAACCAGGAGAGGATGAAGAAGAGGGCGAGGAAGCCGGCGAGGGGCGCGGCGCGGTAAAGCAGTTGCTCTGCGTTGACAACCGCGCGCATGCGCCAGCGGGCGCGGGCGACGGCCCGTCCGAGGCGGCTGTAGGTCCGGGACTGTCCGCTCTGGGGCGGTGCGGGCATCCTTGTCTCCCGTTGCTTGGGGAAAGGATAGCATCCTTTGTGGCCTTGGCGAGGCTTGTTACGAAAAAGTGAGCGGCTGAAAAGGGTTTTCAGCCAGGTTTTCGCGGATTGCCGCTCACACCCAGTCCGGCACCGAATCGAGCGCAATCAGCTCCTCGATCGACGGCCGGCGGCGGATGACATGGTACTTGTCTCCGGACACCAGCACCTCGGGCACCAGCGGGCGCGAATTGTAGGTGCTCGCCTGCACCGCGCCATAGGCGCCGGCAGTGCCGACGGCAACCAGATCGCCTGCCTTGAGCTTCGGAACCTCGCGGTCACGCGCCAGATAGTCGCCGCTTTCGCAGACGGGGCCGACGATGTCGGCGCGCATCCACGGCGCGCTTGCCGCCTGAAGGGCGACCGGGCGGATCTCGTGCCAGGCCTCGTAGAGCGTCGGGCGGATGAGGTCGTTCATCGCCGCGTCGACGATGACGAAGGTCTTCTCGCCGCCGTCCTTGATGTAAACGACGCGGGAGACGAGGATGCCGGCATTGGCAACGATCAGTCGGCCAGGCTCGAAAATCACCTTTGCGCCGATATTGCCCAGGTGCCTCTTGATGATCGTCGCATAGGCCGTCGGTTCGGGCGGCAGCTCCCAATCATCGCGATAGGGCACACCGAGACCGCCACCGACGTCGATATGGCTGATTTCGTGGCCTTCGGCGCGCAGTTCCCCGACCAGTTCCACCATCACCTTCAGCGCGTCGTCGAACGGTTCAAGCGCGGTGATCTGGCTGCCGATATGCATGTCGATGCCGGTGACCTTCACGCCGTCGAGTTCCGCCGCACGGCGGTAGGCGTGGTGGGCGCGCTCGAAGGAAATGCCGAACTTGTCTTCCTTCTTGCCGGTCGAGATCTTGGCGTGGGTCCTGGCATCCACGTCCGGATTGATGCGGAAGGAGACGTGGGCGACCTTGCCGAGCGCCAGCGCGCGCTGGTTCAGCGCTTCGAGTTCCGGTTCGGATTCGATGTTGAAGCAGAAGATGCCCGCCTCAAGCGCCGCATCCATCTCGCTGGCGGTCTTGCCGACGCCCGAAAACATGATCTTGTTGGCGGGGATGCCGGCTTCGAGCGCGCGGCGGAGTTCGCCTTCGGACACCACGTCGGCGCCGGAGCCAAGCTTGGCGAGCGTCTTCAATACCGCCTGGTTGGAATTGGCCTTCATCGCATAGCAGACCAGCGAATCCATGTCGGAAAACGCGCCGGCGAAGACCTTGTAGTGGCGCGTCAGCGTCGCCGTCGAATAGCAGTAGAACGGGGTGCCGACATCCTCGGCGATCGCGGGCAGGGCAATCTCTTCGGCGTGGAGAATGCCGTCGCGATACTCGAAATGGTTCACGGTCGTAAAACCTTTGAAGACAGGGGGATCAGTCGAGAAGCGGGTCGAGCACGAAGCGGCGCTCGCCGACCTCGACCTTTTCGGTCGCCGTCGTATCCGGTTCGCCCTGGCGGCTGGCATCGGCATTGGCGCGGGCGAGGCTCGGCGGCAGCGGATCGCTGCGGCGTCCGCAGCCCGTCAGCGTGAGGGAAGCCAGCATGATGAGAAGAAGCGTGGTTGCCAGCGTGTGCGTCGTCATCCTGTCGTCCCAATGGCTGTGCGGGGCCGGTAACCCGGCCTGACGTTCATGTTTCCTTATCGGCTTTTCGTGGCGAACGCACCCCGAAAAGCCGCAATTTGATTTACAGGCGTTTGCGCCAGATGCCGATCTGCTCGCGGACCCGTTCCGGCGCGGTGCCGCCGTAGCTCTTGCGGCTGGCCACTGAGGCATCGACCGTCAGCACGCCGTATACCGCATCGGTGATCGCGGGATTGATGTCCTGAAGCGCGTCAAGCGGAAGGCCGGCGAGATCGACGCCCTTTTCCTCGGCAAGCGCCACCGCACGTCCGGTCACGTGATGAGCCTCGCGGAACGGCAGTCCCGCCTCGCGCACCAGCCAGTCGGCGAGATCCGTTGCGGTCGAGAAGCCGGAGCCTGCGGCGGCCTTCATCGCCTCGGTGTTGACCGCGAGATCGCGGATCATTCCGGTCATGGCCGCAATCGAGAGTTCGAGGCTCGCTGCCGCGTCGAAGACCTGCTCCTTGTCTTCCTGCATGTCCTTGGAATAGGCGAGCGGCAAGCCCTTCATCACCGTCAGCAGCGCGATCAGCGAACCGTTGATGCGGCCGGTCTTGGCGCGCACCAGTTCGGCGGCGTCCGGGTTCTTCTTCTGCGGCATGATCGACGAGCCGGTGGAGAAGGAATCGGACAGGCGGACGAAATTGAACTGCGGCGTCGACCAGATGACAATCTCCTCTGCGAGCCGCGACAAATGCGTCGCGCAGATCGAGGCGATCGAGAGGAATTCGAGGGCGAAATCGCGGTCGGAGACCGAATCGATCGAGTTGCGGGTCGGTTCGCGGAAGCCGAGGGCCTCGGCGGTCTTGTGCCGGTCGATGGCAAAGCCGGTGCCTGCGAGGGCCGCCGCGCCCAGCGGGCTTTCGTCCATCCGGGCGATGCAGTCGCGCACGCGCGAGCGGTCGCGGCCGAACATCTCGACATAGGCCATGCAGTGGTGGCCGAAGGTCACCGGCTGGGCGGTCTGGAGATGGGTGAAGCCGGGCATCACGTCGCCGGCGTGCTTTTCGGCCTTGTCGAGGAAGGCCCCGATCAGCCCTGTCAAAGCGGTCTCGGTGCGTTGCAGTTCTTCCTTGGTCCAGAGCCTGAAATCGACGGCCACCTGGTCGTTGCGCGAGCGCGCGGTATGCAGGCGTCCGGCGGCCGGACCGATCAGATCGGCGAGCCGCGCCTCGATGTTCATGTGGATGTCTTCGAGCCGGCGGGAGAATGAAAACTCGCCTTTTTCGATCTCCTCCCCTATCTGGTTGAGGCCATGAGTGATCTTGTCACAGTCCTCGGACGAGAGAATGCCTGTAGTCTCCAGCATCGCCGCATGGGCCAGCGAACCGCGGATGTCTTGCCGGAAGAGCTTGCGATCGAAATCGATCGAGGCGTTGATCTCTTCCATGATTGCATCCGGGCCCGATGCGAAGCGGCCGCCCCACATCTGGTTGGAGGTCTCGGTTTTATCGTCTTGAGCCATGAAGCGTCCCGGAGTCGCAGATGAAGTCCAACAAGTCCCGCCAGATTTCCACCCCCGTCCTCGTCGCCATCGCGATGGTGCTGGGAGCGGCTGCCGGAGCGTGGTGGGTATACGGGAAGGGAAGGGTTTCTGGCAATGGAGAAGCGACCCAAACGGTGCAGAGCGCGCCGAGCGGTGACGAAGCCCGCTGTCAGCTCGCCCAGGATGGCGCCGACGCGCTGAAGCCGCTCGCCCGCGGCGAGGTCGCCGCGATGGGCATTCAGGACCCCGTGCGCGACATGCCCGATCTGGCTTTCAAGACGGCCGAGGGCGGCACGATCACGCTCGACGATTTCGGCGGCACGCCGCTGCTCGTCAATTTCTGGGCGACCTGGTGCGCCCCGTGCCGCGCCGAGATGCCGGCGCTGGCCGAGCTGCAGGACCGGATGGGCGGCGAGGATTTCCAGGTGCTGGCGATCAATATCGACACCGGCGAGCTCGACAAGCCCGAGGCCTTCCTCGACGAGATCGGGGTCGGCAATCTCGGGCTTTATCACGATGCGACGATGGGCGTGTTCAACACGCTCAAGAAGGAGGGGCTCGCCTACGGGCTGCCGGCTACCCTGCTGGTCAGTGACGAAGGCTGCCTGCTCGGCGTCATGAACGGACCGGCCGAATGGGCGGGCGGCGATGCGTCGCGCCTGATCGAGGAACTGATCAGGCAGTCGAAAGGGGCGTGAGGCCCTATCTGGTCGGCACCGGCGTTTCGCCGCGATAGTCGTAGAAGCCGCGGCCCGACTTGCGGCCGAGCCAGCCGGCCTCGACATATTTCACCAGGAGCGGGCAGGGGCGGTATTTCGAGTCCGCCAGCCCGTCATGGAGCACCTGCATGATCGACAGGCAGGTGTCGAGGCCTATGAAGTCGGCGAGCTGCAGCGGGCCCATCGGATGGTTGGCGCCGAGTTTCATTGCGGTATCGATCGCCTCGACGCTGCCGACACCCTCATAGAGCGTGTAGATCGCCTCGTTGATCATCGGCAGGAGAATGCGGTTGACGATGAAGGCCGGGAAGTCCTCGGCCACCGTGAT
>PAPH01000035.1 GCA_002709005.1 Hyphomicrobiales bacterium | reverse complement strand
GTCGTGATGGCGCTGTCACTCGACCCGGTGAATTTCTACGGCTTCGGCATGGCGTTCCGGAACGCCTTCGATTGCCCGAATGCTCTGTTTTTCGACGGCTCGGTCTCGGCGCTTTATGCCGATGGTACGGTCTACGCGGAGAAACGCGAGCCGGCGGGGACGGTGATCGCGGTGATGGAGTAGCCTCGAACGCGAGGCCGCGCCCTTGTTGATGGCTTTGATAGATGTCGCAATCTCACCACTCGTCATTCTCGGGCTTGACCCGGGAATCCATACCGTGATGTCGACGAAACGGAATGGATGCCCGGATCATGTCCGGGCATGGCGAAGAGAGGGGAAGCCGCCCGGCACCAACTACGACGACGTTCGCCGCGCCGTCTTGCGCGTCGTCCGGCGTCTGGTCCGGGTCCGCGTGCTGGCGCGTTTGGCCAGCCGCCGGGTCTTCGTCTTGCGGGTGGTGGTCTTCTTCTCGCCGAGCACGGCCTCGATGAGAGCCTTTTCGAGCGTCGAGGTGACCTTGCGGCGCAGCGACGTCGATTTCCGCCGACGCCGGCGTTTCGGCTTGGTCAGTTCCTTGACTGCGCTGTCGACGACGCCGGAAATGAATTCGTCCAGAAATCCGGCCATGGCGGATGCCTATTCGGGCACGGACGTCTGCAGCGCGAGCGCGTGAAGCACGCCGCCCATGTTGCCCTTGAGCGCCTCGTAGACCATCTGGTGCTGTTGCACGCGGGACTTGCCGCGGAAGCTTTCAGCGACGACCTCGGCGGCGAAATGATCGCCGTCACCGGCGAGATCGCGGATCTTCACCTTGGCATCCGGGATGCCTTCCCTGATCAGCATCTCGATGTCGCCCGCGTTCATCGGCATTCCGGTTACTCCTCGGTCAAAACATTATTCGGCGGCTTCCGCCGGGGTCGCGTCCATGTAGTCAGGAAACCACGATTCATGGGCGTCGCGCAATTGGCTCACGGAGACCTCGAACAGGCCCTCGACCGCGAATGTCTCGCCACCCACGGTACCGAGCTTGCGGAACGGCACGCCCGCGCCCTCGGCATTGACCATGAGGAAGTTGCCCATGTCGGCCGGGACCGAGACGACGTAACGCGCCTGGTCCTCGCCGAACAGCGTGGCATGCGCCGGACCGGCGGCGTCCGAGATGTCGATTTTCATGCCGAGGCCTGAAGCAATGGACATCTCTGCAAGGGC
Organism: Hyphomicrobiales bacterium; assembly: GCA_002709005.1. Lineage (GTDB taxonomy): Bacteria > Pseudomonadota > Alphaproteobacteria > Rhizobiales > Rhizobiaceae > Pseudohoeflea. The sequence continues at coordinate 24,226 of PAPH01000035.1, read as the reverse complement.
GAGTGCGAGACCGCCGGCGGAAATGTCGTGGCAGGCGGTGGCCTGGCCGTTGCGGATCAGCGAGCGGATGAAGTCGCCATTGCGCTTTTCGTCGCCGAGATGAACCTCCGGTGCCGGGCCGTCCGCCAGTCCCAGAACGTCGCGCATATAGACCGACTGTCCGAGATGCGTGCCGTCGCCGCCGAAGAGAAGAACCACGTCGCCCGGCTGCATGGTGCCGATCTTCGCCATCTGCGACCAGTCGGGGATAAGGCCGACACCGCCGATGGTCGGCGTGGGCAGGATGCCCTCGCCATTGGTCTCGTTGTAGAGCGAGACGTTGCCCGAGACGATCGGGAAGCCGAGCGCCCGGCAGGCCTCGCCGATGCCCTCGATGGCCTTGACGAACTGGCCCATGATCTCGGGGCGTTCGGGATTGCCGAAATTGAGATTGTCGGTGGAGGCAAGCGGCTCGGCGCCGACGGCGGTGAGGTTGCGCCAGCACTCGGCGACAGCCTGCTTGCCGCCCTCGAAGGGATCGGCCTCGACATAGCGGGGCGTGACGTCCGACGAGAAGGCGAGCGCCTTGGTCGGGTGACCCTCGACGCGGACGACGCCGGCGTCGCCGCCGGGGATCTGCAGCGAATTGCCCTGGATCAGCGTGTCGTACTGCTCCCACACCCAGCGGCGCGAGGAATTGTTGGGCGAGCCGACAAGGGTGAGAAGGGCTGCGGCGTAGTCCTCGGGCTCGGCCACATCGGTGGCGGGGAGGGCCGAGAACCGGCCCGGCTCGCGCCAGGGACGGTCATATTCGGGGGCCTGGTCTCCGAGGTCCTTGATCGGCAGGTTGGCGACCTCTTCGCCCTGATGCAGGACGCGGAAGCGCAGATCGTCGGTGGTCTTGCCGACGATGGCGAAGTCGAGGCCCCACTTGACGAAGATGGCTTCCGCCTCGTCCTTCCTCGCCGGTTCGAGAACCATGAGCATGCGCTCCTGGCTTTCCGACAGCATCATCTCGTAGGCGCTCATGTTCTCTTCGCGCACCGGCACCTTGTCGAGATCGAGCTCGATGCCGAGATCGCCCTTGGCGCCCATCTCGACGGCCGAGCAGGTCAGGCCCGCGGCCCCCATGTCCTGGATGGCGATCACCGCGCCGGTCTGCATGAGTTCGAGGCAGGCCTCGAGCAGGCATTTTTCGGTGAACGGGTCGCCGACCTGAACGGTGGGACGCTTTTCCTCGATCGTGTCGTCGAATTCGGCCGACGCCATGGTCGCGCCGCCCACGCCGTCACGGCCGGTCTTGGCCCCGAGATAGACCACGGGCAGGCCCACCCCCTTGGCTTCCGACAGGAAGATCGCATCGGTCTTGGCGAGGCCCGCGGCGAACGCGTTGACGAGGCAGTTGCCGTTGTAGCGGGCGTCGAATTCGACCTCGCCGCCAACGGTCGGAACGCCGAAGGAATTGCCGTAGCCGCCGACGCCGGCGACGACCCCGGCCACCAGATGGCGGGTCTTGGCGTGGTCCGGCGCGCCGAACCTGAGCGCGTTCATCGCCGCGATCGGCCGGGCGCCCATGGTGAAGACGTCGCGCAGAATGCCCCCGACCCCGGTCGCTGCACCCTGATAGGGCTCGATATAGGAGGGGTGGTTGTGGCTCTCCATCTTGAAGATCACGCAGTCGCCGTCGCCGATATCCACAACGCCGGCATTCTCGCCCGGACCGTGAATGACGTAAGGTCCGGTGGTGGGTAGCGTCCTCAGCCACTTCTTCGACGACTTGTAGGAGCAGTGCTCGTTCCACATCGCCGAGAAGATGCCGAGTTCGGTGAAACTCGGCTCGCGGCCGATGAGCTCGAGAATGCGCTCGTATTCGTCGGGCTTCAGGCCGTGCGAGGCGATCAGCTCTTCGGTGATGGCGATGGTATTCGGAATGGACATGGACACGGTCTTTCGGAAACGCGGATCTGTCGGGGCGCTGTCAGGCCTTCCTATAGCGCAGGCTTGGCGCCGATGGCACCCGTTTTGGCCGCGCTATCCCCGGAAGATGGGAGGAATTGTCAGGCGCAGCCCGATGCGCCCTTCGACCAGCGGCCGACATCGGCCTTGATGCGGGGGGAAAGGGAGGAGTCCGTCAGCGGCCCGTAGAGGCTGACGCTCGGTCCCATGGCGGCGATGACGAGCTGCGGCAGGGCCTGCGGCTTGCCGCGCGGAATGACGAGCAGGCGCGGGGTGCCCGACGTGTCGAGTTCCGGCACGATGCCATAGGCCTTGAACGCATCATCCTTCAGCCAGCACTGGTGCGCCTGGGTGTTGACCTTCTGCAGCGTCGAAACGGCCTGGGCGTGCAGTGAGCCGGAGGAGGGCGCGGAGGATTTATCGTTGCAGCCGGCAAGGACTGCGGCGGAGACCAGGACCGTTGTGAGGGCAGCGCAGCGGCGAGCCTTGTTCATGCGGCGACTTCCAGCGCGGCGGCGAAAAGCGCCCGGCCGTCGTCGCCGCCATGGGCGGCCTCGATCAGGTTTTCCGGATGCGGCATCATGCCAAGCACGTTGCCCGCCTCGTTGACGATGCCGGCAATGTCGTTCATCGAGCCGTTCGGGTTGGTGCATTCGGCATAGCGGAACACCACCTGGCCCTTGTCCTCGATCGACTTCAGCGTCGCCTCGTCGGCGACGTAGTTGCCGTCGTGATGGGCGACCGGGCAGCGGATGATCTGCCCCTTGGTGTATCCGGACGTGAACGAGGTCGACGCGTTGGTGACCTCGAGCTTGACCTCGCGGCAGACGAATTTGAGCGAGGCATTGCGCATCAGGGCGCCGGGCAGCAGTCCGGCCTCGACGAGGATCTGGAAGCCGTTGCACACGCCGATGACGCGGGTGCCGCGTTCGGCCTTTTCCTTGAGCGCCCGGAGCACCGGCATGCGCGCGGCGATCGCGCCGCAGCGGAGGTAATCGCCGTAGGAGAAACCGCCCGGCACGACCACGAGGTCGATATCGTCGGCGATCTCGGTCTCGGTCTGCCAGATGGTGACCGGAGGCGTGCCGGAAATCTTGGTGAGCGCCGCGATCATGTCGCGGTCGCGATTGAGGCCGGGGAGGAGAACGACGGCGGTTTTCATGGGCAGTCCGCTTGCAAGGGAGATTGGAGAGATTTCCGTTTAGCCGACTCCGCCCGCGATTGCGAGTGGGAAGGAGGGGCGACGGGGTGGATTTCCCTGTCGAAAACGGAAAAGTCAGGCTTCCGGATTGTAGGCGCTGTGGCCTTCGTTGAATTCGCGCAGGTCCAGCCGCTTCTCGATACGCTCCATGCGGTCATCCTGACGATACAGCATTCCATGCATTTGATGCATGTCCGCCTGAATGGCCACCATCGTGCCGCGCATATTGATGAAATCGGCCTGCAAATCGCGTTGCGTCTGCCTCAGCTCGCCGACATCGGCATGCACCCGCTTCAACAATTCGAACAAAAGTTCCTGCGTGACCTCGGCCATTCCGGCCCCCTGCAACCTCAGATAAGGGTTACAGTGTAGTCCTCAATCACCGTATTAGCCAGAAGCTTGTCGCACATGGCCTTGATATCGGCTTCTGCGGCGGCGCGGTCGGTACCGTCCAGTTCGATGTCGAACACCTTGCCCTGGCGCACCGAACCGACGCCGTCGAAACCGAGGCCGGAGAGGGCATGGCCGATGGCCTTGCCCTGGGGGTCGAGGACGCCGTTCTTCAGCGTTACCGTGACGCGTGCCTTGATCATCGTTTCGGGCAATCCCTGCTTATTTCACCAGAACCGGGCCGGAAGGGCGGGTCGGTTCGTTCTCGTTCATGATCCCCAAGCGGCGGGCGACTTCCTGATAGGCCTCGACGAGGTTGCCGAGGTCGCGGCGGAAGACGTCCTTGTCGAGCTTCTGGTTGGTCGTGGTGTCCCACAGCCGGCACGAATCGGGCGAAATCTCGTCGGCGACGACAATGCGCATCATGTCGCCCTCGAACAGCCGGCCGCACTCGATCTTGAAATCGACGAGCTGGATGCCGACGCCGAGGAAGAGGCCGGTGAGAAAGTCGTTGACGCGGATGGCGAGCGCCATGATGTCGTCGATTTCCTGCGGACTCGCCCAGCCGAAGGCGGTAACATGCTCTTCGGAGACCATCGGGTCGTCGAGCGCGTCGGCCTTGTAATAGAACTCGATGATCGAGCGCGGCAGCACCGTGCCTTCCTCAATACCGAGACGCTTGGAGAGCGACCCGGCGGCGACGTTGCGCACCACCACCTCGAGCGGAATGATTTCCACTTCCTTGATCAACTGCTCGCGCATGTTGACGCGGCGGATGAAGTGCGTGGGGATGCCGATCCGGTTCAGATGGGTGAATATGAACTCGGAAATCCGGTTGTTGAGCACGCCCTTGCCGTCGACGACATCGTGCTTTTTCTTGTTGAAGGCGGTCGCGTCGTCCTTGAAGAACTGGATCAGCGTGCCGGGCTCCGGGCCTTCGTAAAGGATCTTGCCCTTGCCCTCATAGATTCGGCGGCGACGGTTCATGGAAAATCTCTGTGTCTAGCCGGATGTTTGGGAGCCACCCGGTCTCAATTGGCCATTTTCTCGGGTATTATCCCATTGCGACGGGTTCGACAACGCCGTTGGCCCTCGAGTCACCGATTATTCGGTCGTGCGGGAAAAGGATCGCATTGCACTTTCGCGCGCCATTTGGTTAATGGCGGGCGATCCCGCAAGGGTGGAAGCACAACACAAGTCGGAGAAGGCCATGACCAGCTTCAATGATCGCGAAAAAGCGTTCGAGAACATGTTTGCGCATGACCAGGAACTGAAATTCAAGGCGGAAGCGCGCGCCAACAAGCTGCTCGGTCTCTGGGCGGCGGAAAAGATGGGCCTGTCGGGCGACGAGGCCGACGCCTATGCCAAGACCGTCGTCATCGCCGATTTCGAGGAAGCCGGCCACGAGGATGTCTTCCGCAAGGTCCGCGGCGATTTCGACGCCAAGCAGATTGCCGTCTCCGACGAGGAAATCCGCGCGAAGATGCTGGAAACCGCCAACCTCGCCGGTCAGCAGATCCAGGCCGAATAGTCCGGACGTTTATTTTCGTCCTGCCGAACCGCTTCCGGTTGACCGGGAGCGGTTTTTGTTTTGCTCTGTGCGGCCCTTGCGCGATGGAGGAGAATGTCCGTGCTGTTGACCCGACGCCTTGAGAATGCCGATCCGATGTTCATTGCCTGGTCGTCCTATCCTGCGGCCGGCATGCCGGCGCGAATGGCGCGGGCGGGGGTCGACGCGGTGGTCGTCGACATGCAGCATGGCATGCATTCGGAATCCTCGGTGCTGCGCGAGCCGCCCGAGATCCTTGCGACGGGCAAGCCGCCGATCCTGCGCATTCCCGTCGGACGCAACGATCTCGCTTCGCGTGGGCTCGATGCCGGCTATGAGGCGGTGATCGCGCCGATGATCAATTCGGTCGATGACGCCCAAGCATTCGTCGCGGCGATGAAATATCCGCCGCTCGGCGAACGGTCCTGGGGGCCGGCGCAGGCGTTGAAGCTCAATCCCGACCATACGATGGGCAGCTATTTCAAGTCCGCCAATGGCGAGACGCTGGCAATCGCCATGATCGAGACCATGCGTGCGGTGGACGTGTACGAGGATATCCTCGCCCTTGACGGCATCGACGGGCTTTTCATCGGCCCTTCGGATCTCTCGATTTCCTGGTCGGGCGGCAAGACGGTCAATCCCGACCTGCCGGAAATGCAGGATTTCCTCGCCCAGCTGGCGGGCAAATGCGCCGCGGCAGGCAAGCTTTCGGCGGTCTACGCGACATCGGTGGAAGCGGTCGTGCGTGCCCGCGACATGGGGTTCCGGATGATCACCGCGACCAATGACGATCTCTTGATCCGCACCGGCGCCGATTCGATCCTCAACCGGGTCCGTGTCTGACAGGCGAGTTTGAACGGCGGGCCCTTAGGCGTCGGCCTTCAGCCGTGACAGAAAGCGGGCGAACACCATGGTGCCCTCCGGCCAGGGACCGTGGCCCGAGGCGGCGTCGATATGGCCGGAATGGCCGGCGTCGATGAACAGCGAGCCCCAGGCGTTGGCCATGTCGCCGGCATGTTCGAAACTTCCGAAAGGGTCGTTGCGGCTGGCAATCACGATCGACGGGCAGGGGAGCGGTTCGTCGGGATAGGGGCCGAAGGTCATCAGGTGCTTGGGCCGGATGTCCGGATTGGCGACCTCTGGCGGCGCGACGAGAAAGGCCCCGGCAACCGGCTTTTCGAATTGCGGGATAGCCTGGACGAAGGTGGCCACGCCCAGCGAATGGGCGACCACGATCACCGGCTTGTCAGCGCCGTTGACTTCACGGGCAAGGGTTTCCGTCCAGTCTTCGCGTACCGGTTTGGTCCATTCGGCCTGCTCGACGCGGCGCGCCGAAGACAGTCGGCCCTCCCAGCGGGTTTGCCAGTGGTCCGGGCCGGAATTCTTGAACCCGGGAACGATGAGGATATCGGCGTCGGCGACTTTCATGCGGCGGGATGTGGTCCGTCCGTCCGGAAATGTCAATGTTCCGGCAGGGTTCGCCAGGTTTCCGTATGGGCTGAAAAGAAGGCCGCCGCGGCTCGGGAGAACCGCGGCGGCTGCCGGTGATTCCACGTCGTTGCCCCGGAGGCATGGGATCACCGAACCTCGTCTTGGGAGGAACGTGGGAAAGGTCAGTCGAAGGGTGGAGATGCGAGCGCCGAGGATACGGGCACGGCTTCCATGCCTTCGGCGGTCGCACTGCCGGAATGGGCCGCGTGCTCGGAACGCGCACCAACAGCCGCGTCGAGCGTGGCCTGATCGACGCCCGAATCGGTGGCGAGGAAGAGATAGCCCCCCGCCACGATCGCCGTCGCGACTCCGACGAGCCACGTGACGGTCACGGCGTCTTCCGTATCGATTTCGTTTCTCGTCCGGCCAAACCGGCGCAGACGCGTCGGGCCGTGGTCCTGCTGTATGTCGGTCATGATAACCTCCTGCCGCTGGCCCCGTCCGGCGCAGTCTGGACGCACGCCGGGGCTCTTCTGGGGAGGAAATCTGGTGGCCGATTGGGGCCGAAATCCGGCGTGCCCGCTCACATATCATGACGAAATGACACAGCACGCGGAATCGGTTCCCAGCCGCCACCGGGTGGAGTAAGTATCTCGCAAAAGGAGAAACTGCATGACGAAACGGAAGCCAGCACACCGCGCAATGACCGGCATCGCGGGGCTTTTGGCTGGCCTTCTGGCTGGGGAAGGCGGCGCGGCAGCGACGGAGATTCCGGATTTCGCAAACCGCATCGTTTCGGCCGCCTCAGGCGATATCGACAATGACGGCAAGGTCGATCTTGTGCTTCTCCTCACCCCTGACGAGGCGGCAGGCGAAGTTGATCACGGACTTCTGGTGATGATGGGAAGCGGCAAGGATCGCGGCCAGATTTCGCCGAAGGCCTACTACCCCGATATGGTGTGGGGCGGGCTGCCAGGCAGCATGGCCGGCAACCGGCCCTCGGTTTCCATAGCAGCCAACGGGACGATCCGGCTTGTCTCCCACAATGACGCGGTGGGGCGCAGCCGCTGGAACCAGACGCTCACACTCGCCAGGCGCGGAAAGAAGCTGATGCTCGCCGGCTTCTCCTATGGCAGCTACGACACGCTGATTCCGGACGGACGGTCGCGCAAATGCGAGGTGAACCTTCTCACAGGCAAGGGCGAGCGCGAGATCGATGGCGAGGAGGAGCAGTTTTCGCTCTCGCTCGGCGAACTGACGATCCGCGACTGGGCCCGCTACCGGGAAGCCGGGTTCTGCGGGTTCCCGGAATAGCAAAAGGGCCGGCTTGTAAACCGGCCCCTGCAAATTCTGTCAGCGCTATGACAATCAGTAGGAACGACGTGCGCGGAAGTGTCCGTTGTCGATCTGGCGGCTGCGATATTCGAGGTCGTAAAGATCCCGCGCTTCGCTGAGATAGCGCATTTCGAGTTCGTGCTGCGAAGGAGCACGGAACTTGGCGGCGAATTTCTGCAGGTTCGAAAACATGTTCGTTTCCCCTTAGTTCGAGTTCTCCCATAGGCAAGATGGGCCTGAACCAGGGGGATAACAATCGCCAAGTCGCCAATGCTGCTATGCAGCATGATCATGGCGAAACATGCTGCAGGGCAATATTCGCGTAGCGGTCAGCTCTCGCCGAAGACGCGCCTGAAGATCGTGTCGACATGCTTGGTGTGGTAGTCCATGTCGAATTTCGCGTTGATGCCATCCACCCCGAGGGCGGCCACGACCTCCTTGTCGGCCAGCAGCAATTCGCGGAAATCGAGACGCTCTTCCCACACCTTGAGAGCGTTGCGCTGAACCATGGAATAGGCGTCCTCGCGGCTGACGCCGGCTTGGGTCAGCGCCAGCAGAACGCGCTGGCTCATGACCAGACCCGGGAACTTGTTCATGTTGTCGAGCATGTTCTGCGGGAAGATCAGCATCTTCTCGACGACGCCGGCGAGCCGGTTGAGCGCGAAATCGAGCGTGATGGTGGCGTCCGGCGCGATGCCGCGCTCGACGGAGGAGTGCGAGATGTCACGTTCGTGCCACAGCGCGACGTTCTCCATTGCCGGGATCACCGTCATGCGCACGAGACGGGCGAGGCCGGTCAGGTTCTCGGTCAGCACCGGGTTCTTCTTGTGCGGCATCGCCGACGAACCTTTCTGGCCCATCGAGAAGAATTCCGCCCCTTCCAGCACTTCCGTGCGCTGCATGTGGCGGATTTCGATGGCGACGTTCTCGATCGAGGAGGCGACGACGCCGAGGACTGCGAAGAACATCGCGTGGCGGTCGCGCGGGATCACCTGGGTCGAGATCGGCTCGGGCTTCAGTCCGAGCATCTTGCAGACATGCTCCTCGACCGCCGGATCGATATTGGCGAATGTGCCGACAGCCCCGGAGATCGCGCCGGTGGCGATTTCCTCGCGAGCGGCCTGCAGACGGGCCTTGTTGCGATCCATCTCGGCATAGAAGCGGGCGAAGGTCAGCCCCATGGTCGTCGGTTCGGCGTGGATGCCGTGGGAGCGGCCGACACGCACCGTGTTCTTGTGCTCGAAGGCGCGGGTCTTCAACGCCGCAAGCACCTTGTCCATGTCGGCAAGCAGGATGTCTGCGGCACGCACGAGCTGGACATTCAGGCAGGTATCGAGCACATCCGAAGAGGTCATGCCCTGGTGGACGAAGCGGGCTTCCTCCGAGCCGACATGTTCGGCGAGATGGGTGAGAAAGGCGATGACGTCGTGCTTGGTGACCGCCTCGATCTCGTCGATGCGGGCGACGTCGAATTCCACGTCCTTGGCCTTCCAGACCGCTTCGGCGTTTTCCTTGGGGATGACGCCGAGCTCGGCCTGCGCGTCGCAGGCGTGCGCCTCGATCTCGTACCAGATCTTGAACTTGGTGGCAGGCTCCCAGATGGTGGTCATCTCGGGGCGGGCGTAACGGGGAATCATGGGCGTATCCGTCTGTCGGTCGGCGTTGGAACGTTCGAAAGCGTCCTAGACCAATCAGCGCCGAAAAGGAAACCGTCCCGGCGGTTCAGGTGGGGAAAATCGCTGCGCGCTCGGCAGGCTTGCCGGCGGACCGGCGCGCAATCATCAGAGCCGTTCCGAAGAGAATGACCGCACCGAGCGGAAGATAGAGCCGTACGCCCATGACCGCGAACTGATAGACGGCCGCCGCGGTCGTATAGACGAACTGGATGATCCAGAGCTTGGTGAGGAACCCGCCATGCCACTGCGCATAGTAGATCCGGTACTGGAGCGCGAAAAGGGCGGCGGTGACGGCGATCGTGCCGCAGGAGAGAAACAGCACCGAGGCGGCGAACCATACCTCGGGGTTTCGCCGGTACGAGCAGAAGCGGATCGCAAACAGCGCCAGCGGCCAGGCGATCGCGCCGCCTGCAAAAAACAGGAGCGAGAGCGCGAGCAGGTGCCAGGTGTCGAGCCGGATGGCGATCCACAGCGCGAGCTGGGCCGACAGCGTCATGGCGAGGCCCCACAGGATCGCCCCGACAAGTGCCGCCCGCGCGGAAGGCACGGCGAAGCGCAGGCGGGAGGGCGGACGGGCGGAATTTCCCGGGTCGTTGGGAGCGGGGCCGTTGGGCAAGCGTCAGTCGATCCTTCTCGTCACCGCGATGAAGCGCCCGTCCGGACCTTCGAAGCCGATGGAGCGGACCAATACCAGAATTGCATGGGTTGTCGAACCATCCGGATTGGCGTGCGTCATCGCCCCGGCAATCCGGTAGGAGATTGGGCAGCGCCGCGAATTGGGGATGGAGGTGTCGTCGTGAAGCACGATCGACCTCGGCGTGCCGTTTGTCTCCTTCATTTCCAGCCGGAAGCCCTTGTCGGCGCGGTCGAAGGCGGTGCAGTTCGAGGAGGGGTCGAGCGTCTTTTCAGTGAGCTCCACCGACCATGCGCCGCCTGGAAACGGCTCGATGGCAAAGCTCTGGTAGCGCAGGAAGAAGCCGTCGCTACTCTTTTCGGTGGCCGGCTGGAAGGCCGCGAAAATGCCGGGATCGTCTGCGGCACCACTCGTCTGCTCGATGCTTGCGGCCTGCGCCGCGGCTTCCGCCCGCGCATCGTTGACGTTTGTCGTCCCGTCTTCCAGCGTCACCCGGATCGGTGTGCCCGGCAGATAGCTGTCGGTGGTGGTGTCGATATAGTAGCGGTTGGCATAGGCAAAGCCCGAACCGTCCTGCGTGCCGAACTCCTCGAAGGCGAATACGCCGCCATGGTTGGAAAATCCTATGGGCCGGAATTCGGAAAAATCGCCCGCCTGCGCGAGCGCGGGCATCAGCGCCAATGCGCCGGCGGCAAGAAATCTCCTGATCATGATTGTGTCTCCTCGCGGCGCCCCGCGCCGAGTATGCGGCCTCGCGGGTGCGTCGGCAAGCAGGAGGGAGCGGTCAGGATTTGACCGCTTTCCACGCCGGGAAGGCATCGTTGTCGGCCGGCTCGGCCTCGTAGACCCCGCGGGCGATGGCGCGGGCCATGGTGGCTCCGGCGACCGCGCAGAGGTCGAGGAGGTCGTGCGGGGCCGGTTTGATGCCGCTGCGGCCGGTGGCGAGCGCGAAGACGAGATCGCCGTCGAACGGCGTATGGGCCGGCCAGACCGCGCGCGAAAACCCGTCATGGGCGGCAATTGCCAGACGCTTGGCGCCCGCCTTGTCGAGCACCGCATCGGTGGCGATGACGGCGATGGTTGTATTGGCGCCGCTTTTCATCATCTCGCGGTACTTGATCTTCAGCGCGCCGGCATTGTCGGGCATCGGATGGGGCAGGCCGAGGCCGCCGAACTCGTCGTTCTTCTCGAAAGGCGACGCCCAGAAATGGCGCGTGTCGCCCACCGTGACCGAGCCCACCGCGTTGACCGCCACGAGCGCGCCGACGGTAATTCCCGCGCTCGTGATATCGGAGGCAGAGCCGAGCCCACCCTTGAAGCCGGCGGTGGAAGCGCCGGTGCCGGCGCCTGCCGTGCCGAGGGTGAAAGTCTCGGATGCCGCCGAGGCCGCCTCGAAGCCGAGATCGCGATAGGGCGAATAGCGCCCCCAGTCCTTGTCGCCGCCATTGACGAGATCGAACAGGATGGCTGCCGGCACGATCGGGATGCGGTGGGGGCCGAGCGGAAAGCCGCGGCCCTGTTCGCGCAGCCAGGCCTGAACGCCGGAGGCGGCGTCGAGACCGAAGGCCGAGCCGCCGGCGAGCGTGATGGCGTCGACCGCCTCGACCATGTTGTGGGGTTCGAGAAGATCGGTCTCGCGCGTGCCGGGCGCACCGCCGAGAACCTGCACGGCGGCGACGGCGGGTTCATCGCACAGGATGGCGGTGACGCCGGACTTGATCTTGTCGTCCTGCGCATTGCCGACGGAAAGACCGGCGACATCGGTGATCAGGTTCTTTGGCGGCAAGTTTAACCCTCAGTTCTGCGGTGTGCCGGAGGTGACGCGTTCGAAACGGCCGTCGCGCCATTCGGCCAGCGAGAAGCCCGGCTGCTGGCGTTCGCCGTCGGAATCGAAGCTGACGATGCCGAGTGCGGTTCCGTACTGGCCGCGTTCGAGCAGGTCGCCGAGATTGCTGCTCTCGTGCATGGGGGCGAGCGCGCCGAGGATTTGTGCGGCCACATAGGCGGGCAGCCGCAGGCCCTCGATCGGCAACCCCACCTCGGCAAAGGCGCTGGCCGCCGACGACGAAGCGGCGTCGGGCAGCGCGTCGGTGGCTATGATCGCCAGCGTGCCCTCGGGGATCGGGATTTCGCCGCGCGGGGCGTTGAGCGCATCGCCGCCCATGAAACGCAAGTCGAGGCCGGCGGCTTTGGCGTCGCGGGCGATGATGGCGAGATCGGACCGGTCGCCGCCGGCGAAGACGCGTGACACGCCCGCCGCCTTCAGCCGCCGCACCAGACTCGGCTGACGGTCCTGGCCGGGCCGGTAATTGTCGATGAAATTGGGTTTGAGCCCGCGCTCCTCGAGCGCCACGCGAATGGCTTCCACCAGTTCGCGCCCCTGGATCGTGCCGTCCTCGATCAGCGCGAAGGACTGGTCGGCCCACAGCGATATGATCGCCTCGGTGGCAACTTCGGCTTCCTTGCTGTCGCGCGGCGCCAGACGATAGAAGCGCCAGTCGTTTCGCTGCGCTTCCTCCGTCAGGATGTCGGCGCGAACGGTGAGTGTTAGAACAGGAATACCCTCGGCCGAAAGGATGGGGAGGGCGGCGGCGAGGCTTTCGGCGCAGAGATAGCCGACAACGATGTCGACCCCGGCTTCGGCGAGCGATTGTGCCGATTCCACCCCGCTTGCCGCATCGCAGCGGTCCTCGCCCTCGACGAGATCGGTGAATTCGTCGTTGTTCTCGATCTGCCAGACCTCGAAGCCCTCGCGGACCTGCCGGCCGAGCGGGGCGAAGCTGCCGCTTTCCGGAATCGCCAGGCCGATGCGCAGATCGGCGGCGACAGCCTGCGTGCCCCATGAGGCAAGGGCCAGGAGGACGAAAACGGATGCTGAGAGAACACGGTTCATGATGGGGCGAACCCTAGTGCGGTTGCCGTCCATTTGGAAGCGCTTCGGCGCGCGCATACGGCCAAACCCCAAGCCGTTAAAGCTGTTTTCCCCGGTCGCCGGCCTTGAAACGTTTTTCGCTTACCTATCTATGCGAGACATTGGAAGCCAATGCCGTTAGAGATGCCATCGCGCGCCCGGAAACCGCGAACTGAAGGCAAGTTATTTTGAGTAATTCGAAAATCGCTCCCGAAATGTATCGCGATGCCATGTCGCGCTATGCCGGGCACGTGCAGATCGTTACAGCCGAACACCAGGGTGTCCGGCGCGGCGTAACGGTGACTGCCGCCTGTTCGGTCTCGGACAATCCTGCGACCGTTCTCGTCTGCGTGGCCAAGGACAATCCGGCCAACCGGGTGTTCGTCGAGGCGGGGGCTTTCGCGCTCAATACGCTCGCCGCGCGCCATCAGCCGCTGGCCGATGTCTTTTCCGGGCTGATCCCGATGGATGGCGCCAGGCGTTTCGAGCAGGGCGTGTGGGACAAATTGGAAACCGGCGCACCAACTCTCGCCGATGCGCAGGTGGTCTACGATTGCAAGCTGATCGAGGCCAAGGAAGTGGCCACCCACATCGTGCTTTTCGGCCAGGTGGCGGCGTTGCGGCTGGGGGATTCCGAGCCGGCCCTCATTTACATGAACCGCACCTATCATACAGTGTGATCTCGCCAGCCAGACCGCGAAGCCACGGAGACGACATGAGTGCTGCGAAACGAACCCCGCCGGAGACCATCGAGGCGACGCTCGAGATGCTGGCCGATCACGACTATGTCGCCGGCCGGGCGCTGGCGACCGTGCTGTTCCTTAGTCTCAGAATGGGCCGGCCGCTGTTTCTCGAGGGCGAGGCGGGCGTCGGCAAGACCGAGATCGCCAAGGTTCTCGCCAAGGCACTCGACCGGCCCCTGATCCGGCTGCAGTGCTATGAGGGGCTCGACGTTTCCTCCGCCGTCTACGAGTGGAACTATCCCGCGCAGATGCTGGAGATCCGGCTTGCCGAAGCCACCGGCGAGGCCGACCGCGACCGCATCGAGACCAACATCTTCGACGAGCGCCACCTGATCCGGCGCCCGGTTCTCCAGGCGCTGCAGGGCGAGCCGGGCCGGGCGCCTGTCTTCCTGATCGACGAACTCGACCGCACCGACGAGGCCTTCGAGGCGTTCCTTCTCGAAATCCTCTCCGACTTCCAGGTCACCATTCCCGAACTGGGAACAATCAAGGCGAACGAACCGCCGATCGTCATCATCACGACGAACCGCACCCGCGAGATCCACGACGCGCTCAAGCGCCGGTGCCTCTATCACTGGGTGGACTATCCTGAAGCCGAGGCCGAACTCGAGATCATCCGCCGCAAGGTGCCCGGCGCGGCGCAGGCGCTGACCGCCGAGATCGTTGCCTATGTGCAGAAACTCCGCAAGATGGAGTTGTTCAAGAACCCGGGCGTCGCCGAGACCATCGACTGGGCCACCGCGCTCACCGAACTCGACCGGCTGGCGCTCGATCCGCAGACGGTTTCCGACACGCTCGGCACGTTGCTGAAATATCAGGACGACATCGCCCGTATCGAAGGGTCGGCGGGACGCCAGATCCTCGATGAGGTCAAGGCGGAGCTGGCGCGGACCGGCTGATGAGTGACACCGGCCAGCCATCCCATTTGCGGTCGCAGCAGTCGGAAACGGGCAACGCCATCGTCATGCCGTCGGGCGAGCCCGGCAAGCTGGCCGACAATATCGCCTATTTCGCCCGCACGCTGCGTAAGGCCGGCATGAAGGTCGGGCCCGCGAGTTCCCGCGACGCCGTGGAGGCGGTAACCGTCGCCGGGATCGGCAGCCGCGAGGAATTCTACTGGGTTCTGCATTCTGTCTTCGTCAAGCGCCGGGAGGACCACGCGGTCTTCGATCAGGCCTTCCGCCTGTTCTGGCGTTCGCGCGATCTGGTCGAGAAGATGATCGCCATGTTCTCGCCCGTTGCCCCCGACAATCGTCCGAAGGAAAAGCAGAAGGCTGGCGAATCCCGCGTCAACGAGGCGCTGTTCGAGGGTCACGACAAGCACCGGCCGGTTCAGGAGAAGCCGGAAATCGAGATCGACGCCACCCAGACCGCGTCGGGCAGCGAAGTCAATCGCAGCCAGGATTTCGCGCAGATGTCGGCACTTGAACTTGCGGCGGCGAAAAAGGCGATTGCCAGGCTCACACTGCCGTTTGACGAGATCGAGACCCGGCGTTTCGAGCGGGCCAACCGCGCGATGCGGGTCGACCCGCGCGCGACCATGCGCGCGGCCATGAAGACCGGCGGCGATCTCATTTTGCCGCGCTACCGGAAGAAGCGGAAAGTGCATCCGCCGCTCGTCATCATCGCCGACATCTCAGGCTCGATGAGCCAGTATACCCGCATCTTCCTGCACTTCATGCATGTGATTACCGAGCGCCGGCGCGGTGTGCACACGTTCCTGTTCGGCACGCGGCTGACCAACATTACCCGCCAGATGCGCTACCGCGACCCCGACGAGGCGGTTGATCAGTGCGTGGGCCTCGTCAACGACTGGTCCGGCGGCACGCGCATCGGCGAGACGCTTCACGAGTTCAACAGGAAATGGTCGCGCCGCGTGCTGGGGCAGGGGGCGACGGTGATCCTGATCACCGACGGGCTGGAGCGCGATTCGATCGACGAACTCGACACCGAGATGGACCGGCTGCACCGCTCCTGCCGTCGTCTCGTCTGGCTCAATCCGTTGTTGCGCTTCGACGGCTTCGAGGCGCGCGCCCGCGGCGTACGCACCATTTTGCGCCATGTCGACGAAGTTCGCGCCGTCCACAATATCGAGGCGATGTCGGATCTGGTGGCCGCACTCGCCGATGACCGTCACGGCAAGTGGGATCCGCGCCGGCTGGCCGTGGCGGAAGCGTAGAAGCGGGCAAACTTTGCGTTCGGGCTTGCCGAACCGGTGAGGTGGACCCCATATTGATCGGGACATTTCCCACCAAGGAGGGTGCGCATGACCCTTTCCCCGCAACCAGATCAGCACGATCCCCTGATGATCGCGGAAAACTGGATGAATGACGGCCGCAACGTCGCCATCGCCACCGTGGTCGAGACCTGGGGCTCGGCGCCGCGGCCGACCGGCAGCCATCTGGTAATCGATTCCGAAGGCAATTTCGAAGGCTCCGTCTCCGGCGGCTGTGTCGAGGGCGCCGTGATCGCCGAGGCAATCGACGTCATCGACAGCGGCAAGCCGCGCATGCTCGAATTCGGCGTCGCCGACGAGACCGCCTGGCGCGTCGGGCTCTCTTGCGGCGGCAAGATCCGAGTCTATCTGGAGCGGCTCGGCTGATGGATCCCTACGTTCTCAAATCGCTCAATGCCGCCAAGCGCGCCCGCGAGGCAGCCGTCGTCGTCACCGATCTCGAAGACGGTCGCGACCGGCTGGTCCGCGCCGGCGATCATGTGGCGGGCGAACTCGGCGAGGCGATCGGCAAGGTGCTCAAATCCGGCAAGTCCGGCGTGGCGCAGGCCGAGGGCCGCGAGTTCTTTCTCAACGTCCACGTGCCGCCGGCACGCATGGTGATCATCGGCGCGGTCCATATCAGCCAGACGCTCGCCCCGATGGCGCGGATGGCGGGGTTCGACGTCACCATCATCGATCCGCGCACCGCATTCGCAACGCCTGAGCGTTTCGACGGGTCGGACCTCAGGGCCGACTGGCCCGAGGACGTACTGAAGGACCGGCCGCTCGACTATTTCACCGCGGTCGTCGCCGTCACCCACGATCCGAAGATCGACGATTATCCGCTGATCTCCGCGCTGAAGACCGGCTGCTTTTATGTCGGTGCGCTGGGCTCGCGCAAAACCCACGGCCGACGCGTCGAGCGTCTCAAGGAGGCGGGGTTGAGCGAGGAGACGATCGGACGGATCGCCGCCCCCATTGGCCTGCCGATCGGCGCCGCCAGCCCGGCCGAAATCGCGGTCGCTGTGCTCGCCCAGGTGATCGAGGCCTTGCGGACGCGCGAACTTCCGGTGCGCGACGCCGAGGGAGCCGCCGCGTGAAATTCGGCCCCGTTGCGGCGAGCGAGGCGGAAGGCACAATCCTGGCCCATTCGACCCAGGCCGGAAAAACAAGGCTGAAGAAGGGCTTGCGGCTCGACGCGGAATCGGTTTCGCAACTCGTTGATTCAGGCATTGAGACCGTGATCGTCGCCCGGCTCGACGAGGGCGATGTCGACGAGGACAGCGCGGCCGGCCGCATCGCCGATGCCTTTGCCGGCTCCGGCATCGAGGCCGCAGCACCGGCGACGGGCCGGGTCAACCTTCACGCCACGGGTCCGGGCCTGTTCCGCGCCGACAAGAAGCGCGTGGATACCTTCAACGCGATCGACCCGTCGATCACCTATGCCTGCCTGAACGACCGCAGCGTGGTGGCCGAGGGCGACATGGTCGCGACGATCAAGATCATCCCGCTCGCCGTGTTCGGCGCCTCGGTCGACAAGGCCGCCGCGCTGATCGCGCAAGAAGGCTTCTCGCTGGTCAAGCCGTTCCGCCCGTACCGCGTGGGCTATGTGGCGACAACGCTTCCGACGCTCAAGCCGAAGGTGATGGACAAGACGCGAGACCTGACGGGCTCGCGGCTCGCGGCTTATGGTTCAGAAATCGTCGCGACGGCGGAGGCGCCGCACGAGACCGGGGCCCTGGCCGCCGAACTCGAGAGGATCGCGCCAGAAAGCGAGATGATCGTCGTCTTCGGCGCCTCGGCCGTGACCGATGCGGACGACGTGATCCCGGCGGCGATTCGCCGGGCCGGCGGTCATGTGGAGCGGGTGGGCATGCCGGTCGATCCCGGCAATCTTCTGGTGATCGGCGAACTCGACGGCAAGCCGGTGCTCGGCGCTCCGGGATGCGCCCGTTCGCCCAAGGAGAACGGCTTCGACTGGGTGCTGGCGCGTCTCATGGCGGGCGAGGCAGCGGGCAGCGATGATGTCGCGGCAATGGGTGTCGGCGGCCTGCTGATGGAAATTCCGACCCGGCCGCAGCCGCGTGTCACGAAACAGGCGCCTCGCTCGCGGGGCGTCGGCATCGTGCTGATGGCCGCGGGCCGCGCCAGCCGCATGGGCGAGGGCGCCGGCCACAAGCTGCTGGCTGAATTCGACGGCGAACCGCTCATCCGGCGCATGGCGAAGCGCGCCCTTGCCAGCCGGGCTGAAACGGTGGTGGCAGTGACCGGCTACCGGGCCGGGGACATCGCCGCAGCGCTCGACGGGTTGGACGTGACCACGACCGCAAACCCCGACTACGCCGCCGGCATGGCCTCCTCACTCAAGACTGGCGTCAGTGCACTCGGCGACGATATCTCTGGCATCCTGATCCTGCTCGGCGACATGCCGGGGCTGGAGGCCGCCCATATCGACCGGCTTATAGATGCGTTTAACGACAATGGCGGCGAGGCGATCATCCGCGCCGCAGACGGCGATCATCGCGGCAATCCTGTAGTCCTGCCAGTTCGGCTCAAGCCGGATGTCATGCGGCTTGAAGGCGATGTTGGCGCCCGTGCCCTGATCGAACAGAGCGGCCTCCCGGTCATAGACATCGACATCGGCCCGGCCGCGAGGATCGACGTGGACACGCCGGAAGCGGTGAAGGCGGCCGGCGGAACGACGGAGCGGGTGTAGGCGTGCGCTTGCTCTCTCATTATTTCGCGTGCAGATTCGCAATCGATCGTAGCAATCGAATGGACCTAGAGAGGGCCGCTTCGCACCTCATCCAGCAACTAAAACTGCTCAAGCCGCGTCTTGAGAACGAGGCCACTTGAGGCACGCGTATCTCCGCGTCGATTTTGAAATCCTCTGGAATACCTGGGAAAACGGTGAGCTGGCAGATGTGAAGGACACGGCACAAAAAAGCCGCGCAAAACGCGCGGCTTTTTCTTTTACAGAAATTCCTTCGATCAGCCGATCTTGGCGTTGATCATCATGAAGGCGGGGATCTCGTCGCCGAAGCCGACGGGCATGTCCTCGTCGTCGTCGCGCTTGTTGCGGCGGTTGCGGCGGCGGTCGTCATTGGCCGGCCTCGGGCGCGCCGCTTCGCGCTTGGGCGCGGGGGCAGGAGCCGGAGCCTGTTCGGGATCCGAACTCATTTCCTCGGCGGTCTCGTAGTTGACGACTTCGTGCTCGCGGAGCTTGGCGGGCGCGTCCTTCTTCTTGCGGCCGCGCGGCTTCGGAGCTTCAACCCAATCGCCTTCCGGCGCGGGGTTCTGGCTTTCATCCGAAGCGAGTTCCTCGGGCGTCTCGTAAGTGACGTCCTCGTGTTCCTTGGCCTTGCCTCGCGCAGACCTGGGTGCCCTCTTGTCGCCATCGGCCTTCTTGTCACGGGCCTTGCCGCCGCGACTGCGGCGCGAGCGGCCGGAATCTTCCTCGTCGTCCGGGGACGAGGCCGCGGATTCAAATCCCTCGAGCCAGTCGATCTTGCGGTCGATCAGCTTTTCGATGGCTTCGACATATTTGCCGTCGCGGCGTCCGGCGAGCGTGAAGGCGGCACCCGAGCGCCCGGCGCGGCCGGTACGGCCGATGCGGTGGACATAGTCTTCCGCGTGGATCGGCACGTCGAAATTGAAGACGTGGCTCACCGCCGGAATATCGAGACCGCGAGCGGCCACGTCGGAAGCGACGAGCAGCGTGATCTCGTTGTCCTTGAACTGCTGAAGCGTCGCCATGCGCGAGCGCTGGTCCATGTCGCCGTGCAGGGCGCCGACCGAGAAACCGTGGCGCTGAAGCGAACGGTTGAGGTCGGCGACGTCCTTCTTGCGGTTGCAGAAGATGATGGCGTTGGTGAGCCCTTCCTGGACGCGGATGAGATCGCGCAGGGTTGCGCGCTTCTCGAAATCCTTGCCCGGGCAGGAGACGAGTGCCTGGCTGACATTGGCTGCGGTGGATGAGGGCGGAGCCACTTCAACACGAACCGGATTCTGCAGGAAGGCGTCTGCCAGTTTCTGGATTTCCGTCGGCATGGTGGCCGAGAAGAACAGCGTCTGGCGGGTGAACGGAATGAGTTTCACGATCCGCTCGATGTCCGGAATGAAGCCCATGTCGAGCATCCGGTCGGCTTCGTCGATAACGAGCAGGTCGACGCCGTTCATCAAGAGCTTGCCACGCTCGAAATGGTCGAGCAGGCGACCTGGCGTGGCGATCAGTACATCCGCGCCGCGCTCGAGCTTGCGATCCTGTTCATCGAAGGACACGCCGCCGATCAGCAGCGCCACAGTGAGGCGGTGGTTCTTGCCGTATTTCTCGAAGTTCTCGGCGACCTGTGCCGCGAGTTCGCGGGTCGGTTCGAGAATGAGCGTGCGCGGCATGCGCGCCCTGGCGCGGCCCTTTTCGAGAAGGGTGAGCATTGGCAGAACGAAGGAGGCGGTCTTGCCCGTTCCCGTTTGGGCAATTCCCAAGACATCGCGGCGTTCGAGCGCAGGCGGAATGGCTCCCGCCTGGATGGGTGTCGGGACCGTGTAACCGGCGTCGGTTACAGCGGATTGAACTTTCTGGCTCAGGCCAAGATCAGCGAACGTCGTCAATGGGGATGTGTTTCCGTTTCGGCGTGTATCGGGATTGTACGTCGGCACGTCGGGCCGGGATGGAAGCCGGCAGCAATGGCCGGTGTCATTGGACCAACGACCTTATCGCCGACTTAGGGCCAACGCCCCTCGGAGTCAAGGAAAACCGGGGATTTTGGGGGGATATGGTTACAATTGGGCGATATTGGGACCGCTCGGACCGTCCATCGCGCCTGGCGGGATCAATTCGCGGTCAGCAGCGGGCGGAGCTCGTAGGCTGCCTTGAGGATGCGCATTGGGTTGATCGCCTTCCCGTTTTTCCGGATCTCGTAGTGCAGGTGCGGGCCTGTTGAGCGGCCGGTATTACCCGATTTGGCGACGACGTCGCCGGCCATCACGCGTTGGCCCTTCTTGACGAGAACCTTGGAAAGATGGGCGTAGCGGGAGGTCAGGCCATGGCCGTGATCGATCTCGACCATGTTGCCGTAACCGCCGCTGCGGCCGGCGGAAACGACGGTGCCTGCGCCCGACGCGCGCACGCTGGTGCCCGTCCGGGTGCGAAAATCGATGCCGGAATGGAAAGCCAGGCGGCCGAGGAACGGATCCTTGCGCTGGCCGAAACGGCTGGTGATGTCGGCGCCCGGCGCGGGCACCGAGACGGGAAGCGACAGCGCGCTTTCGCGTACTGAATCGAGTTGGTTCAGCGCCGCATCGAGATCCTCGACGGAGGCGTCGAAGGCGGTGGGATTGTCGGCGCGGATGAACGGGCCGCCAATTCCCGTGGCGTCGATACGCGGGGCGGGAAGGCCGGCGGCCTCGACGATTTCGGTGATCTGGCTGGCGGTCTCGTAGGCGTTGTTGGCGAGATCCTGGATCCGCTCGAGCTGGTCGCGCTCAATGGATTTCAGCGACAGGGTCACCTTGGAGAATATGCGGTCGGCGCGCTGGCCGACGGTTTCGTCCTGGGCGGCATAGGCGAGAGCGGTCGGACGTAACCCGACACTGCTGCCTGCCGGCGTGCTGACCGGGGCGTGCGCCGAGGCCAGCGCCGCGAGCCGCGAGGTGCGCGGCAGTTCCATGATCTCCGCCTCGGCCTGCCGTTCCGGCTTCTTCTGCGGAATGGGAGGTGTTGCGAGAGGCCCTTCGGCATTGGCCGCGCGTTCGAGCAGCGGCCCGAGCTTGCCGTGACGCGATGTCAGCGCGTCCTGACGGGCGAGCAGTTCGGCGACCTTGTCTTCCATCAGTTGCTGATCGAGGAGCTGGCGGCTGGTCCCCCGGTCGCCCTGCGACCGCAGGGCGGCGATCCGGTCTTCGTAGGCGTGCTGCATGCGGGCCTGGCGCGCCATTGCCGCGCCGATGAGGTCGTCACGCAGCACCAGATAGGACGTGGCAGCCAGATAGCCGATGGCCATCACACCGACGAAACAGGCGGCGATTCCCGCCACCCATGGCCGCAGGGTGACGTGGCGAATCCTGTCTCCGCTGGCGAAGATGATCGTATGGCTCTTCTCGCGCTTGCCGAATACGCGGCTTTGCTGGCCCTGCGACACGGATAGACCTCTGTGACCCGGTTTGATGACTGAGCGCGATTACACCCTGTTAAGGTTAACAAACGCTTTCCCGAGCCCCGTAAATCGCCCTGAAAATCAGGCGGTCAGGATGCGCTCTGGGCAGCCAGCGAGCGGTAGAAGGAGGGGGTGAGGCCGGCCGCCGCACGGGCCAGGTCGTTGAAGGGCGGCTTCAACCCGCCGCGGAAATTGGCGCGCACCAGCGCCTGGAATTCCGCCGAGGGATCGAGACGCTGCCGGGCGCAGAGGAAGCGGAACCACTTCGCGCCGATCGCCACGTGCTTCTTCTCGTCTTCGTAGATGACATCGAGGACGGCCGCGCTCGCCTCGTCGCCGGCGGCCCGCATGGCGGCGCGCATCGACGGCGTGACGTCGAGCCCGCGCGCTTCCAGGATGAGCGGCACCACGGCGAGCCGCGCCATCAGCGAGTTGCGGGTGTCGTGGGCGGCCTGCCAGAGCCCGTCATGAGCGGGAAGATCGCCGTAGTCGCAACCCAGTTCGCGAAGCCGGTCGCGCACCATGTTGAAATGTTTGGCTTCCTCGAAGGCGACCTGCATCCAGCCGTCGAAGAAGGACAGCGGCATGCGCTGGCTTGCGAAGCGCGCGACGATGTCGAGCGCCAGATCGATGGCGTTGAGTTCGATATGGCAGATCGCGTGGAGAAGGGTGATGCGGCCGCGCTCTGAATTCAGCGTGCGCCGCTTGACCTTTGTCGGCGGGACAAGCGCGGGGTTCTCCGGCCGCCCCGGACGGTCGGGCGGACGGAAATCGCCTGGATCGCGCAGAGAGATTGTCCGTGACGTCCAGCGTGCATGGGCCTGGCGCGTGCGCGCCGTCTTCTCGTCGAGGTCCGCGGCGGCGACGGCGCGGGCCGCCGCGTCCCGCAGCGACCGGGCCGGGAATGTGGTGTCCGGTGATGCGCTCACAGGGCGCGCACGGCCCCGAGCACTTCCTCGGCGTGGCCGGGCACCTTCACCTTTTCCCAGATCTTCTGGATAACGCCGTCACCGTCGATCAGAAGGGTGGTGCGGGCCACGCCCATATATTTGCGGCCATACATGCTCTTTTCTACCCAGACGCCGTAGATTTCGAGTACCTGCTTGTCCTCGTCGGAGGCGAGGATGACGTTGAGATCGTGCTTGTCTATGAACTTGTCGTGCTTCTTGACCGGATCGGGCGACATGCCGATGACGACCGCGCCGGCCTTTTCGAACTCCCCGGCGCGCGCGGTGAAATCGACCGCTTCCACGGTGCAGCCGCTAGTGTCGTCCTTCGGGTAGAAGTACAGAACCACCGTCTTGCCGGCATAATCCGCCAATGACACGGTTCCGCCACCATCGCGGGGCAGGGAGAATTGCGGGGCTTTCTGTCCGACTTCGATCGTGCTCATGGGGTACCTTGCCTGGTGATATGTCTATTTCCCGGTATGCCGGTGTGGCGAGACCGGTATAGTGGCGATAAGCGCGCGCGAAAACCCGTCCGGACGTGGTTGCGCCGCGATTTTTTCAGTTGTGGTCACGGGTAGAACCAGGTCGGATGCCGAATACGCCGCATCACAAGGTCAGTTTTTCCAAGCGCGATATCGTGGCGCTGCACGAACTGCCGTCGGCGCAGTCGGAAGACCCGATCATCGTCAACGCCCATCGCGGCGGACGCGGCAATGGCTGGGTGAAGGCCCACGTCAAGGCGGTCGTGTTCTGTGCTATCGTGCTTGTCTGCCTCATCGCCGCGCTGGTGATCGTGCTCGATCGAGGACTCGTTGACGGCGTGATCGAAAACCGAGCGCGGGTGGCAATGTCCCAGGCGCTCGGCGATGCCTACACCTCGGAGATCGGTGGCGCCGGCGTGCGCGTGACGCCGAGCGGGCAGTTTACGTTGATCGCCCGCGATGTCTCGATCAAGACTTCTGGAGAAGCCGGCGGAGCCTATGCCGTCAACCGGCTACGCCTTGTTCTCGATCCGCTGGCCCTGCTGACGGGAAGGATCAAGGTCAATTCCATCGGCGTCGACGGCGCCCGGCTGATCGCCGGCGTCGGCCCGGGGTTCGG
>PAPH01000034.1 GCA_002709005.1 Hyphomicrobiales bacterium | reverse complement strand
GTCGAACACCTGCGACGGGATCGTCCGTCGGCCGTCCCGACGCGCCACGAGCCCCACCTTGAGATTCTCCTCGACGGTCAGCTGCGGAAAGATCTCCCGCCCCTGAGGTACGTACCCGATGGCAAGGCGCGCGCGACCTTCCACCGGAATGGTACGTAGATCAGTGCCTGCGAACGTGATCTCACCAGATGTCACCGGGATCAGTCCCATGACGCACTTGAGCAATGTTGTCTTGCCCATGCCGTTACGGCCCATCAGGGCAACCGCCTCGCCTTCCCGGACCTCAAGCGAGACACCGAAGAGCGCGGGCGACACGCCATAGGCGGCCTCGACCTTGTCGACCGACAGAAGCACGCTCACGGGGTCTCTCCCAGATAGGCGGTCTTCACGGTCTCGTCGGAGCGGATCTCGTCGGCATTTCCGGTAGCGACGATGCGGCCGCCGACCATCACCGAGATGCGGTCGGCAAGCGCGAAAACCGTATCCATGTCGTGCTCGATCAGGAGAATTCCCATGTCGCCGCGCAACTCGTTGAGCAGGGCGGCAAGCCGGGCCGAGCCTTCCGGGCCCATGCCGGCCATCGGTTCATCAAGCAGCAGCACGCGTGGTTCGAGCGCGAGCGCGATGGCGATTTCAAGCTGGCGGCGTTCTCCGTGCGACAGGCCCGCGACCGGGATTTCTGCACGGTCGAGCATGCCGACCCTGGCGAGCATTTCGCCGGCGCGGTCTCTCAGTTCGCGCTCGCGGGCGACTGGGCGGAGAAAGTGAAACACCCCGCCCTCATGCGGCAGCAGAGCGAGCACCACGTGCTCGAGCCCGCTCATCGACGGGGCAAGCGCAGAGACCTGGAAGGAACGCGCCATGCCCAATCCGGCGCGCGCCGTCATCGGCAGCGTCTCGACCGATTTCCCGAGCAGGTGAATGGAGCCCGTGTCCGGCCCGATCTCGCCGGAGACGAGCTTGACGAAGGTGGACTTGCCCGCGCCGTTCGGGCCGATCAGCGCGTGGATCTCGCCGGCGCGGATATCGAGATTGACGTCGTCGCAGGCCTTGAGCGCACCGAAGCCGCGCGAGAGGCCGGAGGTAACGAGAAGTGGCTCAGCCATGGGCCGCCCCCTTCTTCGCACCGGATCGATCGAACAATCCGGCCAGACCACCCGAACCCATCAGCACGATGATGATGAGGGCAAGGCCGAGCAGGAACTGCCAGTATTCGGTAAAGCCGCCGAGCACCTGTTCGAGCAGGATGAAGACGCAGGCGCCCGCGACCGGACCGCCGAGCCGGCCGACACCGCCGAGGATGACGAAGACCATGATCTCGCCGGACATGTGCCAGGAGAGCATGGCGGGACTGACGAAGCGGTTCAAATCGGCATAGAGCGCACCGGCAAGCCCGGTGAGGATCGCCGAGATGACGAAAGCCGTCAGCAGCACCCGCTTGGGGCCGATACCGAGATTGGCGAGCCGCAGCGGGTTTTCGCGCGCCATCGTCAGCGCGAGGCCGAAGCGCGAGCGCGTCAGGATGGCAATCAGCACCAGGACCACGGCGAGGATCGCGTAGCAGACGAGGAACCAGATCCACGGGTTCATGGTCTGTAGCCCGCCGAGTTCGTTGCGGACATAGAAGGAGAGCCCGTCCTCGCCGCCATAGGCAGGCCAGGAAACGGCGAAATAGTAGAGCATCTGCGCGAAGGCGAGCGTGATCATGATGAAGTAGACGCCGCCGGTTCGCAGCGACAACAGGCCCATCGGCAGGCTGAAGAGGCCGGCCGCGAGCATCGCCACGATCCAGATGACGGGCGCGGAGGTCGTGCCGGCCAGTTCAACGGGCCAGGTCATCAGCGGCTCGTAGTTGCGCGCGTGGGAGGCCAGGATACCGGCCGCATATCCGCCGATCCCGAAGAACGCGGCGTGGCCGAGCGAGACCAGCCCGCCATAACCGAGCGCGATGTTGAGACCGGCGCCCGCGAGCCCGAAGATCGCCGCCTTCGCAGCAAGCGTGAGATAGAACGGTTCGTCGCCGAAATAGCCATAGAGACCGGCGGCAAGCAGGGCCGCCATCGCGGCCAGGGTGAAGATCAGGTCGCGGCGCATCTCAGGCCTTCTCTCCGAACAGCCCCGAAGGACGGAAGACCAGGACCAGCGCCATCAGGATGTATATGAGCATGGAGGCGAGTGCCGAGCCGGTGGCATTGGCGCTTGCCGGATCGGTGAAGGCGGCAAACGCCATCGGCAGGAAGACGCGGCCCATCGTGTCGGTGATACCCACGAGGATCGCCGCGATCAGCGCGCCACCGATCGAGCCGATGCCGCCGATGACGATAACGACAAAGCCGAGGATCAGGACCGGCTCGCCCATGCCGACCTGCACGGACTGGACCGAGCCCACAAGCGCGCCGGCGAACCCGGCAAGGGCTGCGCCGAGCGCGAAGACGATCATGTAGAGTTTCGAGATGTCGACGCCGAGCGCCGCGATCATCTCGCGGTCGGCTTCTCCGGCGCGGATGCGCACGCCGAGCCGGGTGCGGTTGACCGCGAGGAACAGAAGGACTGCGACGAGCAGGCCGACGAGGATGATCATCAGCCGGAACAGCGGATAATCGATGCCCCCCGGCAGGTGTACGGTGCCTTGAAGAGGGGTCGGAATGTCCAGATAGAGCGGATAGGAGCCGAAGAGCCAGCGGGTGCCCTCGGTAAAGACGAGGATCAGCGCGAAGGTGACGATCACCTGGTCGAGATGGTCGCGACGATAGAGCCTGCGCAGGACGAGCGCCTCGATGATCACACCCGCGAAGGCGGCGGCGACGAAGCTCGCGACCAGTCCGAGGGTGAAGGAACCGGTGGCCGCCACGACGCTCGCGCAGGCGAAGGCGCCGATCATGTAGAGAGAGCCATGGGCGAGGTTGATCAGCCCCATGACGCCGAAGACGAGCGTCAGCCCTGCGGCCATGAGAAACAGCATGACGCCGAATTGCAGCCCGTTGAGGAGCTGCTCGAAGAAAAGCGCGACACTCATGAGAGCCGGGCGGTCAGAAGCTTGGTGGCGAAGCCCGCGAAAAGGGCAGCCGAGAACCCGTTGATCCAGCGGGCCATGCGGCGATAGACGGCCATCGGACCCGGACGCGAGAAGAGGACCGCGTAGCCGAAATTGATAAGCGCGCTCTGCACCCCGATCGCCGTTACCACGATGGCAAGGCTGAGAACCGTCTGGCCGGGCTTGAGGATGACCGAGTAGAGCGCGGCGAAGAACAGGATCGCCTTCGGGTTGGTCAGGTGAATGAAGAGACCGCGCATATAGGGCCGCGAGCGCGATACCTGGCCCTCGCCCATGCCGCCTTTCACCGCGGCGCGGGCGGATTTCCAGGCAAGCCAGAAGAGATAGGCCGATCCGGCATAACGGATCGCTTCCAGCGCCCAGACATGCTGTTTGGCGAGGGTCGCCAGCCCGGCGGCAGTCAGGCTCGACCAGACGAGCGAGCCGGTGAGAACGCCCGCCG
This sequence comes from Hyphomicrobiales bacterium, assembly GCA_002709005.1. Taxonomy (GTDB): domain Bacteria; phylum Pseudomonadota; class Alphaproteobacteria; order Rhizobiales; family Rhizobiaceae; genus Pseudohoeflea. Next base: position 74,490 of record PAPH01000034.1, on the reverse strand, counting down.
CCATCCGCAACCCGGGCTCAAGCCCCCGCGTCATGGAGGTCGAGGCGATGGCGAGCGTGGCCGGACCGGGCGAGGCCTGGGCGATGAACGCGGTGACGAGGATCACCGGCAGGCTGATCAGGATGTCCATGGTCGGTCCTTAACGGTGGCGCGGATCAGGAGCCGCGCCACCGGCAGTCGCCTTTAAGGCGCTTACATCTTGCAGTCTTTGGCGTAGGCGTCGTCGCGGTCGGTCATCGCCGTGGCGACGATCTTGTTTGTGTAAACCTCGCCTTCCTTGACCACTTCGCGGACATAGATGTCCTGGATCGGATGATGGTTCGGACCGAAGGAGAACTTGCCGCGCACGGAGTCGAAGTCGGCTGCCTCCAGTGCCGCGCGGAAACCGTCGGCATCGGAAACCGGTGCCTTCTTGAGCGCCGAGAGGATGAGATTGCCGGTGTCATAGCCGTAGGCGGCATAGATCGACGGCAGCCGGTCATACTCGGCCTGATAGGCCTCGACGAAGGCCTTGTTGGCCTCGTTGTCGATATCCTTGGACCAGTTGGCGGTATTCTTCACACCGAGTGCTGCATCGCCCACGGCCTGAAGGATGTTCTGGTCGAAGGAAAAGGCCGGGCCGATAAGCGGCTGCTCGGCACCCGACTGGGCGTACTGCTTCATGAAGGCGATGCCCATCCCGCCAGGCAGGAAGAAGAACACGCTGTCGGCACCCGAGGCCTTGATCTGAGCGATCTCGGCGGCATAGTCGGTCTGGCCGAGCTGGGTATAGATCTCGCCGGCCAGTTCGCCCTTGTAGTAGCGCTTGAAGCCGGACAGCGAATCCTTGCCGGCCGGGTAGTTCGGCGCGAGGATGAAAGTCTTCTTGTAGCCGGCATCCGTCGCGTACTGGCCGGCGGCCTCGTGCAGGTTGTCGTTCTGGTAGGAGACCGAGAAATAGTCCTTGTTGCAGCCCGGACCGGCGAGCTGCGAGGGCGCCGCGTTGACCGAGAGGTAGAACTTGCCCTGGCCGACGGCGGACGGAACCACCGCCATGGCGAGGTTCGACCAGATGATGCCCGTGAGGATATCCACCTTTTCGGACTGGATCATCTTGTCGGCGATCTGCACGGCCACGTCGGGCTTCTGCTGATCGTCCTCGACAACTGTTTCGATCTCGTCATTGCCGCCCTTTTTCAGCGCCAGCAGCAGGCCGTCACGCGCATCGACACCCAGGCTCGCGCCGCCGCCCGACAGCGTGGTGATGATGCCGATCTTGGTCGGCTCGGCATAGCTCGCGGTCGCCATCAGCGCGGTCAGTGCGGCAGCGGCAAGTCCCTTCATCGCAGTCTTCATGGAGTTCTCCCCCTCGTGTTGTTTTCGCCCTTTTCGGGCCCCCGTCCATAAAACCCCGATAGGATTGATCGTCAAGGACCGGGATGCGGCGCGGACTTGAATCCTTTCCCAGGAAGGCCCAAACAGGGCGAAACGTTATCAGCGCACGGAAACGCCCATGTCAGCCATCTCCGATTGGGACCTTGCCTATTCCAACCGTGACCATTCACCGGACTGGCCGCAATTCATCGAGAAATGGTCCTCCGCGGCGCCTGCGTGGCGCGAGAGACTGGCGGGCGAAGGCCGATTGCGAGCGGATGTGGCCTATGGCGGTGGCGAGCGGAACACGCTCGATCTCTTCCTGCCCGAGGGCACACCGAAGGGGCTCGCGATCTTCATTCATGGCGGCTATTGGCGGAGCTTCGACAAGTCGCTGTGGTCGCATCTTTCCGCCGGCGCGGTGGCGAGAGGCTACGCGGTCGCCATGCCCTCCTACACGCTCTGTCCTCGGACCAGCATCTCCGGGATCACCGGCGAAATCACCGCGGCGGTCGAATGCGCTGCGCAGCTGGTCCACGGGCCGATCCGGCTCTCCGGCCATTCCGCGGGAGGGCATCTCGTCACCCGGATGATCTGCGCGGACACAGGGCTTTCAGCCGCCACGCTCGATCGTATCGGGCCGGTGCTCTCGATCTCGGGCGTGCACGATCTGCGCCCGCTTCTGAAAACGGAAATGAACGACGACTTCAAGCTGACCGAGGAGGAGGCCAGGCTGGAGAGCCCCGCCCTTCTCGCGCCGCTCGAGGGACGGAGGGTGACCTGTTGGGTGGGTAGCGCAGAATTGCCGGAATTCATCCGCCAGAACGATCTTCTGGCCAATATCTGGTTGGGACTCGGGGCCGATACCCGGACGTTCCACGACCCGGGAAAGCACCATTTCAGCGTGGTGGACGGCCTCGTGCGGCCGGACTCGGAGATAACGGCGGCCTGGCTGGACGATTGATCTCCGACGGCGCCGGCGACACGATTTCAGCGTTTGCCTGTTTCTCATCGGTTCGGCATTGTCCTTCGCAGCCGGTCTGCCGACGGTGAAGCAATCGAGACTGAAAGGGAGATTTTTGATGGCAAGCGCGGCCATGCCGAGGCGGCATTTCGTGGTGATGGGGGTCGCGGGATCTGGGAAGTCGACCATAGGCGAACTGCTCGCTCGCCGCCTCGACTACACGCTGGTGGAAGGCGATGCGCACCACCCAGCCGAAAACATCGCGAAAATGTCAGCCGGCGTTCCGCTCGACGATCGCGACCGCGAGCCGTGGCTTAGGAGCCTCGGCACCCTTCTACGCGACAGCGAAATACCGGTGGTGCTGACCTGCTCGGCGCTCAAACGCAAATATCGCGACCTGCTTCGCGAGGTCTCCGGCAAGGATATCGTCTTCGTTTATCTTCACGGCGACAGGGAGCTTCTGGCCGAGCGCATGAATCACCGCACCGGCCATTTCATGCCCCCGAGCCTGCTCGAGAGCCAGCTGGCCAGCCTTGAGGTTCCGGGCGAGGACGAGCATTACATTCGCGTCGACATCGGCCCGCCGCCGGAAACGGTCGTCGGCAAAATCGTGGCTGCGCTGAACCGCTGACACGCCTGAACGTTCGGCTCTATCCGCTTTCCGTCACGTGGATGTGCGTGCCCCATTCCCGACAGCGCGCCGACAGTTCCTCGGAAAAGGGCTTGTCCGTATAAACAGCGTCGAGTTCACTGATCGAGGCGATGCGCACCGGTGCGGAGCGCTCGAACTTCGAGTGATCGGTGACCAGAAACACCTTGCGCGCATGGCGGATGATCGACTTCGAGACCCGCACCTCGCGGAGGTCGAAATCGAGAAGATCGCCCTCCTCGTCGAGCGCCGAGGCGCCGATAATGGCGATGTCGACCTTGAACTGCTCGATCATCTGGGTCGTGAGATCCCCGACGAGACCGCCGTCCGTCCGACGCAACGAACCGCCCGAGACGATGATCTCGCAGTTCTGGTTGGCGGCGAGAATGTTGGCGACGTTCATGTTGTTGGTGACGACGGTCAGATTGGTGTGATCGAGAAGTTCGCGCGCCACCGCTTCGGTCGTCGTACCGATATTGATGAAGAGCGAGACATCGTCCGGCACGTCGTCGGCGACACGGCGGGCGATCGCCTCCTTGGCCTCGGAGAAGAGGTTGCGGCGTTCCTCGTATTCGATGTTCGTCACGCCGGAACGGATGACGGCGCCGCCATGGACGCGCGATACCTTGCCGTCGATTTCCAGTTCGCCCAGGTCGCGACGGATGGTCTGGACGGTCACGCCGAAATGATCGGCAAGCGACTCCACCGTCGCCTTTCCCTCCAGCCGCATAAGCGACAGGATCTCGTTCTTGCGCAGTCCGAGATGGGTTTTTCTCACGTAATCTCACTCCCCCGGTCGAGCCGAAACTAGCGCAAGCGAACGCCGCGCGAAAGCGAAACGAGCACGAAGCGCTTCATTTCAAAACGAATCCGCACTTATCCACACCGGAAATCACTGCAAATCGTAAACATATTATATTTCTTTCAATGGCTTATGGGTGAAATGCATCGACTTTGAGCCATCGTTCGTATCGCAAAAACGAAAAAAAAGGAAAATTTCTAGGTTGTTTCAGTTTTCGTTCTATGCTTGAAATTCGTTCGGGAGGAAATCGTAAACAGCATGCGGGACACGAGCGCCGGGATGTATGACCTGTTGATCATTGGCGGTGGCGTCAATGGTTGCGGCATTGCACGTGACGCCGCCGGCCGCGGCTACAAGGTCGCCCTCGCCGAGATGAACGATCTGGCCTCGGCCACCTCCTCGGCATCGACCAAACTGTTTCATGGCGGCTTGCGTTATCTCGAATATTTCGAATTCAGGCTTGTCCGCGAGGCGCTGATCGAGCGCGAGACGCTGCTGCAGGCGATGCCGCATATCAGTTGGCCGATGCGCTTCGTTCTTCCCTATCACGACGGCATGCGCTTCGAGAGCGAGACGCCGACCTCGAAACTGCTTTCGACGGTCATGCCGTGGATGCGCGGACGCCGCCCGGCATGGCTGATCCGGCTCGGCCTGTTTCTCTATGACCACCTGGGTACGCACAACATCCTGCCTGGCACCTCGACGATCGATCTTCGTTCCGACCCCGCCGGAAAGGCGCTGCAATCGCGGTTCGAAAAAGCATTCGAATATTCCGACTGCTGGGTCGAGGATTCGCGGCTGGTGGTACTGAATGCACGCGACGCCGAAAGGCTCGGCGCGCGGATCATGCCGCGCACGGAGGTCGTCGACGCCGAGCGCGGCTCCGATCACTGGACGGTGCATCTGCGCGACAGCGAGACAGGAACGACTAGCCGACTGGAGGCGAAGGCCGTCGTCAATGCCGCCGGTCCCTGGGTGGAATCGGTGGTGCGCTCGAAGCTTGGGCTCGACGCAAAGGAAGGCGTCCGCCTCGTCCGCGGCAGCCACATCGTCACCCGCCGGCTCTTCAACCACGACAAGTGCTACTTCTTTCAGGGCGAGGACGGCCGGATCATCTTCGCCATACCCTATGAGAACGACTTCACACTGATCGGCACGACCGACCAGGAGCACGAGGGCAAGCCCTCCGAGGCCGTCTGCACGCCCGAGGAGCGGGATTATCTGTGCGAATTCGCCTCCCGCTATTTCGAGACGCCGGTGACCCCGGAGGATATCGTCTGGACCTATTCGGGCGTGCGCCCGCTCTATGACGACGGGGCGTCCTCGGCGACGGCGGCGACCCGCGATTACGTGCTTTCGCTCAACACCGACGGCGGCGCGGCGCTATTGAGCGTGTTTGGCGGCAAGATCACCACCTATCGTCGGCTGGCGGAAAGCGCGCTGGCGAAGCTCTCGCATCTGTTTCCCGGCAAGACCGGCGAATGGACCGCGGGCAAGCCGCTGCCGGGCGGAGATTTTCCGGTCGACGGATTTGAGGGCCTGGTCGAAAGCCTGCGTTCCGCCCATCCCTATCTCGAGCAGAAACAGGCGCGGCGCCTGGTCCGGGCCTACGGCACGGAAGCGCAAGTGATGCTTCACGGAAAGACGTCAGCGGAAGACCTCGGACGGGATTTCGGCGCTGGACTGACCGAGACCGAAGTCGACTGGCTTATGGAACGGGAATACGCGGCCACCGCGGACGATGTGGTGTGGCGCCGCTCGAAACTCGGCCTGCGGCTTCCGGAGGAGGAGATTGCGGAACTCGCGCTATGGATGAAGAATAAGAGAAAGGCCGGAAACGGCAAAATCGCCGCGGAATAGAACCCGCACGGAGGAGGCGAAATGACTTTGAAACTGGAGGGCATCGGAAAGACGGTAGGAGGACAGGTTCATGTTCATCCAACCGATCTCGAACTCCAGAAGGGCACGATGAACGTGCTTCTGGGACCGACGCTTGCGGGGAAGACCACACTGATGCGGCTGATGGCCGGCCTCGAGCCGCCGACCCGGGGAAAGATTTTCTGGGACGGCGAGGACGTGACAGGCGTCCGCGTCCAGGACCGGGAAGTCGCCATGGTCTACCAGCAGTTCATCAATTATCCCTCGATGAGCGTCTACGACAATATTGCCTCACCGCTGCGTCTGAAGGGCCAGAGCAAAGACGAGATCGACGCGGCGGTCCGCAAGTCCGCCGAGATGATGAAGCTGTCGCCGATGCTCGACCGCAAGCCGCTGGAACTCTCCGGGGGCCAGCAGCAGCGTTGCGCCCTCGCCCGCGCGCTGGTGAAGAACGCCGGCCTGGTTCTTCTCGATGAACCGCTCGCCAATCTCGACTACAAGCTGCGCGAGGAACTGCGCGTCGAAATCCCGAAGATCTTCGAGGAATCGGGTTCGATCTTCGTCTACGCGACCACCGAACCGGAGGAAGCCCTGCTTCTGGGCGGCAATACTGCTACGCTCTGGCAGGGCCGCATCACACAATACGGCCCGACACCGGAAATCTACCGCAATCCCGCCGACGCAACGACGGCGCGGGTGTTCTCCGATCCGCCGATGAATTTTCTGCAGATTTCCAAGGCCGGGCCGAAGATCATGTACGGCGACGGCCAGTCGGCACCCGCCGCCGGACGGTTGGCGGAGGTTCCGGACGGCCGCTACTCGGCGGGCTTCCGCCCCAACCATCTGGAGCTTTCCAAGCACACCGCGGATGCGATGCGCTTCGAATGCAAACTCGCTGTGACCGAGATCACCGGTTCGGAAACCTTCGTCCATCTCGATCATCACGATGCGCGATGGGTTGGCGTCGTCCACGGCGTGCACGATCTCGAGCCGGGCAGCACGATCGAAGTCTTTCTCGATCCCGCCCATGTCTACATCTTCGGCGAAGACGGCGCGCTGATCGCCACCGCGCCCTACGCGCAGGCGGCCTGAGGGGGAGAGGATGGCCAGAATAACGCTTGAAAATCTCGCGCACTCCTACCTCCCCAATCCTCAGGGCGAGGACGATTATGCGCTCAAGGAGATGACCCATGTCTGGGAAGACGGTCAGGCCTACGCGCTGCTCGGCGCGTCGGGCTGCGGCAAGACCACGCTTCTCAACATCATCTCCGGGCTGTTGATCCCCTCGCAGGGGCGGATCCTGTTCGGCGACAGGGACGTCACCGGCGCGCCGACCACGGAGCGCAACATCGCACAGGTGTTTCAGTTCCCCGTCGTCTACGACACGATGACCGTGCGCGAAAACCTCGCCTTTCCTCTGAAGAACCGGGGATCGGAGCCGGCCTATATCGCCGAGCGGGTCACGGAAATCGCGAAGATGATAGGGCTCGAGGACCAGCTTCGACGCAAGGCGCGCGGGCTCACCGCCGACGCCAAGCAGAAGATCAGCCTCGGCCGCGGCATGGTGCGCGAGGACGTCAACGCGATCCTGTTCGACGAACCACTGACGGTGATCGACCCGCATATGAAGTGGGCGCTCAGGACGCAGCTCAAATCGCTGCACCGGCAGTTCGGTCACACGATGATCTACGTCACCCACGACCAGACCGAGGCGCTTACATTCGCCGACAAGGTGGTCGTCATGCATGACGGCCGCGTGGTGCAGATCGGCACGCCGGAGGAACTGTTCGAAAAGCCGGCGCACACTTTCGTGGGCTATTTCATCGGCTCGCCCGGGATGAACCTGTTTCCGGCCAATATCGAGGGCAGCCGCGCCTATGTGAATGGTTCGGAAATCGACCTCGGCCGCGCCTACGGCAATCCAGGCGGCAAGGTCGAGATCGGGGTGCGTCCGGAATATCTCAGGCTCTCTTCCAAGGCGGGGCTGCCGGTCAACGTTCGACGGGTCGAGGATGTCGGCCGCCACAAGATCGTGCGCGCCGAATTCTTCGGCCACGACATCAATATCGTTGCGCCCGAAGGCACGCCCATAGGCGCGGACATGACCAGGGTGACCTTCGAGCCGGGCAAGATCAACGTTTATGCGGACGACTGGCGCATCGAGGGGGAGGCTGCGTGATGGAGAAGACCACCAACCAGAAAGCCTGGTTCCTCGTTTTGCCGGTGCTCGTTCTCGTCGCCTTCTCGGCGGTGATCCCACTGATGACGGTGGTGAACTATTCGGTGCAGGATACGTTCGGCAACAACGTCTTCTTCTGGGCCGGGCTCGAATGGTTCAGCGATACGCTCGCTTCCGAACGCATGCACTCGGCGCTTTGGCGGCAGGCGGTGTTTTCGTGCATCATCCTCGCCATCGAGGTGCCGCTCGGCATCTTCGTGGCGCTCAACATGCCCAAGCGCGGCTTCTGGGCCTCTTTCTGCCTCGTTGTGATGGCGCTGCCGCTGCTCATCCCCTTCAATGTCGTGGGCACGATCTGGCAGATCTTCGGTCGCGTCGACATCGGCCTTCTCGGTCATACGCTCGAGGCGATGGGCATAGACTACAACTACACCAGCGATTCCACGGACGCCTGGATCACGGTCATCGTCATGGACGTGTGGCACTGGACCAGCCTCGTCGCCCTTCTGGCCTATGCCGGGCTGCAATCGATCCCCGAGGCCTATTACCAGGCTGCGAAGATCGACCAGGCCAGCCGCTGGAGCGTCTTCCGCTACATCGAACTGCCGAAAATGCAGGGTGTTCTGCTGATCGCCATCCTGCTGCGCTTCATGGACTCCTTCATGATCTATACCGAGCCGTTCGTCGTCACCGGAGGCGGCCCCGGCAACGCCACGACGTTCCTGTCGATCGACCTCGTGAAGATGGCGATCGGGCAGTTCGACCTCGGTCCGGCGGCAGCCTTCTCGCTCATGTACTTCCTGGTCATCCTGTTGATCTCCTGGGTCTTCTACACGGTCATGACCAGTCTCGACAAAAGGGAGGTAGTCTGATGTCCGATGCCGTCATGACCTCCAGGACCGGCACCGCCGGCAAGGGTTTTGCCATACCGAGGATCAATGGAAGCGTCGTGGTGATGGCGCTCTACCTGATCTTCCTGATGCTGCCGATCTACTGGCTCCTGAACATGAGCCTGAAGACCAACCAGGAGATCCTCGGAGCGTTTTCCCTCTGGCCGCGGAACCTTACCTTCGACAACTACCGGACGATCCTCACCGATCCGAGCTGGTACATGGGCTATGTGAACTCGCTCATCTACGTGGTGATGAACACCGTCATCTCGGTGGCGGTGGCGCTTCCCGCCGCCTATGCCTTCAGCCGCTACAATTTCCTCGGCGACAAGCACCTGTTCTTCTGGCTGCTGACCAACCGCATGGCGCCGCCGGCTGTCTTCGCCCTGCCCTTCTTCCAGCTCTATTCGTCGGTCGGCCTGTTCGACACCCATATCGCGGTGGCGCTGGCGCACTGCCTGTTCAACGTCCCGCTGGCGGTCTGGATTCTCGAAGGGTTCATGCGCGGCGTGCCCAAGGAGATCGACGAAACGGCCTATATCGACGGCTATTCTTTCGGGCGCTTCTTCATCAAGATCTTCATGCCGCTGATTGCGAGCGGGGTCGGTGTGGCCGCTTTCTTCTGCTTCATGTTCTCCTGGGTGGAGCTGCTTCTGTCGCGCACGCTGACCTCGGTCGACGCCAAGCCGATCGCAGCCACCATGACCCGGACGGTTTCGGCTTCGGGTCTGGACTGGGGCGTGCTGGCCGCGGCCGGCATCCTGACGATCATCCCCGGCGCGCTGGTGATCTATTTCGTGCGCAACTACATCGCCAAGGGCTTCGCCCTGGGGAGGGTGTGATGGACGCGAGCGAAACGAAAAAACTCAGGCAGGCGATCGCCGAACGACCCGCCGGTCCGTTTCATTTCTCCGATCTCTACGGCGCGGAGTGGGACAAGATCCGGATCGGCGACAAGGTCAAACTCGGAAACGCATTCCAGCGCGCGGTCGTCCGGCATGAATTCGAAAACGTGGAGGATACCGGCACCAAGCGCGGCGGCGGACGCCTCTACATCAAGGGAGGACAGGACTGATGGATCTTTCCTGGATGGCCTGGACCTGGCCGACGGCGATCTTCTTCATCGTCATCGCGCTTCTGCTGGTGAGCTTCACCATTCTGGCGATCCGGTTTCCGGAGACGCCACGAACCGGAATCCTGCGGATCGAGACGACCCGCGGCGACCGGCTTTTCATCACCCTTCTCGGCTCGGCCTTCATCAACCTGGCCTGGCTTGGATTGATCGGCGGCCCGCAGTGGTGGGCCCTGGTCGTATGCCTGATCTACGCCGCAGCGGTATTCCGCTACGTGTAGATTCTCACCGGAAGGTCAGGGAGGCCTTCCCCAACAACGAAATCGGGAGGATTTCATGAACAGGAATATGACAATCACGGCCGCGCTGGCGGTGATCCTCGCTTCGGGCAGCAGTACGCTGGCCTATGCGGGCATGGACGATGCGAAGCAGTTCCTCGATGCCGAGATCGGCGACCAGTCGTCGCTGTCGCGCGCCGACCAGGAAGCGGAGATGCAGTGGTTCGTCGACGCCGCCAAGCCGTTCGAGGGCATGGACATCAAGGTGGTGTCTGAAACCATCACCACCCATGAATATGAATCCAAGGTGCTGGCGCCGGCGTTCACCGCCATTACCGGGATCAAGGTCACTCACGACCTGATCGGCGAAGGCGACGTGGTGGAGAAGCTGCAAACGCAGATGCAGTCGGGCGAAAACATCTACGACGCCTACATCAACGACTCCGACCTGATCGGCACGCACTGGCGCTATCAGCAGGCCCGCAACCTGACCGACTGGATGTCCGGCGAAGGCAAGGACGTCACCAACCCGAACCTCGATCTCGATGACTTCATCGGCATCTCGTTCACCACCGGTCCGGACGACAAGCTCTACCAGCTTCCCGACCAGCAGTTCGCGAACCTCTACTGGTTCCGCTACGATTGGTTCAACGACGAAAAGACCAAGGCCGACTTCAAGGAGAAGTACGGCTACGATCTCGGCGTCCCGGTCAACTGGTCGGCCTATGAGGACATCGCCGAGTTCTTCACCGGTCGCGACATGTCCTATGCGGGCGGACCGACCAAGGTCTATGGCAACATGGACTACGGCAAGAAGGACCCGTCTCTGGGCTGGCGCTATACCGACGCCTGGATGTCGATGGCCGGCATGGGCGACAAGGGCGAACCCAACGGCCTGCCGGTCGACGAATGGGGCATCCGCGTCAACGAGAAGTCACAGCCGGTCGGTTCCTGCATGGCCCGCGGTGGAGCGACGAACTCGCCGGCTGCGGTTTATGCCGTGACCAAGGCTATCGAGTGGTTGCAGAAATACGCTCCGCCGGCCGCCGCCGGCATGACCTTCTCCGAAGCCGGCCCCGTGCCCGCTCAGGGCGAGGTCGCCCAGCAGATGTTCTGGTACACGACGTTCACCGCCGACATGGTCAAGGAAGGTTTGCCGGTGATGAACGAGGACGGCACGCCGAAATGGCGCATGGCCCCCTCGCCCCACGGTGTCTACTGGTCGGAAGGCACCAAGATCGGCTACCAGGACGCCGGTTCATGGACGCTGATGGAATCCACTCCGGTCGATCGCGCCAAGGCGGCATGGCTCTACGCCCAGTTCGTCACCTCCAAGACGGTGGACGTGAAGAAGTCGCATGTGGGCCTCACCTTCATCCGTGAATCGACGATCCAGCACGATTCGTTCACGGACCGGGCGCCAGAACTGGGCGGTCTGGTCGAGTTCTACCGCTCGCCGGCCCGCACCCAGTGGTCGCCGACCGGCACCAACATCCCGGACTATCCGAAACTGGCCCAGCTCTGGTGGCAGAATATCGGTGACGCCATGTCGGGTGCCAAGTCGCCGCAGGAGGCACTCGACAGCCTCTGCGAGGCACAGGAAAAGGTGCTCGAGCGTCTCGAACGCGCGGGCGTGCAGGGCGAACTCGGTCCGAAGCTGAACGAACCGACCGACCCGCAGGAGTGGCTCGCCAAGGAAGGCGCTCCGAAGGCCAAGCTCGACAACGAGGATCCGGAGCCGGAAACCGTTTCCTACGACGAACTCGTGAAGAGCTGGCAGTAAGCCTGAAACTCCCGGGCCGGGGCTCTCGGGCTCCGGCCGATCAAGCAGGTTCGCCGCGGACTTCACCGTTCGCGGCGAACCTCGTCTGGACCGTTTCACCGTTGGGCGGAAACGGTTAGCTTCAACAGGCTATTGAATTCATTGACGCATTCAATTTCGCCGATTCCGTCAGAATACAAATCGCTCTAGAACGGCCAAGTCGGAAAGTGAACGATGACCAACATCCTCGCCATAGATCAGGGAACGACCTCCAGCCGCGCCATCGTCTTCGATGCCCAGATGGGCATCAAGGCGGTCGCGCAGGAGGAATTCGAGCAGCACTATCCGAAAAGCGGATGGGTGGAGCATGATCCCTCCGATCTCTGGTCGACCGTGGCAAGCACGTGCCGGGGCGCGATCGAGCGGGCGGGAATTACCGCTTCAGACATCGCCGCCATCGGCATCACCAATCAGCGGGAAACGACGCTGATCTGGGACAGGGAGACGGGCGAACCGATCCACAACGCCATCGTCTGGCAGGATCGGCGGACCGCGCCGTTCTGCGACGAATTGCGCGACGCCGGCCACGAGCCGATGCTGACCGAGCGCACGGGGTTGATCATCGACCCCTATTTCTCCGGTACCAAGGTGAAGTGGCTTCTCGATAACGTCGAGGGTGCGCGGCAGAAGGCGAAAGACGGCAGGCTTCTCTTCGGCACGGTCGACAGTTTCCTCGTCTGGAAGCTGACCGGTGGCAAGCGCCACGTGACCGATGCTTCAAACGCTGCGCGCACCCTTCTCTACGACATCCGCAAGGGACGCTGGAGCACGACGATTTGCGAACTCTTCGACATCCCGATGAGCATGCTGCCCGAGGTGCTCGACAATGCCGCCGAGTTCGGCACCACGCGCGGCGATCTGTTCGGCCGCGAGATCCCGATCCTCGGGATGGCCGGCGACCAGCAGGCAGCCACCGTCGGCCAGGCCTGCTTCTCCCCCGGCATGATGAAATCGACCTACGGCACGGGTTGTTTTGCTCTTCTCAACACCGGTTCCGATCCGGTGACCAGCAACAACCGGCTTCTGACGACGATCGCCTACCGGCTTGACGGCAAGACCACCTATGCGCTTGAAGGTTCGATCTTCATCGCCGGCGCGGTGGTGCAGTGGCTGCGCGACGGATTGAAGATCATCCGCGAGGCGAAGGAAACCCAGCCACTCGCCGACCAGTCCGATCCGAACCAGAATGTGATCCTGGTGCCGGCCTTTACAGGTCTCGGCGCGCCCTACTGGAACGCGGAATGCCGCGGCGCGATCTTTGGGCTCACGCGCAATTCCGGCCCTGCGGAGCTTGCCCGCGCGGCACTGGAAAGCGTTGGTTTCCAGACCCGCGACCTGCTCGAAGCGATGCATGCGGACTGGACGCAGGCCTCGGACAGCGGCGTGCTCCGCGTCGACGGCGGCATGTCGGCGTCGGACTGGGCGATGCAGTTTCTTTCCGACATCATCGGCGCGCAGGTGGATCGGCCGAAGGTGCTCGAAACCACCGCGCTGGGTGCCGCCTGGCTCGCGGGAATGAAGGCTGGAGTCTATCCCGGCCCGGAGGAATTCTCGAAGAAATGGGCGCTCGACAAGCGCTTCGAGCCGGCGATGGAGGACGCCGAACGGGACCGGCGATATGCCGCATGGAAAGACGCCGTCAGCGCCACCATATCGGTGAGAACGTGACGCCCCCGTGTTTACCGGCAAAGTAAAAGTTGACCCCGGAAAGAGCTCTTCGGCTTGAACTTTCTGACCCGGGCGGTGTTAGATTGGAATGTGACGGCGAAGAAAACGGCTGAGGACAGTTGATTACCGATTTCAGAGATGCGGCAAAGGTGGTTAAGTGGGGTTATGATCGTACCGAGATCATCGCCGACGGCATCGTTCACGGCATCGGCCTCATAGCGGCTCTGATCGGAACCACCGCCCTCATCTTCTACTCGACGGTCTGGGCTACCAACGGCCAGTTGGCGGCGGTCTGGATCTACGGCCTTGGCCTCGTATTGGCTCTCGCGATTTCGATGACCTACAATATCTGGCCGGTGTCGCGGACCAAGTGGATCCTCAGGCGTTTCGACCATTCGGCAATTTTCGTGCTGATCGCGGCGACCTACACGCCGTTCCTGCAAGCTGGCTGGAACGATCCGTTCCTGTTCGGCCTGTTGATCGCCATTTGGGCGGCGGCCTTTGTCGGCATCGCGCTCAAGGTGTTCTGGCCCGGCCGTTACGACCGGCTGGCGATCCTCTTCTATCTCGGAATGGGTTGGAGCGGCGTGATGGCGGCAGGGCCGCTGACCCCCTATCTTTCCACGACGACGCTGTCGCTCATCGTTATCGGCGGGATTATTTATTCGGCCGGCGTGATCTTCCACATATGGGAGAAGCTGCGCTTCCAGAACGCAATCTGGCACACCTTTGTGGTCACTGCGGCGCTCGTGCATTATTGCGCGGTGTTTACCTGTGTCGTTATACCCGTCGCATAAGGGCGCCTCATTGACCGACAGTCTCGAAATCGCTGTTCCGCGCCGGATCGTCTTCGGCCGTGGCAAGGCGCGCGAGATGGCAGGGGAGATCGGCCGGCTGGGACGACGGGTTCTCCTCGTTCACGGCAGCAGGCCGGAGCGGGTGTCGTGGCTTGCCGAAGAGCTTGGCAAGTCCTGCATTGTCACTTCCGTGGCTTGCGTGAAGGAACCCGACCTGGCCCTGGTGGAGAGAGCCGTCAGCCTCGCCCGCGAACACGCCGTCGATATCGTGGTCTCCGTGGGCGGCGGCTCCGTCATCGATCTCGGCAAGGCGGTTGCCGGGCTCGCCGGAGCAAGCGGTGGCGTGCTCGATTATCTCGAAGTGGTGGGCAAGGGAGAACCGATCGACGCCAATCCCCTTCCCTTCGTCGCCTTGCCGACGACCGCCGGCACGGGTGCGGAAGCCACGAAGAACGCCGTCATCGACGTGCCGGAGAAAAAAAGGAAAGTGAGCCTGCGGGATATCCGCATGCTGCCCGATCTGGTGATCGTCGACCCGGCACTGACGGATGGCTGTCCGCGACCGGTGACGCTGGCGAGCGGGCTCGACGCCATCACGCAGCTCATCGAACCCTATCTCTCGGTCAAGGCGACCGCTTTTACCGACGGCTTGGTCGACCGGGCGATGCCGGAAGCCCTGAAGGCCATCCGCATCCTCTCCGAGCGGGACGAGCCGAGGGCGCGCGACGCGATGGCATGGGCGAGCCTTTCAAGCGGAATGGCGCTTGCCAATGCCGGGCTCGGCGCCGTGCACGGCTTTGCTGGCGTGATCGGCGGGGCGACCCGCGCGCCGCACGGTGAAATCTGCGCCTGCCTCCTCGCCGCTTCGCTCAGCGTCAATTCGCGCGCGGCCGCCAGTGCCGGACTGTCGACCGCGCGGATCGATGAGGTCGATGCCATGCTCTCGGCAACGTTTGCGGATCAGGCTGGTGGGAACGGGTTCGACAAACTTGGCACCTGGGTCCGGCATAACGGTATTCGCGGCCTGTCCGCGCTTGGCTTGGCGGAAGGCGACTTCGAGAGCATCGCGGAAGCCTCTAAAAGCTCATCCTCCATGCGTGGAAACATGGTGGCGCTCTCCAGCGCTGACCTCCTGGAGATTCTCGAGCGCTCGGCCTGACAGTTTATTTGCGGATTTCGCGTGACGGCACGATCGGCACGATGTGGTAGATCGAGACCGAAACGACGAGCAGGAGAGGCGTGGCGATGAAGCCGCCGATGGGACCCCACAGCCACAGCCAGAAGACCAGCGTCAGAAACACGATAAATGGCGAGATGGTCATCTGACGGCCGAGCACGCTGGGTGTGACGAACTGAGCTTCGATGAAATTGATGAAGAGGTAGCACGCCGCGGGCAACAGGATTTCGGGAAAACCCGTGAAGGTGGAAATGCCGACGCCGAACAGAATGAGCGCCATCAGGGCGGGGCCGATATAGACCACGTAGTTCAGCGAAGCGGCCAGCAACCCCCACAAAAGCGGCGAGGGAACGCCGATGGCGAACATCACGGCGGAAACCGCGACCCCGAGACCCACGTTGATGAAGGTGATCGCCATCAGGTAGCGCGAGACGAGGTTTTCGGTATCGCGGAAAATGTGCGCAACGCGCCAGCGCAGCCTGCGGCTCATGCAAAGGCGCAGAACCCCGTTGCGGATCACGTGCCGGCTGGAGAGGAAGAAATAGAGGCTGGCGAGGAAGATGAGCACCTGGGCGAGGATGCCGGGCGCGAGGAAAGCGATATCAACCGCGGTACTGGACCCGTCGATCTGGACCTTCATCCCCTCACCCGCCCCGGTGAGATCGCGCAACTGCTCGCCGAGATCGCCCACCGATTTCATGACACCTTTCCAGTCGGCAACGATGCTCTGAATCCGCTCCCATATGAGCGGGAGCCGGTTGACCCAGTCACTCAGGGGAACGGCGAAGGCCAGAGCGAAGATGAGAAGAAGGACGATGAAGGTGACCACGACGACGATCGCCGAGACAGCCGGCGGCATGCCGAGCCGTTCAAGCCGATCCGCCATCGGGCCGAACATCAATCCGATCACCACGGCAAGCGCCACAGGGGCAAGAATGGGCTGTCCAAAATGGAGGATGGCCGTCAAGGCCAGAAAGCCGACGATTATCGCCGCCAATAAAGCGGCATTGGTGAATATCTGATCGAAACCCGAGGCCGGCCGCAACGGAAACGCCGTCGGTTTGAACTTTCCGTATCGCATAGATGCAAGCCTCCGGTTCACAACGTGCTGGAGGGCTTGCGGTTCCGTCCGGCCGTCCGATTAAGATTAGGCAGGAACAATCAGGCCAGGGCGTCCTGCGGAACGGCGATCGCCACTTTCAGGCCCTTGTCGGTGATCTCCCGGTGAAGTTCCCCGTTCAATTCACCCGTGACAAGCGAGCGGATAAGGCGGGTTCCAAACCCTGTACCCTCTTCGTGAGAGGCGGGGATGTGGAGATGCTCTTCCCAAACAAGGTGCATGCGTCCTTCCGTATCCAGCGCCCATCGAATATCGAGCCGGTTCTCATCCTTCGACAGATCGGCATATTTCAAGGCGTTCGTCGCCAATTCATGGAAAATCAGCGCCATTGCCTGGGTAGCCCGGACGCCGAGTTCGACCCTCGGGCCTGCCGCGGAATAGTTCTCGAAATCCTCGTCGAAGACCTGAACAAGTTCGTTGCGGAGCAATTCGTCGAGGGGCGCCGTACCGCGGTGCGACTGAGTGAGAAGATCCTGCGCCGCGGCCATGGCCTGTAGGCGCTTCGTGAACGAGCCGATGAAATCTTCGAGACTTTCCGAATGGTTGGCGGTTTGCCGCGCGATAGCGAGCACTCGGGCGATCGAGTTCTTGATCCTGTGCTTCATCTCCTGAAGCAGGAAATCCTTTTGAAGAGCCGCCTCATCGGTAACCCGTACCACCTCGCGCGAGGCGGTAAGAGCCTTGATCTGGGATCGTAAGGAAAGGGCGAGAGCCGCCGCCATCAAAACCATGAGCGACGCGAGAAGCATCGCGATGCCCTTTTCCGGGCCTTCGCGGAATGTTCCGGACGGCTGCATCTGGTAATGCCATGCCTGGCCGGCGACATCGACCGAGACCACGTAATCATAAGCTTTGTCGAAACCGCCGGGCTCGCCCGCGCTGGTGAAAACGAGATTTTCCTCGCTCACCGAACCGATATAAATCGACATGTGAACGTCGGATATGCCGCCGCGACTCAGTGTGGCGCTGATGAGATCACCGATCCGGAAAGGTGCATAGATGAATCCCTTTAGATCCGGCGGCAACGCTTCGTCGGTCACTTGAAAGCCATCGTCGAGAAAGAAGGGAAGATAGACGAGGAAGCCCGGCTGCTTGACCTTGTTGATCTCCTGAACAAGCTCGACCTTGCCGGTCGCGCGCGCCTCCCGGTGCCGGGCGGCCGCCTGCATGGCGGTACGCCTTGACGATTCCGAATACATATCGAAGCCGAGGGCGGCGAGATTCCGTTCGTCCGGGGGTTCGAGCATGGTGATGGCCGTGCGGGTCGGCTGGTCGCTTTCCGGGAAAATGGCGCGTTCAAGGCCGTAGTTGGCACGGAGCGCGGCACTTGCGGCTTCGTCCTCTCCCGAGGGAAGAATGCTGGAAAAGCCGATTCCCTGGATCCCGTCGAAACGGTTCTCGATATCCAGGTGAGAGACGAAAGAAGCGAATTTCTCGTGCGAGATCCGCGCGCGTTCCGCCTCGAAAAGCGCGCGCGTCGCCTCCAGAAGCGAGATGTGCTCGCCAATCCGGCCGGTAATGCGATCCACGGTCTCGTTGGCGAGGTTCTGGAACCGGAGAATGTTCGCCTGTTCGCCGGACCGATAGACCGTTATGGGCATGATAAGGCCAACGGCGGCCGTTACCACGAATACGGAAATTGCAAGCTTCAACTGTCCCTCACCAATTATACAGCAAGAGATCTAGCAAAGCCGGGCCGTAGCGCAATGAAATAAAACATCCCCGGCGCGGGATCGGAACCGCGGGCCCGTCCGGACGTTTCTCCTGTACCGGAACCACCGGTCAACCGAAACTATAACGAACAACGATCAGACGCAGGAGTGAAACAATGAACTGGGATCGCATCGAAGGAAATTGGAAGCAGTTCAAGGGCAAGGCCCAGCAGCAGTGGGGCAAGCTCACTGACGATGATTTGGACGTTATCGAGGGCAACCGCACCGAACTGGCTGGCCGCCTGCAGGAGCGTTACGGCAAGTCAAAGGACGAGGCCGAGCGCGAAATCGATGAATGGATGGCCAAGCACTAAAAAATTTTCCAGCGCCGGGGAACCAATCTCTTTCCGGCGCATTTTCCCTTCAACTGCCGACACCCCCCGTCCCCCACTCCCCCACGGCAGTTGTTTCCAGCCCCCCATGCTGGACATGGCCCGGCCTTGGTTCCCCCCAACCAAGCCGGGCCCTAATTTTTTCGGGATATTTTTGCGCAGGGTTTTCCGTCGAATGGAACCAGGACATCGAACCGTGTTCTGGCGGGCGGTTCTCAGGCCGAACGGAAATAAAGACGATAGATGACGTGATGGGCGGCGATATCGTAGTCCGCGCGCCCCTCCAGCGCGGAAGGCACCACGCGTTCCAACACGGTGCTGCCGAACTTCTTGCCGTTGACGGAGCCGTCCTCGGACAATGTCCGGTCGGGAACGGTTCCCGTGTCTTCATCCCAGATCACGGTGAAAGCCCCGTCCTCATCTCCCTCGCATGTAAGATGCACCCTGCCCGAACGATTTGAAAGCGCGCCGAAGGCGACAGAATTGGTGATCAGTTCGTGCAAGGCCAGGCCGATATGCGTGGCGCCATTCGGCGAAAGGATGACATCGTCGCCCAGGATGGAAATCCGGGGATCGCCAGCCTCGATGTAGCGGGTGAACTGCTGGACCGCCAGTTCGCGGAAATGGGCCCCGCGCCAGTTCGAATCCGTGACCAGATCCTGGGCCGAGGAGAGAGCCGCCAGACGGCCGCGAAATTTGGTCAGGAAAAAGCCCAGATCATCACTGGTCCGGGCTGTCTGAGAGGCAATGCTCTGGACAATCGCCAGCAAATTCTTCGATCGGTGGCTGACTTCGCGCAGCAGCGCCTTCAGCGTGTCCTCGCGCTTTCGCTCCGGCGTCAGGTCAACGAAGGTGATCAACACCGCTGGCTGGATGCCGACGCTTTCGTAACGCTGAACCGTGCACTCGCAGGCGGAATACTGCTTGTTGGTGGTGCGCACGAGTTCGAGCACCACCTGTTGTCCGGTTTGGAGAACCTGTTCCTGCGCCTCGATGATCTGATCGAGCCAGTCGCCTTCGAAGAGATCCGCATCGGTGGCGCCGGGCAGAACGATCTTCGGGAAATAATCGGGCAGACCGGATGCATAGAGATAGCTGCCGTCCTGGGCCTTCACCACGACGCCGACTGCAGCGCTTTTCAGCGCCATCAGGAGAAGTGGCGCCAGCGCCCCTCGCGTTTCATAGGTTAACCGGGAAGAAGGCATGTTTTCCAATGTTCCGCTGTGGTCCCCATACGCATGGAAAGACGGCCCCGCAAGGAGGCCGCCTCCAAATTCCCGAATTTTTCAGAGGTCAGGCGCGACGGAAGAATCCGGCCACGAGCGAAATCACCAGCAGCGCGAGGAAAATGAAGAAAAGCACCTGAGCGATACTTGCGGAAGCTCCGGCGATACCACCGAAGCCCAGGACGCCGGCAATGATCGCGATGACCAAAAAGACCAGAGCATAATACAACATTTCGTTTCTCCATCGTTGAATGATGACAGAAAAACGACCGAGTGATGTAATGGTTCCCACTCACGCCCAATTCCTCAGGAATCCGGGCCGCCGTCCTAGGCGGCCTTCGCGTCCACGCGTTCGAAGAACAGTGCCTGGCTGATCAAAGCCTTGACCATTTCCGGATTGAAAGGCTTCGTGACCAGGAACGCGGGTTCCGGGCG
This sequence comes from Hyphomicrobiales bacterium, assembly GCA_002709005.1. GTDB lineage: Bacteria > Pseudomonadota > Alphaproteobacteria > Rhizobiales > Rhizobiaceae > Pseudohoeflea. Next base: position 54,136 of record PAPH01000034.1, on the reverse strand, counting down.
GTCACCGGTGAGAAGCCGTTCCGGGAACGCTGTAATGAAGATGACCGGGATCTCGGCAGTCTTGAGAATGTCGTTGACGGCATCGATGCCCGAGCTGCCATCGGCGAGTTGGATATCGGCGAGCACCATTTTCGGGCGCGTTTCGTCGAAAAGCCTCACCGCTTCCGCATGGGTGCGCGCAATGCCGGTGACCTTGTGGCCGAGGGACTCGACCATTTCCTCGATGTCCATCGCAATCAGCGGCTCGTCCTCAATGATGAGGATGTCGGTTGCAACCTGGCTGGAAATCTCTCGCGATGCCTGTTCGAGCAGAGATTCGGTCTCCTGCTTGGACGTGTCGAGAATTTCGCACACCTGATCCTCGTTGAAGCCTTCGACCGCAACAAGCAGGAATGCCTGACGGGGTAGAGGCGCGAGATGCATGAGGTTATCGGCGGCCTTTTGCTCCCACGCGTAGGGTGAAACAGCTTCGCCGACATCGACATTTATGGAACCAAACAGCGCGACGAAAAGTTTATACAACGAAATGCGGTCGTTCGAGGCTTCCGGGAAGATGGAAATATCGGCTATAAGGGCCTCGAGAACGGCAGCGACGTAAGCATCGCCCGAAGTTTGCGATCCCGTCACAGCGCGGGAAAAACGGCGCAGATAGGGCAGATGGGGCGCGATGCGCGCAGCTATCGACATCAATGAACTCCTTGGTGATGGCGTCATGTTATTCCCAGAGATAACGAGCGAAGTCAAAAAAGGCTCCCACGGGATGGAACTTTTTTTCGTCAGTCGCATTTCGTCAGGGATATAGAACCACAAGAGTGAAAAAATGCCGCATGAGCATATCGGGAAGAACGTGGATCGCTTGAACGGGCACAAGGATCCCAACCGCATCATAAGCCAGAAGCTGAAGGCGCTCTATTCCGCCGTCGAGCAGGAAGGTATTCCGGACAAGTTCATGAGCTTGCTGGAAAAACTCGACGAAGCAGAACAGAAAGCCGGCAGCAAGGCGGATCACGTCAATGAGTGAAGCCTCCGATCCCTTCAAGCGCGATCTTTTGGCCGTGTTGCCGAATCTCCGCGCCTTTGCCGTATCTTTGTGCGGCAACGCAGACCGGGCGGACGACCTCGTTCAGGATGCCATCCTCAAAGCTTGGGGTGCCCAGGACCGGTTCGAGATCGGGACCAACATCAAGGCCTGGATCTTCACGATTCTGCGCAACGAGTTCTACAGTCAGGCGCGCAAAAAAGGCCGCGAGGTTCAGGATTCAGACGGAGTTTTCACCGAAAAGCTCGCCGTTCATCCCGGCCAATACGGATCGCTGGACCTGCAAGACTTTTCCAAGGCGCTCAAACAGTTGCCGGAAGACCAGCGTGAGGCCCTTCTTCTCGTCGGAGCCTCGGGTTTCGCTTACGAGGAAGTCGCGCAAATCTGTAACTGCCGGGTCGGCACCATCAAGAGCCGCGTCAGCCGCGCACGTGCCCGCCTGCAGGAAATACTGGAAATAGAAGGCGAATCCGACTTCGGTCCGGACCGTTCGTCCGCTGCCACCACACTCCGCTCGTTTGCATCCTGACATCACCCGAGACTGCCGCGCTCGATGAGCTGAAACGCGGAAGCCACCGGCCGGAACAAAACAGGTTACAGCAGCTTAGAAGGCTGAAAGCATCATTCCGGCCGGAGGGGTAATGGATAAGGACAGGAAGGCAAAACGGACAAGTTGCAGCGAGTGCCCGTTGCGCAGCCTCGCAAGCTTCCGGGATTTCACAGACAGGGAACTCTCGTTTGTCGAGGATTTCAAGACGGGCGAACTCGTCGCAGATCCCGCGGCGACGATCCTCGTGGAGGGTGCGCACAGCGCGCACCTCTATACAGTTCTGAGCGGCTGGGCCTTCCGCTACAAGACGCTCGTCGACGGGCGCCGGCAGATTTTGAACTTCGTCATGCCCGGAGACCTGATCGGGCTGCAGGGCGCCTTGATGGAGGAGATGCAGCACTCGGTCGAAGCCTTGACGCCCGTTCGCCTCTGCGTCTTCGAACGCGGCAAGATTTCGAAGGTGTATACCCAGCATCCGACGCTTGCTTTTGACATCACATGGATGGCCGCCCGCGAAGAGCGGATTCTGGACGAGAACCTTCTGAGTGTCGGTCGCCGCTCGGCATTCGAAAGGGCGGCTTATCTCTTGGTCTACCTGTACCAGCGGGCACAGCTGGCCGGGGTGCTCAACGGCGGAAAGGCCGAGATCCCCATTACCCAGCAGCATGTCGCCGATACGCTTGGCCTCTCGACCGTTCATACCAACAAGACCCTGCGGAAGCTTGCCGACAGGAACCTGATCAAATGGCGCGAGCGCGCCTGCGACATCCTCGACGCGGAAGGACTTCTGAATGTTTCGGGATGGGAAGGCTTCGAGGAATCAAGCCGTCCCTTCATCTAGAGCGTTTCGCCTTCAGGCGGAAAAGAATGGCTTCGTCAGGCTGCTGAATTCATTTACGCAATTCGATTTTGCCAATTCCGTCAAAACCGAAAATTGCTCTAACCGGTCGGGTGTAACATGCGATTTCGCGCTATTCTGAACAGGGATGGAGGTACTCTCAAGAGCACGGACATCGACCGGTTCAGCCAGCATATCACCGAGAGTTTCGAGGCCAACGGCCACGACGTCGACGTGCGGCCGGTCGAAGGCGATGACCTGATCGCGGCTCTCGAAAAAGCATTCAACGACAGTGAGGTCGAAGGCGTCATAGCGGGCGGCGGCGACGGAACCGTCTCCGCGGCGGGCGCAATGGCGCTCGAGGCGGACAAGCCTCTGGCCATCCTCCCCGCCGGAACGATGAACCTCTATGCGAGGGCACTCAAGATCCCGCTCGATCTCGACGTCGCCGTCAGCGCGCTTGCCGCCGGCGATCTCGGCAAAAGCGATATCGGACGCGCCAACGGCCGGCCGTTTCTGCACCAGTTCTCGATCGGTTTTCATTCCCGCATGGTGGCTGAGCGCAACAGCTATAACTTCGCCTCCAAACTGGGGAAGATCCGCGCCTCGATCGTCGCCGCGATCGACACGATCCGGCGTCCACCATCCTTTCCGATCGAGATGAACATCGACGGCCGCGAGGTGAGCGAGCGCATCAGTTCGCTGGCAGTCTCCAACAATCCCTACGGCGAAGGGCATTTGCCCTATGCCGACGCCGTGACGAGCGGGAAGCTCGGCATCTATTACGCGAGACCCTCGACAGCGGCGGCCAATGCCAGGATGCTCGCCGACCTGACGATCGGCAACGTGCAAAACAACCCAGATATCGTTCAGGAGAGCGGAACCAGGGTGCGGCTCTCCTTCCCCCAGAAGCGCAAATCCGCCAAGGCCGTCATCGACGGCGAGCTTGTCGACCTCGATCCGTCCGTTGATATCGAAATTCTTCCGGGAGCCCTTAAGGTCATTCTGCCCGCACGGGACAAGGCCGAATGAGGGTGCGCGAACATCTCAAGCGCATGCCGCAGTCGATCCTGGTTCTGCTGACAATGCCTGCGCTCATCGCGCTCAGCATCGCCGCATTGCCACTGCCACTCTACTGGATCGATTCCAACTACGCCGAAGGCTTCATGAGCCCCTTCGTGCTGCAGATCGATCCGGAAAGCGCCCATACGCTTCTGTCGGCGGTCGCGACCGGCGCGATCACCGCGCTCAGCCTGACCTATTCCCTCGTGCTTCTCGTCTTCACGCTGGCGGCCGGGAATATCGGCCCCCGGCTGCTCAGGCGGTTCACAACCGAGCCGGTCAACCAGGTAACCGCCGGCATTCTGGGCGGAACGTTTCTCTTCAGCCTTGTCACGATGATGATGATCCGCGAAGACTATCTGCCGAAACTGACGATATCCGTCGCCGGCTTTCTCGCGATCCTGTCGGTGCTGCAGCTCATTTACTTCGTCAGACATGTGTCCACCACGGTCACGATCGATGACGAGATCGCCGCGATTTCGCGCAAACTCTTTCGCGACATCGAAGCGCTGATGGATCGCGATTCCAAATGGGATATCGAGGAAGACGAGAACGGGTACAGCTATTCCATCCCCGCGGGACGAACCGGCTATGTGGGCCATATCGATGAAACCGAGGCCGTCCGGCGTGCCAAGGATCTCGGCATAGCCATACGGCTCGCCCAACCGGCGGGCGACTACATTCTCGAGGGAGAGAAGCTTCTCCTGACGACCGGGCAAGTCGACGAGGAAGAGGCGGTAGAACTCGCCAATCTCGTCAATATCGAGGAATCCCGATCGGATTCCCGCAACGTCGAGTTCTCCATCAACCTGCTTATCGAGATTTCGCTCCGGGCTTTGTCACCGGGGGTGAACGACACCTATACGGCCCGCGCCTGCGTCGACAGCATCACCTTTTCCTTGTCCCAGCCCGTGCGGGAGGGCCTGCCCACCTATCGCCGGTGCGACGAGGACGAAAACCTGCGCCTCGTCATTCCCGGCCTGTCGCTTCAGGCGATGATGGATACCGCCTTCCACCCGCTTCGCCGCGCCTCGCGCGACAACATCATGATGGCGAGCGCAGTCGCGCTGGCTCTCGACAGGCTGGCGGCCATCGCCGCGGATGATGCACTTCCGCTGATCCACGCCCACTCCGAACTGCTGATCAAGACGCTCGAACTGGCCAAACATCCGGAAGAGGATCTGGATCTCGTCCGCCGTCACCTGCCCTCGCGACAGTGAAGTCAGCCCTGGGTTTTCACCCCAGCCATTGATAACCGGCCATGAGATAGAAAACGGCCCGGTCGGATCCGACCGGGCCGCTGGTGCATCGATGATTTCTTAGCCCGTGCGGTGTTCTCAGGCCAAATGGGCGCGCAACATCCAGATCGCCTTCTCATGGAAGGCGAGAAACTGGGTGAGCATATCCTCGGTAACGAGGTCGCCGGCGTCGCCAGCCTTTTCGCCTGCCTCACGCATGGTGCGTACCGCCGCTTCGTGATCCTTGACCAGATCCTCGACCATCGATTCTGCGGTCTTGTGATTGAGCGATTTGCCGTCGGGCGCAAAACTCGAGGCGTCACCGAACTTTTCCGGGGCGAGATGACCAAGAGCGCGGATGCGCTCCGCGATCACGTCCGTGGCCGCGAACAGTGCGTTGTAATGCTCCTCGGTCAGCTCATGGAGCGGCTTGAAGAGCGGGCCCACCACATTCCAGTGATAGATGTGGCTCTTGATGGTCAGCTTGTAGGTGGCAGCCAGAATATCAGTCAGGCTACCCGTCATGTCGTCGCGATAGCCGGCATCGAGGCCGGTGTTGATATCCTGGGCGTGGGTTTTCGTCTTGAGAACCGCCGCGGCTTGACTGCTCATTGTGCATACTCCCTGTAAGAGCACTGAAGCTCCAGTTGCATTTATGGTTATTTCTCAATCCGATCCGGCGTCATCCGTGTCAGATCCCAGCGCCTTGGCGAGCAAAGCGCTGCCACCGGCAGCGGCGGCAAGCAACATCAGTCCGCGGGACCGCATGATCATCGGCAGGGCCACCAGCGCGGCGGTCGTATAGAGCGAGGAGCGCGCTTCCCTGACCCTTGCCTTTCGGCGCTCCAGACGTTCGAGCACCATCAACACAGCGATGACCAAGAGAGCCAGCGCGGCGATAATGCCGGCTACGGCGAGTGTAGCGGTCAGTGGATCGGTTGTCCTTGAGAACCAGATGACGCCCGCGACAACCAGAAGTGCCCAGACGCTCAAGAACAGGACGCCCGCCAGCGACAGGAAAATGGCCCGTCGCTTGGCGCGCTTCATCCAGTATCCGGTTTCCCCTGAAATCAGGCCCGATAGCAGCGATACTGCGGGATAGGGTACTCTCATGGCGCTCAGCGATTACCGGCGTGCGAGAAGTGCGACCAGGAAGCCCACTCCTGCTGCAGCGGCGATGGCGGTGAGCGGACGGTCGCGCACGTGGCCGCTGACGGTGGCCTCGATCTCGTCGAGCTGCGCGCGCAGATCGCGGATTGTCGCTTCGGACTGACGGCGAACCTGTTCACCGCGGACGCGGGCATTTCCCTTCACGTCCTTGGCGATGACGGAACCGGCATTCGACACGCTTTCGGCGATCTTGCTCATTTCCGCCTTCAGATGAGCGATCTGCGCTTCCATATCCGCGCTGATGTCACCCGTGGCCTTAGGGGACGATGAGGTTGCTGCACGTGCCATGTTTTTCTCCGTAAGATTTGTTGAACTCACCGAGTCAACGTAACCGGCCTTGCTAAGTTCCAAAAAAAAGCCGGCCCGAAGGCCGGCTTTCCAAAGACTGTGGATAGAGGTCTGTTACGACTTGGTAGCCGAGAGCGAACCGTTTTCCCGGTCGTTCTTGTAGGTTTCCTCATCATAGGCAGCCTGCTGTTCCAGCTGCTCCTGGGTGAAGGGGGTGAAGACCACGATGTCGCCCGATTCGTCCTTGCGGAAGTCCAGGTCGGAAGCGCTCACGGCAACTTCCTTTTCACCGATACCGAGGAAGCCACCAACGTCGAGGACGAAGGCTTCGACCTTGCCGTCGGCATCAAGGATGATGTCGCCGATTTCGCCGATCGACTCGTTATCCGAGTTATAGACCCAGGCACCATCGAGTTCGTCGGCGGTCACGGTGCCGGCATCGACGGTTTCCATGGCATCACGGTCGACGCCGAGCTTTTCTTCGGCACCTTCGGTGGCGCTGTCATTGTCGATGGCAGCGGTGGTCATGTCATCGGAATCGCCATCCTTTTTCATGGCCTGCTCTTCGGTGGCAGTCTTGTCCGCCGGAGCCTCAGCCATTTCCTCAGACGGAGCGGCGTTCGGATCGGCCGGCGCAGCAGCCATGCCGGTCGTGTCGGTTGCCATGCCCGTGCCGTCAGCCGGAGCAGTCATCGCAGTGTCCGTGCCGGTATTTTCCGGGGTGGTCATCGCTGCGATATCGAAGGCAGGAGCGTTTTCGAGCGATTCCTTGGAAGCATCGAGAACGAAACGCTCTTCACCCTTCTCGCCGGTCACTTCGACCTTGTCGTACTGAACGGCGACGTTCTTCTCGCCGATGCCCAGGAAGCCGCCGACACCGATCACGACCGCTTCAGCCTGACCGTCCTTCGAAAGAATGATGTCGTTGATGTCGCCAATGGCTTCGGCATCTTCGCCGGTGCCGTTGTACACCGAGGTGCCGATCAGGCGATTTGCGAGAACATCGCCGGCTTCGGCAGTGTCATAGATGCTTTCGCTCGGAAGCGCTTCAGCGGTTTCTTCGGTGGCTTCGACTTCTGCACCAGCATTCGCATCGGCCTGTGCGCCGGTGGCTGCTGTGCCTTCGGTCTGCATTGCGGGGTCGGCGGCCGGAGCCGTCGTGTCATCGGACTGAGCGAACGCGCCGGTCTGCAGAATTGCGACCATCGCGGTGGTAGTCAACAGAGTGCGGATCATGATAGCCTCTCCTTGTATGTCTGATCGATGTGCTGGTCGGCCCGCCATTTCGTTTTCCAGACCAAGTGTGCGGGTCGGCCATTTTTTCGTCTTGCAGTGGAAGAACGTGAAGCTCTGGCATTCGTTCCGAGATAGTTTCTGACAACCACCAAGATTTTTCAGCAACGCCTGAATGACAGCGGCTTCCGGCGCTAGGGCACCCGGATGCGAATCCCTCGCGCGCGTGCGCGCGCTGTTTTAATGTCATCGTCCATCCGCTCGCGCGGCAGCCAGCGACCGCCCCATCACGCGAAAAGTCCCGATCGGCGTTCGCCGGGAAAGAGGCAAAAAAAGAACCCCGCCAAAGAGCGGGGTTCGGAGCGAGATGGCCGTCGTGGCCGGCCTCGGCTGTTGGGAAGTCGCCCCGGCAACGCGGAACTGAAATTCCGGGATGCTTTCTGTCAGAGCTGGTCGAGATTGATGCCGATGGTGATCGCGCCGATCGGTTCACCGCTGTCCGGGTCGGCGATCGTCAGGCTGGCCTGGGATTGAAGCGCCTGGGTGGATTCGTCCTGTTCCACTTCATCGACGAACACGGCATCCGGTCCGACGAGAAAGGTCTTCTGCCACTTGGCTTCGTCACCCTGCCAGTAGTCGGAGGTGATATCGCTTTCGCCGACATTTAGCCCCTTGTTGTCCATCACGAAGACCTCGGTGATCATCCCGGCGGATTCTTCCTTCTTGGCAGCGAGGAACTTGGAGATCTCGCGGCCGAGGATTTCGTCGATGAGGGGCTTGTCCGCGGCGGTCGCCTGCGCGCGCCAGTCCTGGTCAAGCGCGTCGATATCGGCCTGGGCGAGCGAAGCATGCTCCTCATTGGCCTTGCGGATAGCTTCGATGATGACGGGATCGTTCACCCAGCCCATCACGTTCTCGGAAACATAGGCCTTCACCGGCGCTTCATGGACAGCCTCCGCAAATGCAGGGCCCGCGATGGCCAGCACGGAAGCGGCGATGAGTGCGTTCGAGACAAATTTGAACATGAGACTTCCTCTTCTTCTGTTACTCAAACATGGGTATTGCGGTCCGGAAAGCCGGCTCAGAACTCTTCCCAGTCGTCGGCGACGGTCTGACGCAGCGCGTTCCCCTCAGCGACGACTGTGGCGCGGCTTGGCATGGGCGCTGCCGCAGGGGCGGACCGCTTTTCGGAGGCCGGACGAACGACTGGCTTGGGAGATGCCGCCGGCGCGGCAATATCGGGCTTGCGCTGAACCGTACGGGCGACGGCTGGCGCCGCACTGCTTTTCGAGGTGGTGAATTTGGCGACCACGTCGGCAAGCCGCGTGCACTCCTCGCCGAGATCGCGCGAGGCGGAATGACTTTCCTGCACCATTGCCGCGTTGCGCTGCGTCATCTGATCCATTTCGTTGATCGCAGCATTGATCTCGGAAACGCCGGAAGCCTGCTCCTGCGCAGTGGTTGCAATGGATTCCACCGTGCGGGCTACCTCGCCGACCTTGGCTTCGATGTCGCTGATGGCCGCACCCGTTTCGTTCACCAGGGAAACGCCGCTCTGAACCTGCACGACGGAGGCCTCGATGAGGCTCTTGATTTCCTTCGCCGCCTCGGCCGATCGGCCCGCCAGATCGCGAACCTCCTGAGCGACGACCGCGAAGCCCTTGCCCGCCTCCCCGGCACGCGCAGCTTCAACCCCGGCGTTGAGCGCCAGAAGGTTGGTCTGGAACGCGATCTCGTCGATCACCTTGAGGATCTCGGCGATCTTGCCGGACGACTGCTCGATAAGGCTCATGGCGTCGATGGCGCGGGTGACGACTTCGCCCGAATGATCGGCGCCCTTGCGGGCATCGGCCACCAGCTTTCCGGCTTCGAGCGCCATTTTGCTGGCGTTCTGCACCGTGGCCGTGATCTCGTCGAGCGCGGCGGCTGTTTGCTCGAGCGAGGCGGCCTGCCGCTCGGTACGGCGGGACAGTTCGTCGGTGCCGTTCTCGAGATCGGAGGAGGCACGCGCGACCGAACCCTGTGCCGCATCGATGGTTTCGATGGTTGCCGACAATGAGGAGACGGCGGCATTGAAGTCCTCGCCGATCTTGCGGAACTCGCCGTCGAGCCCCGAGAGCCGGACGGTGAGGTCCCCTGCCGCGAGGCGCACAAGAGCGGCGCCGATTTCCTGCACTGTGGCCTGCTGCATGCGCACGGTGTGCTCGGCGGTCTCCGCGCTGCTCTGCCGCTCGGCATCCATCTGCCTGCGCTCGTTGTCGAGCTGCTCGTCGGCGCGTTCCTTGGCCTGCGCGGCTTCGCAGAAGCCGGTCAGGGCGCGCGCGATGACACCGACCTCATCGCCCTTGTCGGCGTGCGGGACCTCACTCCGGTAGTCTCCGGACTGCAGCTTTTCAATTCGGCCATTGATGCGTCCGAGCGGAAGACCGACCTGCTTGCGCAGGATATAGAGAAGCATCCCGACCGAGATGATCAGAACACCGAGCTGGAACGCGAAGATCTGCCAGGCGAAGAGATTTGCGGTGTCAATCATCGCCTCGGTCGACCAGAAGGTGGAGATCTGGCCGATCGGCTCGCCGGATTTGTCTGCAGGAAGCGCCGCTGTGACGACGTAACCCGATCCGTCCGCATATTCTGTCGTCAGCGTTGCCGCGCCTGCCAGCTCCTGAGGCGACACAAGCGCTGCTTCCGACTGGACGCTGTCGGCGTCCGGGCGCACCCATTCGTTGATCTTCTCGCCGGCGGCGTTGTAGGCGACGAACCCTTCGAGACCGGAATCTGCGTCATCGATGAAAAACTGGTAGCCCGACTCGATCGCCTCGACCTTGCCCCACTTGACCCCGCCGGCGACCTGAAGCGCCATGTTGGCGGTGTCGCGGACCCATCGCTTGGTGGCGTCGGAGATCTGGTGGGAGGAGGAAAGCTCGGAAATGATCGCGCCCATCGCCACCAGTCCGGCGAAATTGATCGCGATAATGGCAAATGCCACCTTCTTCGTGATGCTCAGATTTTTGAGGCTGAATTTCTTGGTCGCGGCAGTCGCATGGGATTTGGACGCCTGATCGGTCGAAAGCTGCATGGTATTACCCGTTCAAACTATCGGTGTGGTGAGCACCTCGCAGTCATTGCAGGTCGGCGGAAACGAGTTCGCGCCCCGGAAGATACAGCCCTCCCTTGCAACCATAAAATGCTCGGCAAGCCGTTTAAAATGAGTTCACAGGTCCTCCCCATATCTCACGACACAGGGAACCCAAGTTCCAACAGACTGAAAAATAATGGGAAATAATTTGCATGCGGTGCTGAAAAAGATGGCATGCAGCATAATCGCGCGGCAGCAATTCAACCGCAGGCCGACCCAAGACACAACCCTTCAATCAACGCGCGTTCTCATCTTCAAGAATGACGCTCGATCGGGAGATCGGTTGCCGGGCTACGTCCGCTCGGTCGGGACTGACCGCCCGGCAACCGTCTTCGCGCCTTTTTGCAGGCGCGGCATGGTCCCCCTCTGGACCTGATGATTACCAAGCACAACCCATGCCAGTTGAGGGTTTTCGGGAGCGCAAGCCAGTATTCTCGTACAAAATCGTGTCTTCCTGTCGGTTTCACACGCTCCCGGAGCGGTACATACCAAGTCCGGCTGAACCGAAAGCCTATTTCTTGGGCAGAAAACTTCGCCAAACGCGGCCCATGCGATCAAGCAAGCGGCACAGCGACAGTCTTTCTCAAGAGCAGTTAACGCGTTCGATCCATCAAAAATTTTTGGAACTTTACCGCAGGCAGGCGGTTATCGTGGTGTGACAACAAAAACGAAACCGGGACAACCCGGACGTACAAAAAACAGATCAGAACAGACATACGAAGGATCAGACATGAAAAAGCTCATTCAGATTGCCGCCGCTTCGGCTTTCGCTCTCGCAGCCGTCCCCGCTTTTGCCGCTTCGTCGGCTCTCGACACCACGACCTACTGGCAGCAGAACGCCGAGGAAGTGCAGCCGGGCGTCTACAAGCTGATGTACGATGCCGACGCCGGTGCTGTGCGCAGCGAGGACGATTTCGCCGCCATGTGGGCTGAAGCCACCCCGGAAGACCAGGACGCCTTCAAGGCCGCCTGCTCGGAATGGGAAAAGGACGAAGCTCTCTTCTCCGACAACGTGAGCGCACGTTGCAAGATGGCTGCTGAATAACAGCCTCTAGACCGACAGCCTTGAAAGGCTGGAAAGATGCCAGGCCTTGCGCCTGGCATTTTTTGTTCGGCGTTTTGAAGCGGACGGTTCCGCCTCAGGCGTTGTCTTCTTCAACCGCGCTTCGCAAGGCGCGCATGATGTCGGGATCGGCGGCGCGCACGCGGCTCCAGTTCGGAATGAACGGCGTCTCCATCGGATTCTCGATGAAGGTCTTCCCGGCCTCCATGATATTGGCGGCAAACAGTTCCACCGCCTGCTCCTCCGTGTGACGGTCGACCCGCAGCCCGTTCATCATGGCATCGTTGTAGTACATCTCGATCATGTCGAGTGCGATGCGATAATAGACGGCCTTGATGGTGCGGAACGTCCCACCCGAAAACACCACGCCCTCGGTGGCGAGCTTCCTGAACAGCGATTTCGAGATGTCCATCGACATCCGGGAAAGGCCCCGGGTCGCATCCTCCTGCGACAGCGGCTGATGCTTGTGGTCGTAGGCGTCCGCGATATCGACCTGGCAAATGGCGTGCCGCGACAGGTTGCGCGAGACTTCCGACAATACGCCGATCTCGAGACCCCAGTCGGAGGGAATGCGGATCGATGAAATGACCGATGTCCGCATCGCGAATTCGCCAGCCAGCGGATAGCGGAAGGCCTGGAGATAATCGACGTAATCGCTGCGTCCGCAGGTCCGCTCGATCGCCATCAGAAGCGGGGTGACGAGCAGACGGGTGACACGGCCGTTGAGCTTTCCATCGGCAATGCGGGGATAGTAGCCCTTGGCGAAATAGTAGGGGAACGAGGGATTGGCGAGCGGATAGACGAGCCGGGTCAGGAGGTCCTTCGAATAGGTGACGATGTCGCAATCGTGGAGCGCGACGATCTCGCTGTCGCGACAGGCGAGCGTGTAACCCATGCAGTACCAGACATTCCTGCCCTTCCCCAGTTCCTGGGGCGCGAGTTCCTTCTCGGTGAGCCGGTCATGGATCTCGGTCAGGCGCGGACCGTCGTTCCAGAGGATGGAGTGCTTTTGCGGCAGCCGGGAGAAATATTCCTTGGCGAAGGCAAATTCGTCCGCATTGGCGCGATCGAGGCCGATCACGATGTGATTGAGGTATTTCACCTCCGAAAGCGTGTTGACGATATTGTCGAGCGCCGGCGCCTCGAGTTCGGAGAACAGCGACGGGAGAATGAGCGTGATCTTGCGCGTCGCCGCGAAAGCCTCGACGTGACGTTCCAGGTCCGATGACGACCAGTTGCCGAAATTGTGCAGCGTCGCCACGTGACCGGGTTGCTGAAAGTCGCCCATGCATTCTCCACTCAATCAGCGCGAATCGAGCACGCGCAGCATTTCATTGTTCCAGCCTTCCGGTCCGGGTTTGGCGGACCGGACAATATCGCCGGTCGCCTCGCCGGCCATGGATGCGATTCCCCCGTGGGCCGGGTTGGCGATTATGATCCCGAGGTCGGCTTTGTCCAGCATCGGGATATCGTTGGGCGCATCGCCGAGCGCGACCGTGAAGTCCGGCACGTTGTCTTCGCCGAACATGGAAACGATGGCGTCCATCTGTGTGGCCTTGGTGCTGCCGTGGGACAGCGTGAAAAACCGCCCGCCCCTCACACCGGTAATGCCGGATTGCGAAAGCCGCGTGACGAAGGTTTCGAGTTCATCGTCCGAGCCGGACCAGATGCCGGGCTCTGAGAAACAGCGCCGTGCCGCCTTTTCCGCCTGCTCAGGCGGCAGGCCGGTGCGCGCGGCGATCTCCTCCACATCCCAATCGGAAAATCCTGCGAAGTTCTTGCGCAGCGCGTCCGGCAGCGTGCTCAGCGCCTGAAGGATCTCGTCGTGCCGGGTCGGTCCGTCCCCCTTGACGCCCTCGCCGGCAGCCAGAATGCCGGCACCGTTCTCGACGATCGCCGGACAATGGGAAAAGCCCATCGCGTCGCGCAGAGGTGCGATCTCCGCAGCGGTCTTGGAGGAGGCGAGCACCAGAACATGCCCTTCCCGCTTCAGACGATCGAGTGCGGGACGCGCCGGCTCGAAGGAATAGGTTTCATGGTCGAGAAGGGTGCCGTCCAGATCGGAAAACACGATCATGCGGCGGGTCATGACGGCTTGCGGTTATTGGTGATCCAGCGCGTCTGATAGGGAGCGAACACAATGTCCGGAGAGTTTGTCCGTATGATCTCCCCGGTCAGGATGTCTTCCCAATGATCCCCGCCGATCAGGTTCAGGGACATGACCGGAATGGTCGTTTCCTCGGGCGTGAGATTGAAGATAGCGAAGATGCTCTGCGAGCGGTCGAGGCTCTGGCGCCAGAAACCGAAGAACTGATCACCCAGTTGCAGCGTGAACTGCGTGGCATTGGGATGAAAGGCAGGCTGGCGCGAGCGGACGGCCAGCATCGACTTGATGGTGTTGAAGGTGCGGGCCGGCAGGCTGGTCTCGTCGGCGAGATCGTCCAACAGCTTGCCGGACTCGATGGCGCGGCGATTGATCGCGCGATTGTAGCCGAGTCGCTGGACGCCCTCGAGATCGTTGCGGCTAGCGACCAGCGAATGGATGTAGAAGGCCGGAATGCCCTCGAGCGACATGACGATCGCCTGGCTGAGGATGAAGCGCTCGAACTGGAATTCGTCCGGGCCGTTTGTCGTGCCGGCGAAGGCGTCGTAGAGCGAGACGTTGATCTCGTAGGGCTTCTTGCCACCGTTCGGCATCGCCCGATAGGAGACGAGCCCCCCGAAACTCTCGATTGCCTCGATCATCCCGCCGATCTCCTCATCCGGGATCAGGCCTTCGGCGGGGCGGACACCGATACCGTCATGGGACGCAGAGAAATTGAAATAGGCGCAGCCGAGCTGGGCCGGCGGCATCCGCATCTGCCAGGCATTGAGATAGCGCGACGTTCCGTTGAGGAGAGCGTGAAGAAGAAGCGGCGGCAGCGAAAAATTGTAGATCGCATGGGCTTCGTTGCGGTTTCCGAAATAGGAGAGGTTTTCCAGGTTCGGAACATTGGTTTCAGTGATCAGGATAATCAGTTCCGGATGGAAATCGGCCAGAAGGCGCACCAGCCGGATAATGGCGTGGGTCTGCGGCAGGTGGATGCAGCTGGTTCCCAGTTCCTTCCAGATGAAAGCCACCGCGTCCATGCGGATCGTGCGGACACCACGTTCGATATGGTAGGCGAGGATATCCATGAACTCGACGAGCACATCCGGATTGGAGAAGTCGAAATCGACCTGGTCGTGGCTGAAGGTGCACCAGACATATCTGGTGCCGTTCGCGGTCTCTACTTCCCTCAGGAGCGGATGCGTGCGCGGCCGGGTGACCATCGACACGTCCGCCGACGGATCGGCCTCGAAGAAGAACTTGTCATAGGGGGGATGGCCCTGAAGATAATCGGTGAACATCTTCGATTGGCTGGAACAGTGGTTGAGCACCAGATCGCTCATCAGCCGGAATTTGGAAGCGATGCGGCCAATATCCTCCCAGGACCCGAGACGGCTGTTGACCTCCCGGTAGTCGGTGACGGCAAAACCGTCGTCGGAGGTGAAGGGGAAGTAGGGCAGGATGTGGATGCCCTTGAACAACGGCGCGAGATGGGTCTCGGCGAAATGGCGCAGCACGTCGAGCGGATTGTGTTCGCCGTCATAGATCGTGTTGCCGTAGGTGATGACGTAGTTGTCGCGCTCGCTCCAGAAGCTGTTTCCCGGCACCCGGGCGCGACGACGCGGGCTGGCCTCGCCGTAGAAGGCGTCGATCACGGTCTGAACGAGGTCGTCGGATGCTTTTTCCGGATAAATGAACTCGAGAAGCTGCCGCACACCGTGCCTGAGCTTGGCGGGAGCATCGATCCCGGTTTTCTCGAGTGTTTCGGAATTCATTTCTGGCGGATCACGCTGTACCATCAATGTTGCATTGCGGGATCATGCAATGCACATCCGGTCAATGCAAGTATGACCGGGCCAATTACCGGCCCCACCATAATTGACATCCATCATGTGACGCAGCAAACCGCATCCATGGACACCTCTTTGCGCATACTCGTCGACGCCGATGCCTGCCCGGTAAAGGCGGAGATCATCAAGGTCGCCCAGCGGCGGGAGATCGAAACCGTCTTCGTCGCCAATTCCTGGCTGAGACTCGAACGGGATCCCCTCATCTCGATGGTCGTCGTGCCCGGCAACTTCGATGCCGCCGACGACTGGATCGCGGAACGGGCGAACGAAAACACGATCGTCATCACCGCGGACATTCTGCTCGCCGAGCGCTGTGTGGCGGCCAGGGCATGGACGGTTCTCGGTCCTACCGGCAAGCCCTTTACCGAGAATTCGATCGGAATGGCGGTCGCCACGCGCGCCATCATGTCCGATCTCAGGGCCGGCGGCGCGCAGGTCGGCGGACCGGCTCCCTTCTCCAGGTCCGACCGTTCGAGCTTCCTCTCGGCGCTCGATCTGGCGATCGTCAGGCATGCACGGAAAGCTTGACCCGCCGCCGATCTTGCCGGAAGACGAGAAAAAGGCCAGACAGGTGATACAGGCACGCCCGTCCGCCACCGAACCTCTTTCGCTAAGGATTCCCGCATGACCGACAGCCCCGAAATCCAGGTTCCCGACTTTGTCCGCAAGGGCATCAACCTGGCTTCCGCAGGTCTGGGAGCCAAGGGGCTCTATGTCACGGACGAATTCTTCGCCCCGCTCGAGCGCATGATCCAGGATACGCCGCCGGTGTTCATCGCGGACAAATACGACGATCACGGCAAGTGGATGGACGGGTGGGAAACCCGCCGAAAGCGCGTACTGGGGCACGACTTCGCAGTGGTCCGGCTCGCCGTTCCCGGCCGCATCGACGGTTTCGACGTCGACACCGCCTTCTTCACCGGCAACTATCCGCCGGCCTGCCGGATCATGGCCTGCTCGGTCGAGAACGATCCGGTGGAGGAGACCGAATGGACGGAAATCCTGCCGACTGTTCCGCTCGGCCCCAACAGCCACCACTTCTTCGAATGCACGTCCGCGGAAAGCTGGACCCATGTGCGCCTGCACATCCTGCCTGATGGCGGCGTGGCACGGCTAAGGGTCTACGGCCAGCCGAAAATCGACCCGAAATATGCGGAGGGCGGCGACTTCGAATTCACCGCGGCGATCAACGGCGCGCGCATCGTGGGTTTCTCTGATGCCCATTATGGTGCCTATCATCGCATTCTCGCGCCAGGCCGCGGCGAGAACATGGGCGACGGCTGGGAAACCAGCCGCCGGCGTGTGCCCGGTAACGAATGGATGGTGATCGCGCTCGCCGGACGCGGAACGATTTCCCGGGCGATCGTCGATACCGCCAATTTCAAGGGCAATTATCCGGACCAATGCTCATTGCAGGCAGCCGATCTGAGCAGCTACGGCTCGGATGCGGACCAGGCGATCATCACCTCGTCGATGTTCTGGCCGACGCTGGTTGCAAATCAGAAGCTGCGGTCGGATTATGTCCATGATCTCAGCGAGTTCATCGAAGAGGTCGGGCCGGTGACACATGTCCGGCTCAACATATTTCCCGATGGCGGGATCAGCCGTCTGAAACTGTTCGGACGGATCGGCTGATCGGGAACAGGATGGCCGAAACAAATCCGCTTTCAGACGGATATGTCCATTCGCGCATGACAGGGAGAAGGCGACCGGGCGGGTCATTGTAACGGGGGTTTCACATGACTGACGCGACGATAGGGACGGCCGAACAACGGCGCGACCCGAACTACACGCCGCCGCTGGCACAGGCGGTGCCACTCGGCATTCAGCACATTCTCGCGATGTTCGTCTCGAACGTCACGCCGGCGATCATCATCGCCGGGGCGGCGGGCATCGGTTTCGGATCGGATCAGGGCGCGGCCGGCTTTCCGGACATGACCTACATGATCCAGATGTCGATGCTGTTCGCCGGCATCGCGACCTTGTTCCAGACGATCGGCTTCGGCCCGGTGGGGGCGCGATTGCCGATCGTTCAGGGCACGAGCTTCGCCTTCGTACCGATCATGATCCCGGCCGTGGCGGGCCTCGGCACCGCAGGCCTCGCCGGACTGATGACAGGCATTCTCTTCGGCGGACTGTTCCATTTCTGTCTCGGCTTCATCGTCGGCAGGATCCGGCATGCACTACCACCGCTGGTGACCGGTCTCATCGTTCTGATGATCGGACTGGCGCTGATCCGGGTTGGCATCCAGTACTCCGCCGGCGGTGTTCCGCTGATGGGCAAGCCGGAATTCGGCTCGCTCTCTATGTGGTTTCCCGCCCTCGTCGTCATCGCGGTGACCCTGGCCATCAAGTTCTTCACCCGCGGCTTCATCGCAGTCGCGGCCGTCCTTATCGGCATCCTGGCCGGTTACGCCGTGGCGCTCACCATGGGACAAGTCAGCTTCGCCAATGTCGGGCGCGCCAGCTTCTTCTCGCTTCCGGTGCCCTTCAAATGGGGTTTCGAATTCAACATCGCGATCATCATCGGCATGTGCTTCATGG
Source organism: Hyphomicrobiales bacterium (assembly GCA_002709005.1). GTDB lineage: Bacteria > Pseudomonadota > Alphaproteobacteria > Rhizobiales > Rhizobiaceae > Pseudohoeflea. The sequence goes on along the minus strand of PAPH01000034.1, from coordinate 36,033 downwards.
CGGTGATCTCGGCCATTGAAACCGTTGGCGACACGAGCGGCATCACCAAGGGCGGCGCGGGCCGCGAGGCGACGGACAGGGAACTGGAGGGCGCAACCTTCGCCGACGGCCTTGGCACAGCCATCGCCGGCGTCTTCGGCGGTCTGCCCAATACCTCGTTCTCCCAGAATGTCGGACTGATCGCGATGACCGGACTGATGAGCCGGCATGTGGTGACCATCGGCGCGATCTTCCTGATCGTCTGCGGCTTCATCCCGAAGATCGGCGCAATCATCAACACCGTGCCGATCAACGTGCTTGGCGGCGGTGTCGTCGTCATGTTCGGGATGGTGTGCGCGTCCGGCGTGCGCATGCTAGCCGACGTGAACTGGAACCGGCGCAACATGGTCATCTTCGCGATCTCGCTGTCGATCGGGCTCGGACTTCAGCTCGAACCGAGCGCGTTGCAACACCTCGGCGAGACCGCGCAGATTTTGCTGACGCCCGGGCTTCTGCCCGCCGCCACCATCGCGGTCATCCTCAATCTCGTTCTTCCCGAGGAAATCGACGAGTAGTCAAACTTTTGCCGGCGGTCGGAATTCTCAGACGTCCTCCGCCGGCATCCATCCGGTCATGCGGCTGCGGCCGAGCGAAGGGCGCCTGCCTGCCCCCCGGCCTGAACCGAACCGTTCGCTTCCAGCTTGAACTGCTCGACGAGCGCCCGCAGCGTCCGCGCATCGTTTGCCAGCGAGGCCGAGGCGGCGTTCGACTGCTCGACCATGGCGGCGTTCTGCTGGGTTGCCTTGTCCATTGAGTTGATCGCCCCGTTGACCTCAACGATTCCGGTCGCCTGCTCGCGGGCTGAAACGGCAATCGCGTCCATATGGGCGTTGATGTCGACGATGAAGCCGCCGATGGTGCTGAGCGCCTCGCTGGCATCTCGGACCAGCTTGACGCCCCCCTCCACCTCGCCGACCGAGCGGCCGATCAGGTCCTTGATCTCCTTGGCGGCCTGGGCGGAGCGCTGGGCCAGTTCGCGCACCTCCTGGGCCACGACGGCGAAGCCCTTGCCGGCCTCGCCCGCGCGCGCCGCCTCGACGCCGGCATTGAGCGCCAGCAGGTTTGTCTGGAAGGCGATCTGGTCGATCACGCCGATGATTTTGGAGATCTCCTGGGATCCATCCTCGATCCGGTGCATGGCCTGTTCCGCGTGTCTGACGACCTCTGCCGACTTGGTGGCGGACTTGTTGGCCTCGGCGGCGATCGAGCGTGCCTCTTCCGTCCGCCGGGCGGAGGTGTTGACCTTGTCGGTGATCTCTTCGAGGGCCGCCGACGTCTCCTCCAGAGAGGCGGCCTGATGCTCGGTGCGCTTCGAAAGGTCGTCGACGCCGGAGGAGATGTCGTGCGTACCGTTTTCGAGCGACGAGATTGAAAAGGATATTTCCGAAAGCGTGCCGCCAAGCTGCCGGACCGACTGGTTGAAGTCGCGGCGCAAGGGCTCGAAGTCCGGGGCGAAAGGCTCGGTGATCTGGAAGGCGAGATCGCCGGCCGCGAGCCGCTGGAGCGCTTCCGCAAGTCCGGTTGTCGCCACCCGCAGGCGCTCGGCGGCGGCCGCTTCGGCCTGCCGCTCGGCCTCGATCCGTTCCGCTTCCGCCCTTGAGCGGTTCTCGGCCGCTTCCTGTTCCAACCGCTGATTGGCGATTGCCGCCTGACGGAAGATTTCCACGGCGCCGGCCATGGCGCCGATCTCGTCCGACCGGCCGGCAAAGGGAATGTCGTTCGCCGTGTCGCCATCGGCGAGATTGCGCATCGATCTGGTGATGCGGCCAATCGGCATGGCGATGCTCCTGACAACGAAGACAACCGCCATCAATGTACCCAGCAGAGCAACGGCAATCATTACCAGGACGAGCCGGCGGGCCTTTTCGTAGGAATTTTCCGCGTGCTGCATGGCGGTGCCGGCACTTGCAGTCGCAATATCGGTCAGCTCGACCATCGCCGCGAATGCCGGCTGGGCGCCTTCCATGAGCTCGGTCAGCTTGGCGGTCGCCATGTCGTACATGCTCATCTTCGCGAGATTGAGCACGCCTTCGCTCTGCTGCTCGAAGGTCTGCACCGTGTTCGCTATGGCATCGAGCAGTTCCCTCTCCTTGTCGGAGGAGGCGATCTCCCGGGCATGTTCGACGAGGCGCTCGGCATTCTCCTGCCGGGTGGTGATTTCTGCGGCTGCCTGCGCGGTGATCTCCGGCGACGTGCCCGTGATGTACATGAAATAGGCGGCCTGAAGCGCCAGTATTTCGGAGCGGATATCCTTGGAAACGAGAATTTTGGGGAGCGCGTGCCTGTTCACCTGCGTGGCGCCCTGGTTGACGGTCGCCAACAGATTGGACGTCATCGCCGAGAAGCCCACAAAAACGATGGCCACAGCCAGGAAAATGGTGACAAGCGACGCCCTGATCGATGGACGCCGTCCAATTCTTCCGCCAAACACAGCCACTATCCCCCAAAATAATGTGAATGGATTTCGGATCGCAACTTGGCGGGAGAGCGTGACTTTTCAGTAAACTTGCACATACCCTGATGTAATTTGGCACTAGAATTTCTTACCGGTAACTCCCCCTGAGGCCGGCCCGGGAATTTTGCGGCCAACCGGCAAGCATGACACAAGCTTGATCTGCGAGTTTTCCGGTCGACTAGCCGCGGAAGCCGATTGATGACCGACCTGACGATATGCGTGCCGACCCGAAACCGGCAGCGCTACTGCATCGAGACCATTCGTGCGATCGCCAGAAGCGAGTCCCGCGACTTCGACGTGATCGTCGCCGACAATTCGGACGACCCCTCGGTTCTCGCGGAGTTTTTTGCCAACGAATTCCATGACGACCGGTTTCGCCTGCTTCCGCCTGGCGACCGGGTCTATTCGATGGTCGACAACTGGGACCGGACGATGCCGGAAGCCACCGGCCGCTGGGTCGTCTTCATCGGCGACGACGACTATATCGATCCGCGCGTCTCGCTGCTGATCAAGCGCTACGAGCGGCTTCATCCGGATGTGGAGGCTGTCGGCTGGAACCGGATGCACTTCAACTGGCCCGACAATCGCCAGAGCGCGACGCTGGCGACCGTCCCCTGTTCATTCCAGACACTGTTGGCACGCAAATCGATCCTGCAGGACCGGCTCTTCCGCTGGACCGAACGCGCAAACCGTCCCTCCGCCGGCTTCGGGATCTACCATGGAGCGGTGAAGCGCTCGCTGATGGAACGGATCAAGCGCAAGTTCGGCGACCGCTATTTCGAGCATCCCAACGTCGACTACGACAACTCCTGCAAGGTGATCGCCGAAGCGAAAACGCTGGTGCACTGCCAGCGCGGATTTTCGGTTCTCGGGGCGTGCAAGTCCTCGAACTCGGCAGCCACCCAGAACCGGGACATCAGGCTGGAGAGAACCCGCGTCTTCGTCGCGGAAACGACGGGAAACGTGCCGCCCCAACATGCCGGCTTTCCATTCTCGATCAGCGACGAATCCGTTTCGATCTGCGTCAGCGTCGCCCATACGACGCTGTGGTTCTGTACCACCTACGGCATCGACCTCACGGGCTTTCCCGAAAACTTCGCCCATTCGGCGATTCAGGAATGCGCCAGAGCCCGGGACCGGGAAGAATACGACATCAAGGTCGCCGCCTTCCGGCGCGGCTTCGCGGAATGGGAAGGCGGGATATGGGCTTCCGCCTTTGATCCCGCGCCCTATGCCACGGGCGAGCGCATCCTCAACGAGACCAGCGGCGTTATCGGCGACATCCTCTACATCCGCGAGAAGAAGCTGAATGTCGAAACGCCGGGCGAATTCTATCGTTTCGGCGAAAACGCCATGCTGCCGGTCGATCTGGTCGTGTCGGGCGCCAGGACGTTTGCGCGATGACGCTGCTTTCGATCTGCATTCCCACCCGCAACCGGCAGAGCTATGCGATCGACGCCGCGCGCCATATTCTCAGGTCGGAGCGCGACGACTTCGAGATCGTGATCGCCGACAATTCCGATGACGCCGGGCCGATCGCGGCTTTCGCAGAGGAAACGGGAGACCACAGGCTCAAGGTGATTGCGCCCGCCGATCAGCCGCTCTCGATGCTCGACAACTGGGAACGGCTGGTTCCCGAGACGCACGGCGAATGGATCACCTTCATCGGCGATGACGACTATGTCGACCCGGAACTCTGCGAGGTGATCCGCGTGGCCACCGACAAGGTGCCAACAGTGGATTCCATCTCTTGGGGGCGCGCCTACTATGTCTGGCCGGACGCGAGGGCGTCACGCGAGATCACCACACTGCCGGTGTCGAGCCATTTGCGCGGTCTCGACAAGAAGGACCTGATGAAGCGGATGTTCTTCTGGGACCAGGCGACTGACCGGCCGACCTGTCCGTTCGGCGTCTATCACGGAACCATCCGGCGCAGCCTGTTCGAACAGATCAGGGAGACCTTCTCCGGTCGCTATTTCGAAAACGGCAACCTCGACTACGACAACATCTGCAAAACCGTGATGCTGGCCAATTCATTCGTGCTGTGGGAGCGGCCGCTTTCGGTTTTCGGCACCTGCCAGGCCTCGAACACGATGGCCTTGCGCGACCCGAACCTGACCGCGGGCCGGACGAAGCAGTTTCTGACCGAGAACCCCGGCTTCCATGCCGAGAGCCTCCCCTTCCCCGCGGAGATCGGCATTACCGCCTCCATCGGTCACACGATCGAAAGCTTCAAACACAAATACGGAATCGAGCTGTCTGGCTGGGAAGACAATTTCATAACCGCCTGCGCGAAGGATTGCGAGACGTCGGCCGACAGGGCCGTGTTCAACGCGCGCAGGGATGCCTATGCGCAAGCGATCACGCAATGGCGCGGCAAGAAGGCTCTCAAGGGCTTCAATCCGGAATTCAAATGGCGGCCCGACGTGCCCCGCTTCGTCGGCTTGCACGACGACACCCTCTATCTCGACATGGCCATCGGCGACACGAAGAGCGCGGGCGAATATTACGAGACAATCGATGCCATGCTGTTTCCGGTCCATTTGCTCGAGGGTCGGCTCCGGTAGAGCCCCCGTCATTCAGGTTTCCCATGACCAAGGCTCCCGGCCCAGACAAAACGATCCTGTTCCTCGCCGCCGGCGAACCACTGGTCAAGGCCGTGAAAAGCCTCAGGCGCGCCGGATATCGTGTCGTGACCATGGACCGCAGCCCAGAGGCTCCCGGCCACGGCGAAGCCGACAACCGGATCATCGGCAGCATCGAGGACACGGACGCAGTAGCCGAGGCCGCCCGCGCCTGTGGTGCCGATCTGGTGCTGGCGGCGACCGAGGCCGGAGTTCTGGCGGCCGCGACCGCCAGCGCGCGTCTCGGGCTTCCGGGGATCGGCGTCGAGGTTGCCCTGACCTGCCTCGACAAGGGAAGGATGCGTCAGGCATGGCAGCGGGCAAATCTCCTGCAGCCGGAGTTTCGCCTCGCGGCGACGGCACAAGACATCCGCGACGCTGCAACCGAACTCGGACTTCCCGCGGTGATCAAGCCGCGCCGGGCCTGGTCGAGCAAGGGGGTGTCCGTCGTCACCCGCGCCGAGCAGATTGACGAGGCGATCGAAAGCGCCCTGTCCCATGCGGACGAACACGGCTGCATTGTCGAGCGCTTCATCGACGGTCCGCTTTTGACCTGCGATGGTTTCGTGAAAGACGGCCATGTGACGTTCAGCATGATCGGCGACGTCGAATTCCAGGAGCATGACCGCTACCGGGTGAACATGAGCCTCAACTACCCGGCCAACTATCCGGCGGCCGTGATCGAGGAGGCGCGCGATCTCGTTGCCGCGGCTGTTGATGCGGTCGGGCATCGGTGGGGTGCCTTTCACTGCGAGTGCATCGTCGCGGAAAAAGGCGTTTATCTAGTCGAGATCGGCGGGCGGCCGGGCGGCGGGCATCTCTTCGCGCACGTCATCGAACAGGCAAGCGGCCTCGACGCACCCGTCTTGCTGGCGAGGCTGCTGCTACGTCGCGACGTGGACGCGGCCCCGCGGAAGACCGGCGGCGCCTGCTACCGGTTTCTCTCCGCGCCACCCGGACGTTTCGTCGCCGCCGAAGGGCTTGCGGGTGCCAGAGAGCTGCCGGGCGTGGGTACGCTCGGGCTTACCATTCGTCCCGGCGAGACAGGCGGAACCGTCACCCACGACAACGCCCGTCACGGTTGGGTGGTCGCTGGCGGCACGGATCGTGACGAGGCGCTTCAACGGGCCAAGGATGCCTTGGGCACGATCCGCCTGCAGATGGAGAACTAGCCGCAATCCGCCTCGAAGGCTTCGAAGACTGTCAGCTCGCCGAACTCCGTTCGCTTGTCCACGAAGATCGTGAACTCGAAGGGCATGTAGTCATGCCGGATCTGGACACGCCTCGAAAAGGACAGGGCGAGGTCGAGGATTTTTGCCGGACTTGCATAGTAATTCTCGGCGTTGCGGTGATTGACGCGATCCGACAGAAAATTGACTGCGAAGCCGATGCGCGAGGAAGCGTCGAAGAGTTCGAACGTCCGGCGGATGTAATCCTCGTTGTTCTCGAGCGCGTAATTGTGGGCGCCGGAGGAGACGATGACGTCATAGCTCCGATCCAGCCCGTCCTCGATCGGCGAACCGGCATCGAGGGCGAGATGCGGGAAGACCTTCCGGCCGGCGGCGATCAGATCCGGACTGAGGTCGATACCGTGATAGTCGATATCCAGACCGCGTGCCTCGCAATAGGCGGCCAGATCGCCGAACCCGCAGCCGAAATCGAGAAGACTCGCGGGCTGTCCAACGGGATCGGCACCGTCGAACCAGTAGTCCGTCAGTATCCTGTAGCGCAGCCGGTGCTTGGGCTTGGTCCAGCCCAGCGTTTCGGGCGAGTAGCCGGTCTCGGCCAGCCGCGCGGCATACATCTCCCGCATCCGGTCCCACGCCTCCCCCTTCATGGGAGTTGTTCCGGCAAGCGGAGAAAGCGGGCGAGGTTGCGGAAACCGACGTTCTCGCGTTCTTCGGCGGACAGTCCGGCGGAGAGTTCGTCGAAGCGGGCCCGGACGTCGGCATGCGTGTATTCGGGATGGTCGACGCCGAAACAGGTGCGGCGGTTGAAGCCGCGCATGAGGTAGGCGAGATCGAGATCGAGCGAGCTTCCGGGATACTTCATCATCGTGAACGACAGGTCGATCAGGATGTTGGGCGAGTGCCGCACGAGCTGCATGTAGCGCATGAGTTCCACATCGCCGCCATGCAGGAGCAGAAGCCGGACATCCGGAACGGCGCGAAGCGCGCGCGCCAGACCATAGAGCGGATCTTCGAGCGGCGCTCTTTCGACAGGCCCGTGACAATAGGTGCAGAGAAAGACCGGCAGGTCGACCTCACGGGCGGCGCGAAAGGCATCTGCCAGACAGTCGTCGCCCAGGGTGAACCCGGACAGACGCGGATGGAGCTTGATGCCGGCGAAACCGAGGTCCTTCACCCGGCGAAGTTCGGAGGCGAGATCGCCACGCGGATCGATCCCGGCAATGGGAACCAGTTCGGGGTGGGGCCGGCATGCCTCCACGAAAGCCTCGTGTTCGTAGCCTTCGACGCCTGCGAGCCCAACTGCACAGGCGCGGCTGAAGCCGCCCTCGCGCATGCCTTTCACCAGTGTCGGCCAGGTCGCGTCGAGATCGCGTGCGAACCATTGGCCGGTCAGGGTCGGATGGGACAGGGAATCGAACAGTCCGCTCATGCCGCCACCTCGAAAGCCATCGCTAACGGACGCAGCGCAAATAGCCGCGCGGCGAACTCGTCATCAAGAGCTTGCCGTTATAGACGGGATCGATCTCGAACCGGTCGCCGGCGGCGAGAAACTCGTCCATTGCCGCCATCGGATCGTTGCCGTTGCCCCAGCCGTGCGGCGGCGTGAAGTTGTCGCTCTCGATAGCAAGCCCAGTATCGGCGACGATCAGGAACTGGCCTTCGGTGACGAGCGGTGCATAGGCCGCCAGCTCGTTCTTCACATGGGTGTAGGAATGATCGGAATCGAGGATCACCATCACCTTCCCGCCGGGCTCGATCATGGCTATTACCTGAGCGAGGGTATCGGGATCGGTCGAAGATCCCTCGATCAGGCGGACCCGGTGTCCCAAGGGGTGGCTTTCGATGCTGTCGCGATTGTGGGCGCGAATGTCGATGTCGACGCCGACGACCGTGCCGCGGCCGAGAAGCTGGAGCATCGAGGCGAGAAAGATCGCGCTGCCGCCGCGTGCGATACCGGTCTCGATGATGATGTCAGGCTTGGTCTCCCAGATGATCTCCTGCATCGCCATGACGTCGGACGGCACCTGGATGATCGGAACGCCGAGCCAGCTCCAGAGGTAGGTGTAGCGATGCTTGCCGGCCTCGCGGAGAAGATGGAGACCGTCGCGGTTGATAGCCTCGTCCTCGCCGAGCGCGATCGCATCGCGTCTGGCCTGCTGTTCGAATTCGGCCCGGTCGTCCTTCATTCCTTCGGCTCCCCGGGGGCCAGAGGCGAGGCGTCGCGCAGCCGGTCGAAGCGCGAGAACACGCTCTCCTCATCAAAGTACTTCTTCTCGCAGACCGTTTCGTAGGTGGTCATGCCGGCGGTGTCGATGCAGTGGAACCAGGCATCTTCCTGCAACTCGATGAAATCGAGCCGTTCGAGAAAATCCGCCGTCATCCATTCCTTGCCGATGATGGCGACGCCGGAATCGTCGCAGACGGCGATCGCACCCTCGTAGCGGCGACGAACCGCTTGCGCATCGGCGGGTTCCGGCTCGGTGTTCTTGCGGTTGAACGCGCCGACCGGGGTTACCCCCTCACACCAGATCGGGTAGTTTTCCATCCTGAGCGTATGCGCGTCGCGCACCAGACCGCAGACAACCAGGGCCGCCGCCTCGCGATAGAGCAGCAGGAACTTGGCGACCAGCGCGCCGAACATGGCGTAGTCCTCGTAGTCGAAGGCGTGGAAGATCACGACTTCGCCGGGCTCGACGGCACTCGCCTGCTCGTGCAACTCCCAATTGCTGCAGTTCCATGCGGTGATGAGCCGGATCGGGCCGACGCGAAAATGACGTGGATTGAGTGCGCCCACGCCCTTCAGGACGCCGGTCTTCCCCAGGCAGTCCGTGACTTCGGAGGTCGATATCCGGTTGCGGCGGATCTTCTCGATGATCGCGTTCGAAAGAGCATCCATGGAACGAGCCTCCAGAAGGGTTTCGGGTTTCTCAGGCGACTCGAACTGCAACTGATTCTCCGGGCACGAAAGCGATTACCGTGTTACGCGGCTCGCCTGACCAGATCAAGCACTCGCCCGGAAGCGTCCCCAGCGCAGGCCGAACGGGCCTGCGCCCCGGCTCCAGAAGGCCGCACAATTATTCCGCAGATCGCGGCAAGGCCGCCGGAATGACTGGATAATGGGCAGGAATTTTACCGGGGAATCAATTTTTGGTTTGCGACGGCGGCAATCTTGTGGAAGATGCGCGCAGGGGATGCGGGTGCAAGTTTTGCACTCGCCAATAATCAAAAACAGGGCACGGTGTATTCATGGAATACCTGATCCAGCAGCTCATCAACGGGCTGACACTCGGATCGATCTACGGTCTGATCGCCATCGGCTACACGATGGTCTACGGCATCATCGGCATGATCAACTTCGCCCATGGCGACGTCTTCATGGTCGGCTCCTTCATCGCTCTCGCGGTGTTTCTCATTCTCACATCGGTCTTCGGCTTCGCGTTCCTGCCGCTGGTTCTGCTCATCGTCCTTATCGTGTCGATGCTGTTCACCTCGGCCTGGGGATGGACGGTCGAACGGTTGGCCTACAGGCCGTTGCGCGGCTCGTTCCGCCTGGCCCCGCTGATCACTGCGATCGGCATGTCCATCGTTCTGCAGAACTTCGTGCAGGTGACCCAGGGCGCCCGCGTCAAGCCGCTGCCGCCGCAGATTTCCGGTGGGATCACACTGATGGAGGGGAGCACGGAAGCCGGCACCATCGCCGTGCAGCTGTCCTACATGCAGATGATCATCATCGGCTTGACTTTCGTGCTGATGGTCGGCTTCTCGCTGCTGATCGCCAAGACGCCGCTGGGTCGGGCCCAGCGCTCGTGCGAACAGGACCAGAAGATGGCAGCACTCCTCGGCGTCAATGTCGACCGCACCATCTCGCTGACCTTCGTCATGGGCGCGGCACTCGCCGCCGTCGCCGGCATGATGTTCCTGCTTCTCTATGGCGTGGTCGATTTCTACATCGGCTTCCTCGCCGGGGTGAAAGCCTTCACCGCAGCCGTTCTCGGCGGCATCGGCTCGCTCCCGGGAGCCATGCTCGGCGGACTGCTGATCGGTCTCATCGAGACCCTCTGGTCCGGTTATTTCACCGTCGAGTACAAGGATGTGGCGGCCTTTTCGATCCTGGCGATCGTGCTGATCTTCATGCCGTCGGGCCTGCTCGGAAAGCCTGAAGTCGAGAAAGTCTAATGTCCAGCAACGACACCCAACCGGCGGACGTCATCCATCCGGAGGGGGCGCAGATCAAGCGCGAGGAGCGCCTGTCCGCCCCCAATCTCCCGGCTGACGATCCCGCAAACTCCTATGCCGCCGCCCTCAAGGATGCCGCAATCGCAGCATTGCTCGCCGGCGTTCTCGGCTTCTTCTTCTTCGCCATCCGCACCGACATCGCGACGGGCGGCCTCGAGATCACCACGCGCTGGACGCTGTGGTTCACCTCGATCGCCGTGGTCTTCGCCGGACGGCTGGCCATCAGCCTGTTCTTCCGTGGCGGCAAGGCCAAAGGCGCGAGCAACAAGGTTCTCGGCGCCATCGCTGTGCCGGGTCTGGGAACCTGGCTCGGAAGACTTCTGTTCGCCTTCGCGGTCATCCTGCCGTTCTTCTTCGTCTATTTCTTCCCGGCTCGCGATCGTCAGTTCATCGACCTTTCCATCCTGATCATGACCTACATCATGCTCGGCTGGGGCCTGAACATCGTGGTGGGTCTGGCCGGTCTTCTCGACCTCGGCTACGTGGCCTTCTATGCGGTCGGCGCCTATTCCTTCGCGTTGCTTTCGACCCATTTCGACTTCATCGGCTTCTGGATCGCGCTGCCGCTCGCGGGTATTCTGGCCGCGTTCTGGGGCATGATCCTCGGCTTCCCGGTTCTCAGGCTGAGGGGCGACTATCTGGCAATCGTCACGCTCGCCTTCGGTGAGATCATCCGCGTGGTGCTTCTCAACTGGTACGAGTTCACCGGCGGACCCGACGGTGTGCCAGGCATTCCGAAGCCGACGCTCTTCGGCCTCGAATTCAAGCGTGGCGAAGGCGGTTTTGCCGACTTCTTCGGGCTGGAATACGATTCCATCCAGCGCTTCATCTTCCTCTACTACATCATCTTCGTGCTCGCGATCGCCACCAACCTGATCACGATGCGCCTGAGGAAGATGCCGATCGGCCGCGCTTGGGAAGCCCTGCGCGAGGACGAGATCGCCTGCCGCTCACTGGGCATCAACACCACCAGCACCAAGCTGACGGCCTTTGCCACCGGCGCGATGTTCGGCGGTTTTGCCGGCTCCTTCTTCGCGACGCGTCAAGGCTTCATCTCGCCCGAAAGCTTCACCTTCCTCGAATCCGCGATCATCCTTGCGATCGTGGTTCTGGGCGGGCTCGGCTCGCAGATCGGTGTGGTCATCGCCTCCATCGTGATGATCGGCGGCATCGAACTGCTGCGTAACCTCGATTTCCTGCAGGCGATCTTCGGTTCGGGCTTCGATCCGACCCAGTACCGCATGCTGATCTTCGGCATGGCCATGGTGCTCATCATGGTCTGGAAACCGCGCGGCCTCATCTCCTCACGTGAACCTTCCGCGGTCTACAAGGAGAAGAAGGCTATCGGGGCCGATATGGTCGCACAGGGTGAGGGACACTGACCATGGCAATGACCAAGGACATGACCGCGCCGGCAGCAATTGCCAAGGCGTGGGAAAACGACCCCGTGCTGACCGTCGAGCATCTGACGATGCGCTTCGGGGGACTGACGGCGGTCAACGACCTGTCGTTCAACGTGGGACGCGGCGACATCACCGCGCTGATCGGCCCGAACGGCGCCGGCAAGACCACCGTCTTCAACTGCGTTACCGGCTTCTACAAACCGACCGAGGGCCGTATCGTCATGCGGCACGGAAAGGTCTCGGACGACTTCATCCAGCGGGTCACCGTGACCGGTGAACAGTGCCGCGTCGAGGGCGATGCCGGCGTGTATCTGCTCGAGCGGATGCCCGATTTCACCATTTCCGAAAAGGCAAAGGTGGCGCGAACCTTCCAGAACATCCGGCTGTTTGCCGGCATGACGGTTCTGGAAAACCTGCTCGTCGCCCAGCACAACGCGTTGATGATCGCCTCGAACTACACGTTCGGCGGGCTGATCGGGCTGCCCGGCTACAAGAAGGCCCGGCAGGAATCCATGGAGAAAGCCATCTACTGGATGGAGCAGGTCAATCTCATCGACCGCGCCGACGATCCGGCCGGCGATCTGCCCTACGGCGCTCAACGGCGGCTCGAGATCGCGCGATCCATGTGCACCAATCCGCATCTTCTCTGCCTCGACGAACCTGCCGCCGGTCTCAACCCGCGCGAATCCTCCGAACTGAACGATCTGCTTCAGTTCATCCGCAGGGAACACGGTACCTCGATCCTCCTGATCGAGCACGATATGGGCGTGGTGATGGAAATCTCCGACCACGTGATCGTTCTCGACTACGGGGAGAATATTTCCGACGGCGACGCGGAATCCGTGCGCAACGATCCGAAGGTGATCGCGGCCTATCTCGGCGTCGATGACGAGGAAGAGGTCGAGGAAGTTCTTGAGGCGGACGCCGAAATCGCCGCCGCCCATGCGCGGGGCGAAGAGGTTTCCGACGCCGCAATCGCGGAGCCGAAGACCAAGGCAAAGAGCAAGGCCAAGACGAAAGCGAAAAAGACCGCTCCGGCGAAGTCCAAATCCGAGCCTGTAGCGGCACCGAAGGCCCCCAAGGCTTCGGCCCCTGCCATGGCCGGCGCGCTCGACGCTCCGCGCGGCGGCAAGGGCGATAACCTGACCCGCATCAAGGGTATCGGCCCGGTCAACGAGAAGAAGCTGAATGAACACGGCATCTTCCACTTCGACCAGATCGCCGCGTGGAAGGCTGCCGACGTCAAGGAGGCCGAGGACTATCTCGCCTTCGACGGACGCATCAAGCGCGAGGAATGGGTCAAGCAGGCCAGGACCCTCGCCAAGGGCGGCAACACCGAATTTTCGAAACGGGTCGACAAGGGCGCAGTGCCCTCCAGCCGGTCCGGTAAAGGCAAGGGAGGCACCAAGTGAGCGAGACCTCGGCCCCGCTTCTCTCGGTCTCCGGCATCGAGACCTATTACGGCAACATCGTCGCGCTTCGCGGCGTCGATGTCGACGTCCACCGCGGCGAGATCGTCACCCTGATCGGCGCCAACGGCGCCGGCAAGTCGACGCTGATGATGACCATCTGCGGCAATCCCCGTGCCCGCCACGGACAGATCGTCTATGACGGCACGGACATTACCGCCATGCCGACCCACGAGATCATGCGGCTCGGCATCGCCCAGTCGCCGGAAGGTCGTCGCATCTTCCCGCGCATGACGGTGATGGAAAATCTGCAGATGGGCGCCCAGCTCGTCGACGACAAATATTTCGACGACGACGTCAAGCGCGTCTTCGACCTGTTCCCGCGGCTCAAGGAGCGGCAGGTGCAGCGCGGCGGTACGCTGTCGGGCGGGGAACAGCAGATGCTCGCCATCGGGCGCGCGCTGATGAGCCGGCCGAAACTGCTTCTGCTCGATGAGCCGTCACTCGGTCTCGCGCCGCTGATCGTGCGCCAGATCTTCGACATCATCGGCGATCTCAACAAGAACGAGGGGCTGACCGTGTTTCTCGTCGAGCAGAACGCGTTCCACGCGCTCAAGCTCGCCCACCGTGGCCACGTCATGGTCAACGGCAAGATCACGATGAGCGGAACGGGCGCGGAACTCCTCAAGCGCGAGGAAGTGCGCGCGGCCTATCTCGAAGGCGGAAAGCACTAGGATAAGACGATGGAACTTGAAAACGCCCTTCTGTGGGAAGTCACCGCCTTCGAATTCATCCTCGTCACCGTCGTTCTCGGCGGGGCGGCAGCCTGGATGACCGGACGCTCCGTCGCCCATTCGTGGGAAACCAACAAGCTGCTCGCCTTCTACATCCTGCTCCTGGCCGCAGCGGTCCGGTTCATCCATTTCTCGCTGTTCAACGGCTCGCTCCTGTCGCTGCACTACTACATCGTCGACCTGATCGTCCTTCTGGCGATCGCCTTTGCCGCCAAGCGATTTACCCGTTCGAAGCAGATGGCTTCCCAGTACAGCTTCAAGTTTGTCAGGTCGGGTCCGTTCACCTGGAAAGATCGCTGATAACCAACTGTCAGTGAAACCCGGCAAGCGACAATAAAAATCCGTGGAAAACCCTTTCAATCCGGGAAAATATGGGATTTGATGGCTTCCAAGCGGGTTTTGGCCCGCGGCGTTACAGGCAGACCGGACCGGCACCGACCGCTCTGCCGCATCTTGCAACCGGTGTAATAATTTGAGGGAGTAACAATGAAAAAGGCACTCTTGGCAGGCGCTGCGCTCGGCCTCCTGATGTCGACCTCCGCCTATGCGGACATCATCATCGCCACGGCAGGTCCGATGACCGGCCAGTACGCTTCCTTCGGTGAACAGATGAAGACCGGCGCCGAACAGGCGGTGGCTGACATCAATGCCGCCGGGGGCATCAACGGCGAAATGCTGAAGCTGGAAGTGGGCGACGACGCCTGCGACCCGAAGCAGGCCGTTGCGGTTGCAAACCAGTTCGCGGGTGAAGGCGTCGTCTTCGTCGCCGGTCACTTCTGCTCCGGTTCGTCGATCCCGGCTTCGGCCGTGTATGCCGACGAAGGCATCGTCCAGATCTCGCCGGCTTCGACCAACCCGACCTTCACCGATGAGCGTCCGGGCGAAGGCATCTTCCGCGTCTGCGGTCGTGACGACCAGCAGGGCGAAGTTGCAGGCAAGTACCTGCAGGAAAACTTCGGCGACAAGAAGATCGCCTTCATCAACGACAAGACCGCCTACGGCAAGGGTCTCGCCGACGCCACCCAGGCTGCCTTCGAAGCAGCTGGCGGCAAGCCGGCCCTCGTCGAGTCATACACCGCCGGTGAAAAGGACTACTCGGCACTCGTCTCCAAGCTGAAGGCCGAAGGCGTCGGCGTGCTCTACGTCGGCGGCTACCACACGGAAGCCGGCCTGATGGCACGTCAGGCCAAGGAACAGGGCATGGATCTCCAGATCGTGTCGGGCGACGCTCTCGTCACCGACGAATACTGGGCGATCACCGGCGATGCCGGCGAAGGCACCCTGATGACCTTCTCGCCGGACCCGCGCGGCTATGAATCGGCTGCCAAGGTCGTGGAAGCGCTGGAAAGCGCCGGCAAGACCACCGAAGGCTACGTGCTCTACACCTACGCCGCGATCCAGGCCTGGGCCGAGGCGGTCAAGTCTGCCGGTTCGACCGACTTCGACGCCGTGGTCGGCGCCCTCAACGAAGGCAACTTCTCGACCGTTCTCGGCGACCTGTCGTTCGACGACAAGGGCGACGTGTCGCTGCCGGGTTACGTCTTCTACGAGTGGAAAGACGGCAAATACAGCCAGATGTAATCTGGTTTCCGATATCTCGGAAGGAAGGCCCGGAATCGCTCCGGGCCTTTTTCTTTGGCGCAGTGCGGGAGATCAGCCTCGCCAGAGGACATCCGCAGTCTGCGATTTCGTTAGGACAAGTGCGGCATTGACCATGTCGTTGTCCCTCGCCCGGCGCTCGGCAGCATCACGGTCATGACCGTGATCAAGCCATCTCCTGACCAGTCTCTCCTCAAGCACGCTACGATCGACATCGATCATCACGGTCAGGTCGAACAGCGGGCCAAGCGCGCTCCAGGGTTCTTCATCAAGCAACAGGTAGTTGCCCTCGGTGAGGACGATCCGGCTCCCCGCCGGAACAATGCCCGCGCCGGCGCGGGCGACATCGAGTGTGCGGTCGAAGAGTGGAACCACTGCGTCATTGCCACTGTCCTCGCGCAGCCGTTCAATCATGACGCGATAACCATCGGCATCGAAGGTGAAAGGCGCGCCTTTGCGGGAGAGATGCCCGCGCGCGGCGAGGACAGCATTGTCGAGATGATAGCCATCCATCGGCACAACGGAAGGAGGGCCACAGGTGCCGGAGAGTTTCTCGCGCAACGCCTCCACCAGTGTCGTCTTGCCTGCGCCGGGCGGTCCGGCGATTGCCACGATGAACCGCTCGGAGCCGATGGCGCGGGTGCGGATTTCAGCGGCAAGTTCGCTAACGCTTTCGATGGTGAGAGGCGTCTCGGGCATGCGTAGTCCTGTGGTTTTCGGCTTCCTTTCGCATGGGGCCGCGACGCAGACAAGCCAGGAGGGCGCGGATGGAATACTCCAGGTCGCGCAAGCGAATGCAGATTCCTGTGAGTTTTGACTCTGCCTCCTAATCGCCCTTGCATTCGCCGCGCGATTACGCGAACATTTATCCACCCGTTGGGAGAAGCTGGCCACGCGCCGGTGCCGAAGGAGCAACCGCCCCGGAAACTCTCAGGCGAAAGGACCAGCGGGCTCAACGGACTCTGGAGACAGGCGTTTGACCGCGCCGGCCGAAGGGATAGCAATCTCAGGCGCAAGGACAGAGGGGGTATGAATCCGGGCGCTCGCCGTCCGATAACTTTGCCCCGTGCACGGCCATGCCTGCACACTCGTGTGAGATTGCCAGTGGAAACTGACAAACCCCTTTCGATAACTCCCCTTCACGACCTTCATGTCGAACTCGGCGCCAAGATGGTGGGCTTCGCGGGCTACGACATGCCCGTCCAGTACCCGCTCGGCGTTCTCAAGGAACATCTCCATACCCGCGCCTCCGCCGGGCTTTTCGACGTCTCCCACATGGGACAGATCGTTCTTCGTCCGAAGAGCGGCAACATCGCCGACGCGGCGCGCGCGCTCGAAACCATCACACCGGTGGACGTCCTCGGCCTGAAGGAGGGCCGCCAGCGCTACGGCCTCTTCACCAATGAGGACGGCGGGCTTTACGACGACTTCATGGTCGCCAATCGCGGCGACCATCTCTATGTGGTCGTCAACGCCGCCTGCAAGGAGCAGGATCTCGATCTCATCCGCGCTGCCTGTTCGGACAGCTGCGAGATCGAGGCCCCTTTCGAGCGCGGACTGATCGCGCTCCAGGGGCCGGAAGCGGAAAACGTGCTAGGCGCACTCTCGGCCGACGTTGGGGAAATGACGTTCATGGATGTACGCGAGGTCGATCTCGACGGCATTCCCGCGGTCGTTTCCCGCTCCGGCTATACCGGCGAGGACGGCTACGAGATCTCGGTTGCGGCGGGTGATGCGGAAGCGCTTGCCCGCAAGCTTCTTTCCGACGTCCGGGTCGAGGCGATCGGGCTCGGCGCGCGCGACTCCCTGCGTCTCGAGGCGGGGCTGTGTCTCTACGGCCACGACATCGACATGACCACCACACCGGTGGAAGCCGCTCTCAAATGGGCCATCCAGAAGGTTCGGCGCACCGGCGGTGAACGCGCCGGAGGCTTCCCGGGCGCGCAGATCATCCTGGCGCAATTTGAAAACGGCACGGACCGCGTCCGTGTGGGCCTCGCCCCCGAGGGACGCGCGCCGGTGCGTGAAGGCGCCGATCTCTTCGCCGACGAGACGGCGGCCGAGCCATTTGGCAAGGTCACTTCCGGCGGCTTCGGGCCGTCCTATGGCGGTCCGGTCTCCATGGGCTACGTGCCGAGTGCGCAGGGTGAGCCCGGCACGATCGTCTACGCCGAAGTGCGCGGCAAGCGCATGCCGCTTCGGGTCGCCGCCCTCCCCTTCGTCCAAAATACCTACAAACGCTGAGCTTCAGACGGGAACCATCCAATGATCAAATACACCGAAGACCACGAATGGCTGAAACTCGACGGCGATGTCGCGACCGTCGGCATTACCGCACACGCTGCCGAACAACTCGGCGATCTCGTTTTCGTCGAACTGCCAGAGGCAGGTGCCGAGTTCGACAAGGGCGACGAAGCAGCGACCGTGGAATCCGTGAAGGCCGCTTCCGAAGTCTATTGCCCGCTCAAGGGCGAGATCACCGAAGTCAACGAGGCGATCGTCAACGACCCGTCGCTCGTCAATTCGGACCCCGCGGGCGAAGGCTGGTTCTTCAAGCTCAAGCTCGCCAATCCCTCCGACATCGAGGCCCTTCTCGATGAAGCCGCCTACAAGTCGATCATCGACTGAGGATCCAGCATGGCCGTCAAGCTATCCGATTATAATCCCTACGACTTCGCCAACCGCCGCCATATCGGCCCCTCTCCGGTCGAGATGGATGCGATGCTGGAGACGATCGGCGTCAATTCCGTCAACCAGTTGATCGACGAGACTATTCCGGCCTCCATCCGGCAGAAGACGCCGCTCGACTGGGGCGATCCGATGAGCGAGCGCGAGGTGCTCGACCATCTCCGGTCGATCGCCAAGCGCAACAAGGTCATGACCTCGATGATCGGGCAGGGCTATTATGGCACGGTCATGCCACCGGTGATCCAGCGCTGCATCCTGGAAAACCCCGCCTGGTACACCGCCTATACGCCCTACCAGCCGGAAATCAGCCAGGGCCGGCTCGAGGCGCTCCTGAACTTCCAGACGATGATCGCCGATCTGACCGGGCTCGACATCGCCAACGCCTCGCTCCTCGACGAGGCGACCGCGGCGGCGGAAGCCATGGCGATGGCGCACCGGGTGTCCAAGTCGAAGAGCACGACCTTCTTCGTCGACAGTGACTGCCATCCGCAGACCATCGACGTGATCCGTACCCGCGCCGAGCCGCTGGGCCTGGAGATCGTCGTCGGCGATCCGTTCGCCGAACTCGATCCGGCGAGCGTCTATGGCGCTGTGTTCCAGTACCCGGGCACCAATGGTGACGTGCGCGATTTCACGCAAGTGATCTCCAGGCTGCACGAGGAAAAAGCGATCGCCACGCTCGCCTGCGACCCGATGGCGCTCGCGCTCATCAAGTCGCCGGGCGACATGGGCGCCGACATCGCCATCGGCTCGGCGCAGCGCTTTGGCGTGCCGATGGGCTATGGCGGGCCTCACGCGGCCTTTATGGCGGTGCGCGACACCTGGAAGCGTTCAATGCCCGGCCGGCTCGTCGGCGTCACGGTCGACGCGCGCGGCAACCAGGCCTATCGGCTGGCGCTGCAGACCCGCGAACAGCATATCCGCCGCGAGAAGGCGACGTCGAACATCTGCACCGCGCAGGTGCTGCTCGCGGTGATAGCCTCGATGTACGGCGTCTTCCACGGGCCCGTCGGCATCCGCGCGATCGCCGGCCGCATCCACATGAAGGCGGCCACGCTGGCGGCCGGCTTGAAAGAGCTCGGCTTCACGGTGGAGACGGAGGAATTCTTCGACACGATCACCGTCAATGTCGGCGACAAGCAGAACGTCATCATGGGCGCGGCTCTCGGCGAAGGCATCAACCTGCGCCGTATCGGCGCGGAGCAGATCGGCATTTCCTGCGACGAGATCACCCGGCCGAAGACGATCGAAGCCGTCTGGCGGGCTTTCGGTGGCGACATGAAATTCGCCGATATCGAAACCGGGCCCGCAATCACCGATGCGATGTCGCGCACTTCCGAGTTCATGACCCATCCGGTCTTTCACATGAACCGCGCGGAAAGCGAGATGACCCGCTATATCCGCCGGCTCTCGGACAAGGATCTGGCGCTCGACCGGGCGATGATTCCGCTCGGTTCGTGCACGATGAAGCTCAACGCGACGGCCGAGATGCTGGCTATAAGCTGGCCGGAGTTCGCCGAGATGCATCCCTTCGCCCCGGCCGACCAGGCCGAGGGCTACAAGGCGATGATCGAGGATCTGAGCGACAAGCTGTGCCAGGTCACCGGTTACGACGCGATGTCGATGCAGCCCAATTCCGGCGCACAGGGCGAATATGCAGGGCTGATGACGATCCGTGCGTGGCATGAATCGCGTGGCGAACCGCACCGCAAGATCTGCCTGATTCCCACATCGGCGCACGGCACCAATCCGGCCTCGGCGCAGATGGCGGGAATGACCGTCGTTCCAGTCGGCACTCGGCAGAACGGCGACATCGACCTCGACGACTTC
Source organism: Hyphomicrobiales bacterium (assembly GCA_002709005.1). GTDB lineage: Bacteria > Pseudomonadota > Alphaproteobacteria > Rhizobiales > Rhizobiaceae > Pseudohoeflea. Next base: position 15,766 of record PAPH01000034.1, on the reverse strand, counting down.
CGCGCCAAGGCGGAGAAATACCGCGACGAGCTGTCTTGCTGCATGATCACCTACCCCTCCACCCACGGCGTCTTCGAGGACACCGTTCAGGAGGTCTGCAAGATCACCCACGACAATGGCGGCCAGGTCTATCTCGACGGGGCCAATCTCAACGCCATGGTCGGGTTGTCGCGTCCGGGCGATATCGGCTCGGATGTCAGCCACCTCAACCTGCACAAGACCTTCTGCATTCCCCATGGCGGCGGGGGGCCCGGCATGGGGCCGATCGGCGTGAAGGCGCATCTGGCGCCGTTCCTTCCGGGCCATTCAGCCACAGACGGCAAGCCGGGTGCGGTCTCCGCCGCTCCCTATGGTTCGGCCTCGATCCTGCCGATCTCCTGGGCCTACTGTCTGATGATGGGCGGCGAAGGGCTGACGCAGGCCACACGCATCGCGATCCTGAACGCCAACTACATCGCGGCCCGGCTCTCCGGCGCCTACGACATCCTCTACACCTCGAAGAGTGGCCGGGTCGCGCACGAGTGCATCCTCGACACGCGCCCGCTCGACGACAGCGCGGGGGTCAGCGTCGAGGACGTCGCCAAGCGGCTGATGGATTGCGGCTTCCACGCGCCGACCATGAGCTGGCCGGTGGCCGGCACGCTGATGATCGAGCCGACGGAGTCGGAAACCAAGGCGGAGATCGACCGGTTCTGCGCGGCCATGCTCGCCATCCGCGAAGAGGCCCGGGCGATCGAGACCGGCGAGATGGACCGGGAGAACAACCCTCTCAGGAACGCCCCGCACACGATCGAGGACCTGGTCGGCGCATGGGACCGCCCCTATGACCGTGAAACAGGCTGCTTTCCCGCCGGCTCCATGCGCAACGCCAAATACTTCCCCCCCGTCAACCGGGTCGATAACGTCTATGGCGACCGCAATCTTGTCTGTTCCTGTCCGCCGATGACCGAATATCTGGAAGTCGCCGAGTAAAAACCTCGGCGTCTCGTCAAGAGTGGCCCGCGGAGCTCCAGTTCCGCGGGCCTTGCCGTTTCAGAGGATCAAATACGCGGAATTCCTGTAAAAATTTATCAAGGATTTCCAATAACAACGGCAAAAAACGGCGTCTTTGCGCATCGTCCCCGGTTGCGAATGAATGTTCATTCATTATATTGCAGCGCAAAGCCAGTGCCGCTCATGCGATATTCGGGGACCCAAACACCATGATGGATGCGCCAACCATCGATTTCTCGAACCAGAAGGTGCTCGAAATCCTCGCCGCGGTGAAATCCGTTTTCGCCTCCAAGGGTTTCGACGGCGCATCCATGCAGGATCTGGCGCAGGCCGCGCAGATGAGCGTGGGTAATTTCTACCGCTACTTCCCGTCGAAGAACGCGATCATCCAGGCGATGGTCCAGCTCGACATGGACGGACTCGAAGCCGAGTTCGCGGAAATCGAATGCGCGGAAGACCCGCGCGCGGTGTTCCTCGCCAAGCTCAGCAACCACATCGAAAATCTTAGCAATGAAGAGGCCGCACTCTGGACGGAGATACAGGCGGCCTCGTTCCGCGTGCCGGAGATCGCCGAGGTCAAGCGGAAGATGGAACGCACCATCCGCGAAAGGATCATCCGGGCGCTTGTACGCATCGATGGCGGCACGTCAGACGCAGATATCGCGCGCTATGAGCAGCATACTCATCTGATCCTGCTGATGCTCCACGGCTTTGCCCAGCGCCGCTACTGCGCACTCGACAAGAACCCGGAAGCAGATAAAGCCCTCGGCCAGCTCGTGTTCAAGACCTTGCGCCTGGCGTTCGAGGCCTCGGCCATCATCAAATCCGACGAAGAGGTCCACTCCAAATGAACCGGATCGCACCCCTCGCAATAGCCTTCTCGCTTTCCGTCTTCCCGGCGCTCGCCGCCGAGGAGCCGGCCGAGCCGGCGCAGACCAATCTCGCGCCGTCGATCATCGCCGTCAGGGCGGAATCGGGCACCATGACCGACCGTATTCTGGTCAACGGACTGATTGCAGCGGAAGAGGAAATCCTCGTCCAGCCCCAGGTCGAAGGCCTGGCGATCGACGAACTTCTGGTGGACGTCGGCGAGACGGTGAAAAAGGGCGACGTGCTGGCGCGGCTTTCCGACGACCAGCTCGTTCTGCAGAAGAGCCAACTCATAGCCAACAAGGCGAAGGCCGAAGCCGCACTGGCCCAGCTGGAGGCGCAGAAGGTCGAGGTCGAGGCCAACACGACCGAGCTCGAAAAGACCGCGCGCCGCGCCGAACAGCTCGCAAAGAACGGCACATATTCGACCGTTCAGGCCGACCAGGCGGACGCCCAGGCCGTGGCCGGACGCGCCAAGGTGCGCTCGGTCGAGGAATCCATCAAGGTCGGTCAGGCCGATATCGACGTGGTCGAAGCCCAGATCAAGGATATCGATCTGCGTCTTGCCCGCACCGAAGTCAAAGCGCCATCCGATGGCGTCATCACCGTGCGCGCGGCGAAGGTGGGCACGATTGCCAGCGCGTCCGCCGGCGCGATGTTCACGATGATCCGCGACGGCAAGCTGGAACTCAGGGCCGACGTGTCGGAAACCGACATCCTCCGCATCGAGCCGGGCATGCCCGCCAAGATCGACGTTTCGGGACTCAAGGAGCCGCGGGAAGGGAGCGTCCGCCTGGTCGAACCGACGCTCAGCGCCACCTCGCGGCTCGGCACCGTGCGCATCGACTTCGAGGATTCCACGGGCCTCAAATCGGGCCTCTTCGCCGAAGCCGAGATCATTGCCGAGAAACGCGAAGGGGTGACCGTCCCGATCACCTCCGTCAGCCTGTCGCGCGAAGGCGCCAGCGTTCTTCTCCTGTCCGACGGTCAGGCGCGCAGGACCGAGGTCGAGACCGGAATTCGCGACGGCGACCGTATCGAAATCACCAAGGGCCTTTCGGCCGGCGATCTGATCGTCGCCAAGGCCGGCGCCTTCGTGCGCGACGGCGACCGGGTCAATCCCGTCGTCTCGGATGATCCCGAAACCACCGCGGCGATAGCCGAATAGCCGAGCAGGAGCGACCGACATGAACTTTTCAGCATGGTCCATCCGCAATCCGATCGCGCCGATGCTGGCCTTCGTGCTGCTCGTGGTGCTGGGAGTGCAGTCCTTCTTCTCGCTGCCGATCACGCGGTTTCCGAACATCGATGTGCCGCTGGTCTCGGTCGTGGTTACCCAGCCGGGCGCCGCGCCGTCGGAGCTCGAAGCGCAGGTGACCAAGGAAATCGAGGACGCTGTGGCCTCGATCACCGGTATCGATGACATTCTCTCGACCGTCTCCGACGGAATGTCGCAGACGACCATCCTGTTCAAGATGGAAGTCCCGACCAATCAGGCGGTGCAGGACGTCAAGGACAAGATCGACCAGATCCGCGGCGATCTCCCCGCCGACGTGGAGGAACCGATCGTCTCCCGCGTCGATGTCGAGGGCCAGGCCATCCTCACCTATGCGGTCCATGCGCCGAACATGACGCTGGAAGAAGCCTCGTGGTTCGTCGACAATACCATCAAACGCGCGTTGCAGGGCGCCAACGGCGTGGGCAAGGTTGAGCGTTACGGCGGTGCCGACCGCGAAGTCATGGTCGCGCTCGATCCCGCCCGGCTCGACAGCTACGGCATCACCGCCGCCGACGTAAACCGGCAGCTCCGCGCTACCAACACCAATCTCGGCGGCGGCCGCGGCGAGATCGGCGACCGCGGGCAGACGATCCGCACGCTCGGCGACGCCTCGACCCCGCGCGATCTCGCCGAAAGGACGATTTCGCTGCCGAACGGGCGTTTCGTGCGGCTCTCGGAGCTCGGCACCGTGCAGGACAGCTACGAGGAACTGCGTTCCTTCGCCCGCTACAACGGCGACCAGCTCGTCGCCTTCGCCATCTTCCGCGCCAAGGGGGCAAGCGAAGTCACCGTCGACGAGGCAGTGAAGGAAAAGCTCGCCGAGATCCGGGAGAAACACCCCGAAGTTGAGATCGTGCCGGTCGACGACACCGTCTTCTTCACCTACGGCAACTACGAATCCGCCCTGCACACGCTGGTGGAAGGCGCGCTGCTGGCCGTCCTGGTGGTCTTCCTGTTCCTGCGGAACTGGCGGGCGACGCTGATCGCCGCCGTGGCGCTGCCGCTGTCGGCGATTCCGACCTTCTACATCATGGAAACGCTCGGCTTCTCGCTCAATCTGGTGAGCCTCTTGGCGATCACCTTGTCGACGGGCATCCTCGTCGATGACGCGATCGTCGAGATCGAGAACATTTCCCGCCACATCAAGATGGGCAAGACGCCCTATCGCGCGGCGATGGACGCTGCCGACGAAATCGGCCTCGCGGTGATCGCGACGACATTCACCATCATCGCAGTCTTCGTGCCGGTGTCCTCCATGCCGGGCATTCCGGGCCAGTATTTCGAGCAGTTCGGCCTCACCGTCGCCTTCTCGGTGTTCTTCTCGCTGCTTGTCGCCCGGCTGATCACCCCGATGATGGCGGCCTACCTGATGCGCGAAACCGACGCGCATGAGGATGGCGAGCCGAAGGGGCCGATCATGAAGGCTTATACCGGCCTGATCTCGCATACGCTGAGATGGCGCTACACCACGCTGCTGGCGGCCTTCGCCATGCTCGGCGTCGCGATCTATTTCATGGCGCAAATCCCCGGCTCGTTCCTGCCGCCGGATGACGTTTCGCGCATCTCGGTCAGCGTCGAGCTGCCGCCGGGCGCGACACTCGCAGACACCGATCTTACCACGGAAGAGATGCGGCAGCTGATCATGCCCATCGAAGGGGTCGAGGACGTCTTTGTCCTGGGCGGCACCTCCCCGCGCGGCGAACTCGACATCCGGCGCGCCTCGCTCGCCGTGCTGTTGCAGAAGAAAGAGCATTCGATGCTCAAGACGCTGGTCAACGGCTTCGTCGACAACGTGCCGCTGGTCGGTCATGTGCTGCCGCGGATGGCGGAAAACGGGCGTATCCGCTCACAGGCCGAAATCGAGGTCGAGGTCTTCGACAAGCTCGCCGTCATTCCGGACGTGCGCGCCTACAAGCTCAACGACCGCGGTGAGCGCGACCTCTCCTACAATGTGGTCTCCGAAAACGAAGCGGATATCGACCGCGCAGTGGCACTGCTGGAACCGAAGCTGCGGCAGAACCCGACGCTCACCGGCGTGAGCGTGTCGGGCGCCCTGCCCCGCCCGGAAATCCAGGTGCGGCCGAAGGACGAAGAGGCGGCCCGCCTTGGCGTGACGACGAGCCAGATCGCCGAAACCGTGCGCGTGGCCACCATCGGCGACGTCAACGCCGCACTCGCCAAGATGTCGCTCGACGACCGGCAGGTTCCGATCCGCGTCCAGCTCGACCGCGACTACCGCAGCAATCTCGACCGCATCGCCAACCTGAAGGTCGCGACGTCAAGTGGCACGAGCGTTCCGCTGAAGGCGGTGGCCGACATCGAGATCACCCAGGGTCCGAGCACCATCAACCGCTTCGACCGCCAGCGTCAGGCAACAATCGGCGCGAGCCTGCCGATCGGCGTCGCGCTCGATACGGCCAAGAAGAACTTCCTGGAGATCGTCGACAACACCGATCTTCCCGCTTCGGTGAGCGTGCTCGAAAGCGGCGACGCGGAGGTTCAGGCCGAACTGCTCGCGAGCTTCCGCAATGCCATGCTGATGGGTCTGCTGCTGGTGCTGACCGTGCTGATCCTGCTGTTCAAGGACGTGATCCAGCCCTTTACCATCCTGTTCTCTCTGCCGCTCGCCATTGGCGGGGTCGCAGCCGGTCTCATCCTGACGGGCTACTCGGTCTCGATGCCGGTGCTGATTGGCATCCTGATGCTGATGGGCATTGTGACCAAGAACGCGATCCTCCTCGTCGACTTCGCGATCGAGATGATCCGCGACGGGATGGACCGGATGCCGGCGATGATCGAGGCCTGCAAGAAACGCGCGCAGCCGATCGTCATGACCTCGATCGCCATGTCGGCTGGCATGCTGCCCTCCGCTCTCGGCGTCGGCGAAGGCGGTTCGTTCCGCTCGCCGATGGCCGTGGCCGTGATTGGCGGCATCATCGTCTCGACGGTGCTCAGCCTCATCGTGGTGCCGTCCTTCTTCCTGATCATGGACGACCTGTCCCGGCTCCTCTCGCGGATTTTCTCGCGTTTCGTCGGCCCCAGGGAAGACGAGGAAGGCGAGGACCTGTCGGCAACCGTCTCCAACAATGCCGAGGAAATCGGCGCGCTGAAGGAGCGTCTGGCGCGCCTGGAAGCGGAAGAGCACCGCAGCCCGCGGCTGGTTCTCAGGAGGGATGCCGCCGAATAGGCGGCGGCATTTCCTCGGCCCGGGCTATTGGCAGCCCGTTGCCGCTTGCCGTAGAAGGGAACCTGCATTCGAAACAGGCGCCGCGGCCGGCGCGGCACAGAAGCAGGACGTTCCCATGCAATGTTTTTTCGTCGAATTTCGCTGTGAGCTCGGCAAGGCTTATGCCGTGGCAGAGGAACTGGCCAACCGGGAAATCGCTTCTGAAGTCTATTCGGTGAGTGGCCCGTTCGACCTGCTTGCCAAGTTCTATGTCGGCGACGACGTCGATATCGGCCACTTCGTCGCCGAGAACATTCATTCGATCAGCGGTATCGAGCGCACCCAGACGACGTTGACGTTCAAGGCGTTCTGACGCCCGCGCCACTCTTTTGATTTTCGAGCAGCCTATCCGCATCGGGCGATTGCGCGTGAATGCAGGATGCTCCAGGTCCCGGCGCGGCAGGGATATCATCGGTCTTTCAGGGAAGAGGCGGTGGTACGATTGGCTGGGGTCGAACCAGCGACCTCCGGATCCACAATCCGGCGCTCTAACCAACTGAGCTACAATCGCACGTTACGAGCGCGGCTAAGCGCTACGTTCCACCTGCCGCTCAAATACGGTCATGACGTTTTTTTTGCAAGAGGGTCTGGCCGCCTTTTCTGGCGTCCTTTTCAAGACCCCATCGCGGAGCAGGTGTGAGCGCGCACGAAAAAAGGCCGGGTTGAACCCGGCCTTCTTGCGATCGGCGTTGGGGCGCCGGAACGTATCGGTCTATCAGGCAGCCTTGACCTTGGCTTCGACTTCGCCGAGCGCCTTTTCGGTGGCATCCTTCGACGGCTTGCTCACGTCTTCGGCAACCTTGCGGGCTGCTTCCTGCATGGCCTTGGTCTGGTCGACCATCAGATCGGCCTGCTTGCGGAAGAAGGTGCTCTGAAGCTCGATCATTTCGGCCATCGACTTGACGCCGAGAAGGGCTTCAAGGTGCGAAAGCGAATTGTCGGTGCTCACGCGCACGGCGTCGATGCCCTTGAGGCTGAGTTCGACGGTGCCGGCCTGAGCCTTCTCGAGGGTCGCTTCCATGGTCTTGGTTGCGCTCTCGGCGGCTTCCTTCATCTTGGCGTAGTTTTCCTTCGACTGCGCCATGGCCTTCTCGGCATAATCGCGGTAGGTTTCGGACATCTTGTTGACGTCAAAAGCCGGGAACTGAAACATCTCGGCCTGCTTTTTGGTAGTAGCCATTTCATTCTCCTCGGTAATTGGGATGGCTCGGCGTTACGGGTGCCGATCCATTTCGACACCTTATATAGCACCGATATTTGTGCATTGCAATATTCTGGCGGAAATTTTTGTGCACTGCACAACGCATTAACCTCGATTTGACAAAGCGGGGCGCTCGTCCGAGGGTTTGCTAGACCGGTATTCAGCTCCCAGCTATTAATGAGACGTTAACTGTGCTCCTTGCGGAACCCGGCCCGGGGGCACGTGTTTACAGGCATTCGGGACAGGACAGTATGCAGTACGATCGTCATCCTTTCATCGATCTGGCCGTACACAAGGACATACGCGACCGCTTCGCCCGGGGAGAAGCGCTCGCCGTGGCCAGTCCTGATCTGACCACTGTCGTATGGGCCAACGGGCCCGCCGCCGCATTGTTCGGCTATTCGAGCATCTACGAACTGATCGAAGACGGCATTGATGCCCGTCCTTCGATAAAGCGGCAGATTGCCGCCGCAGTGCATGGCCTTGCGCGCAAGGACGGACAGGATTTCCTCATTCGCGTTTCCAGCGGCTTCCGGCGGACGACCGTCGGCGCACGGGTCGAACTCATCGAACTGCCGGGCGGCGCGCCGGCGGTACTGATTTCCGCCGAGCGCGACTATCCCGGCGGCCTGACTGCGCGGGCACGCGAGATCATCAGCGGATTCGACGAGGGCGATGCCCATGTCGCCGTCCTCGACGAGGCGGGTTCGGTTCTCGCCAGCACCGCGTCATTCGACGAAGCGGACCTTTCCGTAGATGATCTCCGGCGCATGGCACGTGACGTCGAACAGCAGCGCGACAGGCTCGTCAAACGCATGATCCACAGCGCCGGTGGCGAGAAGCCGGCGGCGATCGGACGGCTGACGGACGATCCCGCGCTCAACCTGGTTTTCGTGGTGGAGACCGGCGGCGAGACTGTTCCCGAGGACATCGTGCCCGAGCGAGAGCCGGAAACCCTGCCCCCGCCCCTTCCCGCCTTCGACGCGGAGAAGGTGCGCGAGGAACTGACCGCCACCGCGCCGGAAGGCAGCGACGATGCCCTCCCGCGCGCTTTCGCGGAGGCCCAGGACGTCACCAACGGCGACGAGGCGGGGTCCGGGGACGACACACGCGGGGATGATTTCGACGGCGATCCGCTCTGGGCCGCCGTGCCCCCGCAACCGTCCGTGGGAGAGGTGACAAACGGCTTCGACGGAGAGGATGCGGAAGAAGTGGCGCGCGGAATTGAAGCGCCGGTGGAGGCATCTGCCAACGCGCTTCTGCACGAAGACGACTTCGTTTTCGATCCCGACGGACGGCCGGTCCGCTTCGTCTGGAAGATCGACCGCAACGGAACCTTCTCCGAACTCTCGCCCGAATTCGCAGAGGCGATCGGCCCGAATGCGGCCGACATCATCGGTCGCAGCTTTCCTGACGTCGCCCGTGTGTTCAATCTCGACCCGGATCACGTGATCACCGATCTCCTGAGCCGCCGCGATACCTGGTCGGGCAAGACCGTCTACTGGCCCATTCAGGGCACGGAACTGGCCGTGCCGGTGGATCTGGCGGCGCTGCCCACCTACACCCGCGAACGCCGTTTCGACGGTTTTAGAGGTTTCGGCATCGTGCGCATCGGCGAAGCGCGTCCCGATCCCGAGGCGATCGGCCTTGCGCTCGTCCCAGGTCCGTGGATTCCGCGCCAGCGCAACGGGGAAGCGCTGGTCACCGACACGACGGAGGATCTTGCCGGGACCGCTACTGAAGACCCATCTCTTTCCGATGCTTCCGATACGCTGTTCGAAGAGGTGAGCCCCGAGGGCTTCGACGACGAAAGCTGGATGGAAGAGGCGCCGGAAACAGACCTTCTCCAAGAGGACACAGCGACCGTCGACAACGAGGCTACCGCGATTGACGAGACCTCGGCGACCGTCAGCGAGGCCGGACCGGCCAATGACGACGCGACGCCCGGTGACGACGGCGTTACGGAGAAGCCCGACGAGGAAGACACAAGCGGTACGGATCCCTTCCTGGGGGAGAAGCCCGCTCTGGTCTTCACCCCCAATGCCGGCCGCCGGGAAAGTGACAAGGTCATCGATCTGGAGGCCCGCCGCGCCCGTTCGCGCGAAACCCTGTCGCCGCTCGAACAGGCGGCGTTCCGCGAAATCGGCGAAAAGCTCGGTATCGGCCTGCAGCCCCGCGAGACGGTGGAACCGAAGAAGCCCGTCTCCGGCGGAGATGACACCGCCATCTTGGACGAAGAACCCTCGCAGGATCTCGAGTCCGAGGATCCTACAGTAGTCCCGGAAATCCCCGAGGCGCCCGAAGAAGTCAGCGCCCTTTTCGACAATGTCGACGGCCCGCTAACGGACGAGAGCCGGCATCGGCCGGATGAACCCACACGCTCCGAAAACGAAACGGAACACCCTGAGGACGCTGACGCCGCGTCTGCCGAGGAAGAGGCAACCTCCGGCGAGGATGGTGCCTCGGAAGCGGTGCGGGTGGATTCGGGCGAGGACGAATTCTCCGGCGACGCCGAAGAGGAAGCCGTCATTGAAGTGAGCGAACAGCTTCCCGCCGATTTGGATGCGACGTTCGGATCCTATCCGCCGTCATTCACCTCCGGCTTCGAACTGCCTCCTAGAAATGCCGCGGCAACAGGGCTGACGGAGGATGTCATCGACATGATACCGGCCGCCCTTCTCGTGCACGCCGGCGACGAATTGATTCACGGCAACCGCGAGTTCTTCGCCCTCACCGGCTTTGATTCCCTCGAAGCGCTCGCCGATGCCGGTGGCCTCGATCACCTCCTCTCGAGCGACGAGGAAACCGGCGCCATGCTGATGTGCGGCCTTGACGGCACCGAGGTGCCGGTCAACGCGCGCCTCCACTCGATCAACTGGTACGACAGCCAGGCGCTGCTTTTGAGCCTGGCGCGGAAGCCGGAAATCGTCTCGGAGACTATCGAACCGGACAGCTCCGTACCGGCACCCCGGCCCGAAGAAGACGACGAACGGGAAGACGAAGCGTCACCGACCGTGTTCGACGAGGCGGCCAGCGAGCGCATCAACGCACTCGAAATCGAGGCGCGCGAACTTCGGTCCATCCTCGAAACCGCGACCGACGGGGTCGTCATCATCGGCGAGGACAACCGCATCCGCTCCATGAACGGCTCAGCGCATGCGCTCTTCGGCTATGACGATGCGGATACGCTCGGCCAACCCTTCGCCATGCTGTTCGCCCATGAAAGCCAGCGCGCCGTGATGGATTATCTCGGCGGCCTCGCCGAGCACGGCGTGTCGAGCGTCCTCAATGACGGACGCGAGGTTATCGGGCGGGAAGCCAATGGGGGGCTCTCGCCACTGTTCATGACCATCGGACGGCTGTCGGGCTCGAACGGCTATTGCGCCGTGTTGCGCGACATCACCCAGTGGAAGCAAAGCGAGGAAGAATTGCGCGAGGCCAAGCGTGCCGCCGAAACCGCCAACTCGCACAAGAGCGATTTCCTTGCCCGCGTCAGCCACGAGATCCGCACGCCGCTCAACGCAATCATCGGTTTCTCGGAGATGATGGTGGAGGAACGCTTCGGGCCGATCGGCAGCCCGCGCTATCTCGAATACGCCCACGACATCGGCAATTCCGGCAAGCACGTGCTGGATATCGTCAACGATCTTCTGGACATCTCGAAGATCGAGGCCGGCGAGATCGATCTCGACTTCGGGGCGGTGACGCTGAACGACCAACTGGCCGAATGCGTCTCCATGCTGCAGCCAATGGCCAACAGCCAGCGCGTCATCATCCGCACGAGCCTTTCGGCGACCCTGCCCGATGTCGTGGCCGATACCCGCTCGGTCAAGCAGATCGCGCTGAACCTGCTCTCGAACGCGATCCGCTACACGCCCTCGGGCGGCCAGATCGTCGTTTCCACCGCCTACGAGCAAAACGGAAACGTGGTGCTGCGCATTCGCGACACCGGCATCGGAATGACCCGCAAGGAACTCGAACAGGCGATGAAGCCCTTCGGACAGGTCGGCCCCACGCCGCGCAAGCGCGGAGATGGAACCGGTCTGGGCCTGCCGCTGACAAAGGCGATGGTCGAGGCCAACCGTGCGGCGTTCGATATCGTCTCGGCCCCGAAGGAGGGGACGCTGGTGACGATCACCTTTCCCTCCCAGCGGGTACTGGCGGACTGATCATCAGACGCGCCCCCGTCCCCACGGGAGGGGGCCGGACAAAAAAGAGGGGTCGCGAAGACCCCTCAAGTTATTTGTACTTGCTGACCAACACGAGGTACAAGGATTGTCCCCGTGATCATGTTAACTAAAGCGCAGCAGGTGTTAACCGGTCCTTACCGCGGCCTTCGCAATTCTAATTGTCCCCAGAACCCATTGCGGAGTTGGTTAATTCCGCCGGCAAGGTTTCGTTAACATCTTGGCCGGGAAAGCCGTTCAGGACCTCAACTCCTCCAGATCTTCGTAGAGCTTGAGCGCTTCCGGATTTGCCAGCGCTTCCTGGTTCTTGACCTTGCGTCCGTGAACGACGTCGCGCACGGCAAGCTCGGTGATCTTGCCGGACTTGGTCCGCGGGATGTCCGAAACCGCCACGATGCGGGCGGGAACATGGCGCGGCGACGCTCCCGTGCGGATCGCCGACTTGATTTTCGTCTTTAGCGCGTCATCCAGGGCGACACCGTCGGCAAGCCTGACGAAAAGGACAACGCGAACATCGTCATCCCATTCCTGCCCGATGCACAGGGCTTCGGCGATCTCCTCGAGCTTTTCCACCTGATTGTAGATTTCTGCGGTTCCGATGCGCACGCCGCCAGGGTTCAGGGTCGCGTCGGACCGACCGTGAATGATCAGGCCGCCATGGGCGGTCCATTCGGCGAAATCGCCGTGGCACCAGACATTGTCGAAGCGTTCGAAATAGGCGCCGTGATAGCGCTTTCCGTCCGGGTCGTTCCAGAAGCCAACCGGCATGGCAGGAAAGGGTTTGGCGCAGACCAGTTCGCCCTTCTCGCCGCGCACGGGCTTGCCGTCATCGTTCCATACGTCGACTGCCATTCCGAGGCCCGGCCCCTGGATCTCGCCCTTCCAGACCGGCTTGACCGGGATGCCGAGGACGAAGCAGGAGACGATATCGGTGCCGCCGGAAATCGAGGCAAGATGGATGTCCGGCTTGATCCCCTCATAGACGAAGGAAAAGCCTTCAGGCGACAGCGGCGATCCGGTAGAGGTCATCATCCGCAGCGCGGAGAGATCGTGGGTCTCGCGCGGCTTGAGCTCGGCCTTGCGCACGGCATCGATATATTTCGCCGAAGTGCCGAAAAGCTTGAACCTGGCTTCCGCGGCGTAATCGAACAGCACATTGCCGTCCGGATAGAACGGTGAGCCGTCATAGAGACAGAGCGTCGCCCCGCAGGCGAGGCCCGAGGCGAGCCAGTTCCACATCATCCAGCCGCAGGTGGTGAAATAGAACAGCCGGTCGCCGGGCACGAGACCGCAATGGAGGCGCTGTTCCTTGAGGTGCTGCAGCAGGGTGCCACCGGCGGAATGGACAATGCATTTCGGAATCCCGGTCGTGCCGGAGGAAAACAGGATGTAGAGCGGGTGCGAGAACGGCAGCCGCTCGAAGGTCAGGTCGCGCGGCTCGAAATCGGCAACGAAGCCCTCCTCGGCGACGGCCTTTGCAATGCCGTCCGCAATTTGGTCCGCCTGTCCGAGAAGCGGTACGATGACGGTCGCGTCCGGCTTGATCTGGTCGACGATGGGACCGAGCTTGTCCGCCACCTCTTGCCGTTTGCCGTTATACCAGTAGCCGTCGCACGCGACGAAGATCTTGGGCTCGATCTGCCCGAACCGGTCCACCACCCCCTGGATACCGAAATCGGGAGAACAGGACGACCAGATCGCACCGAGCGAGGAAACCGCCAGCATATGCGCGATCGTTTCGGGCATGTTCGGCATCATGGCGGCGACGCGATCGCCCTTGCCGAGGCCGTGTGCCCTGTAGGCCTGTTGCAGACGCGAAACAAGCGCGCGCAGATCCGACCAGCTCATTTCGGAGGAATGCGCGTTCTCTGCCCGGAAGATGATTGCCGGCCCATCCCCCTCTTCCCGCAGCAGGTTCTCGGCGAAATTCAGCGTCGCATCCGGGAAGAAGCGCGCACCGCGCATCGCATCGGCGTTCTCGACCAGACGCTCGCCCTTGTCTCCGACAACCTCGCAGAAGTCCCACACCGCAGACCAGAATTCCCCGCGATCATCGATCGACCACTGGTGAAGATCATCCGGATCGGCGAGATCGCTGCCCGTCCGCTCTCCGGCAAAGCGCGCGAACTTCATCCATTCGCTCGCCGCGACGCGCTCGGGATCGGGTGTCCAGAGGGGGTGATCATGCATGCTCGGGTCTCCTTCCATGGCGAGTGATTAGCACCAGAGGCGAGGTCAGCGGAAGTCCCCTAGTCTCTCCAATTAGCCGTTGCGTTCCCCGGACCGGCGATTGCAATCACCCGACCGACACCGTATCCAGAAGACCGGCGAAATCGGCGGAGTAATCTCCGGAGGGCATCTTGCGGGCATGGTTGGGCAAATGGCGGATCAGCCGATCGATTGTGCTCGCGGCGCTCGTTCCGGCGGTGGCGATCCTCGCCATTCTTCTTCTGCTGCCTTTCGCCATTTCCAGCGATGTGGTGCGCGACCGTCTGGAGCGCGATATCGGCGACTGGGCCGGGCAGGACGTGATGCTCGGCAACGCGCCAAAACTGAGCTTCTGGCCCGTCCCGCGAATCCGGCTCGACAACGTCAAGATCCTGCCGCGCGGCAATCCGGACAGCGATCCGATCATGCGCGCGGATTCCATCGTCGCCAATTTCAATCTCTTCTCGGCGGCTTTCGGTTCTCCGAACTTTTCCGAATTCCGCCTGGTGCGCCCGACCTTCAATCTCGAGATCTATCCCGACGGTTCGACCAACTGGACGTCCGGTGAGGGCGAGCTCACGCGCGGCGTGGAGGCCGCCGTGGCACGAGATGCGGCCGAACAGAGCAGCACCGAACCGGCCTCCCTGGCCGAGGTGCCGGACAATGCCGCCTTCGGCTCGGTGACGATCGTCGACGGCACGCTGAACTGGGTCCGCGACCCGGGCGCGCCGGCCGAGCGCCTTTCGGCGATGAACGGCACGGTCGTGTGGCAGAATCCCAATTCCACGGCACGAACCAACCTGTCGGCGATCTTCCGCGGCGAGCAGATGAAAATCGAAGCCTCGTCGGCGTCCCCGCTTCTCTTGTTGGGCGGGCGAAGTGCGGCGGTCGACGCAGTGGTCACATCCTCGCCGCTCAGTATCGAATTCAAGGGAGAGGCCAATCTCTCCTCCAAGGGTTTCGCCAATGGCGACATACGCATCAAGACGCCTTCCGTGCGCCGCGCGCTCGAATGGTCCGGCACCGATATCCGGCCGGGCGAGGCGATCGGCGCACTCGAACTCGGGGCCAAACTGTCGACAAGCGAGATGACCGCCAAGCTCGACGACCTTATCCTCGTTGTGGATCAGAATCGGGGAATCGGCGTGCTCGATCTGGCTTTCGACAAATCGGCCCCGCCGCTTGTTGCCGGCACACTCGCGTTCAACACGCTCGATGTCACCTCCTTCCTGAGGGCCTTCACGCCGCTCCCGCATTCTGGGTCGGAAATCGCCTCGACGATCGATACGCGTTTTCTACGGGAATTGCGGCTCGACCTCAGGCTGTCAGCGCAATCGGCGCGGCTGGGGCCGATCACCATGTCCAACATGGCGGCCGCAGCACGGGTCGACGGCGGGCGGGCAACATTCGATCTGGGCGACGCGACCGCCTATGGCGGCAACCTTCTAGGGCGCGTTCTGGTCTCAGAGGCCGGAAGCAGAGGTGGGGCCAAATTCCAGTTGTCCGTTCGCGACATGGAATTCGGCGCGCTTTTCGATGCGCTCGGCCTGACCGGGCCGCTGCCGCGCGGAAAGGGCACGCTGGATATCGAACTCGACACCCCCTACCCGACCTGGGCTACGGCGCCGGATGACTTCACCGGTCATTTCGCGCTAACCGTCGGCGCGGGAACGATCAGCGGCTTCAATCTCGAGACCTTCCGGACGCTGGCCGGGGAGCGACCGTTCTTCCGCCTGGAGGAGACCGATACAGGGTCGCCGTTCCAGTACCAGACGATCGAGTTCGCCGCCGATATTTCGGAC